>NZ_OY781981.1:694166-1388333 GCF_963677565.1 uncultured Draconibacterium sp. | reverse complement strand
GCTTTTTACAAATGCGCAGAAATTCCATCACCGATTCAGCAATACCCGCCGGTGTATCGCCGTAACGGCTCATTACCCTGTCGGAAAGCGATCCGTGATTGGCACCAATTCGCATTGCGGTTTTGGTATCTTTCAGCATCTGAATAAACGGTACAAACTGCTTTTCAATAATGTCAAGCTCCTGGTTGTATTCTACGTCGGTGTAGATTTTATTTTTGAACTGAGCTCGTTTATCGTAAAAATTTCCGGGATTTATCCGAACTTTCGAAACGTATTGCGCAGCTACTTCTGCTAATTTAGGATTGAAATGAATATCAGCAATCAACGGAGTATTATACCCTCTGTCAACCAATTCTTTCTTAATAATTTTAAGACTTTCGGCATCCGACATTCCTTTAACCGTTACACGAACATAGTCGGCACCCGCCTTTACCACACGGATTATCTGCTCAATTGTAGCTTCCGTATCCGTGGTGTTGGTATCGGTCATTGTTTGAATTCGGATAGGCTGATTACTCCCAACAGGAACTCCTCCAATATTTACTTCTATTGTTTCTTGTCGTTGATAGCGGGTTAAATCTTTTATATAGTTGAAATTACGATCCTTCATCAATTAATCTGTTAAGCTGAAATGCAAATTTAAAGTAATGCTTCTAAAATAAAAAGAATAGTCTATTTTTGTTTTGCATTCTCATTATGATAGTTGAAACACAGAATATCACAAAATTGTTTGGAAAGCAGAAAGCACTCGATTCGATTAGCTTTACTGTAAACACAGGCGAACTGGTAGGTTTTTTAGGACCAAACGGAGCCGGAAAATCTACCACAATGAAGATTATTACCGGCTATCTTCCGCAAGATGAAGGTGATATTTTAATCGATGGACAAAAAGTTTCGGGGCAAAACCTCGAATATAAGAAGCAAATTGGCTACCTGCCCGAGCATAATCCGCTTTACACCGACCTATACGTAAAAGAGTTTTTAGAGATTACTGCCGGATTTTACCACCTGAAAAATAAAAAACAGCGTGTTGCAGAAATGATTGAACTTACCGGACTGGGAATTGAGCAACACAAAAAAATACGAGCCCTTTCGAAAGGTTACCGCCAGCGTGTGGGATTGGCACAGGTGCTTATTCACGATCCGTCGATTTTGATATTGGATGAGCCAACAACCGGTCTCGACCCTAACCAGCTGGAAGAAATTCGCACTTTGATCCGGCAGATAAGTAAAGAAAAAACAGTAATTCTGTCGTCGCATATTATGCAGGAAGTAGAAGCTGTTTGCAATCGCGTACTGATAATCAACAAAGGGAAAATTGTTGCTGATGGCAATATCAAGGATGTAAAAGCCGGAATCAACATTCAAAATCAAATTGTGGTTGCCGGTTTTAAAGAACAGGTTTCGGAAGAACAGCTTTTACAAATTACGGGTGTAAACAGCGTTGCTCAGAATGAACTGGGATGGGAAATTGAAGCAGGAGCTGAAACCGATATCCGGCAGAACATTTTTCAGTTTGCCGTTGAGAACAACTTTACGCTACTTACTCTTTTTGAAAAGCAACAAAACCTGGAGAACGTTTTTCATCAGCTAACTCGCTAATTCAATCCGCGCCTTAAAATGTATCCTGAAATTTCAGTCATACTGCCTTTTTATAATGCCGAACTCACGTTGCAGCGCGCCATCGATAGTATTTTAAAACAGAGTTTCACCAACTTCGAACTGCTTTTAGTAAACAACAACAGCACAGATAAAAGTGCTGCAATTGCCGGGCAGGCCGGGCAAAACGATTCGCGTATTGTTTTGCTCGACGAAAAAATTCCGGGTGTTGCCAATGCCATGAACTGCGGATTAAAAAATGCCCGTGGCCGCTTCATTTCCCGTATGGATGCTGATGATCTAGCTCATCCTGAAAAACTACAAATGCAATACGAGTATCTCGAGAATAATCCGTCAATTGACTTTGTAGGCAGCGAAGTTGAATATGTTCCGCACATCGCAGAGAATAAAGGTTTCCGACGTTTTGTAAACTGGGCGAACTCGTTTCATACGCCTGAAGAAATTGCGCTGAAGCAGTTTATTGAGATTCCGGTAATAAATCCAACCATCTTTTTCCGGCGCGAACTATACGAAAAATATGGAGGTTGCCGCGACGGCAATTTCCCGGAGGATTACGAAATGCAACTGCGCTACCTGTGCCACGGAGCAAAAATGGCTAAACTACCCGAAAAGCTGCTGGAGTGGCACGACTATTCAACACGACTAACCCGCACCGATGAGCGTTATTCCACCGAAGCTTTTTTTCAAACCAAAGCCTTCTATTTTAAGCAGTGGTCGGAACAACACAATCCGTTTCACCCCAATATTTGGATTTGGGGAGCCGGGCGCAAAACCCGCCAACGAAGCACTTTTCTTGAAAAACAAGGATTGAAAATTGAAGGTTTGATAGACATCAAAAAGACAAAACCGGATGCTGTCTTTTATAAAGATCTTCCTCAATCCGGTCAGCTTTTTATTGTGTCGATGGTAACGAATACCGGTGCCAGACAAAAGATCAGTGCATTCCTGAAAGAGAGAAACTATTGCGCGGGCAAGGATTTTATTTTAATGGGTTGAAGTTGCTTACTCTCACTATTAAGAACAATTTTAAACAAGTTCTTTTTTATTCAAAATAAACCTATTACATTTGCCCCCGCTACGTGGAAAGATTTGAGATTGATTGCAACCACATGAAAAAAACGCTAAAACAATCGCATTTTTCAATATCAATCGAATATCCCGCAGTTTAAAATTTGATGTACAATTTGCTGATTAACTCAGCTTAAAAAGGGATTTTATGAATTATTTATTTACAAGCGAATCAGTATCGGAAGGTCACCCTGATAAGGTAGCCGACCAGATTTCAGACGCACTACTCGACCAGATTCTGGCTTTTGATGCCAACTCGAAAGTGGCTATCGAAACCCTGGTTACAACCGGTCAGGTAGTTGTTGCCGGCGAGGTAAAATCGCAGGCTTATGTTGATGTGCAGGAAGTTACACGAAACGTAATTAACCAAATTGGATACACCAAAGCGGCGTATCGTTTTGATGGCGATTCGTGCGGAGTTTTAACCGCTATTCACGAACAAAGCGACGACATTAACCGTGGTGTTGATCGTGAAGAAAAAACGGAACAAGGTGCGGGCGACCAGGGAATGATGTTTGGCTATGCCTGTAAAGACACCGAGAATTACATGCCTTTGACACTCGACCTGTCGCACAAAATTTTGCAGGAACTGGCTGTTATTCGCCGCGAGGGGAAAGTGATGACGTATTTGCGCCCGGATTCAAAATCGCAGGTAACTGTGGAGTACAACGAAATGAACGAGCCGGTTAAAATTCACACCATTGTGGTATCAACACAACACGACGAATTTGATGCCGACGAACCAATGCTGGCAAAAATTAAAGAGGATGTAATCAACATTCTTATTCCTCGTGTAAAAGCACAGCTGTCAGAAGATGTTCAGGCCTTATTTGGCAACGACATTATTTACCATGTAAATCCAACTGGTAAATTTGTTATTGGCGGGCCACATGGTGATACCGGTTTAACAGGACGAAAAATTATTGTCGATACATACGGTGGACGCGGCGCTCATGGAGGCGGTGCTTTCTCTGGTAAAGACCCATCGAAAGTTGACCGCTCGGCTGCTTATGCATCGCGCCATATTGCCAAAAATCTTGTAGCAGCAGGTGTTGCCGACGAGATTCTGGTACAATTGGCATATGCTATTGGTGTTGCGCAGCCAGTGGGTGTTTATGTAAATACTTATGGTCGATCGAATGTAAGTGTAAGCGATGGCGAAATTGCGGAAAAAGTAAAAGCTATTTTCGATCTTCGTCCGGCAGCTATTGAAGAACGATTAAAGTTGCGCAATCCAATTTATCTGGATTCTGCTGCTTACGGACACATGGGACGCGAGCCAAAGACAGTAACTAAGACTTTCGAGTCGCCATACAACGGAGAAGTTACCAAAGAATTGGAACTGTTTACCTGGGAAAAGCTCGATTTTGTAGACACGATTAAAGAGACTTTCGGACTCTAGTTCCGAGGGTAAGTATTAATATACGCCTAAAGGACGGTACTTGTTACCGTCCTTTTTTCATTCATTTTTTTTGAGAGAAGTTGTAGTTTTAAAAAAAGGTATTATATTTGCACCCGCGTTCACGAAGACATTTCAAAAGAAATAAAAATATATTGCGGGATGGAGCAGTTGGTAGCTCGTTGGGCTCATAACCCAAAGGTCGTCGGTTCAAGTCCGGCTCCCGCTACTCAGATAAGCCAGAGGAATTTTTCTTCTGGCTTTTTTATTTTTAAACCCATCAATATGCATACTGTTTATGCCCTTTTCTCGAAAGACTACAACAAGATATATATTGGAATAACCTCTGACCTGGAAAAACGACTATTTACTCACAATAACCTTCCCAAAGGTTGGACGGCAAAATTCCGACCCTGGATTATTATATACACCGAAGAATTCGATTCAAAAAAGGAAGCGCTGCAAAGAGAAAAGCAGCTTAAATCAGCCAGAGGAAGGGAATTTATATGGAAAATGATTAATACTGAAATTTCGTAGTTCGTTGGACTACATATCCGCCAGCCGGCGGACGTCGAGCCGGCTCCCGCTACTCAGATAAGCCAGAGGAATTTTTCTTCTGGCTTTTTTATTTTATTATCCCACAAAAACATCCCTGCTTCTGCAGGGATGCTCAATCACCTAATCTAACTAAACCAGGATCTTACTATGAAAAAAATGCTTACAGGCCCTGTGCACCTGTAGCATTTACTTATACGTTTATTTTTAACGGTGGTTATATAGTATCGCCCCAATTAATCAAAACTATCATCTTTAAACATCTCCGTTTGGTCTATTTGCTCTGTTTTTATATGATAATTCTCCTATTTATCAATTACAATATTAATCATTTGTTTTATTCAGCAATTCCAAAAAGACGAACATTCCTAAGTAATAATAAAGGCCACTCCCATCTTAAGAAAATCAACAATTACACAATAAAGCTTTAATCAACTCATTTCCATGTTGTAAAGCATGAAAGAAAATATTTCTAATAAATAAGAATGTACTACTTTTGTTTATGTACTAAACAGAACAGAACAGTATTGTCGGTGCGAATTTTATAATTAATAACAATAAATATCTAACTAATATTATGAAAAAGCCTTACAAATCTGATTTTACTGACTTCAAGATCTAAGCTTGGCGAGACAGCCAAAGACGGTTACATCTCATTTTGTTTGAATCTCAAGCGAAAAGATTTCCAATGTTATTACAGAAAGCCAAAACTGATTTCGACATAAGGATGTTGGAAACTCAATCTTATCAATTGATAATTATTGTTTGATGATCTTACCATTTAGAATATGATGTAAGTAATTTTTAACCGACAATATTTCATAGATAAATACGCATACGAGAAATGATAAAACAAATTATACTAATTTAAATAAATGATTTTTTTGATTTGAAACACTCCATAGGTATTGTTTTTATTGATAGTGTAATTAATGAGTCCCCTTTATTTTAAGGGGCTCTCTAAAACCAAATCAAGCCTGGCAAAGACCGAACTAATGATATTATTTGACACTCAGAACAAAAATGAAATCACTTAAGGAACAAAAACAGGGTTATAAGGAATATCTTTCAGATGCAGACGGATGATACCTTAAATTACTCATATACATAACAGCAACCAACTTAGCTTTTAAATTATTCTTAAATATTTCACAAAAAAAGAGAACCAACATCAAGCATAGTAAAAATATATACCTGCATTTGAAAATTCTTAAAAATTAAAGGAGGGACAAGAATATGATTTAACCATAAAAATTAGAAAAAACCCGGTAGTTGCGCCAACAACTACCGGGCAGAATAAATTTCAGGTGCTAACGCACCATAAAATATAACTTAATATCTCAAATTTATGAAAAAAAATGTAGTTTGTTTTTTTCTATCCTTTTATAGGAAAAAGAAATTATTGCTTTCGATGAAACTAATGTTGATTATTCTATTAACAAGTTTCGTAAATGTTTCAGCAAGTACTTATTCGACTCACGAGAATTCTGATAAACATCAGAGTGGAATGCAAGCACCCGGTATTCAACAGAATGTGGTTTCCGGGAATGTTACCGACGATACAGGAGCCCCACTACCGGGGGTTACAGTCGTGGTTAAGGGAACAAATAACGGAGTAATTACCGATGTTGACGGAAATTACTCGCTAAGTGATGTTTTCAGTGATAATGTTCTGACATTTTCTTTTATCGGGATGCAGTCTCAGGACGTTGCTGTAGGTTCTCAATCGGTTATTAATGTTACCATGCAAGTAGATGTTATTGGTATTGAGGAAATTGTTACAATCGGTTATGGTGTTCAAAAGAAAACCACGGTAACCGGTGCAATCAGTACAGTTAAAGGAGAAGAATTGGCTGAAGTTCCGGTTCCCAATATTTCTCAGGCACTTGCAGGAAAGTTAGCCGGAGTTAGTATGCGCCCTAACGGTGGACAACCGGGTTTTGATGATCCTGACATCCATATTCGTGGTGTTGTTACAACCGGAAATAGCGATCCATTGGTTGTTGTTGATGGTGTAAAACGTGATAACATCCGTCAGGTTGATCCTGCGACTATCGAATCGGTAACAATTCTTAAAGATGCTGCGGCTGTTGCACCTTACGGAATTGGCGGTGCAAACGGTGTAATACTTATAACCACTAAAAAAGGTACAAGTGGAAAGCCTGTTGTTCGTTTAACTTCTTCATTCGGAATTCAGAATCCGACTTATTTACCCGACATGTTGAATGCACAGGATTACATGTCACTTCAAAATGAGGGTTATTACAATTTGACACCAAATGGAACAACACCTCCAAATAATCCTGATCTAATCGCAGATTACCCTAATTTACACCGACAGGATCCGGACTTATATCCTGACTCAAAATTTATTGATCATTGGAATACAAATGTACCTGTACAAAACTACAATCTTGAATTTAGTGGAGGATCAGGCAAATTTAATTACCACGCAGGTCTTGGGTATTACGATCAGGCGGGAATTGTAGACAAAATCAATTATAAAAGGTACAGCTATAATATCAGTTTGGGCTTACAGGCAACCAATACTACCAAAGTAAGTATGTCAATTCACGGATCGATAGAAGATACCGATGAACTTGATCCCGGTGAAAGTACTCGTGGAGGACACCTTTTCAGAGCTTTTTACAAATTTGTTCCGATACAAACTATGCTCTATTCAGATGGAGAACACTGGGGCGAATCTTCTGCCAGCTCCCCAATTGCAGCATTGAAGTCAGATGGTTATACCGAAATTAACAGAAAAACGCTTTTAACTTCGATAACATTAGAACAAGAATTACCATTTATTGAAGGCCTGAATTTTAAAGGCGTATTCAGTTACGACCCTAATATTCAACGAACAAAACAATGGCACCTTCCATTTATATATCATGTTATTGATTATAACACGACGCCATATTCTTTCTCCGAGGCACAAACAACGCAGGAAGGATGGTCTCCGCTATATAGTTATTTAAGACTGGAAGAAGAGCGGTGGTCTAATTTCACATATCAGGCGTACCTGAACTACAACAGAACATTTGGAGATCATAGTGTGAGTGGTTTACTTGTGGCTGAGGCAAGAGAGTCAACAAGAGACAACTTCTGGACACGCAGAAACAACTTCGCCATATTAATTGATGAAATGGATTTTGGTAGCTCCGATAAAAACGACTATGACAATGGTGGAGCTTCTGCTACCGGTAGTGAGATTGGCTATGTTTATCGTTTTGGATATAGTTACCAGGATAAATATTTACTGGAAGCATCCGGCAGATATGATGGCCATTACTATTTTGCTCCTGGTGAACGCTGGGGATATTTCCCTGCATTCTCTGCCGCATGGCGTGTTTCCGAAGAAGGATTTATGGCCGACAAAGAAAATATTAACAACCTGAAATTGAGAGCCTCGTGGGGACAGTCAGGAATGCTCGCCGGTGAAGCTTTCCAATATCTTGCAGGTTATAGTCTTCGCGGAAATGCGTATGCGTTTGGAAATGGTTCTCTTGTTCAGGGCTCGGCCAACGAAAGCGAACCAAATCCGGAAATTACCTGGGAGGTTTCAACAAAAACAGACATTGGTTTCGATTTAAATATGTGGAACGGCCTCTTAAACCTTGAGTTTGACTATTTCCATGAAAAACGTACTGGTATGCTTTTGGCACCTCAGGTAACGTTACCTGTTGAATATGGACTCGACTTATCAGAGGAGAACAAAGGTGAAATGAAAAATAACGGTATTGAAATAAATGCCTCGAGTTTATACAATGTAAACGACGACCTGGTAATTGGAATATCTGCCAACTTCAGTTATGCGAAAAACCAAATGATAGAAGTATTCCAATCCGATGCACAAGCTAATAATCCAAACCGTACATTGGTAGGACAACCTTTCGGAACACCTTACGGATATAAATCATTAGGACTTTTTACAACCGATGAAGATACCAATGGTGATGGAATAATAAATTCAGCTGATGGATATAATGTTGAACAGTTTGGAGAACTTCATCCGGGAGACATTAAATATGCAGATTTAAGTGGTCCTGACGGGGTGCCAGACGGGAAAATTGATTCAAACGATGAAACAAAGATTGGTTATCCGGTATATCCGTTAATGACTTTTGGTTTTACTCCGACTTTGGAATGGAAAAATCTGGATGTTGCCCTGTTCTTCCAGGGTGCTGCTAAAGCAAGCATCAGAACCTATCAGTTTATGACAGTTCCTTTCGAGAATAACGGAAGTAACACATCTTATGAATACTATGATAATCGTTGGACTCCGGAAAATCAAAATGCTAAATATCCGAGAGCTACACCGTCTCCATACAATAACAACACCCAGGAAACCGATTTCTGGATGGCAAATACTAATTATTTAAGACTTAAAACTGCCACTATCGGTTATACCTTGCCCAGCAGAATAACTGATAAAATAGGTATTGGAGATGTACGTTGCTATGTAACTGGTCAAAATGTATTCACTATTAGCAAGTTAAAACATGTGGATCCGGAGATGGGATATGATTTAAGAGAAACCGCTTACCCGGTAATGCGATCAACTACCTTTGGAATTGATATAACCTTTTAATATATAACACGATACATCATGAGAAGAAATAAAATCAATATATTCCGATTAGGAATATTAACCTTATTTATACTTAGTATAGTTGCCTGTGATCAGGAGGAATTCTTAGAAAATGTTGACAAAGCAAATCTCAGTGATGCCACACAATGGGCGTCCGATGGCAATGCCGACATTTTCTTGAATGACGTATACAGTGAACTTCCAAACAAATGGAATACAGCCGAAAACCTGGACTATTACACCGACGATTATAATATAAGTCACTACTATACCGCATCCAACTGGAGGCAAGGTGTTTGTTTAGCTCCATCGTCAAGTACAACCAATGCCTGGTTTGGAACAGAAGGACCAACCGAAGGCTATTATTCTTGGGAGAATTTCTTTGTATACATAAGAAAAGCCAACACTTTTATTCAAAAGATTGAAGAGAACAAGGAAAACTTTTCTACGGATTGGTACAATAAACGTATGGATGAAGCAAAATTTCTGAGAGCTTTTTTCTATAGTGAAATGTTTATGCACTATGGTGGTTTACCTATAATTACCATACCTCTCGACAGAAATACAATGGAACCAGATGAATTGCTCTATCCAAGAGAAACATTTGGTGGCACATTTGATTTTATTATAGGAGAGTTGGAAACAATTATTAACAACGGCAACTTGCCTGTTAAATACAATTCTGGCGAGAACGAAGCCGGACATGCTACGTTGGGTGCCGCATTGGCGCTAAAAGGTTGGATAGAATTGTTTGCAGCAAGCGAACTCTTTAACAGTAGCGAACCTTATCTTTCAGATCCGGAAAATGTAGTTCACTTTGCATCTCCTCGTTCGGGACTGTTTGCCCAGGCAGCGGCTACAAACAAGAAATTTATTGATCAATATGGCGACGGCCAGTATTACGAACTGTTTGATGATGTCGCCAATTTATGGCGGGCAGCCAACGAATATCATTCAGAAGTTATTTGGGACCGACAAATTGTTGCAAATGTTTCAGGAATGGGAGCCAACTACGAAAGACGCGGAGGCCCAACTTATGTATTGGGGCAATACATGACCTGGGGAAACTATAATCCTACTCAGGAGTTGGTTGATCAATTCAAGATGGCTAATGGTAAAGCTATCGATGATCCCGAATCAGGATACGATCCACAGAATCCTTACGTAAACCGGGAACCAAGATTCTACGACTGGATAGTTTATGACGGAGCTCCTTATAAACTCGACTGGATGCCCGAAACAGACATTATTTACACCCGAATTGATGAAACCTATCCAAATCCTGACAAAACAAATCAAATTGATTTGGCAGGAAAGACTGATGCGGGCGACTCGGGTTATTACCAAAAGAAAAAGTTGAATCCGGATGCAGCTCCTGCCGACGATGCCAGTGGACAAAATTTCATTTACTACCGCTATGCCGAAGTGCTGCTAAACTATGCCGAAGCACAAAATGAGGCTGCAGGCCCCGATGCATCAGTTTACAGCGCGATCAATAAAATCAGGGCTCGTGGTGGTATTCCTGATCTTGAACCAGGTTTATCAAAAGAAGAAATGCGCGAGGCAATTCGAAGTGAACGTCGGGTTGAGCTTTGTTTCGAGAATAAAAGATACCACGATAACAAGCGTTGGAAGATTGCCGAACAAACAATGGGGACACAACGCCATAATATGGTAATTCGCAATTCGGTTCCAAGCGATAACTCAGGTGTATGGGTATACAGCGTTGAGGAAGAAGTAAAGTGGACTGCTGCTTTTAATCTGAAACAATATATGACACCAATACCTCAGGATGTTATTGATCAAAATCCGAAAATCGTTCAAAATCCTGGATACTAAATTCTTTTGCTCCGGCTTAAGTTAAGCCGGAGCAAATTTTAATCTATACAACTAAACAATAAAATTTTAATCATGACAAATTTTTCCAGACGAAGATTTATTCAAACCAGTTCAATTGGTGCAGCTGGTTTAACTGCTTTGCCATTATTACAAAGTTTTAAAGCAGGTGCCAACGATACAATACGCGTTGGTTTTATTGGCCTTGGCCAGCAAGCCATGAACTTACTTAACGGATTCCGCCATATTAGCGGTGTAGAAGTAGTGGCCGGCGCTGATGTTTATGGTATTAAAAGAAAACGGTTCGAAAAACAGGTTAAAGAATATTATCCTGACGGAGAGGTTACTACTTATCTGGATTACCGCGAAATTATTGATCGCAACGATATTGATGCAGTAGTAATTGCAACACCCGATCATTGGCACGCTATGATTGCTATTGATGCCTGCAATGCCGGTAAAGATATCTATCAGGAAAAGCCAATAACTTTTACAATTAAAGAAAGCATTAAGGTTGCTGAAGCAGTGCGTCGAAATAACGTAATTTTTGCTACAGGAAGCCAGCAACGTTCTGATAGTAATTATCAACATGCCGTAAGTATGGTTCACCGGGAAGCCTTTGGTAAACTTACAAAAGTTCAGGCTTATGTAGGTCCAGGGCCTGATCCATATGACTTACCTGCAGAACCTATTCCTGAAGATTTAGACTGGATACGCTGGTTAGGACCACTTCCACACAGCATTCAATTTAATTCAGCACTTGCATTGCCAATTTCTATCGATCCGCCGGTAAGAGAAAGAGGTTGGGGACGTTGGAGATATTACAAAGAAACCGGTGGTGGTTTTACCTGCGACTGGGGAGCACACAATTTCGATATCGGTCAGTGGGCATTGAAAAAAGATCACAGTGGCCCGGTTAAAGTAATTCCTCCGGGTTATCAGGGAGCTAAGTACCTGACTTACGTTTACGATAATGGCTTGGAAATGGTAAATGAGCCTTACGACGAAAGAAAAACACTCGGGCTTAAATTCTGGGGCGAAGACGGATGGATTGAAGTTTCAAGAGGACAGATTGCTGCTTCCGATAAGTCATTACTGCCTCCTGATCAGGGAGAAAAAGATGCAGGACTTTACGAAAGAAGTGCCGGACACGTTGAAGATTTCATTAATTCAGTACGGGCACGACGAGATCCTATTGCTCCGGTTGAAGTTGGTCAAAGAACAGTTACGTGCTGTATTTTAGGAAACATTGCCTACGAGTTAAACCGTCCGGTTAGGTGGTCACCAGAAGCTCAGTATTTCATTAACGATCCTGAAGCCGAAAAACACTATCACCGCGCATATCAAAATGGATATAAACTATAAACACTAAACTACTTAAAATGAATTCTTTATCCAGAAGAAAATTTGTACAAACTACATTAGCAGCAGGAGCCGGAGGTATCCTGCTGCCTAAAAATATGGCTAATGCAGGGGCACAGCAAACAAACGATTCGCTAAAAGGCAAAAAGGTGCTTTATGTTTGGGGAGGCTGGCCGGGCCACGAACCAGAGCAATCGGTTGATGTATTTGTTCCCTGGATGCGTTCCGAAGGAGCAGAAGTAGTCGTTTCAGACAACCTTGATTCGTACCTCGATAAAGATTTGATGGATTCCAGAGATCTAATAATTCAAATCGTTACGATGTCGCAGATTACACGCGAACAGGAAAGTGCCCTTTTAGCGGCTGTTAAAGAAAATGGTACCGGAATTGCCGGCTGGCACGGTGGACTTAATGATGCCTTTAGAAACAATACTGAATATCAGTTTATGATTGGTTCGCAATGGGTAGCACATCCGGGCGGCGTTATCGACTTTAAAGTAAATATCGTAGATCATGATGATCCTATTACGGCAGGCATTAAAGATTTTGATTTACACTCGGAACAATATTACATGCACGTTGATCCGAATGTTAAAGTTCTTTCAACAACAAAATTTGTAGCAGGTCATGCTCCGTGGGCCGATGGCTGTGTAATGCCGGTTGCTTACAAAAAATATTACGGTGAAGGACGAATTTTCTACTCCTCGTCGGGGCATGTTATGGCCGATTTCGAAGTTCCGGAAGCACTGGAAATTATGAAAAGAGGAATACGATGGGCCAGCGAAAGTAAATATCATGAAAAAGAAAGCTGGGTAAGACCTGTATACGGTTAGTGGAATCGTAACTTTAAAAATGTAAGTAATGAAAAGAAGAAGCTTTATCAAATCCGCTTCTGCAATAGGCGTGGGCACGGCTCTCATTCCAAACCTATTAAGCTGTTCACCTTCTAAAACAGTCAACATTGCCATTATTGGAGTTGGTGGACGAGGCCGGGAAAACTGGAGTAAAAGCAGTAATGAAAACATTGTTGCATTATGCGATGTAAACGATGAAACTGCCAGCGAAGGTTATAATACATTCCCGAATGCCAAACGATTTAAAGATTATAGAAAAATGTTTGATGAAATGGCCAATGAAATTGATGCCGTTATGGTATCAACACCTGATCATAGTCATTTCCCTGCAGCAATGGCGGCCATGCAATTGGGCAAACATGTTTTTGTAGAAAAACCACTCGCTCATAATATTTGGCAATTAAGAACACTAAAAAAGGCTGCTGATTATTACAATGTAATCACTCAAATGGGCAACCAGGGCCATACAACTGATGGTATAAGGAAAGTAAAAGAATGGTATGACGCAGGAGTAACAGGAGAAGTAAAAGAAATATTTGCCTGGTTTGACGGACCTGAATTCGGGGTAGGGAAATATTTTACCAAACCTGGTCAGTACCCACCTGCAGAACAACCTGTTCCGGAAGGACTGGATTGGGATTTATGGCTGGGACCTGCTGCTGTTCGGCCTTACAACAATGTTTATGTTCCTCGTTCGTGGAGAGGTTTTTACGATTTTGGAAATGGAGAATTAGGCGATTGGGCGTGCCATACACTGGATGCTCCGTTCTGGACATTAGAACTGGGAATGCCTAATGTTGTTGAGTCTGAATTCCATTCAGGTTCTCCTAATGGATTTGTACCTGATAAATCAATAATTCGTTTTGAGTTTCCAGAGCGTGGGAATAAACCACCCGCAGTTCTGAAATGGTACGAAGGTGGATTAAAACCTGAAAACAGACTCGAATGGGGAATCGATGAATTACCTCCATCGGGCATGATAATGGTTGGCGAAAAGCAAAATATAATAACTGGTGGCCGACCAGATAATGCAATGCTGATAATGGCTGATGAAGAGTGGGAAAATTGGGTTGCAAATGAAATGCCGGCACCCACAATACCTAGAATAGAAGGTGGGCCTGTTAAAGAGTTCTTAGATGCTATTAAAGGCGACGGCCCAATGCCCGGTTCAAACTTTAATTATGCAACCGGTCTTACAGAAATGGCTTTAATAGGTGTTTTAGCACAGCGCTTTAATACTCGTATTGAGTATGATGCAACAACAATGAAAGCAACTAACCATCCTGAGCTCGATCAATATATAAAAGAACCAGTTCGTAATGGATGGGAATACGGAGAGGAACTTTGGTAAATGATATAAATTAAATCTACACTTATGAACAAAATCAGAAATACATTATTATTTAATGCAAGTTGTTTAGCCCTTGTTGTAACTGCACTTTCATTTGGAACTCGTGGTGGGTTTATAACTCCATGGATGGAAGAATTTAATTTGACAGGTGCCGAAGTTGGATGGATTGTAGGAACAGCGTTTTGGGGATTTACACTTGCAATGGTAATTTTTGGCCCTTTAATCGATATCCTGGGTATTGGTAAAGTTATAGCTATTGCTTTTGCCTGCCATATTATTGGCCTCACGTGGACTATTTTCGCTCAAGGTTTTTGGTCGCTTTTCTTTTCAACCATGTTTATTGGTATTGCAAACGGGAGTGTTGAAGCTGCAGCAAATCCTTTAGTTACGGCCTTATATCCCAATAACAAAACGGCAAAACTTAATCGATTTCATATGTGGTTCCCCACCGGTATTGTAATTGGCGGATTGATCGTTTTCTTTTTAAATGAAATAGGTATCGGATGGCGTATTCAAACAGCAGTAATGTTAGTACCTACTGTAGGTTATGGATTGTTGTTCTTACGTCAGGAATTTCCGAAAACAGAACGGGTTACTGTCGGAGCGTCCTATAAAGATATGTTAAAAGCATGTGTTTCTCCGTTTTTCCTTTTTATGGCCTTTTGTATGTTATTTACAGCTGCCACCGAATTAGGAACTAACCAGTGGATTGCTGCATTGTTTAATAACTCAGTAAGTAATTTATTCGGCGATGGTATCGGGGCAATTCTGATCCTGGTTTGGATCTCGGCAATTATGGCTTTGGCTCGCTTGGTTGCCGGTCCGGTCGTACATCGTTTATCTGGTATTGGAATATTATTGTTCTCTGCCATATTTTCAGGTATTGGACTTTATTTAATGAGTATTTCATCAGGCGTTGTTTTGTTTGCATCAGCTACCGTTTTTGCTCTCGGAATAGGATTCTTTTGGCCTAACATGTTAGGAGTAGTTGCTGAAAAAGCACCAACAAGCGGAGCTCTCGGATTAGCAATAATGGGAGGTATTGGATTCCTTGGTGGAGGTATTGCACAACCTGCCCTTGGAAAAATTTACGACGTGCAGTTAACAAAGTTTGGCGATGACCTGGCTGCGGGAGCTGCTACTCTTCAGTATGTAATAATTCTGACCGTATTTCTCGCAATAGCTTTTTTGTACTTGTTTTTAAAACATCGAAAGAAGGTGAGGTTAGCGGAGCAATAAAAACTACATGAATCTATTTTAGATGGTTAATCCTTAAGGGCAAGCGTGATTTTAAGTTTTATGATAAACTCAACACGATGAAATACAGAGATTTAAAACACATCATTTTACTATTGTCGTTTAGTATGCTCGTTTCTTTCAATTCGAAAACAGAAAAAGCAAGCAAAGAACCTATTTATCTCAACACGGCATATTCTTTCGAAGAGAGAGCAGCTGACTTGGTTTCAAGAATGACTTTGGAAGAAAAACAAAGTTTACTTGGAAATACAATGCCAGCAATTCCTCGTCTTGGAATAAATTCATACAATGTATGGGGAGAAGCATTGCATGGAATTGCAAGCTATTTTAATCCATACGCCAAACCTTCAACTTCATTTCCCAATAGTGTTGCATTAGGTTCGGCCTGGGACCCTCAACTGGCAGAACGCGAAACATCGGCTATTGCAGAAGAAGGAAGAGGAGGTAATGCAATTGCTGTAAATGGACTGACTTATTGGTCGCCGGTTGTTGAACCGGTTAGAGACCCGCGTTGGGGAAGAACCGGAGAATCATTTGGTGAAGATCCGTTCTTAATTTCACAGGTTGCAGGCGGCTTTGTGCGAGGAATGATGGGGAACGATCCAACTTATTATAAAACTGTTCCTACGGCAAAACATTATTTTGCAAACAACAGCGAGTTTAACCGTCACACAGGAAGTTCTGATATGGATGACCGTGATATGCGAGAATTTTACCTGGCGCCTTATAAAACGTTAATTGAAAAGGATAAAGTTCCGAGCATAATGACAGCATACAGTGCCGTAAATGGTATTCCGGTAACGGCCAGTCAGTTTCTGGTAGATACCATTGCCCGCAGAACTTATGGTTTAGACGGTTATGTTACCAGCGATTGTGGTGGAGTTGGTGATATTGAAACAGGACACCATTACGCCAAAAGTAATGCAGAGGCTGCGGCGATGGGGCTCAAAGCGGGAGTTGACAGTAACTGTGGCAGCGTTTATCAAACAGGTACTATCGATGCCCTTAAGGAAGGACTTATAACTGAAGCTGAGATTGATAAGGCTTTGGTTAATGTGTTTGTAATCAGGATGAAAACAGGAGAGTTTGATCCGAAAAGCAAAGTTCCTTATGCACTAATTCAGGAAGACGTAATAAATTCTCCTGCCCACATTGCATTGGCCGAGGAAGTTGCAACAAAAACACCGGTTTTGCTAAAAAATAATGTTGTAGAAAAAACCAACAAAAAAGCACTTCCGATAAATGCAGGTGAGATAAAGAAAATTGCCTTATTTGGACCTCACGCTGACAAAGTTGAACTGGGTCCTTATTCCGGAGCAACAGTAGATTCAAATATGATTTCTCCATTAGAGGGGATAAGCTCATATTTAAGTGAAGTTAATCCAACAGTTAGTGTGGCACATAGCAATGGAGCCAACACGCTCGACCTTAGTAATCTTTTGTATGTTCAGGATTTTGAACTGATTAAAGCCGACGGCTCTTCTGAAAAAGTATCTGCCGCTGAATTTGATGAAAAATCATCCGCTGAAATTACTAAAGTTTCAACATTTGGTGGTGCATTCACAGTTCGCAACATTAAAGATGGAGACTGGACATCATACGAAAATATTGATATCAGTAATATTGAATCAATGTCGGTAAATGTTACCATTCCTGGTGCTGGTGGAGCCATAGATGTTCGGGTTGGTTCTCCAACCGGAAACCTTCTCGCTTCATTTGAGGCTCGGGGTAAAGAAAACAGCGAAGCATTTGGCGGCCTGATGAGAGGCCCTACAACGGTAACATCAAAAGTTAGTAAATTAGGAATATCCGGAAAACAAACCATTTATCTTGTATATCATACCCTTCCTCCTGAAGCAATTGATGAAGAGACACTGGCTTTGGCATTATCGTCTGATGTTGCTGTTGTATTTGTTGGGACGGATGAAAAAACGGCAACCGAAGAGTCGGACAGACAACATCTGCTACTTCCAGGAAATCAATATCAACTAATTGATGCCATTGCCGGGGTAAACCCGAATACGGTTGTTGTAATGCAAACTTTAGGAATGGTTGAAGTAGATCAGTTTAAAGATTTACCAAATGTAAAAGGCATTATCTGGACCGGTTTTAACGGACAGGCTCAAGGTGCAGCAATGGCAAAAATTCTTTTTGGAGATGTTAATCCGGGAGGAAAACTAAATGCAACCTGGTACAAATCGCTTGACGACATCCCTCCAATTACCGATTATACATTAAGAGGAGGCCCAAATAAAAATGGACGTACTTATTGGTATTTCAACAAGGACGTATCTTATGAATTTGGATTTGGTCTTTCGTATACCACATTTGATTACAGCAACTTTAAAATCAGTAAATCACAGATTACTCCGAACGATAAAATTACAGTCAGTGTTGATGTAAAAAATACCGGAGATGTAAATGGCGACGAAGTTGTTCAGGTTTATATGCGTACACCTGATAGTCCTGCTTCTCTTCAACGGCCAATAAAAAGGCTAAAAGGTTTTAAACGGGTGACTATACCTGCTGGGCAAATAAAAACAGTATCGATCGATATTGACTGTGCCGATTTATGGTTTTGGGACGATGAAAATAACCGTATTACATTTGATCAGGGGAATTACGTTTTTGAGGTAGGAAGCTCCTCTCAAGATATAAAAGGTACTGTTGACGCAAAAATGGCAGGAAGCTACAAATCAGTCTTGAAAACTGTTGTAGCCGATTGTGGAAAAATTGTGTTGAACGAAGGAAATAAGGTAAAAACCAGTGTTACAGCTGCAATGTCCGACGACAGTTTCTACGATATCAATAAAGCAACGGTTAGCTTTAAAAGTAATAATTCGGATGTGCTAACTGTTGACAGAAATGGACTTGTTACAGCCACCGGTCCGGGAGTTGCCACAATAAAGGCTTCCGTTACTTTAGAAGGAAATACAGTAAGCGATTCTTATGCCCTTAAGGTTATGCCAAATCTTACATTGGAAAGTGTAATGTTAGACGGCCAAAAAATTAAAACATTCAATCCTGCCATCAAAGGATACAGCTATCTCCTTAAAGAAGGTGACAAAGCTCCGGTAGTTTCAGCCATTCAAAGTGTAGATGATATTTCTGTTGATATCCAACAGGCAGAATCGGTACCGGGTTCAGCATTAATCACCTTAAAAGATAATACTACGGTTGCAGAAAGTAAATATGTAGTTGATTTTGGCACCAAAGGAACCAGCGATGAATTTAAAAATTCAACACTGGGAAATCAATGGAAATGGGTAAGAGAAAATCAGGAAAACTGGAGCCTTGAAAAATCACCGGGAGAATTGGTTATTACAGGAAATGAAGGTGCTATTTCGGGAACTTCCAATAATGCCGAAAATATTTTACTGCAAAGTGCCAATTCAAACTGGACAATCGAAACAGAAGTGGTTTTTTCACAGCCATTATCAAAACCAGGGCAGCAAGGTGGAATCATGTCTTATCAGGATGACGATAACTATGTAAAACTCGTTTATGTTAATGCCACAAAAGGATTTATGGGCTCAAGCCAGGGAATTGAGCTATTAGTTGAAGCTGATGGATCAGAATCCTCAGCTGCACATTTTTCATTCGGCCAAGCAAATCCATTCCGAGCTGAACCAACAGCACAGAAAGCAATTATTGTGAAATTAAAACTTGTGAAAGAAGGCAGTAAGTATACAGCCTATTACTCCACAGATGGTAAAGGATATAAGTTTCTGGGATCTACTGAGGCGGTTCTGGCAAATGGAAAAGCCGGTCTTATCGTTTGCAACGGCCCTGGATTTGCATCGGGATCTTTAATGGGAATGTTCGGGCGCGGTGGAACCAATGACACTCCATTGGATGTCGCATTTAAATATTTTAGAATAAAAAATACTGGATCAAAATAGTCTGGTTAGTTTAGTTAGTTTTACTTCAGTATTGGCATGTGATTTTCTATCATTATTGCCAATACTGATTTTTTATAAATAATAGTTACCACTAATGCCTGTCTTACGGATCAATATTATTTTAATTCTATTGTTTTTGGGACCAATGGCCCAAACAAATATCAAGAATATAAAGCCTGGCAGATCATTGGAACTGGGATACCGCAACATAACAACCTGTGAAAATTATTTTATTGCAGTTGGCACCGGAGGAAGAATTGATAGGATCAGCACCTCAGGCGAGGTTTCAAAATTGTCAAGTAGTTCAAATGAAAATCTAAATGATGCGATTTGTTTGAATGGAAAAATAATAGTTGTTGGTGATAAAGGAACCATTCTTATTTCAGAAAATGAAGGACCATTTATAGAAGTAAAATCAGGAACAAAAGAAAATATAAACAGTGTAGCAGCCTTAGGAAATTTAGTAATTGCTGTGGCCAATAATGGAGTTATTCTGACGAGTGAAGAAGCCAATGAATGGAAAGAAATACTTCTGCCTGTTAAAGGAGATATTATCTCAGTTTCATCATACAAAACAAATTGTGTCGGTATTACAAATGCGGGTGAAATTGTAAGCAGCATTGATGCGATTAACTGGAATGTATTTGATTATAATAAACATTATAAAGGCTTTAATAAACCCTGTTCTTTTAAAAGTATTTATGTTTCCAGGAATTGGATTACAATAGTTGGTGAGCATGAAGACAAAACTCCTGTGGCTCTATTTTCGCCACAAGGTAAGGTGTGGACAGAAAGGTCGCTAAATTACACGGATGAGCTTGGGGATCCGCATGTTTTTACCGATAGCCCCAACGACATCGGTTACGATCCTGTTGAGGATCAGTTCTTCATTGTATGTAAAAACGGCAATGTCTCGGTTTTAACCACTTGCACAAAATGCAACACCGCGCATTTAATTTCTGACACAAATCTTTGTGCTATAGCCTATCTAAATAATTTTTTAATGATTGTTGGTGAAGAATTCGGTGTCTATCCTATTCAATTGCGATAACTCTCCGAATGTTTTCACCCGGTTCTATTTTAAATGTTGTGTTAGCAAAATCGATTATTATTCTAATTACAATATTTTAAACCTTTTACTTCACAACATAATCAATCAAATCCCAAAGTTCTACACGTTCTATTGTTCTCAAATTTCGTGTTTTTTTAGTCATCTCGCTGTAATCCATTTCAGGATGAATGACCTTAAACGGAATAGAAAAGTTTAGCTCGAACACATAAGAGTAATCCGAAAAAGTATTCATTGTTAAGTACTGGTAAGGCCGACTGGCCCCACGCGGAAACATTGCGGCCCAAAGCCCCCAGCCAACGGTTTTTCCTGAACGTATTGACTCCTGATGAATTGGCATCCACACATCCTTTTCCTGTGCTTCGTATTCCGAACCTTTTCCCGGCTCTACCTTCATGTAATTCACCTGAATATAATGTGCCGGATCTTCAAACGGTATTGCAGGAATAGCCGCCACACTTCTATATAACTCAGTCCGGACAATTTCGCGGGCTTTATTAGTGCGATCCATCATTTCTACCAAACTCATATTTCCGTGTACCTTGGCAGGAATTTCTGCATTCCAGGGTGTTTCAAGATTTTCCGTATCGTTATAGGTGGTTATTGCTACATAGTTATAATTATCTGCCGAACCGGTAAATTCAACGGCATATAATGTCCAGCTGGCAATAATTCCCTGGTTAATTCTTTCCTGATGCATGGGCTTCCAGATTTTCTGCTCAACCTCGAGGTATTTCAAGTGATCCTCGGGCTTCACTTTAATGTATTCCACCACTATGTATACCGGATCAGCAGCCTTTACAGGCACTGATGCAAAAACAAATGCTATACAGACAACAATTGCCGAAATAATTAATGTAAACCTGGCGGATTTCGCTGTTTGTTTATTTTTCATAGTTGATGAAGCTTTTCGTTAAAGATTAATCCAGTACGACATTTTTAAAATCAATCCTCTGTTTTTTGAAACCATTCCATCGGGTAAAAAGTTCTCGGTATATACCAAAAACAGGTCAGAAACAGGGGCAAATCGCCACTGTAACCTCGAATTTATGTTGACGTTATCAGCTTGTTCGTTATACTGAATAAAATTGGTCCAGAAAACTTTCTCTGAAAACGTAAAATCGATACGCGGTCCTACCAGCCAAAATGATCCACTTGGATACGGATCAGGTAAATCAATTTTGTTGTACGAATAATTCATAGTCATACTAAAAACAGGCTTGATCCGGTATCGAAATGTTCCTGAAAAATTCGTTCCGTTACCATTGTAAAAGCCGCCAATACCACCCCGAAAAGTAAAAGAAAAATCCTTTCTACTGTTTGATGAATAATTTAAATTCATCTGATTCCAGTTATAGTCACTGCCGGCAGGTAAAGGCTCAGTTCCCTCTTCAAACTTCCGTGTGGGATCAAAATCACGGGTAAGTTTCACGTAAGTATTTTCCACTTCAACACTTACGCGACTGGAATTCAGGAAAGAAATACTGTATCCTAATTGCGTGTTTTTGTCTGTAAATTCCCAATTTGTGTCCATGTAGTAATTCGAGCGGAAATTCGGACCATGTGTATTGATTGTTTTGCTTTTTGGAAAAAAACTGTAGTTCACGAAAGGCCCAAAGGTAAAATATCCGGTGCGTGGAAAGAATCCCATTTCTGCATTAAAATTTTCTGCCACGTATTCATGGGTCCAAAATGCCATTATTTTTCGCGTATTATAGCGGATACTGGTTCCATGCGCCCAATGTTTTGAGGTATGAACCGGATCATCCGAATTAAAGTAGTAAAAGCTTCCGTCCCATTTATCATCAGCCGACATTAAGTTGTATTGTAAACCATAAACACGATTGTATTCATTTTGTGCGCCAAAATCAAATCCGTCGTCCTGATCTTTTTCGAAATTAATTCCTTGTTTCATCGCAAAAATACCTGAGATATTGGACCGCCCAAAGACCTGTTTCTTAAATGAAGCTACCGTATAATTATAAGCAGGAGTGTCATCAAAACCCTCATTCAACTGGTGTTTGGTTTGGGCATTTAAAAATCCAACTCTTAAACCATCTCCGATCTGTCCGCTTAAACGGGCACCAAAAATCATTGGAGATGACAATCCAATTCGTCGTGAGAAAAATACCTGTGACTGACGAAAACCAAAATCGCTAAAAAGGTCGCTGTTCTCGATAAAAAACTGGCGTCTTTCCGGGTAGAACAATTCGAAACGGGTAACATTGGTTTGTTGTTGGTCAACTTCAACAGTTGAAAAATCAGGATTTAATGTAAGGTCAAGATTCATTGATGTTGATAGTGCCACTTTACCATCGAATCCTGCATTCCAATCCCAGCCAACATTATTGTTTACAGAAAGATCTTGTTGAGTGGCTGAACCCGAAACATATGGAATAATACTAATATTTGAACCTGCTTCAGGAGGTGTTCCATCCCATTTCATTTCTCCTGAATAAGTTAAAGATGTAGGCTGATATTGTCGTTTTACCGTGGTCCAGGTGGAACGTTCATTTCTTTTTAAATCGTTTCGCACAAATTGAATATTCCAGTTGCTGATATTATCGGCATAACGAATGGATTTAAAAGGAATTTTTATTTCGGCAGTCCAGCCCTCATCATTTCTTTTGGTTTTCGAGTACCAAACATTGTCCCACGAACTGGATACACCCATAAAACCACCACCGCCACCGGTTATCAAACCTTCCATTTGTACACCAAGTGGTGTAATAGTAAATGCATAGCCATTTGTCAGGTCATCAAACGGATCAATCACCAGCATAAAATAATCGTTATTCCGCTCCCTGTAATCCCTTCGCAACGACTCAACAACATAGTTTCCTTCCAATTCATCATAGCAGGTTACTCCAACATACAGAAAATTATCATCGTATAAAATACTGGCTTCGGTTTTTGAAAATGCCGTTGTATCGTCCATCGGATACTGCCGGTGAAAATCTTTTGCTTTATCAGCTGTTTGCCACACTGCTTCATCCAGTGCCCCGTCGATGGTAATATCTGCATCGGTTTTTGTGATTTGAAGCGTCTTCTCCGGAATTCGTTTCCCCTTTGTTCTTGAAATTAATGAAAGCTCGAATCGGTCTTGCGCACTTACCTCGAAAATCGAGATCATCCCCAGTAATAGAATAAGCAATCCGCCTAATCCATAAATCTTAGTTCGGTTCATTTGGTTTTTTTAGGTAGGAAGTAGTTCAACTACTTCCTGTTTATTTTCAATATTATCTTGTTGCGATTTAAACGCTGCACATTTATATTACCTATAAATGAACGTTGAAGTTAGATTACCAAAGTATCAGAAGGTTTAATAAAAATCTAATTGAAACGACGAATAAAAGATTCAACGGGATGAATGGTTTCATTTAAGAGTTAAAAGAAAACTATTTGGCATCATTTATAGGTTGATATATCAGTTATTTATGCCGCAATTTGCAAAAATCCTTTTCCTTACAAACCCAATAAAATACCAATCCGTCGATAAAATCGCCCGGTTCTTCTATTTCATTTTAGTAGTTGCTGCTTTGCCCTTAGATTTGAATCAAATTAAAAAAACAAAAGACATGAAAACACAAATTAAACAAGTAACAGCAGCAACATTAATCGTTCTTATATTTATGGCAGTTGGAATTAAAGCAAATGCATCAACTACCAAATTAACCAATTCGAATAATACTGAAACAACTCTTCAGTTGGAAGACTGGATGATCGACGAAACAATTTGGAACGCATCTGAAGAGGCAATTTTTGTTTCAGAAACAGACGCAGCTTTAGAAGTTGAAAACTGGATGACAAACCATAGAATTTGGCATGCACATCACCATTTTCAGTTTGATACTGAATTGACATTGGAAATGGAAAGCTGGATGACTGATGAAGCAATCTGGACTGTTAACAATGTAATGGCAGAAGAGGAATTAACTGTGGAAGATTGGATGACAGATTCAAAAATTTGGAAATAAGGAAAACAAACAGAATAGGGAAAAACAGTTTAGTTAGTTAGTACAAAAAGGCCGTCACGGATATATTCCACGACGGCCTTTTTCTTTATATAAAAACTGTTGCTTACTGTTTTACACGTTCACTGTACGAACGGTCGGCAGTGCTTACACGAATTACGTCGCCTTCGTTAATAAACATTGGGACCATAATTTCAGCACCGGTTTCAACAGTTGCCGGTTTCAACGCTGTTGAGCTAGCGGTATTACCTTTTTCCCCCTCAATGGTTTGAGTGATTGTTAACTCAACTTTGTCGGGCATTTCTGCTGTTAACGGAAGTTCTTCTTCTGCATGAAACTGAATTTCAATTACCTGTCCTTCTTTCATCAGGTCGTTGTTTTCAACCATTGAATCAGGAATGGAAATTTGTTCGTATGTTTCGGTATTCATTACATTTAATCCCATATCATCGCGATACAAGAACTGGTATGGACGACGCTCAACACGAACATCATCAACCTTAACACCTGAATTAAATGTATTTTCGATTACCCTTCCGGTTTTTACATTTTTTAGTTTTGTACGTACGAAAGCCGGCCCTTTACCGGGTTTCACGTGAAGGAATGACACGATGGTGTAAATTTCACCTTTGAACATGAAACACATTCCGTTTTTAAAATCTGCTGTAGAAGCCATGATAAATCTTTTTCTTTTTTAAACCGCTGCAAAAATAATTAAATCCGTTAAAAATCAAGCATTTCTAGGTGCTTTTGATGATTTTACGGAAATCTAGCGCAAAGTTTGCTCAACACCGCCAATTTTGTAATGCTTAATAACTGCTTTTAACGATCCCACACGCATATCGAACTCAATAAAAACAGGAATCTTTTCATCTTTCGCCAAATAAAACCGCACTCCGTCTGATTTTTCCAACACTTTACCTTTCCTAACCGTTGGTGTTAATACATGGCATTCCACCTCACCAACATCAGTCTTAATTTTTTCATCACGTAAATACTTTATCGATACATCTGATATTTTATCGGCATTAATGGTCGGATAAACCACTGCATCGCCGGGCTGAAGATTCTCGAATGGGTTTTTGTGGACAAAGTAAAAAAACACTGATATCAGATCGAGCAGATCATTAGGAACGGCACGCCAGCCGCTTCGGGTACTGTTTATCGAATCAACATCGTGGTAAAAAAGTGTTTCGGTGTAACGTCGATAACTACCTTCTTTTACATTTCGTATCGTTTTTACGGGCAGGCGCGACTCAGCATCAACGTAGGTTTCATAAATATCGTAAACGCCATAGAGTTTATTTGCCAGCCCGGTGGTTTTTCCCATCACATGATAATGAATGGCAGGACGATCGTTAAAAACGGTATCGCTGATAGTCATTTCAGCCTCACCGCCCTTTACAAAACCAAATTTTAAATAAAATTTAATCGATACCTCTTCAGCGGCTAAATATTGCGATGAAAGGAACAATACAATCAGAAGGGAGACAAACTTTTTCATTTTAATACTTTATTTTTCGGAATGGTTGCTACAAAATCCTTTAAATAAAAAGGCTCGAAATAAGCAACGTCTTCAAATTCACTTTTGTTGTACTTAATTTCTGCCAGATTTTGCATAAATCGTGCCGTTGTCTTTTCGGGCCCATTAAACAGTGCATTTTCATGTGTTATTTGTTCCCTACATTTATCGGCACCGTTTCCAAAAAATAATACCTTTTTTCCTTGAAGATTAGATGCAAATGAGTTGTCATCAATAATTTCAGCAGTGACTTCATTCACTGCTTTTCCTTCATTATCAAATAAAGCAGTATAAACTTCCATACGTCGGGCATCAATCATTGGGCAGAACAACAGATCTTCTCCATTTTCCGCTTTATAAAATTCAGCAACATTTTTAGCCACATAATAACCCATTGCCTCAATCGACCCAATGCCTATAAGTGGTTTGTCCAATCCGTAACAAAGTCCTTTTGCCACCGATACACCAATACGCAATCCGGTATAAGAACCCGGTCCTTTGCTAACTGCCACCGCATCAATAGTATTGATGTCGAAATTATTTTCGCTAAAAAGATCTTCAATAAAAACGGTGAGCAACTTCGAGTGGTTTAATCCCTCGTCGCTTTCCTTTAGAAAAAGCGTTTTCCCATTCTCTGCCAGCGAAACCGAGCATACTTCGGTTGATGTTTCGATATTTAAAATAATTGCCATTTGAATCGTATTAACAAACTTCTGCAAAAATAGTTAAAGCTGAACAAACTTTCCATTTAAAACCACTCCATCAAGTTTCATTTTTTTTGCCGATTGCAACGCATCTTTCTCAGTATGAACAATTGGTTCGCCACCGGTATTGAATGAAGTATTAATCAGTGCTTTTATGCCGTACTTTTTATCTAATCTTTTCAGCAAGAGATATAAAAACGGATTATCGGCTTTTTTTGAAATGGATTGAAAACGTGCCGTTCCATCGGTATGAATTGCACCGGCTATTTCCTCTCTTTTCTCAAGAAGGACTTCGAAGTCAAGCAACATAAATTTAGATAACTGATGAATTGTAGACTGACCGGTGAAGTATTTTACATTTTGTTCCAAGGCCACCGGTGCCAGCGGACGATACCACTCGCGACCTTTCTTTTCCATACTCAGCGTTTTTGCCAGTGCTTTCGATCCGGCGAAAGCTAAAATACTGCGGTTTCCCAGAGCACGCGGTCCGGCTTCACCAAAGTTATTGCATACGCCAATCATCTTTTTTGCAGCCAGTTGTTCGGCCACCTCGTTTATGGTAGCTTCTGAGCAATCGGTATGGTAATTCTCAATTCCCCAATTATTCAAATAAGCCGAATTCGCTTCAACATTTCCATGCTTTTTCCATTCGGCAAAAGCTGCTGCGCCCAAAGCAAGTCCTGAGTCTTCGGTGCACGGCGGAATAAAAACCTGCTTAAACATTTGGCTATTTACAATACGTGTATTGGCCACAATATTTAATGCCGACCCGCCGGTGTAGTAGAGGTTTTCAGCACCGGTTTTTACCTGTAACTCCTGTAGTTTACTTAATATCTTTTGTGTGAAAAGTTCTTGCAAAGTAGCTGCAATATCCTGTATAAACGGATCTTTTTGGTTGAACGATTTCAGATCAACTCCCCAATCCTTTTTTGCGGCTTCGAAAAACACTGAGGTCTTTCCCCAAATATCCTGGAAAAAATTATTGCCTTTCAGCCACACGCCGAGCTCTGGCTTGTAGGTTCCCAAACCTGAAAATCCCATAAACTTGCCAGGCACTGCATTTTGTTCGGGCAGTTTAGCTCCTAATATAGCAAACACCAACGCATTGGCGTTAAACAGGGTTGAATACGGTTTTAAATCCCAGTGGTATTCCAACCATTCGAACCGCCCGTTTTTATATACTGCAGCCGAAAAATTGCTTAAACTTGCACCACCATCAAAATGAACCAGCAGGCTGTTATCCTTTAGATTCCCATAAAACGGAAGACAGGAAAATAGATGAGCCATTTCGTGATTCAACACCCAGGCCTCTTTTTCTTCGCCAAACCACCAGCATTTCCCCTGTTCCACATCGGTTGATAATCCCTGATTTAACGGCGCTTCAAAACGTACTTCGCCACTTTGCAGTAAAAATGTACGACCAACCACATTGTCCACAAATACCAGGTCGTAATCTTTACCAAGCAGTTTCTTTTCTTTTAAAACCGATTTTAAATGAACATGCAGCGTATTGTCCCGTTTTCGTCGCGTAATCCTTTCCTGCTGAAGAAACCACTCCACTTTGCCGTTGTACATCAACGCCAGATTATGGTCGTGTACATAAAACGGGTGTTCATAATCAAACCGATCCTGATTACCATAAATCGCTAAAGTGGGCTTGTTTTTGTTCATTAGAATAAATCAAACGAAAACTGCATTGAAACAACTATCAGCAATAAAATTATAAAAAGCAATTCACTCCAGAACCGACTTTTCATAAATACAAAAAGATTGGCAATGAGGTAGGTTACCGGAATAGAAGTTATCACCAGCATTTCCTGCGAAGTAACCGGAATAAAAGTAAAGCTGGCCAACGAAAAAAGAAAAATCCAGAAAAATACGGTGAAGTACTTCCGCGAACTGACCTTTTTTGTATCGTACTGTTTAAACATACCAATACTTCCGGTTATTGTAAACACAATGAGCGTAGCCAAATACACCTGTAAAGGAATATTTGAACGAAAATGATTTACAGAAGTGAAAATATTCTCACTCAGTATGGTAACCGTGCCAATAAAATGGTTGCTTAATACGGTATAGGCCGAAGCAAATGCAAATGGCAGTAAAAATCCGAGTAGCATCGTAACATATTCACGCCACCCGGTTTCGCGGCCAAGCAAAGCAATTGCAATAAAAAAAGCGGGTAAGATTACAATGAGATTGAAATAAAAAAGCGCTCCTACTCCCAATAAAAATCCAACATCGAAAGTGGAAGAATAGGCCTTTTTAGTTTCATATACGGCAAACAGGCGATAAATAGCAAAAAGCATAAAAATGGCGCCAAAATATACCGGATGCAGCGTGTGCATTGGTACAAAACCTCCAACGATTACAGCAAATAACAATGCAGGCAACTTACTCTTAATACGAATAAACATATAACGGTCGTTTACCAGCTGCATGAGATAGGCCAGCAAAATTGCCAGTACAATTCCACTGATAACCTGAATCAAAGGTTTGCCATCAACTAAACGATATAAAAAACTAAATAAGATGTTTTCCTGCTCACCCGGAAAATAGTCGTAAGCAAACGGGTGCTGTAGACTCTTCAACCAGAATGCCAGTGTTACCAAAGGCACCAGTATCAAACTAACAGAACTGTTCGACTTAAGCTTTTTTAATATCATGCCATCTTGCTTCTCAACTAATCAAGGGCTTATGAGGCGTGGGACTTTATACCTCGCACCACAACATCTATTTATCAGTATCCGATTACAAATCGAATCCCAGGTCTTTGCGATAATATTTTCCTTCGAAATTGATAACCGCCGCATTTTTAAATGAGGTTGCCAATGCATCTTTCATATCAGAACCGTACGAGCTTACCGAAATTACACGACCTCCGGCTGTAACAACGTCATCGCCTGTCTGCTTTGTTCCCGCATGAAAAACAATACTGTCGCTTACATTTTCTGTTCCGGTAATCACTTTTCCCTTTTCGTAGCTTCCCGGGTATCCGCCCGACACCAACATTACAGTTACTGCAGCGCGATCGTCGAATTCAATTGTTTTTTCACCAAGTGTTCCGCTTGCAGCTCCATCCAGCAAGTCAACAAAATCAGATTTTACACGCAACATTACGGCTTCGGTTTCCGGATCGCCCATGCGAACGTTGTATTCAATTACATACGGTTCGTTGTTTACGTTAATCAACCCAAAGAAAATAAATCCACAGTAGTCGATTCCGTCTTTTGCCAAACCGGAAACTGTTGGTTCTATAATTTGTTTTTCAACCTTTTCCATAAACACAGCATCGGCAAACGGCACTGGAGTAATGGCTCCCATTCCGCCGGTATTCAATCCGGTGTCGCCTTCTCCAATTCGCTTATAATCTTTTGCTTCCGGCAGAATTTTATAGTCTTTCCCATCGGTAATTACAAAAACCGAAACTTCAACGCCACTCAAAAACTCTTCGATAACCACTTTGCTGCTTGCTTCGCCAAATTGCCCGTCGAGCATTTCTTTTAGCGAGTTTTGCGCTTCTTCCAGTGAGTCGATAATCAACACACCTTTTCCTGCAGCCAAACCATCGGCTTTTAGTACATACGGCGATTTCATGGTTTTCAGGAAATCAATTCCTTTTTCCACATTATCGGCAGTTACAGTAAAATATTTTGCGGTAGGAATATCGTGTCGCGCCATAAAAGCTTTCGAAAAGTCCTTGCTCCCTTCCAGCTCGGCACCTGCTTTTTTCGGACCAACAACCTTTACCGAAGCCAACTCAGGATCGGCAGCAAAGAAATCGTGCAATCCTTCAACCAATGGAACTTCGGGACCTACAAGCATCAGGTCGATGTTGTTTTCGAGTACGAGTGTTTTTATTTTCTGAAAATCAGAAACACCTGCGTCGAGGTTGGTTCCCAATTCTGATGTACCGGCGTTTCCCGGTGCAAAAAATAAATTCTCTACTTTATCGCTTTGTTTAATTTTCCACCCCAAAGCGTGTTCTCTACCTCCTGATCCTACAATTAAAATATTCATTTCTATACTGCTAATTAATTTTTTCTATTACAAGTTGTTATATCTATCAAAGTAGCTTTGCAGACTTACTCCTATTTGTTCTGCCAACTCAGCATTTCCGGCATTATGTGCCGAGCGTTGCATCTTTTGTAAATAGAACATATTACGCTGAATTTCATCGCCTATACTAACCAAAAATCTTGGCTCTAACGAGAAATAATAATTCAGTTCGTCGTTAAAAGTATTATATGCTGTTTCAATCATTTCCAAGGCTTTATCGTTTGCACCGGCACGAATATAACTATCAGCCAGTTCCATGGCAAAATACTCATATGGCACAGCACTACTTGGAATTAACTCGTTACAACGATCAACAACTGCAACAGCCGAATCCATCTTACCCTCTTCAACCAGTGCCGAAGCCAGTCGATTAAAACTGTTTCTGATGTTAGTCATCATGCGGGTATTGGTTTCGTCGAGGTAAATTTCAGGATCATTCATATTTCCCCAGCTGAAATTATTCATCAGGTTGTTGTACATGATTTCAGTATTAACGCGGCCAAATTTCAACTCTTGCGGATTACTCTGCGTTTTTATCGGTACCAGTCTGAATGCAAAACCTTCAACTTGGAAATAATCACTCAGGTTCATATACTTACTACGGCCAACGGTAATCGACCAGTAAATTGGACGGTCCCATTTGTTGGTAGCCAGCATATCCAGAATCATCATTTCATCTTTCGATATCATGTTTTGTCCTGAAAGATCGATCACAATCTCATCAACAATTTTGTCGTAATCTTCAGGTGCAACCACCTTGTTACGAATAACCGCTTCTTTATCTACTTTAAAATGTATTTTCTTTTTCGGTATGTAAGCTGCATTATCGGCCTGCTGAAGCTTGGTTGCCGGATTATCGTTGGCAATAAAATCAACAGCTTCATCAAGGCCAACATAATCACGTTTTATGCGCGAATCATCAAGCAGATACACGGCATCGCGTGTTCCCAATCGATACTGATCAGGTTTTAGTGTGAAATCAATTGGCTCCGAGTCGTAGGCTTTTCTGCGCATTTGGTTAATGTACCAATCGGTTTGCAGGTAGCTTAGGTTACACACACGAACATCTGTACGAACACCTTCCACCTCCTGGTTATACCACAGCGGGAAAGTATCGTTGTCGCCATTGGTAAAAATCACCGAATTGGGCAGGCAGGTTTTCAGGTAATTGGCACCAAAATCGCGCGCAGTGTAACGTCCCGAACGATCGTGGTCGTCCCAGTTTTGTGCGCCCATAATACCTGGAACCAGAATGAGTGTTACCAACCCGGCAATTCCTCCGGCAACGGTTTCCGGAATGTATTTTTTTAGTGCTTCGGAAATGGCCAGTACACCTAAACCAATCCAGATAGCAAACGCATAAAACGATCCGGCATACGCATAATCGCGTTCGCGCGGCTGATGCGGATACTGGTTCAGATAAATTACAATGGCCAGTCCGGTTAATACAAAAAGCAGAAAGACTACCCACAGTCCCTTTTTGCCTTCTTTGCCACGGTTGTATTGGAAAAATATCCCTAACAACCCTAGAAGAAGCGGCAAGAAATAGTAGGTATTCCGGGCTTTGTTGTTGGCCAATTTTGCGGGCAGATTATCCTGATCGCCCAAAAAGGCCTCATCAATAAATTTAATTCCACTCAGCCAGTTACCGTGCAACACATTTCCATGCCCCTGAATATCGTTTTGACGGCCAACAAAGTTCCACATAAAGTAACGCCAGTACATATGATTTACCTGGTACGAAAAGAAAAAACGCAGATTCTCGCCCATGGTTGGTTTTACAATGGTTTCCATTTCACCCCGATCGTTGCGGTGCTGAATACGCGTGCCTTTTATCTTTGCCCACTGTTGATAATCCTGGGCATGCTGCGGATCCATCGAACTCCACATTCGTGGAAAAACGGTTGTAAACTTCTCATCGTAATTCGGATTGAAACGATTGTAAGTCACTACATATTTCCCGTCGATTTGAGAATATACCGGACTTCCTTCCGAAAAACGATCGCCTACCTTGTAAGGCGAATTATAGTATTGTCCGCTAAACAATGGACGCGATCCGTACTGTTCGCGGTTCAGGTAACTCAACAGCGAAAATGTATTGTTCGGGCTATTCTGATCCATTGGAGGTTGAGCCGATGAACGAATAATTATTATTGCAAACGACGAGTAACCGATAAGAATTACGGCAACTCCCAGCAATAACGTGTTCCAAACTACTTTTTGCTTTTTATGGGTATAATATATTCCAAAGGCAATGGCGGCAATTACCAAAACAACATAGAAGAAAACTCCGGAGTGGTAAGGTAATCCAAATCCATTTACAAACATTAATTCAAACCAGGAAGCGATTCGCACAAATCCCGGAATAATGCCGTACATAACGCCTCCAAGCAATACAACTGATGCCACCAGTGCCCAGATTATTCCTTTGCGATCAACTTCATATTTTCTGAAATAATAGACAAAAACAATGGCCGGAATAGCCAGCAAGTTCAGTAAGTGAACGCCAATTGAGAGGCCAATTACGTATGCAATAAAGATCAGCCAGCGGTTGGCATATTTTTCGTCAGCAACGTTTTCCCATTTTAAGATGGCCCAAAAAACCACAGCCGTTAATAACGACGAGCTGGCATAAACTTCACCTTCCACTGCCGAAAACCAAAAAGTATCGGAAAAAGTGTAGGCCAAAGCACCAACCAATCCTGCAGCAGTTATAGAAATGGTTTGCCCCAGTGAAATATCTTCAGTTTTAACTACCAGTTTTTTTGCCAGGTGAGTGATGGTCCAGAAAAGGAACATAATGGTTCCGGCACTGGCAAGGGCAGACATAATATTTACCATTTTTGCTGCTCCCTCAGGGCCGGCAAACAGGGTGAAGAACCGGCCAACAATCATAAAAATCGGTGCTCCCGGTGGGTGCCCTACCTCAAATTTAAAAGCTGTTGTTATAAATTCGCCACAGTCCCAAAAACTTACAGTGGGTTCAATGGTCATTAAATAAACAATTGCTGCAATTAAAAAACTAACCCAGCCAAAAACGATATTAAACAATCTGTATTGCTTCATTTTCAAGTGATTTCTGAAAGCGTAAATGTTCGAAATTTTTAATCCTTGCGAAGATAAGGCTTTTGCTGAAAACTCAGAGATCAGCACATTAGAATTAAATCTTCTTAACAAGAAATTGGCGATAACAGCCCTGCTGAAACAAGTGCAGAAGGGGGCATATTTTTAAAAATATGCTGCCTTCCGCAGTTAGAAGCAGGTAAATTTTCTGGAATATAGGGTATTCTGTATGCGGAAACGGGCATTTTTTTAAAAAAACAGGTGCTTCCGCATGCGGAAGGAGGTACTTTTTCGAAAAAACGGGGGCTTCCGCATACGGAAGGGGGTACTTTTTCAAAAATACAGGTGCTTCCGCATGCGGAAAGACGCATATTTTTGCCCAAATGCCCTCTTCTAACTACGGAAGCATGAGATTTTTTAGAAATATGCCCGGTTATAACTGTTGAAGCATAGAAATTTACTTCACTAAATGCACCCCTTTTAGCATTATTCCCGACACCATACGCCCGGTACCCACCCCTTCGCGCCGTGCTGAATAATATTTTTCAGCTTCTGAAAACGAACATGCGCCAAGCACCTCAATATTTTGTGCCTGCACCCCGTTTTTTAACAGCAACTGACGATTGGCTTCCCAAAGGTTAAAATGATAGTTGCCCGACCCGTTTTTGTGTAGTGCGGTTTCTACATTGGGAATCGATTTTCGGGCAGCAGCCACCACTTCATCGCCCACCTCATAAATTTCAGGGCTTATTGACGGGCCTATTGCAGCCACAATATTTTCGGCAGAAGCACCGTAATTGTTTATCATCTTGCCAATTGCCTTTTCAACAATTCCGCTAACGGTACCGCGCCACCCGGCATGAACGGCAGCAATCACTTTTGCCTTCGGGTCGAATAATAAAACCGGAACACAATCGGCGGTTTGCACACACAAACACAGCCCGGCTTGGTTGGTAACCAGTGCATCGGTTTCTGAAATTACAGCATCCGGAACTTCCTGAACATCGGCCACACAACTGCTGTGCGTTTGATCGGGGTAAACCATTTGCTCAACTTCCAAAGCCAGTGCATCGGCCAGTTTTGCCTTATTTTCGGGCACATTGCTATATCGAACCTGCTCAACCGGCAAGGTACTTTTGGTGGTAGTAAAAGCGAAAATAGTTGTAAAATCCTGAAATATATCGTAGCGAATCAAATCGGGGTTCCTATCCATTTTTCAGTAATTTATTCAAACCCTGCTTGTCAAGCAGCGTAACGGTTTTTTTTTCAATTTTAATTAGTTTTTCATCCTGCATTTCGCCAAGAACACGCGCAAGCGAAGGCCTTGTAACACCAAACATTTCGGACAGTTGTTGTTGTGTGTTTTTTAGCTCGAACGAATGAAACCGATCACCCGCCTGCTGAAGCAGAAAATGCGCAACTTTTTCTTTTATGGTTTTAAAACTCAGAAAATGCAACTTCTGCGAAAGAAACTGTGCACGGGTTGAAATGCTGTTCAAATAATTACGCAGCAAACGCGTGTTCAATTGCAGTAATTTCAGGAATTCAACAACCGGAATAGCCAGCAGTTCCGCTTTTTTATTGGCGGTTACCGTAACGGGAAACTTATTTTCTTTTCCAAACAAAAAGGCAGCTGCCAACGGTCGCGGCGCTTCAATGTCTTCAATCTTCACCGTTTTCCCCGAGTAATCGATCATTTCACCACGAACACTTCCCGAAAGCACAACAAACAGGTTGGTTACCTCCTCGCCTCCCTGCACAACAATCGCATCCTTTTCGAATTTACGTACCTGGTAATGAATTTTCGAGAAGAGCTCCCGACACTCCTCTTCAGGAATGCCACTAAACAATGGACTTTTTATAAGAATCGAATAATCTTGCATTTTGTAACAATTGGTACACTTTGCCTAACACCGGCACCCTACTTTTGTTGCGTAAACTTAAAGAAAAGAACAAGAAAGATGATACGGGAGATAATTAAAATTGACGAAGATTTATGCAACGGATGCGGTAACTGCGTTCCGAACTGCCACGAAGGCGCACTGCAAATCATTGACGGAAAAGCACGACTGATAAGCGAATTAATGTGCGACGGACTGGGTGCTTGCATCGGACATTGCCCCGAAGGAGCAATTACTATTGAAAAGCGCGAAGCCGATGCCTACGACGAAATTGCCACTATTTCGCAAATGGTAAAACAAGGAAAAGCTACCATGTTTGCCCATTTAAAACATTTGCAGGATCACAACGAAACCGGTTACTTACAGCAAGCACTCGGTTTTATTAAAGCAAATCGCGAGGCAATGCCATTCCAAATCAGCGAAGTACACGAGCTGCTTCACGGCAACAACCAGCCTGAACAACCCAGCGGAAGTTGCTCAACAGGAGGCTGTCCGGGTGTAGCACCAATGGCTTTTGATGCAGGTGGCTTAAAAATGGCTGCTCCGGCTACAGAAACTCCGTCGGAACTTACCCAGTGGCCGGTGCAAATGCATTTGATCAATCCGGCGGCCAGCTATTTTAACGGTGTCGATCTTTTGGTGGCTGCCGACTGTGCCGGTTTTGCTTATGGCAACTTCCACAACGATTTTATAAAAGGCCGTAAAATGGTAATTGCCTGCCCAAAACTCGACCAGGGAACGGATATATACATACAGAAACTGGTGAAGCTGATTGATGAATCAAGAGTAAACACAATAACCGTTGTAATTATGGAAGTTCCATGTTGCGGAGGACTGTCGCAAATGGTAAAAATGGCCACACAAATGGCGTCGCGAAAGGTACCCGTTAAAGAAGTTGTGATAGGAATTAAAGGCGATGTATTAAGCGATGAGTGGATTTAACATCACCAATCAAGTTATTATAAAACCAGCCCCCTTGTCTAAAAATCAAAAAAGTAATCAATTTAAAAATAGTAGAAATGAGCATGTTTTGTTTTCAATGTCAGGAAGCAGCCAAAGGAACCGGCTGTACAATTGCAGGAGTTTGCGGAAAAACCAGCGATGTAGCGAATTTACAAGATACTTTACTATACGTACTAAAAGGAATTTGTTGGTATAACGAGAAATTACGGGCCGTTGGCGCAAATCCCAAAAAAGTGGATAAAATTGTTTTCGATGGTTTGTTCAGCACCATTACCAATGCCAATTTCGATGCAGCAGTATTTACCAAACGAATTATCAAGGCACTTCAATTAAGAAACGAATTGCATGTGTTGAGCAAAGAAGCAGGAGTGGCTTTGCCCGAAGAACTTCCGGCCATTGCGACATGGACAGGAAACACTACCGAAGAATTTGAAGCAAAAGCTGAAGAAGTTGGCGTACTAAGCACCGAAAACGAAGACATCCGTTCGTTGCGTGAGTTGATTATTTACGGCGTAAAAGGTTTGGCAGCTTATGCCGAACATGCTTACAATTTAGGAAGCCAGAAAGATGAGATTTTTGCGTTTATGCAACGTGCACTGGTGGCCACTACCGAAGATTTAAGTGTTGACGAACTTGTTGCACTTACACTGGAAACCGGAAAATTTGGTGTTGATGTAATGGCATTATTAGATGCTGCAAACACGGGTTCTTACGGAAATCCGGAAGCTACAAAAGTAAATATCGGGGTGCGCAATAATCCGGCAATCCTGATTTCAGGTCACGATATGAAAGACATGGAAGAATTGCTGAAGCAAACCGAAGGAACCGGCGTTGATGTATATACCCACAGCGAAATGTTGCCGGCACACTACTATCCGGCTTTCAAAAAGTACGATCACCTGGTGGGTAACTACGGCAATGCCTGGTGGAAACAAAATACTGAATTCGAAAGTTTTAACGGACCAATTCTGTTTACCACCAACTGTATCGTTCCGCCAAAAGCATCGGCAACTTACACCGACCGGATTTACACCACCGGAGCATCAGGACTTAGCGGAGCTATTCACATTCCGGATCGCCAGGATGGCAAGATGAAAGATTTCAGTGCTATTATTGAGCATGCTAAAAAATGTGCAGCACCGCAGGAAATTGAAACCGGAGAGATTGTTGGAGGATTTGCACACGCACAGGTTTTTGCTTTGGCCGACAAAATTGTTGATGCTGTAAAATCGGGTGCCATCAAAAAATTCTTTGTAATGGCAGGCTGCGATGGACGTATGAAAAGCCGCGATTACTACACTCAATTTGCTGAGCAGCTGCCACAAGACACCGTGATTCTTACAGCAGGATGTGCAAAATACCGTTACAACAAATTGCCTCTTGGCGATATTGGTGGAATTCCGCGCGTAATCGATGCCGGGCAGTGTAACGACTCGTATTCATTGGCAGTAATTGCTTTAAAACTGAAAGAGGTGTTTGAGCTGAACGATATTAACGAACTGCCAATTGCCTACAATATTGCCTGGTACGAGCAAAAAGCTGTTATCGTGTTACTGGCACTGTTACACCTGGGCGTTAAAAACATACACCTTGGACCAACACTTCCGGCATTCCTTTCGCCAAATGTGGCTAATGTACTAGTTGAAAATTTCGGAATTGGTGGTATTTCAGAAGTTGAAAAAGACCTTGAAATGTTTATGACAGCATAGTAAAAGTTGAAGTGAGAGAGGGACAGACCTTAACTGAGGGACAATTTGGTTGGAGGTTTTACAATGGCATCTGCTGAAATAGTGGGTGCCATTTTTCATTTAGTGCTTTTCAAATACTTTTTCATGAAGTGGTATTGTAATCCAAAAAACGGAACCTTTTCCCAATGAGCTTTCCACCCATATTTTTCCTTTATGTCTCTCAACAAATTCTTTGCAAAGCATTAAACCCAGTCCGCTTCCTTTTTCGCCTTTTGTACCCGCTGAAGTTTGTAATTTGCCTGGCTGAAACAATACCCGAATCGTTTCCGGCTCCATTCCAATTCCAAGATCCTGAATACCAACAGTAATAAACTTGTCATCAATTCCGCCGTTTTTTATAAATATGTTGGTTCCCGGCTTACTGAACTTTATAGCATTGGTTAACAAGTTTCTGAATATCAGCAGAAACATATTATAATCAATAAAAATCCGTATTGAATTGTCCTGAATTTCATTTACGATACTAATCTGCTTTTTCTTCGAAACAGCGTCAATTTCAAGCAAAACTGATTGAATAAAATCGCTTAACAAAATCGATTTTGGCGAGAATTCAATAATCCCACGTTGCGATCGTGACCAGTTCATCAAATTTTCAAGCAATGCAAAAGCACTATCTCCTGCTGTTTTCAGGTTTTCAAGAATCTGCTCCATCATTTTCTTGTCAAATTTGTGATAACCCTCAATCAATACGTCGGTATAGCCAAGTATAACATTGAATGGATTACGCAGATCGTGGGCAATAACTGAGAATAGCTTGTCTTTGGTTGCATTAATTTCAGCAAGTTCCTTTGTTCTTTTTATCACCGCCAATTCCAACTTCTGCTTTTGTTGTTCAAGCGAATTGATTCGTAAATGATTAACAAACCAAAATAATCCAACGAAAAACAGGAACAATATTAAAATAAACCACCAGGTTCTCCACCAGGGCGGTATTATTACAATTTTCAACGCAATACCTTCTTCATTCCAAACACCTTCGCTGTTCGAACCTTTCACATGCAAAACATATTTTCCCGGATCGAGATTGGTATAAGTAACCTGCCGTCTTGATCCACAATATGTCCAATCATTGTCGAAGTTTTCAAGCATATAGGCATGTTGATTTTTTTGTGGATTTGCATAATCCAAAACACTAAAATGAAATGTTAAAACCGATTGCGAAATCGGAAGTCTCAATTCATCAATTTCTGTTATCACTTTATTTAATGGCGAGCCGGATTTATTGGGTATTACTGCTCTGTTAAAGATCTCCAGCTCCGTAAACTTTACTTCCGGAATTTGCTCATTCTTTATCAACTTGTCGGGAAAAACGATACTAAAACCATTTATCCCGCCGAAGTACAGGTTGTTATCACAATCGATTAGCACACTTCTTGGTCGAAATTCATCACTTTGCAAACCGTCGTATTTGAAATAGTTATCAAAATGATCTTTGCTTTCATTATAGCTGCTTAATCCTCCGGATGTTGAAAACCACAATAATCCGTTGGCATCTTTTAAAATACCATTTACAGTATTACTTGGGAGTCCGTCGTTAGTTGTAAAAACCCTGTTATCTCCGGTTTTTGGATTAAAATGGCCTAAACCAGTTAATGTTCCCACCCAAACCGATGTACGATCTTCAACAAAAACATCGTAAATATGTCCTGTGTGCAGTAATTCCAAATCTTCTCCGGGCAAACACACTTTAATCTCTTTTTTGTTGGGATAATATCGAAATAATCCTGAATTTGTCCCGATATAAAATGATTCTTCATCAGCTCTTCGAATAACATTGATGTAATTAACGGGAAGCGCACTATTCTGGGAATTATAAATTTCCCACTCATTTTTTTCCGGTTTAAAATGTACAAATCCCGAGTTAAATGTTGCAATCAATATATCCGATTGGTTTCCTTTACAAACGTGAAACAGATTGTTATCGGGTAAAGGCGAATTAGCTGTATTGTAAACCGTAAACTGATCGGTTGCCACCTGGTAATAAACTATACCCTTTCCCCAGGTTGTTAGCCAAAGATTACCTGCATCATCTTCAATGATCGATAAAATATAATCGTTTGGCAAGTTTGAGTTTGTAGTATTCAAGGATTGAAAAAAACCGGTTCTTTTATTAAAAATATTTATTCCTCCTCCATCTGTGGCAACGCTTATCAAACTATCGTTAAGCTCGTAAAATGCATTTACCATGTTATTGGTATTACTCAAGTCGCCACCTTTAAACCGAGAAAAAGAAATGATCGATTCGCTTTTTTGGGGGGCAATATTTAGTCCGTTTGCATAGGTACCAATCCACAAATTGTCTCCTGAATCGATAAATAGACATTCTCCCGAATAGGTTTTTGTAACCAACGGGTCGGTTTTTGAAGAAAGAAATTGCTTAAAACCCTTTCTTTCTTCTGTCATACAGAAAACTCCGTCATTTTCAGCTCCACACCACAGGTTATTGTCTTTATCAACTTCAAGACTTAGTAAACGATTTTTTGAGATGGATGTTGGATCTCCAGGATTATGAACAAAATTTTTGAGACGCTCTTCACCGTTATTATTCCTTTCAACCATAAAAAGACCATCAGAATAACTTGCCACCCAAATTGTTCCTGTACGATCGGCAATGATTTCATCAAACCTAACATTCGAGAAATCTTCATTATGAATGCCAACGTTAATGCTCCTGATTATATTAGTTCCCGGATTCATTACGAAAAGCCCGGTGTAAGTAGAAATCCACAACCGATTATCAGGAGCCAGATAAACATCATTAACGGTAAGGTCATCAAATCCATCTTCCTCGTTGTAATGTTTAAAGGAGTTTTCTGAGGGATTAAAAAAATAGAGCCCGTTGTTACTCCCAATATAAACACAACCGGCACTGTCAACCTCAATTGAGCGGGCCTGAATAGGAAGTTCATATAAACAAGATGTTGAATCGTACTTGAAATTATAAAACTTATAAGTTTCAAGATTAAAAAGACTTAGCCCTAAACTGGTACCAACATACAATTGATTTTCGTTACCCAGGCACAAGTCCAATATCAAATTATCAGGTAATGTATTTACTAATTCCTCCCCGGCACTAAACCGATATACTTTAAACCGGCTTCCATCAAAGCGATTTAGCCCGTTGCGCGTTCCAATCCACATAAAACCGTTTCGGTCCTGGTTAATACAAGTAATAATTGACGATGACAAACCATCATCAAGACCAAACTGATTTACTTGCATATAATTGGGCTGAGCCAAAACACTACCAGCCCAAAAAACAAGAACCAATGCTAATCCTGCAATATCTATTTTACCCCAATTCAAAATCATTAATACACTATGTGCAGTTAAAAAATCTGCAACAATTCTTTTAAATACAAAGACGATATTAATGGCAGGAAAAGAGATTTCCCTTTTGTGAACTTTTATTAACGAACAGCTAACTTAAGAAATAAAATAATACTGCACAAATATTTACTATTTTGAAATGGTTACATCCAGCAACTACAGAAATATTACAAATAGTCTAAAAAGAAAAAAAGGATGACTAAATAGCCATCCTTTTCAGTATCGTATTATAATGCTTTTTAAGCTTTACCTGCCGAACCCAAAACGTTTTCGTTTTTGTGCTTGTACAATTCTTTTAATGAATCGCGTGCTGGTCCTAAATATTTACGCGGATCAAATTCAGCTGGATTTTCTTTCATGGTTTTGCGAATAGCAGCTGTCATTGCCAAACGACCGTCTGAGTCGATGTTAATTTTGCATACTGCCGACGCAGCAGCTTTACGCAATTGCTCTTCAGGAATACCTACAGCAGCTTTCAAATCACCACCGTTTGCATTAATAATTTCTACCTGGTCCATTGGAACAGAAGAAGAACCGTGAAGAACGATTGGGAAACCAGGAATACGTTTTTCAATTTCTTCCAGGATATCAAATTTCAATGGAGGAGGAACCAAAACGCCATCTTCGTTTTTAGTACACTGCTCAGGAGTAAATTTGTGTGCTCCGTGAGAAGTACCAATTGAAATCGCCAGCGAATCAACACCGGTACGTTTTACAAAATCCTCAACCTCTTCTGGTCTTGTGTAAGTTGACTCTTCTGCAACCACATCGTCTTCAACACCTGCTAAAACGCCCAACTCACCTTCAACAGTTACACCGTTTGCGTGTGCATATTCAACAACTTTTTTAGTTAATGCAACGTTTTCTTCGTACGGATGGTGTGAACCATCAATCATTACTGAAGAGAAACCGTTATCGATACAGTCTTTACACAATTCGAAAGTATCGCCATGATCGAGGTGAAGAACGATAGGAATTTCGCAACCCAGTTCTTTAACATACTCAACAGCACCACGCGCCATGTTACGCAACAAAGTAGCGTTGGCATATTTACGTGCACCCGATGATACCTGAAGAATTACAGGCGATTTTGTTTCAACACAAGCCTGAAGAATTGCCTGCATTTGTTCAAGGTTATTGAAATTGTAGGCCGGAATAGCATATCCGCCTTCAACGGCTTTCGCGAACATTTCTTTACTGTTCGACAAGCCTAAGTCTTTGTAACTTACTGCCATTTTTATTCGAATTAATCTTTGGTTTTTAATTTTTTTGCGCTGTGAAAGTACATAAAAAACAGTAAGTGAAGAGGTTTAACGAAATGCCCCAACAGATATTTAACGTTAAATAAAATAAAGTTACAGCGTTAATTTTCAGATAATTTTGTCCGATTTTTACGTTCATTAACAAGGAAAAATTGGTTAACCTAAACTCAAATCGTAATTTTGTGTTCTTATTCTATTTGATTTAAAAGTAAAACGATTTAATTATGGGAAAAATAGCCGAAAACGTTAAGCCGGGAGTTGTTACCGGTGCTGACGTACAATTTATTTTCGAAGAAGCTAAAGCCAAACAATTTGCCATGCCGGCAGTAAACGTTGTTGGTTCTTCATCAGTTAATGCCATTATGGAAGTTGCCAAAGAGGTAAACGCTCCAGTTATGATTCAATTTTCGAATGGTGGTGCTGCATTTAACGCTGGTAAAGGTTTAAAACTTGAAGGCCAGGAAGCAGCTGTTTTAGGAGCTGTTGCAGGTGCAAAACACATTCACACTTTAGCTGAAGCTTATGGTGTACGTGTTATCCTTCACACCGACCACGCTGCAAAAAAATTGTTGCCTTGGATTGACGGGTTGTTAGATGCCAGCGAAAAACACTTTGCAGAAACAGGAAAACCACTTTTCAGTTCGCACATGCTTGACCTTAGTGAAGAGCCATTGGAAGAGAACATCGAAATCAGCAAAACATACCTTGCCCGTATGGCTAAAATGGGTATGACCCTTGAAATTGAATTGGGTATTACCGGTGGTGAAGAGGATGGTGTTGACAACAGCGATGTTGATGCATCGAAATTGTACACACAACCGGAAGAAGTTTGCTATGCTTACGAAGAGTTGAGCAAAGTATCGCCAAACTTCACAATTGCTGCATCTTTTGGTAACGTGCACGGTGTTTACAAACCAGGTAATGTAAAACTTACTCCAAAAATTCTTGATAATTCACAAAAATACATTCAGGAAAAATTAGGTACTGCTGAAAAACCAGTAAACTTTGTATTCCACGGTGGATCAGGTTCTACGCACGAAGAAATTCGCGAAGCTATTTCTTACGGTGTTGTTAAAATGAACATCGATACCGATACTCAGTGGGCATACTGGGATGGCGTTCGTGCTTTCGATGCTGCTAACCACGATTACCTGCAAGGACAAATTGGTAACCCTGATGGCGAAGACAAACCAAACAAGAAATTCTACGATCCACGTGTTTGGTTACGTAAAGCAGAAGAATCAATGATTGCACGTTTGAAGGTTGCATTCGAAGATTTAAATGCTATCGACGTTCAGTAAGAACATATTTCGATATAAAATAGTTAAGACCGTTTCTCGTTTGGGAAACGGTTTTTTTCTGAAAGTCCCCATCATTTTATGTGTATTGCCTTTTGAGTTTCGTCCGGAAGAACCATCTGGCTTCGATCTACTTTCTTCGCCGGACGATTTCGCTTTAGTCATTTAATCCCGGTGCTGCACACCGGGTTAATCACATTCGACGCTTCCAGCGTCATGAAAAATTTACAATTCCGACATCGCTGGCCAATAAAGTCGTCTTAATTACTGAATCCAATTCAATATCCCGAAGGTATAAAACATGATTAACCTCGGGTGAAACCCGGGGGTGAAGAGAAAGTAAATCAAAGGCGCAAATAATCAGTTATTCAACGCACAACTGCTGCATGCGCCTTGTAATCTGATTTTTTTATGAAATGCTGTCGTTAGACCACACTTTCATCCCTGTTGGTGATTCCCGGGAATCATGACTGTTTTATTCCAACAATTGAGTGTAATGCTCGTAGCGGCTAAAAATTTGTTTAACATACGATACCGGTTCAATTCCACGCACATACCCGTATTTTATAAATGGTTTATTATAATTCTCGGGGTAGCTTAATTTTAGCATCGACTCCTCTGTGCACTCGTCCCAACGATAACTGTCAATTCCTTCCTCCTCGGCAAGTGTTCGCGCATCAGCCACGTGACTGTAACCGCAATTATAGGCAGCCAAAGTAAATTTTATTCGTTGCACTGAATCGGGAATATCGATAAAACGATCCCACAAAACTTTTAACACCTTTGTTCCTCCACGCAGGTTATCTTCCGGATTGGTTCTGTCTTCTACTCCATACCGCTCGGCAGTTTGCGGCATCATTTGCATCAAACCTTTTGCTCCTGCCCATGATTCCGACTCAGGATTAAACCTCGATTCCTGGTAAATCATAGAAGCCAAAAGACGCCAGTCCCAATCCAAAGTATCGGCATAGGTTTGTATAAGATCGTCGTACTCACTTATCCTATTATGATTTATGCTGTAGAAAACGCTGTTCTCGCGTCGTTTAAAAGATCTTTCGTTTTCGAAATATTTGTTATAAATAACGTAATAGGTCACGCCGTTTTTCATCGAGTCGATCCATGAATTAAGCTCGGTAAGCAACTCTTCTGCCTCGGGACGAATTGCCCAGGCCATACGTTGCGAAAAACTAACCGGCACACGAATGTCGAGATTGGGATAGTACGAGGCATTAATAGTAGCAATATTATTATCGGCAAACGTATACTTTATTTCACCGTTAGCTACCATTTCAATAATTTTGTCGGTGGACAAATCTCCGGGCAGAGTATCAATATAAATTTCGTCTCCCATTTCATCCATCAAATTTTCTACCCGGTTTAAATACGACGAGTTTGCCCGCACTGAAACAGTATCTCCAATTAACTCAATAGCATCGTGAATTAACGAACTTTGTAACGCGCTCCATTTTAGCTTTCGCCAGTTATCAGGTTTTTTTTGTACCAAAACCTGGTGAGTCAGGTACAAGTAATCGGTAAACTGTACCAACTCCTTTCGCTTTCCGGTGATGGTTAAACCATGTGCAATCAAATCTACTTTGCCACTCATCAGCATTTCGTACATGGTCTCAAAATCATTCGAGATTTCAATTTTAAAATCAACTCCAATATGGTCGGCAAAGCGTTTCAATAGCTCATACTCGTATCCCATGGGTTGCCCGCGGTATAAAAAATAACTGGTACTGCTGTAGGTAGTAACCACATTCAATACACCGTCGTCCAAAATCTCAGGTAAATCACGGTCAATAACCGGGCGATTTTCTTTATCATTATCTTTTGGATGTTTGTTTGAGGTGCATGCGGTCACCATGTAAAGCAAGACGATGCAAATAATACCAAGGTAATGTTTCAACATACATTTCACGGTTTATAATCTCTAATCCTACGGCAACAAGGTATAAAAAGAATTAGAAATATGAAATTTATCAGGTTTAAGGGATTTAACGTTAACATACGAGAAATAAGTGCCCACACGCCTTGTATTACATAAGAAATATCAAAATAAATAAGCAACTGTCTAAATTTTATTTATCCTATCATACTGATTTAATTATATTTGCACTCCTGTGCTTTTATGAAAACAAAAAAAATTAATATTTGGCTAACCCTGCTCTGTCTATTTCTCTTTGTTTTTTCAACTGCTTTGGCCAACGAAACAACAAAGATTGATTCATTAAAATCCCTTTCAAAAGGGAACACTGAAGCCGAAGATCTTGTTGATATTTACATCAATCTTTCAGACCTTTACGGTTATTTTGATGGAGACAGTTCGTTGGAGTATGCAAAAGCAGCATTAGAACTTTCGCAGAAAATTAATTATAAGTATGGAGAAGGAACAGCTCTTTTTCTAATTAGCTACATATACGACCAACAGGGCGAATGGATACCCGCTATTGCCAACCTCGAGCAGGCTATTGAAATATTTACAACAACCAACGATACCCTTTCACTAATTTCATGCTATCATAATCTCGGTGTACTTTATTCATACGGCGCAGACCAGGTAAAAGCACTCCAATACATTATAAAATCGAAAGTACTTTGTGAGGAAAGCAATCAAACACATGTGCTTTCAGAAGCTTACAGTAATATTGGTTGGTATTACGAATATTTAAAAGAGTACAGAAGAAGTTTGCTTTATTATGAAAAAGCTCTTGAAATTGATATTGAAACAGGAAATATCGACAATCAAAGTCTTACACAGACATCAATTGGTTTTTGCTATTTAAAACTTCATCAACCCGATGAAGCACTCCGCCATTTAAACGAGGCACTAAAACTGGTTCCTCAAATTGAAGACAAACAGCGTGAAGTTGAAGTTACACTCGGGTTTATATACTACTACCTGGAAATTGAAGATTTGTCTTCTGCAAAAAATTATATTGATAAAATTACAACAAAAGCCAACGAGGAAGAATTCGCGAAACTTGCAGTAGAAATAAATTTTGTTTTAGGGAAATACTATGTCAAAAAGAAAAGCTTCAAGACTGCAATAACCTATTTGGATAAAGCCATAGAACAAAGCATTAAACTGGAAAAATTTGATTACCTCTCCGATTATTATAATGAGAAAGGAGAAGCATACGTCGGTTTACGGCAATTTGAAAAAGCCTACCAAATGACGGCACAAGGCAAGGAGGCATATGAGCGGCTTAAGCCAGACGAAATAACCCAGGCACTGGGCGAATTTGAGCATGAAGAGATTGTAAGATCAGAAAGAAAAAAGCTGCTTTTGGAACAACAGCTGGCATCTGAGAAAATGAAAAGCGACCAATTTAGGTTCCGGGTTAAGGCAGTTTTTGCAATTGCCTTTCTGGTGATTCTACTACTGGTCCTCAGTTTTTTCTTCTTTATTCGTAAAAAACATACCGATGAGCTAAAAGCAAATTACAACACCATTTCGAGCCAGAAACTTATGCTCGAAAACAATCTGGTAAAACTAGCTGAAGACGAAAAGAAACTAAAAAAACTAAATGCAACAAAAGACAAGTTCTTTTCAATTATTGCACACGACTTAAAAAATCCGTTTAATGTACTAATAGGCATTTCGGATATGTTGAAGAATGAAAAAGACGCAAAAGACTCGGAAGATTTTGATTTACTTATAGAAGGCATGTATCAGGCTGCAACTAGCGGTTACGAGCTGTTGGAAAATCTACTGGAATGGTCGCGGGCACAAACAGGCAGTATGAAATTTGAACCACAATCTTTCTTTATCCATAAAATTTTTGAAACTAACAAGGAACTTTACTTCGAAATTGCCAAAACAAAAGATATAACCATTGAGATATCAAAAAAGAAAACAATGGTTTTTGCCGATTACGACATGGTTAACTTTATCGTGCGAAACCTACTAAACAATTCAATTAAATTCTCAAATCCCAACAGTAAAATTGAATTAAACACCTACCAAAAAGACAAAATGCTTGTTGTTACTGTAAAGGACAATGGCATTGGCATGTCGCCAGAAATGGTTGAAAACCTGTTTAAGATTGAAATGTCGGTACAACGCGAAGGAACTTCAAACGAAAAAGGAACTGGTCTTGGTCTCATCCTTTGCCACGAATTTATAAAAATAAATGGTGGCGAGATTTGGGTTGAAAGTGAAAAAGACAAAGGCAGCAGTTTCTACTTCAGTTTGCCCCTTTCAATCTCTTAATCAAAGCATTCTTAAAAAACAAGGTGTTGCAGGATAGGTATAGAAATAGTGCGAATTAGCATATTTCTTTGCATATTTGCACCATACCAGTACCTACCAGTAAAAATGTTGTTTACAGCAACAAAATTTTTACTAAAAACGTATGTATGTAGTACTAAAAATGCGTCTGTTGAATGACAGAACTTTTGAAACTCGATTGCAATGAAACACAAAGAACAAACTTCAATTCGTAAAGCAACCTTTAGAATACAAGTTCTCTCTATTTCTTGCATGGCACATCATCCACTTAAAACAAACAATTTATCACATATGAAATCTTTATTTTCTTTCATTTTCATCCTTTTTCTTTTCTCGTCCTGTGTTGAAACAAGCAGCGAAACACGAAGTGTACAAACACTTTCAAAAGATTGGAAGTTTATTAACATGGAAGTTGCCGATGCTCAGCTTCCACAAACCGATGCCGCAAACTGGGAAACTGTAGAAGTTCCGCACGATTGGGCCATTAAAGGACCCTTTGATAAAGAAATTGATGCACAAAAAGTTCAGGTTACTCAGGATATGGAAAAGGAAGCTCGCCTGCGTACCGGGCGAACCGGCGCATTGCCACATATTGGAATTGGCTGGTACCGCAAAACGTTTGAACTTCCGGATTTTGGCCCGGGCAAAAAAGCACTTCTTGTTTTCGACGGAGCCATGAGCAATGCGGAAGTGTATATCAACGGTGAAAAAGTTGGTAATCGTCCGTACGGTTACAGCTATTTTTATTTCGACATTAGTGACTATGTGAATGTTGGAGAAGAAAACCTTTTGGCCGTTCGACTTGAAAATAAAGAATCATCATCGCGCTGGTACCCCGGTGCTGGAATTTACCGCAAAGTGCAGGTTATTGTAAAAGACGAGGTGAATTTTAACCAATGGGGAACGTTTATTACCACACCTTTTGTGTCGGAAGAAGAAGCGCAGGTAAATCTGAAAGCCGAAGTTAATGGAAGCAACATTAAAGTGGTTACCGAAATAAAAGATGCCGATGGAAACGTTGTGGCAACGAACACCACCGACGAACTATTTGGCACAAAAACAGAACAAAATATTGCTATTCCCAACCCAAAACTTTGGGATACTGAATCGCCTTATTTGTACACCGCATCAATGAAACTATACCAAAATAATACGCTAAAAGACGAGCAAAATATTCGTTTTGGAGTGCGAAGTGTAGTTTATGAACGAGGAAAAGGTTTGGTGCTGAATGGTGAAGTGACAAAGTTTAAAGGTGTTTGCCTGCACCACGATTTGGGGCCGCTTGGAGCCGCTATAAACAAAGCAGCATTAAAACGACAGCTGACTATTCTGAAAGATATGGGATGTAATGCCATTCGTTCTTCTCATAATATGCCATCGATGGAGCAACTGGAACTTTGCGATGAAATGGGATTCCTTTTCCTGGCCGAAAGTTTCGACGAATGGGCCAAACCAAAAGTTGAAAATGGCTACAATCTTTATTTTAATGATTGGGCCGAAAAAGATGTAGTAAATCTGGTTCGGGCAACGCGCAATCACCCATGTATTGTTATGTGGAGTTCGGGCAACGAAGTTCCCGATCAGTGGGGAAACGAAGGTGTTAAACTGGCAAAATGGCTACAGGATATTTTTCACAGAGAAGACCCAACACGCCCCGTTACTGTGGGAATGGACCAAGTGGGCAACACCCTGAAAAATGGGTTTGGCGCCATTATGGATATCCCGGGTTTAAATTACCGCTTGCATTTGTACGACGAGGCTTACGAGCGTTTCCCTCAAGGATTTATTCTGGGTTCGGAAACAGCATCAACTGTTAGTTCTCGAGGCATTTATAAGTTCCCTGTAAAAGAGGGAAAAATGTTGCGATACGATGATTTCCAAAGTTCGTCGTACGATTTGGAAGCTTGTTCCTGGTCAAATATTCCAGATGAAGATTTTTACTGGCAGGATGATTTTGATTGGGTAATTGGTGAGTTCGTATGGACCGGATTTGATTATCTGGGTGAACCAACTCCTTATAACGAAGCGTGGCCATCGCGCAGTTCGTATTTTGGAATCTGCGACCTTGCAGGTTTGCCAAAAGACCGGTTCTATTTGTACCGTAGCCGCTGGAATACCACAGACGAAACTTTGCATATTCTACCTCACTGGAACTGGGAGGGTCGTGAAGGAGAAACTACTCCTGTTTTTGTTTACACCAATTACAACAGCGCCGAATTGTTTGTAAATGGCAAAAGTCAGGGTGTTCAGAAGAAAAGCAAAGAGACATTACTGAACAGAAACCGCCTGATGTGGATGGACGTAAAATATGAACCCGGGACTGTAAAAGTGGTTGCTTTTGACGATGAAGGAAATGCTGTGGCAGAGCAGGAAATACACACTGCCGGAGCTCCCCACCACCTGCAATTATCCGCCGATCGTACTGAGATTTCTGCCGATGGAAACGACCTGAGTTACATCACCGTTTCGGTGGTCGACAAAGACGGCAATCTTTGCCCAACTGCAACTAATCAGCTGAATTTTAAAGTTAACGGTGCCGGTAAATACAAAGCCGTTTGTAATGGAGATGCCACTTCTATCGAGCTATTCCACCTCCCAACAATGAAAGCCTTTAGCGGCAAATTGGTGGTAACCGTTCAATCGATTGAAGAGGCCGGAGAAATGCAGCTCGAAGTGAGTGGTGAAGGACTTGAATCCGCAACAATTTCTATTCGAAGTCAAACAAGCTAATATGACTAACTAAACCATGAAAAAACTAATCTTACCAACTATTCTAAGCTTATTATTACTGGCTTGTCAGCCAAAATCCGAGAGTTCGGAAACACAACCGGCAAGGCCAAACATTATTTACATTCTGGCCGACGACCTGGGTTACGGCGATCTGAGTTGTTACGGGCAAACTCATTTCTCAACACCGAATATCGACAAGCTGGCCGAAAACGGCATGCGATTTACCCAGCATTATTCGGGCTCAACGGTTTGTGCTCCATCGCGCTCCGCATTAATGACCGGACAACACACCGGACACACACCGATAAGAGGCAACAAAGAATGGCAGCCTGAAGGGCAATATCCAATGGCTGCGAATGCAGTTACCATTGCCGAAGCATTAAAAGAAGCCGGTTACACAACCGGTGCCTTTGGTAAATGGGGATTGGGTTATCCGGGTTCGGAAGGCGATCCGAACATGCAAGGATTCGATGAGTTTTTTGGTTACAACTGCCAGCGAATGGGACACAATTATTACCCTTTTCATCTTTGGCATAATCAGGAAAAGGTTGTCCTTGAAGGTAATTCCGGTAAAAAAACGGAAGAATACGGACCGGAACTCATCCACAACGAAGCACTTCGTTTTATCGAGAACAACAAGGATCAACCATTCTTCATGTACTATCCATCGATTATTCCGCATGCCGAGTTGTTTGCACCTGAAGAATACGTGGCAAAATACCGTGGCAAACTTGAGCCTGAAAAAGCATACAACGGAGTTGATGATGGACCAAATTACAAACAGGGCGGTTATGGCTCTCAACCTGAGACACACGCTTCATTTGCTGCAATGGTTGACTACCTAGACATGCAGGTAGGAGAGATTGTTGCCAAACTGAAAGAACTGGGAATTTATGAAAACACCTTGATCATTTTTACATCCGATAACGGACCACATTTGGAAGGCGGAGCCGACCCTGATTATTTCAACTCTAACGGTCCGCTGAGAGGATATAAACGCGACTTGTACGAAGGTGGTATCCGCGTGCCAATGATCGCAGTGTGGGACGGAAAAATTACGGCCGGTAGTTCATCCGATCACATTTCCGCATTCTGGGATGTATTCCCAACCGTGGCTGAAATTACCGGTATTTCTACTCCTGATTCGGTTGATGGGATTTCATTTTTGCCAACTCTTATTGGTGAAGAACAAAAGGATCAGCACGATTATTTATACTGGGAGTTCCATGAAATGAAAGGCAGACAGGCGGTACGAAAAAATGACTGGAAATTAGTTCGATACAATGTTTTTACTCCCGAAAAAACGACTTCTGAATTATACAATCTTGCCACTGACATAGGGGAAGAGAATAATGTTGCTTCCGAGCATCCTGAATTGGTAGAGGAGCTTAGTGCTCTTATCGAAAAATCACATACCAAATCCGATCTTTTCAAATTCGGAAACGAAGAATAAGGAGGTTATAATGAGAAATAAGATCACTTTTCTGATTCTGATTGCATTTACATTGTTTTCGTGCCAAAGGAAAAAACAGGAGGTTGCGTTACCTAATGTTCTCTTTATTCTGGTTGACGATTATGGCTACACCGATTGCAGTGTAATGGGCAGCAAATACTACGAAACACCTAACATAGATCGAATAGCTCACGAGGGAATGATTTTTACCGACGGTTATGCAACCTGCCAGGTGTGCAGCCCATCGCGAGCCAGCATTTTGAGTGGAAAGTTTCCTGCCCGACACGGTATTACCGACTGGATTGGAGCAGCAACCGGCGAAGACTGGAGCAATTTAGGCAGGGCCACAAAATTACTTCCTCCTGAATACGTTCATCATCTCCAACAAAGTTACACCACCCTACCGGAAGCCCTAAAAGAAGCCGGTTACACAACCTTTTTTGCAGGCAAGTGGCATCTTGGCAAAAAAGGATCGTGGCCCGAAGATCATGGCTTCGACATCAACAAAGGTGGCTGGGATGTTGGAAGTCCGATTGGCGGTTACTTTTCTCCATGGCAAAATCCAAATCTCCCGAGTGGTCCTGATGGAGAGAACCTTACCATGCGTCTGGCCAAAGAAACCGTTAACTTTATCCAGGAACATAAAGACACTGCATTTTTCGCTTATCTTTCGTTTTATGCGGTTCACGGTCCAATTCAAACCACAAAGGAAAAATGGGAAAAATACCGCGATAAAGCCGAAGTAATGGGTATTGCCGAAACCGGATTTGAAATGGGGCATTTTTTGCCTATCCGTCAACATCAGGACAATCCCATTTACGCTGGCCTAGTGGAAAGCACCGACGATGCTGTTGGTTATGTGCTGGATGCTTTGGACGAATTAGGTTTGACCGAAAATACCATTATTTGTTTTACCGGCGATAATGGCGGCGTTGCAGCAGGCGATGCATTTGCAACTTCAAACAAACCACTGCGCGGCGGAAAAGGATATCAGTTTGAAGGCGGAATTCGCGAACCTTTCTTTATAAAAGTTCCTGAGCTGGGAAATGGTCTGAAATGCAATACTCCAGTAACGGGAACAGATTTCTACCCAACGATTCTTGAACTTTGCGGCGCCGATTTAAAACCGGAAGAACACACGGACGGTGTCAGTCTCGTCCCGCTTTTAAAAGGCCAATCACTTGGCGAAAGACCCCTAATCTGGCATTATCCACATTATGGGAACCAGGGCGGCGAACCATCATCAATTATCCGTTTGGGTGAATGGAAACTCATTCATTATTACGAAGATGGCCATGAAGAACTGTACAATCTGGAATACGATTTAAGCGAAACAAATGATCTGGCTGCCGAAAACCCGGAAAAAGTAAAAGAAATAAGCCTGCAGCTCTTTGAAATGCTGAAAGAAATGGGAGCTCGTTTCCCAAGGCATGATCCGACATGGACAGCAGAGCGCGAAAAAGCGCACCGGCAAAACATTATCGACAAAAAATGGCCGGCACTGGAAAAAGAACGGCTTTGGATGTTATCGGAGGATTTTGATCCGGGTAACGATTGGTGGGGAAGCAAAATCACCACTGATTAACAAAAACAGAATTAGTTATATTTCATTATTTTGCGTCTTACAAGAACAAAACATCTGCGAAGATGCTTATTGGTAAACAGACATTACAGCACATAATTTAAACCACATAACCATGGAGAGAAGAAATTTTATTCGTAACGCAGCAGTGGGCACCTTAGCTTTCAGCGGTATTTCTGGCATTGCAGGGGCTTCTGTTTCTGATTCAAAAGTCTCAAATTCGGCAAAATTTAACCTGAAATATGCACCGGGGCTTGGAACCTTTCGCGAGCATGTTGGAGAAGATCCGATTGAAAACCTGAAGTTTATTGCCGACCAGGGATTCACCGCGTTTTTCGATAACGGCTTAATGTGGAAACCAGCCGAAATGCAGGAAAAAATCGGTAACGAAGCAGCCCGATTGGGACTTGATATCGGACCATTTATCGTTTATGCTGATCATGGAGCCAAATACAGTGTTACCGACGATCCTGAAGTAACTAAAATGTTGGTAGCTAAAACCGAAGAAGCACTTGATGTACAAAAAAGAACAGGTGCAAAAACAGGATTGATAACATTTGGTATTTACGACGAAAAAATGGATTGGGATTATCAAACCATTAATGTAATCAACCATATGCGCGCTTGTTGTGATGTTGCCGGAAAAAGCGGACTGGATTTGGTAATGGAACCACTAAACCACCAGGTTGACCATCCAAAATTATTCCTCACAAAAATGGCTCAGGCAAAAATGATTTGTGTAGCTGTTAATCATCCAAGTTGTAAAATTGTTGACGACCTGTATCACCAGCAAATTACCGAAGGCAACCTTATTATGAATATGGATATTTGCTGGGATTACATTGGTGCTTTTCATTGTGGCGACAACCCCGGACGTAAAGAACCCGGAACCGGCGAAATTAACTTCGTTAATATTTTCAAACACATCTACGACAAAGGCTACCAGGGCACAATTTGCGCCGAACATGGTAAAAGTATTCCCGGAAAAGAAGGAGAAATAGCTTTTATTGAAGCTTACCGAAAAGCCGATTCTTTCGAAGTATAAAATTAAAATTGATAGCATTAAAAAGGTGGTTTGTCTGCAAACCACCTTTTTGCATTAAGACTTCATCTCTTAAGAGGGAGGACAGTTTGCAGCAGCAAAATATTTGCTACCGAAGAACTGCCTAATATTTTTGCTATTAAAAGATCTGTACCTGTAAAAGCGATTTACAAAGATCGGTTTAAACTTTTCATTGACAGCTTCAATTCGTAAAAAGTAAGTTCCATATTGTAAAAAGTAGCTGCATATAACCTAATTTTGTACTTTTACACTCAAGCCATCTTTACAATTTAATAATGATACAAGCCATCGCATTATTATCTCCTGTTTACGTGACTCTATTCTGGGGCTTAAACTTTGTATTGCAGAAAAAATCGGCTAATCTGCCTCGCTGGATACTTGGTATTTTTTTACTTTTTGCCTGCTTATTATATATTTCTCATGTCATTTTCTTCTCAAGGCTTGATCATTTATATGCTTTTTTCGAAAGTATTTACCTGTATGCCGGATTAACTCTGTATCCACTTTTCTACACTTATATACTAAAATTAACTACCATCCGACTTAAATTTCCGCATCATTTGTTTCATTTTTTACCGGGCATTTTATTTGGATTATCAACCATAATTTTAACACTACTACTCACCCCCGAACAACGCATTTACTATGTTGAACATATTCTAATAAAAACAAACCTGAAAGCAATCAATTTTAATGGTTTACCCGGAATACGGGGATGGAATTTTCTATTAAGCCGAATCGTTTTTATCCTTCAAACAATCGTCTATTTAATTCTCATTATTCGTATTGCCATAAAACACGATAAAGTAATTAACAACTACTTTTCGAATACCGAAGGGAAGAAAATTAACTGGGTGAGAAATTTAAGTTTTACTGCATTTTCCGTTTCGCTTGCAGCCATAATTTTTGCGATGTTGGGCAAAAGTTATTTTATTCACCACAACCTTTCGTTGCTAATGCCTTCGGCATTTTTTACATCCATCTTTTTTCTGGTGGGTTATAAGGGCAACAAGCAAACCCAGATTTCAGAACGCTTATACGAATCAGAAATTAATCCTGAAAAAGAGAGTAATGCGTTTTCATTTTCGCCTGAGGATAATTTAAAAGCCCGGCTGCTCAAGTTATTTCAGTCGGAGAAAATTTACCAGTTAAACGACCTGCGAATCAGCACCGTTTGCGAATCGCTTCATACCAACCGTACTTATATTTCGAAATTGATTAACGATGAATTTGGAATGAATTTTAACGAGTTTGTAAACAAGTACCGGGTTGAAGAAGCCAAACAATTGTTGCGCTCAAAAGCCAACAACAAATACACTATGGAATACATTGCACAGCAAGCCGGGTTTGGCTCTGTTGCTTCATTCTCGAGGGTGTTTAAAGAAATTGAAGGTACAACTCCGGGCAAGTTTCGCGAAAAATACAGTTCATTTAATTAGCAAACTATCTTTTAATTAATTGGCCAGTTTTAAATGACTAATAATTGGTTTCACATCAAAATCTTTCGGCAACGGAATTTTAATTTCGTGTGTATGCCGCCATGTTAAATCGGTGTAATAATAAACCAGATGAAGCCCGTAAAATGGTTGTTTAATTTGTTTAACCTTGCTTAATCCCGATAATGGATAATCCCAATTATGAAAATAACCATTGAAATAGGCATATTTCTCACCAATCATTATTTGCTTGTCGCCCTTTAAATTTTTTCGGTAGAAATACCACGGGAAAAATTTAGATACAAAGAAAATGATGGCCACAATAGATATAATAATAAGCGCAAAACCTCCACGCTCGTCACCTTCCATAAAGAAGAGCATCGCACCTCCTATAATGGCAAAGAAAATGCCGACAATCCACATTAAAGCCGTATTTCTTTCTTTATAATAGCGTTTTAGTTCATCTGCATAGGTTTTTAACATTTCGTCGCTTAACTGTAAATGCACCAAAAGTTTTTCTCCTGTCTTCAGATTATCCATCTTACGTGCCCTTCTTGCAAACATCATTGTAAGCACAAAAAATGAAATGGTAAGAAAAATGCCTACAAAAGCCAGTGCCCATGCTCCCGACAGAAAATGCCCGTCAACAAATGGAGCAAAAGCTAAAATACCTGCAATTAACGTTAATACGTTAAACGTGCGGGCTGTTATTCGTTGTTTGTTTTTAATCTTATCTACTAATTCTTTCATTTTACAGAACCTATTTTTGTAAGCTTAAAACGTTACTATTAATAGTTCGAACCGTATGAATTAAGGTATTAAAGTAGTTATCCACCGGAGCGATCAGAACTTTTCCTGTTCCGGAAAAAGTATTAACAAGCCCCTCGCCCGAAATTACTGTAGAAAAGATACCACGGGTTGCCTTGGTTACTTTTAAATCGATACCTGAAGTACGTGCTACAGCAAAATTACCATCCACAACAAGTTTGTCGTTAACCAGTTCTACTTCTTCAAGCGGACCTGCTGAACTAATTATTACTTTGCCGGTTCCGGCAACAACGGTTTGAAACCATTTTTCGCCTGAGAACATAGCACTAATAGCCCGGTTGGTAAATGCCCCCAATTCAATATCAAGTTCCGATGCGTAATAAGCACCTCTGTCCAGAATCCACTCATCGTTATCCAGTTCAAGAATGGTAAATTCGCCAAATGATGGCGTTAGAAAAACCGTTCCTGTTCCGGTAATTACAGGCTTTACAACCTTCTCCTTGGTAATCATCGATTTAAAAATGCTTCCTACTCCCGGTAAATCCGACTGCAGTTCGAGCTGTCCTTTCATGTAGTGCATAGCCCCGGCTTCGTAACGAAAAGCAGCGTTTTCAAGTTCAACCTGAACCATATTTAAACGCTCACGCGTTACTACATCAAACGTTACTTTCCCTGCCTGTGAAGAAGCAGGTCGTGATGCTGCTGCACCAATGCTATTTCCGCAGTTGCCGCAAAAAGCAGCGCCGGCTTTTACTTCGTTTCCACAATTTGAACAAAATGGCATAGTTATTTTATTGTAATATTAAACTCAATAGAATTAGCAAAAGGTATATTGCTGTTTTTTTGTTTATTCTGAGCTGAAGGTTCGTTTTGAACACTACATTTTCCGTTTTCAGTTTCTGCATAAATGATATATGGAGCATCCATAATTCGAGTGTTTCTCCCCAGAAACAAATCGTATGTTGCCTGAGTACTGAATGAATAGCCCTGAATGATTTTAGCGTAGTCCTCCGCTCCCCATGAAGACGCATTTACAATCTCTTTTTCTGTGAAACTTCCATTACTGGTATATTTCATCGTACCAATCTTAAATGAAGAACCATCTTCTTCTACAGTGTTTGTACCAGATTCCATTTTCTCAATCAGTCTTAAAACGTCAATTTCCCCATTTAGAATGATATTGCCAGCTTTAAAAATATAACCGTCATAGATTGTACTGCTCTGTCTTTCATATATTGATTCAAAAATTTGTCCTTTTATCGTTTTGCTAAAGCGACCTTCTTTATCTACCTGAATATCAAAATCCTTTATCCCAGCAATAACTTCAAGCGGGTCATTAATTCCATATATGGATGTCCTGGCTTTCTCGTATTTATGATTATTAGTAAGAACAACAGATCCAACAACAATTTCAGGCTCATCGCTTCCTAAATAAATTGTAATACCTTTTGGATTCATTTCAAATTCTTTTTCAAAAACAGGTTCATCATCATCCGGCACGTCTTCAGGATCATAAACTTCTACCCTGTATGGTTCGCCAGCGAGAATAAATCCCAATATTGTGCATGAGGTTTTAATGGCGCCACGATCATTTAATTTTCCTGTCCATTGCTTAATATCAACCTCTTCATCAAGCGGGCGTATACAAACAATATGATTTGCATAATCTGGTTTTTCTCCTGGATCAAGGTCTTCCATTATAGTTATTGGAACAACAGTATTTACCTCTTTTTGAATTTCTTTCAGCTCTTTTATAAGCTCTTCTTTCATTTTTCTAATTCGATAATTATTCAGCGATGTAAAAACGGGGTAAAGCTTATCAATTAACTGTTGTTTCCCTTCTTGCTGAATTTTTACCACATCTGCTTTATTTGGCCAGGCAACACTTTTCTTACCAGCTTCGCCGGCAAGTGCATTAAATTCTACAGTATTTTCATGATCCGTACCAAGTCCTATTTTATCAATAAACTCTCTTGAATATGCATCAATTTCCTCCATAATAAGGTTGCTTGCCTCTTGCGGATTTTTTTGATATTCTTTTTCGGTTTCAATAAAAAAGGCACGCCATTCTTTTAAACTTCGGCGATGCGAATTATAGTTTTTGTTATAAAAATCGTAAACATCAAACAACTCCTTATAACGTGAAGCCATTGCTGCGTTTCCAAACTGAGTGAGAGAATAGTCGATAAAATAAACTCCCACAAAAGCTAAATTAAGCGAAGCAATGTTTACCTCGGCCACCATTTGGTTCATAAGGTTTTTTGTAAGGTTAATGGCAGCATTTTTTTGGTCACCTCTCCATAAATCGTAAGCTAATTGCACTGTACTTGCCACATAACCGGCATTTTTGAATTTATCGTTTAATCCATCAATAAAATCTGTAGAATACTTACCACCAAGAGTTAATGTGTTTATAGCCGCCCCACTATGTCCTGAAAATTTACCCCAGAAACTCAAACCTTTGCTTAAAGCTTCTTCGCCAAGACTTCTCCCTCCCGAATAATATTTTTCAAGAATATCAAGATGTAAATCTTTTTTATCTGAACTAAAATATGAGTCCGGAATATAAAAGCCACTAATATAGGCTCTCCTTTTCAAATCGTTTTTTACCGTAAACACGCCGTACCGGCTTAAATGATCGGTGTAAATATGAACCTGCTTATTTTTCGTATCGAGCTCGTACAAAACGGGTTCCCACCTTTTTGTTTTTGGATTGTAGTACTGTGCTGCTACACAGTCTTCTGCGTTTCCGTTTTTAATAAATGATTCGTTATACGGCAAGGTAACTGTCAGGTAATCATCAAACTCACTTTTCCCTTTAAGATCAATATCGTAAGCTACCACCGAACATTCGTCATCAATTATTTGTGGTTCGTATTCTTCAACATTCACCGATGTTTCTTGATCGAGAATAAACTGTCCAAAATCTACTTTAACCTTTTCAAAATTAGCTACGGTGTTGTTTTCAGATACTTTGAGTGATTCTTTTTTTATTGATTTCCACTTTGTAGTAATCGGAATGTCTATTCCAAAATCTGCATTCTTTTCCGAAGCTTTTGTTCTATTTTCCGGAAGATGACTTACATCGCCCTCTTCAATATCAACGATCCCATCAACACCTTCGGTATTCAACTCTATATCCTGATCGGCGTTATACTCCTGCCACCAATCAGAAATTTTACCGTAAACCAACATGGTAAGAACAATCAGTATTGCGAGAATTATTATGCTTGTAATTGCGCAACCGCGACATCCCTTTTTCTTCTTTTTCTGTTTGGTATTTACAGAGGTTGGAGGTGGAATAGCTTGTTTGTTTTGAACTGATTTAGGGCCTCCGCTAATTATTTTTCGGCCTTCTTTGGTAAATTTTTCCTCCTTGGATTGTGCTGTTCTTTGCTTTTTCGGCGCTGTTTTACGCTCAGCTTTCTCAACAACAGGCGTCCCACAGCCTGAGCAGAATTTCTCATTCTCTTCCAGCTCTTTTCCGCAGTTTGCACATTGGTTTTGGCCCGCTAACTGGTCTTTTCCACACTTCCCGCAAAAGCGTGCTTCTACCGAAAGTTCATTTCCACATTGCGTACAAAATGGCATAGTTTAAGTTTTGTATTGTTAAGTGTTAATCGTCGTCGCCACCATCATCACCTCCATCGTCGTAGTCATCATCGTCGTAATCGTCATCATCGTATCCTCCTCTGCTTCTTCCCTTTTTCGATTTACCAAAAATGGCTACATAAATGGCAAAACCAATAATTACAATGGTTCCCGGGATACGAAGTGCTTCTTTTAACTTATCTTCAGCATTATCATCAACCTGAAACCAGATTACAATGGCAAGTACACCTATAACCACAACGATTATAGCAGCAATAATCAATCGCTTTAGCAGCTTTGATTTTCCGGTATTCATTTTCCCGGAATACGCCCCCCTTGATACAATTTTATGAGGTTCCGGCTTTTTACTTTGTTGATTGGCCTGTTCTGTTAACAGCTTCGATCCACAATGTTCGCAGAATGTAGCTTCGGGGGAATTCATTTTTCCACACTGAGAGCAGGTTTTGCTTTGCTCCTTAGGAACAGTACTTTTTTCAAGATTTTCACCACAATGAGGACAAAACTTATCGTCAGGTTCTATCACATTGCGACACTTTGGGCATTGAGTTTGGCTCATGTTTTTTAAGATCAGTTGACTGCTTAAAAATATAACATTTTGTTTAATATACTGAACTTAAACACAATATTGTTATGACAACTACAATTTCACTGTACTATAATTCTCTTTTTCTAAATTTTTTGCAAAAAATAATCGCTTCAATATTGAAAGGAAATTGGCTTATTTTAATACACCAAACGACTATTCATAACGAAGTGCCTCAACAGGATTTCGACTGGCCGCCCGGTACGATTGAAAACTAACAGTCAACAGTGCAATTGCCAAAGCCAGCACTCCAGCCAAAACAAAAATCCACCAACTAAGCGAAGTTTTATAGGCGAAGTTTTCGAGCCATTTATCCATGGCAAACCAAGCCGCCGGACAAGCAATTACAAATGCCAGGGCAACCCATTTGATATAATCTTTGTTGAGCAAGGTTAGAATTTCTGAAACACGGGCACCGTTTACTTTTCGCACGCCGATTTCTTTGATACGATTTTGTGTAATAATTAATGCCAGCCCAAATAAACCCATGGAACAAATAAACAAGGCGATAACCGTAAATATCGAAAGCAAACGCCCCTGCAACAACTCTGTTTTATAGACTCGTTTATACATCGCATCAACATGTTCGTATTGAAAAGGATATTCGGGAAACAGCTCATTCCACACTTTTCTCATATCGGCCAGTGCCTCTTCTTTCATTCCGGATTTAAACGACACCACAAAGTTTAAAAGCCACAATTTGTCGCGTTTAAAAAGCACCAGTGGCTCCACCTGTTTTCTCAAACTTGATAGATGAAAGTCTTCAACAACGCCAATAATTTTACCTTTTGGGATCGTAATTCCCGATCCCGGAGTGGAAAAAATCAACATGAAATCTTTACCGACTATTTCATCGGGATTGGAATAATGCAGCCGTTCCATGGCTGCTTTATTAATGATATATTCACCCGAGCCATCATTGTCTTTGTTGTTTTCAGAAAAATTAGTGCCGGCCAAAAACTGAAGATTGAATATCGACGCAAACGAATAATCGCAGGGAAAAACACCAATACCATCAGAATTCTGTTCAGGATTCTCCGATTCGTAACCTTCCATTTCAAACGGAAACATATCATTTGCCTCGCCACCCGGCGGCTCCAACATCGCAGAAACCGACTCGATACTGTTGTACTGCAACAATTCCTCTTTTAACACACCAAACTTTTGTTGAATACTGGCATGAACCGATTCAAAACAAATTACATTGTCTTGCTGAACGCCCATACTGTGTTTTAGGGCGTAGTTGGTTTGGCGCGAAATAACAATTACCGTTATAATTAAAGCAATGGAAAACGCGTATTGAAAAACAATCAAAACACGACTCACTCCATTTCGGTGAACAGCCACAGCAGATCCCCTGTTTCCGCTCAAACTAATGGATGAAAAAACTGATTTTAAAACCGGAAGCATTCCAAATACCAGTGTTAATAAACTGAATGCTAAAACCAACAGAACCATTGTTGTTGTGTTCCCGGCCAGCAAATTCAGATCATAAAAACGAATGACTCCGGCATTTACCGGCACCGAAAGTAAAACGGTGAACAGCAAAGCAGCTCCAAGAATACAAATTCCCTCGTAAAAGAAATACTTGACCACCGCACTTTTTGAGGAGCCAAGCAGTTTGTTTACAAAGAGGTATTTGGCACTGAAACTGCTCATTCCAATGTTCAGATTGGCGTAATTACTAATTGAAATAAGCAGTAAAATAAAAGCGGCAATGGCCAGCACATAAACGTTTCGGATGTTGCTGTTTTCCTCTATCTCGCGCAACTTATGCGAGTTTAAATGAATATCAGAAATGTTTTGAAGATGCACTTCAGTGTCCATCTCTTCCGGATTCGCTTCACGGCTGTTTTTCAGGTAATCGTAAATTCCTGCTTCGACATGCTCAACGGTAGTATTTTCATTTAAAACCAGGTAAGTCCAGGCCCAGCCATAAGTAAACTGATCAGCAAGCGGTGTGGCCACAAAATCGGGATGAAAGTGACTGTTTGCCGGAAAGTCTTCCATTACACCGGCAATGGTAAAATCCTGATCTTCGCCGTAATATTGCCCGGCCGGCAAAGTAATCACATCGCCCACAGGATTTTTCTTGCCAAATACTTTTTCCGCAAAACTTTGGGAGACAACCATCGACGCCGGATTTTCAAGAACGGTTTCTTTATCGCCAAGCAACATTTCGGCATCAAAAACATTAAAAAAAGTGCTGTCGCATTCAAATGCCTGCGTGACCTTATAATACCGTTCGTCGTATTTCATTAAACCACCACGCACCGGACGCAAGCGGACAAATTCTTCAATTTCCGGCAGCGCATCGCTCATTTCGTGAATATACCCGGGATTAATAATCCGGGCAAAATGTTTTCCGTTGAAAAAATCGGGGTCTGTTATTGTATAACGGTAGATTTGAGCTGATTTCTGATAATACGAATCGTAAGTCAATTCATTTTTCAGAAACAGTGAAATAAAAATAATACCGGCCAAAGCCAAGCCTAGCCCAATTACTTTTACCAGGTTTAAAAACGGATGCTTTACCAGGTTTCGGAATACAACTTTTAGAATCATAAAAAAGCAAAATTAAGTTCATTGCGGGTGCTGAATATCCCACTAATTTAGTGCTTATACACGCACTTTCAAAAAGGTTCATTTTGCCTGTTCTTTTCCGCCAAACCCAAAATTCAGCTTGAAACTATTCGTCTTCCTTCAAATAACCATCTTTTAATCGAACAATGCGGTTTCCGTATTTTGCATTTTCTTCCGAGTGCGTTACCTGAATAATCGTCATTCCTTCATCGTTCAGTTTTTTCAGGAGCTCCATAATCATTTGTCCCTGTTCGCTATGCAGGTTTCCGGTAGGCTCATCGGCCAGTAACAGTTTTGGGCTACCAACTATTGCTCTTGCAATAGCTACTAATTGTTGCTGACCACCTGACAACTGGCTTGGAAACAAATCCTTTTTAGCTACAATGTTAAACCTGTCGAGCATGTCGGCAACCATAGCTTTGCGCTCTTTTCCTTTCACGCCACGGTATACCAACGGTGTTTCAATATTTTCGTATACGTTCATTTCTTCAATCAGGTGAAAAGCCTGGAAAATAAAGCCGATGTGACTTCGGTGGTATTGCACCTTTTGCTTTTCTTTTAGCTGGTTGGCCGGTTGATCGAGAAATAAATATTCGCCTTCGTTGGGTTCATCAAGAAAACCAATAATATTCAGCAAAGTTGATTTACCGGCTCCGCTGGGCCCCATTATAGAAACAAATTCGCCTTGTTTGATATCAAGATTTACTCCTTTTAACACAAAAGTACGCTGGAACTTTGCGTCGTAGTATTTGTCGATTTTTTTTAGTTGTATCATAAAAATAGCTTTGAGCAGAGAGCCGCATTTTGTCAGCTCTGCTTTTTATTTATATTTAATATTTCTTGTTAATCCTAATACGCTCTATATTCTGAATCAGTTTTTCACTCGTATCGCAACGCTTCAACGGGATTTAGCAGCGACGCTTTTAATGCCTGGTATCCGCTAGATAGTAAAGTTACGATAACCGAAATTCCCAGCACCAACATCAAATCAAAAACCGTAAACTGGTATTTATAGTGTCCTGGTGTTACATTCTCAAGAAAGTTGGCCAGTGGGTAAACTATAATATTTGCCGCCACAACCAAAATAATAAACTGCCGGGTAATTAACGGTAATATTTGTGCAGCTTGCGCCCCCTGAACTTTACGAATTCCAATCTCTTTGACACGACGCTGAGAGGCAAAAACTACCAGCCCAAACAATCCCATCGCAGCTATCAACACTGCCATTATGGTAAAAAATGCAAATGTATTTTTTGCGCTGGTCCATATTTCCAATGCCATGCGGTAGGTTCCCACATCGTATCCGTTTACTTCAAAAAGTATGTTCGGAAAAGCCTGTTGCAAAACCGAGTTGATATGCTCAAGACTACTTGCCATTGTGTTTGGATTCACCTTAAAAGTGAGGTCGTTATTACTTGCAAAACCTTCATCGCGATACAACAATACATACGGAATAATCGGATTATGTACATCGTCGCTGTTAAAATCTTTAATAACACCGATTACCGTGAGTCGTTCAGCATTCATTTCAAGCCACTTCCCCACTGGTTCGTCCCAACCAAATTGTTTTGCTGCAGTCTCGTTTATCAAGCATGTTTTGTTTTCGGCAGAATAGTCGGTTGAAAAGTTGCGCCCATCCACCAAAGTCATACTCATGGTATTCAGGTAGTTTTCGTCAGCCTGGTTCCAGCGCGCATAAGTGTGATCGTCGGTTGGGCCTCCTTCGTAATGAACACGCGACCCCCAACTCGAATGTAACGGCGAATTAATCGATATCGTCATGTTCTCGATTCCGGGATTTTCAAGTATCCGCTCCCGAACCTGCTGGTAAGAAACTGTTGTTTTAATGCTCGGCAACTTACAATACAACAGGTTATCTTTTGTGTAACCAAGGTCTTTGTTTTTTAGAAATGTAACCTGTTTGTACATCCAGATACTTGAGGTTAACAACACAACAGAAAGTATAAACTGAAGATAAACCATGGCGGTTAATCCACGCACTTTACCTTTATTGAAAGAACCTCTTCCTTTTAACACATTTACAGGCTTCATACGCGAAATGAACAAGGCCGGATAGCTGCCACCAATAAATCCTGTTACCACAACTGTTGCCATTAAAAACAGCACAAATAAAGGATTTTGAAGCAACTGAAGGTCGATATTTCGGTTTACAACGGTATTAAATAACGGCAGTAAAAGGTAGGCCAGAAACACTGCAAATGCCAGCGAAATAAGCGCAATTAAAATAGCCTCGGTAAGAAACTGAATCCGTAGAATGTTTCGGTTACTCCCCGACACTTTGCGAATACCAATTTCAACGGCACGCATAGTAGAAAACGAGGTGGTAAGATTCATAAAACTCACACAGGCCAGTAAAAGCGTTAAAATTCCAATGAAAGAGAAAAAGTAAATAACCGAGCCCCTATCATCGCGTACATATTCTTTCAGATGCAGATTACTTAAGGGTTGCAGGAACAGCACTCGTTTTGATTCCTGATCGTAATTTTGTACAACATCTGCTATTTTTTCATTTACAGCGCCGGCAGTAACACCGGGTTTTACTATCACAAAAATTTCGAATGAACTATTGTACCAGTTATCATTGTATCTTTTTATCAGGTCGGCATTCGATCGGAAATATGTGGCTGCAATAGACGACTGTTCAGGAATATCCTGCATAATTCCGGTAACACGAAGCTCCTGTTTTTCTTCATCCATAATTATTTTGCCCATGGCATCCTGACCGGGAAAATATCTCTCGGCCATCGATTCACTCAATACGATTGAATTGGGATCATCGAGTACATTTTCTTTATCACCCCGAATCAACTTAAACGAGAAAAAATCAAAGATTGAAGAAGGTACAATAAGTCCGGTTTGTTCCTTAAAAACACGATCCTCCTCGGGCGACAAATACTCGTTCCAGATTTCGTTGGTTGCGATTGCATTCTCAACTTCCGGAACATTAGCGCGAATATATTTTGCCATAGGGACAACGGTTTGTGCGCTTTCATCCATCCTGTCGGTTGTTTTATAGGATTGCACACGATAAATCCTGTCGAAATTCTCATTGAATTTATCGTAGTCCTTTTCATACTGAACATAGCGGGCAACCAAAATAAAGGCTGCCAGCCCCACCGAAAGGCACAAAATCTGGATAGCAGAAAGCGTTTTCCGTCTTCTGATATTTCGCCAGGCTATTAATATAAAATGTTTAATCATGGTCTTCTGTTTTTTGTTTTCTGCTTATTCGTAACGTAAGGACTCAACTGGATTTCGTGTGGCAGCCCGCCAACTGTGCCAGGTAACAGTTAGCAAAGCTATTCCAAGTGCTAACACTCCTGCCAGCGTAAAAATCCACCAACTCATGTTTGTTTTATAGGCAAAGTTCTCGAGCCATCTATTCATAGCATAAAATGCAATTGGAGTTGCGATAATAAAGGCAAATACCACCCATTTTACAAAACTCTGATTGAGCAATCCTAATATTTCAGCAACCGTGGCACCATTCACTTTCCGAATCCCGATTTCTTTGGTGCGTTGTTGCGAAATAAACAAGGCCAACGCACTTATTCCAATAATACTTATCAATATTCCTATTGCTGAAAAAGCAAAGAGGATACGGCTTAAAATAGTTTCTGCCTTATATTGCTGAGTGATTTTTTCATCGATAAAAAAGTAATCGAGTTCCTGGTTGGGGTAATATTCATTCCAGGTATTTTTAATGGCTTCCATACCTGCATGCAAATTGTTAATTCGCACATGTGTAAAACGTGCCCTGTTTCCTCCTTCATCCAGCCAAAAAGCAAAATCACCAATACTTTCGTGTGCCGAACTATAATTAAAATCTTCAGCAACCCCGATAAAATTTATGCTTGTTTGTCCGGGTTCCAATGTTTGTGCATTTGAATAAGCCAAAAGATTTTCCATGCTTCCGTGTCTCTCCATCAGCCGTTGGTACAAATGATTGTTAATTACCATTCCCCGAACAGTGTCGGCACCGGGTTTAATCCAGTTATGTATCAGTTTAATATTCATAGTTTTGAGGTAATCGTAGTTGGCAAAAACAAATTCGGCAGTTCCTTCAAGTCCCAATCCTTCGAGCCCAAAACCCTGTGCCGGATAACCGAAGTGTTGTTGGGTAAAACCTACCGATTCAATTGAGGTTTGTTTTTCCAGTTCGCGTGCAAAAACACCGGCATCTTTCGAAAAATCTTTAACCGTTAAAACCACTACATTTTCTTTATCGAACCCGAGTGGTTGATTCAATACAAAATTGATCTGTTTATTCACCAGCACAGTTCCTGAAATAAGGATTTTAACAATTATTACCTGAACAACCAGTAAGGATTTCAGCACATAACTCCCCGAAAAATTATTGCGCCCCGCCAAAATATCGATGGCCGAACTACGCGCCAGCAAAAATACCGCTACAAAAATGGCCGTGAGCAAAAGGCAGGTAAGCAAAACTCCAATAATAGTGAGATATACAACCGGCTCTGAAAAATAAATATCGAATTCAATCTCAAATAAACGGTTAATCATTGGCTTTAATCCTTCAATTGCCAGTAATGAAATGCCAATTGCCAACGAACAAACCAAAAACACTTCTATCAAAACTTGTTTAACCAACTGGCGTTTCGTTGCTCCTATCGATTTCTTCAGACCCAGTTCTTTTGACCGTTTTATCAATTTGGCAATGGAAAGATTCGTAAAATTCAACAGCGAGATCGTAAGAATGACGAATGAAATGAGGATAAACAAGCCAATATTTATCTTGCTCGAACTTTCGCGTAGTTCAAAACGGTAATCTGATTTTAAGTGAATATCATCCATTGGGAACAAGGCGAAACCATATTCCTGTGGGCCGGGTGTTGTTTTCAGGCTGCTATTATCGTAAAAAGCGGCTACTTTTTCGGCCACTAGCTTTGGATTGGCGTCTCTCTGAAGTTTGAAATAGTTATAAGTCCACTGGATTTTTCGGTTGGGAAGCGATACATAACGTTCTTGCAGTCCACCTTTTTGAGAGATCAGCAATTCGTACCTGAAATGAGTTTTCGGATGCGTGTTTTTAACCACTCCCCGAATCTCGTAGTCGCCCAAATCTCTTGTATACTGTAGCGCTTCAATTGTTATACTTTGCCCAACAGGATTTAAATTGCCATAATATTTTTTAGCAAAATCTTCCGTTACAAAAACCACGTTAGGGTTTGAAATTTCAGACAAATTACCCACTGCCGGTTCCACCTCAAACAGTGTCATAAATGCCTCATCAACCGACATAATATCTTTTTGCGAAGTGGAGATTTCGCCAATTTTTATGGTCCCCTCCCCGCAATGCGAAAACTGGGTGGCCAATTCAATTTCAGGAATTTCTTCAGAAGCTGCATAAACAATCCCCATACTGCGCGCCCATGCCGCATTCTCTAGTCCTCCGGGAACTGAGGTTACACGGTAAATATTCTGGTGGCCGGTAAAATGCTTATCAAAACTCTTTTCGTTTGACACATGAATGAACAAAACCAGGAAAGACGAAATACCGATAACCAATCCAAAAATGTTAATAGCGGAAAAAGCTTTGTCTTTAAACAGCCGTCGTATAGTAATTTTTAGGTTGTACATCTATCGGTAATTATGTGCCGGTATTAAGCAGGCATTTTTTCAGATGTTAATATCCAACTCCTGTGCCTTAAATATTAGGCACTGAAATATAAGCACTTACCAATTATATAATTTTTACCATGTAAAATATTTTGACAAATACTGTATAATTACTTGTCACAAAAAAAATAGTGAGGACTTCACTTTATGCAAAATCCTCACTATTTCCTCAAATATTTTTATGTGGTATTAAACGTTCCTAATCCTCGTAACTAATGTTAACGTTGCCGCCGGACGCATGTGCATAAACCGGAATTCCGCCTCCGTTCATCTTGCCTTTTACCCGGTCTTTTTCTGATGTTCCGGTAAAGTTATGCAAATCGATATTCACTCTTCCCGAACGTAAATCCAGGTCGAGCCCCATATTTTCGCCACCATGAATGACAGCAGAAACGCCACCGCCACTTGATTGCAGGAATAATTCTTCGCTTAAATTGCTAATATTAACCTTTACGGATCCGCCGCTTGATTTGGCTTTAACCATTCCTGCTTCGCCCTGCACATAAACACCACCGCCACTGCTACTGGCGTCAACGTCTCCGTTAATTTCTTCGAGTTTCACACTGCCACCCGAACTCCGCGCATACACACTTCCCTTGGCTTTTTCAAGCGTAACACCGCCGCCGCTCGAAGTCAGTTTAATATCGCCTTTGTGTTTGTACACGTGAACACCACCTCCCGATGAACTTGCTTTTGTTGCGCCACCGGTATTCTCCAGTTTTACTCCGCCACCGCTACTTGAAAAATCGTGTATTCCTTTTACTCCTGAAATTTTCAGACCTCCACCACTTGACGAAACATCGCACGATATTTCTTCGGGTACGATAATGGTGAGTGAAATACCTACATTGTTTCTCCAGAAGTTCATCTGTCCCTTGCGTTTAACCACTGCAGTAATTGTTGATCCGCTTTTTGAGAAATCAATATCAAAATCGTCTAAAACGTCATCCAAAGATCTGTCGGATGGCGATAATAAATTTCCATTTTTTCGTACAAATGCCTGGATAATAACTTTGGGCTGATCGTGTGTTTGTACTGTTACTCCACCTCCAGAGGATGAAGCATTAAGTTGCCCCGGCTGGTTTAAATCAAAGGTTTTTGTAATGGTTGGCTGCCCGTCTTTTGCAAAACCATTTATTGTAAACACAATGGATAGCACTGCAATTAGTGTAAATAATCTGAGGCTTTTTTGAGTTTTCATAATGAGTTTGATTTAATTGTTTAATCTGATTATTAGTTATAAGACGACAAACTTTTGAAATAGTTACTATAATTTTATTCATATCGTAGTGCCTCAATCGGATTTCTGGTGGCTGCCTTAATTGTTAAATAACTGGTACTTACTAAAACAATCAGAAAGAGTACCACAATACTCGAAATGAAAATCCAGGGTTGAACGGAATATTTATTGGCGCTTGGTATTGACATATAAACTAACCAGGCAGTTGGAAAAGCAATTATTGCCCCAAAAAGAATCAGCAAATGGTATTCACGATTAAGCAAGTTAAAGATCGATGAAGGTGAACTACCATTTATTTTACGAATACCAATTTCTTTTGTTCGCCGGGCCACTGTAAAAGCTACCAGTCCAAATACGCCGACAATGGCCAATAAAACATTCAGTAAGGTAAAAAATAGTAACGATTTGTTTAGTGATTGGTAGATTCGATAAGCATTCTCGCCGGCAAACGCAAGAGAAAAATTGCTGATTTCGAACGGGTCTTTTGGAAAGGTGGCTTTTAATTCTTCTGCTAACATCGTTTTCACGATAGCTTCGTTTCTCTCATTAATCCTGAACGACAATATCCAATCGCCCGAAACCTTATCTGGTGCAAGCAAATAAACTCCCGGGTCAACCGGATTATGCATATCTTTATAAACAAAATCTTTAACCACTCCAACAATCGTCAGGCTGTTATCTTTTATATGTTTTCCTATTGGATTGTCCCACCCAAAACATTTTGCAGCGGATTCATTGATAATACAGTTCTTTCCAATATCTCCGGTAAACGATGAACTAAAATTTCTGCCGGTAACCAGATTGGTTTCCAGCATCGACAAATAGTTATAGCTTACCTCGTTAAACCGACAGGTTATTTTTTCATCCCGATTCCCTCCTTCCCAGTTCGTGGTTCCCCCTCCCTGCCGCACAAAAGGGAAGTTTTTTGATAGTGAAACATCAGTTATATCAGGATGTTTCAAAAGCCTGTCGCGCAACTGATTAAATGAAACGTTATCATCAGAGATATTGATTTGCGAATAAAGCAGGCCTTGTTTTTCGAAGCCAATATCTTTTTCGCTGATATATTTTATTTGCATAGAAAAAGATACCGTAAGTACAATCAGGAACAGCGAAATAGCAAACTGCAATGTTATTAATGCTTTTTTCAAACTAAACGATTGACGTTCTTTCCCAAGGAAATTCTCTTTGAATAAAGTGGATATTTTATTCGATGCCATAAAAACAGCAGGATAAATACCCGATAGCAATCCGGTTAATACAGCTACAAAAATAAGTAACAACCCAAACTTTATATTATATAATAGACTTAACGACAAATGTTTATCGACGACACTATTAAAGAAAGGTAAAAACAGATACGCCAATAACAAGGCCAGTAGCAACGAAATAACAGATACCGTAATTGTTTCACCCAGAAACTGTGTAATCAATGTTCTTTTCCTGCTACCAATTACTTTTTTCAACGCAACTTCTTTTCCACGCATAGAAGCCTGGGCCAATGATAAATTAATGTAGTTAAACCCAGACATTACCAGGATAAAGACACCAATTAAACCAAACAGTTTGAGAACAATCAGGTAATCATTCCTGTCGTTAAAATTCAGGTATACTTTCGATAGCGGGCAAAGCTGCATTTCGATGTATTTAATATCATCGTATTCTGCAAAAAGATTTTTGATCTTATCTCCTGCTACTTGCGGATCTGCGCCGGATCTGAGTTTGGCAAATGTCATACAATTGCCAGCCCATAACGACGAACGCTCAATATTATACAAAGGTTTCAAGGTAGAAAAAGACAGTATAAATGGTGGCCGCACCGAACTATTATAGGGTAAATCTTTGTAAATCCCCGTAACAAGTAAAGGAACTTTCTTTTCGAGCATTACAGTTTGGTTCAGCACATTGCTTTTGTTAAATAACTTTTGCGCCAGCGTTTCCGATAATACTATTGAATAGGGCCGACTTAAGGCCGCTGTTTTGTCGCCGGCGATAAATTGGTAGGTAAAAACATCGAAGAAATGAGTATCGGCTGCAATGCCACTCTTCTCGTTTACAAGGTGTTCATCATCGGTTCCTAAAAAGGTTACGGGTTGCTCTCGCGTAACGGTGAGTTTCTCAAATTCCGGATATTTACCTTCAATAAGTTCGGCTGTAATTGCACGGGTATGTGGTGAAATATTGTTTCCTGCTTGTGCATAAAGAGCGTTGGTAACGTAACGTTGCAAACGGTATATTTGGTTATAATTGTCGTTGTGTTTATCCCAGTTAAATTCGTACTGAATAAAAAGCGCAATTAATATAAACGATGCAAAACCAACTGTTAATCCCAAAACATTAGCTACAGAATAAATTTTATTTCGCATCAGCTTTCTGTACGATAATTTAAACATTATTGAACTCATGTAATCAAATGGTTTCTGTTAAAACTATGCTAAAACAATATTGCTATTACTATTATACAACCGCAATGCCAACACCACTAAACAGCTGACTAATTGATGTTTGACATAATTCAAAAAACACAATGTGTTAAAATAATTGACACAAGATGTAAAAAAGGTTTACATGTGCTTCATTCCTGATGCTTTATTGGAATTCCGGCTTACCGACAGACGGATCGTCACTCATATCGTAAAGCCTCCACCGGATTAATACGTGAAGCACGATATGAGTGAAACAAAACGGTTGACAACGCCACTATTGCTGCAAACACAAAAGTGATTAGAAACACCCACCAGGATATGTCGGTTTTAAAGGCAAAATTGTTTAACCACTTATTCATCACAAAAATTGTAGGTGCAATTGAAATCAACGTTGCAACTATTACCATTATAAAATTTTGGCTTAAGAAAGACAGCACAATACCTTGCCCGGAACTTCCGCATACCTTTTTAATTCCAATTTCTTTGGTTTGCGATTTCATGATGAAAAGTGTAAGGCCAAACAGCCCAAACGAAGCAATCAGCAGCGCAAAAAATGCCGACACCGAAACAATTACACTCAGGTTCTTCTCCTCGGCATAAACCTCTTTTAGAAATTCATCCATGGTTTTGTAATTCATTGGCTCATCGGGAACGATTTTTTGCCATTCAGATTTGATTAAAGATAGCACACTTTCAAGCATTCCGGTTTTGTAGTGAATGGCAACCTGCTGAGCAAAATCGTCGGACGCGATCATTATTAATGGTGGAATTTTGCTGTGAAATGAATGCAAGTTAAAATTACGAACAACTCCAACTATTGTACCATCAACTACATCAATTTTTTTCCCTACCGGGTCTGTTAATCCCAATTCGTTTACCGCATTTTCATTGAGTATATATGCGTTTTCATCGTCTCCAAGTTCAAAACTTCTTCCCTTAATCACTTGAATTCCCATAGCTTCTAAAAAATTATAATCTACTGCCAGAAGCTCAATTGGTACTTTTTGCGATTTATCACCGGGAAGTTCCATCGGATAAGTGAAAAAAGTGGTCATTGGTAAAGCATCTATTGCACCTCCGGCTGCCAGCACATCAGGATAAGCCTTAATGCTGTTTATAAACGCTTTTGAGCTCTGAGAATTCATCCCCATATCAACAAATAAAACATCCTCATTGTAATAACCCGGATCTTTCTCCAGCGCATACTTGTATTGAGAGTAGATTATGAGTGTACTTGAAACAAAAATGCAAAAGATCACCAATTGAGCAACAATCAGGGCGGAACGCACACGCGACTTTCGTTTTCCTGTCCGCACTGAGTTATTTAAAATGCTGATTACATTCAACTTTGATAAATACGACGCGGTATATAGTCCCGACACTAGTCCGATAAGCAAAGTAAGTGACACATAAACAGAAACATAAATGACAATATTTGACCGGAGGATTAATAGTTTGGTTTGAAACAAGTCTTCGGCATAAGGTTTCCCCATCCAGGCGAGAAACAGCGCGACTGGTAAAACCAAAATCGACAGAATCAATGATTCATTCAGCAATTGCCGGCGAATTGATTTCGCCCCGGCACCATTGGTTTTCCGAATCCCAATTTCCTTTGACCTGCCGGTTGAGACCGCCGTTGAAAGAATGATATAGTTAAGTGCTGCAATTAAGATTACGAGCAAAGCAATGGCCGAAAAAATCCGAATATTTTTCAGGTTACCTTGTGGCAATCCGCTGTTAATATCCTGCGATCCAAAATAAACATCAGATAAATTTTGAAGAGAGAATTCGTATTTCTCGTCATCGCTAAAAACCTCTTTCTCCAACGAGCGAAACTGTTCATCAAGCGAACCCCCACTATTGTTTTTATCCAGTAATAACCAGGTTTGCCAATACATGGAACGCCAGTCTGTTTCAACATCTCTCTCTTTAATCCTACTATTAATCTGTTGCAGTGTCCACTTTACATTAATAAAACAATCGGCCTGAAAAGTTGAGTTTACAGGAAAATTATCAAAAACTCCCTTTACTTCTAAAACTTCGTCCTTTTCGTCAATTTGGGCAACTAAATTTTGTCCGATGGGATCTTGATCCGGAAAAAGTTTTTGTGCCAGTTCTTTTGAAAGGATAATGGAATTTGGTTCATCGAGAATATTCGCCTGCTGACCACGAACATCAATACCGAAAACTTTAAATATGTCAGAATCGGTTCCAACAACCCGATCAACAGGAATATAATCCTCATTCAATTTTATACTGACTCGCGCCATATTCCGGATTGGCGCCACATATTTTACCTGTGGGAAATCGTCTTGTAAATGCTTGGTAAGAACATAGGGCGCTCCTTCATCCATTACTTTTACATCAGCATTATAGTTCAGCACGCGGTAAATCTGCTTCCGGTTTTTAAAGCAGGTGTTGTAGCTCAACTCGTTAATTACATACAACAAAATAACAAATGAAGCAGCCAGAGCAAGCGAAAGTCCAAGAATGTTAATTCCGGCAAAAAGTTTGTTTCGTTTTAAAAACCGAAGTGCTGTGGTTAAGTAGTTTTTTTTCACGGTTATATTAGTTTTATGGTCGTAATTATTTAGTTTTTTTCACCCCTAAATCCCCTGAAGGGGATTTATTCGTATCGGAGAGCCTCAACAGGATTCCGCGTTGCCGCCCGCCAGCTTTGCCAGCTAACGGTCAGCAATGCAATTCCCAAAGCCAGTATGCCTGCCAGTGCAAATATCCACCAGCTTAATGTGGTTTTGTAGGCAAAGTTTTCGAGCCATTTGTTCATGGCGTAGTACGCAATGGGTGTTGCAATCACAAAAGCGATGATTACCCATTTTATAAAGTCTTTATTTAGCATTTTAATAATTTCGGAAACTTTGGCTCCGTTTACTTTGCGGATGCCGATTTCTTTTACACGGTTTTCCACCATATTTAATACAAGTCCCAGAAGGCCAAGGCAGCATAAAAACATAGCCAATCCCGAAATGATACTTATGGAAACTGCCAGCCTTTGTTCTTTTTGGTATTGCTGCGCTATCAAATCGTCGTAAAACTGATAATTGAAAGGATATTCAGGGAAAAACTCTTTCCACGATTTTTCGATGGAGGATAAAGTCTGAGGTATATTGACTCCGTCTATCCGAAACGTTACATTGGTAATATAATCGCCAACCGGCCGAAACATTACTCCGCTTAGTTCCTCGTGCATCGATTGGCTATTAAAATCAGCCATCACTCCAACAATAAGTGTGCTGCCGATTTTTTCATTAAGCGGCTCATCGAAACCACATTCTTTGGCTAGTTTCTCTGTTATAATACAAACATTTTTATCCTTCTCAAAAAAGGACCTGCCTGCAACCAGATTCATATCCAGAACACTAAAGAAAGAAGCATCGCAACTAATGTCGTTGTATTTCACGTCGTGTCCGTTTACCTCTTGATCACTGTATGAATGAATACCCAAAGGCACTCCATCCGATAAACTCAATTTCAGGATATTCGGATTTTTCAATAACTCGCTGGCGTAGGTTTTTATGGTCTGCGCATTTTTCACTGAATAATGAATGTCCTGTTTTATCAAATAAGCCGTATCAAATCCGGGATTTCTATTCTTCATGTAATCAATTTGTTTAAAAACCATCAGAACAGAAGCAATTAACGCCACAGCCGCTGCAAACTGAAAAATGAGCAGGATTCGGGAAAAGGAGCTGAGTCGTATTTTCCCGGCGACTTTCCCCTGAAAGAGGCTTATTGGATTGATTCCTGAAAACAACCAGGCCGGATACAAACCGATGAGGAGAAAAAGAAGAACAATAACACCTACAAACGGAATTAAATACGAGAGATCGGATAGAATTTCGAGTCTGATTTCGGAACCGATTAATTGATTAAAAGAGGGCAACAAACTAAGGGATAACATCAATGCAATACCAAAAGACAACAAAAGTACCAGTCCTCCTGACAAGGCATATTGTTTGAACATATTATTCCGATGAGCTCCATTAACCTTCAGAATACTAACGGTTTTCGACTCCACGTTCAGTTTCGATAAACTCAGATTGATATAGTTTATTCCGGCTACAACTATAACGATTAGAGTAATCGATAACAACAGCCAAAGCAAAGGTTTATTTATATGACTAACACCGGCATCGCGATACGTGTTATTAAAAAAGATATCGGAAATAGGCTGCATTTCAATGTTCGGAGTGAAACTATACCACGGAAAATTGTAGGTCGATTTTATCTGAGCATCAACACTCGCAGGATCTGCCTTTTTATTTAAAAGCAAGTAATAGCTGAAAAGCTTGACTTTAAACTTTCCGTTCTGATTCCAGAAATTACCGCCACTCCAAGGCAAATTTTCAGTATAAAGTGAAACGATTGCATCGGATTTAAAATGTGATTTTTGTTTTATATCTGCAACCACTCCCGAAACATAGGCGGTGGTACGCATATTAATGTGAACCGGTTTCCCGAGCGGATCTTCCTTCCCGAACAGTTTCTCTGAAAGCGATTTTGTCAACACTATTTTATTTGGTGCATTTAAAAGATGCTGCTCCGAGCCCGACAAAATGGTATAATCAAACAGGTCAAAAAAAGTTGAATCTGCAACAACAAGGTTGTCGATTTTTTGTACAATGTCTTCCGCAGTTAGCATCGAACCATAAATGTTCACCCGGCAAGATTTGTCTACTCCCGACACACTGGTGTTTAAGGTGTTATAATATTGTTCGTCAAGTCTTACCTGATTTTTGGGCGTATTTACCAGCCTGTAAATATGATTGTAATTACTTTGATATTTATCGGAACTAATTTCATAAGCATAGTATGCCGAGCTAAGAATAACCAATGCCAGGCACACGGAAAGGCTGACGACAGAAAAAATTAAAAATCGTTTTTGTCTTAACAGAACACGTACAACTAGTTTTAATAGGTTTTTCATAGTTATTGATTTTGCTTTTATTCATATCCTAAAGCTTCCACCCCGACGATTCGATCGGGATTTCGTCACTCGTACCGAAGTGCCTCAACCGGATTCCGCGTAGCCGCCCGCCAGCTTTGCCAGCTTACCGTCAGCAATGCAATTCCTAAAGCCAGCAATCCTGCCAACGCAAAAATCCACCAACTCAGGTTGGTTTTATAAGCAAAACTTTCGAGCCATTTATTCATGGCGAAATACGCAATGGGTGTTGCAATTACAAAAGCGATGATTACCCATTTTATAAAGTCCCGGTTCAGCATTAACAGAATATCAAGCACTTTGGCACCATTCACTTTTCGTATACCAACCTCTTTAACCTTTCTATTTACCATATGCGAAACCAAAGCAAAAAGACCAAGGCAGGCAATAATAATGGCCAGCACAGAACTTAATCCTGCCAGTTTACCGAGCTGTTCGTACGATACATATTGTTGATTGAAAAATACATCGAGAAAGAAAAAATCAGCCTGCGCTCCCGGATAATGTTTATTCCAAACCTGATCCACAGTTTGCATCAGTTCCGGGATATTGGAAGTACTTACCAGCGCCGGATAATAGCCAAATTCATGCGGGTGACGAAACTGATAAATGTAAGGGCTCAATTCCTTCTGTAACGATTCGTGGTGAAAATTTTTAGCCACTCCCACAATCTCCAGCTCCTGATCTCCGATATTTATCTTCTCTCCAATAGCCTGATCAGCAGATGTAAAACCAATCAGTTCTGCCGCTTTTTCGTTTATAATTACCGAACTTCCTTCGTTACCAATGGAACTGTAAAAATTGCGTCCGGCAACAATTGGAACCTGATAGGTTTCAAAATAATTATCGTCAGAGAATGCCAGATTAAAAGTTGTGTTTACCTGTTTCCCGTTGCGGCTAATCATTACATTGTTGTACATATTCGACTGCCCCGGAACATTCATTGTTGCGGTTACTTTCTGCACATAAGGCGAGCGTAGCAATTCATCGCGAAAAGCACAAAACTCGTGGTAACGACGTTCTCCGGATGTGTTGTTGGTTGCCGGCGCACGGATCACCAACACCTGCTCCGGATTCATTCCCAGATCACTTTTTTCAAGATAATTGACCTGTTTAAAGACCAGTGTTGTAGAGCCGATTAGAATTATGGCCAGTATAAACTGAAAAACGGTAAGACTCTGGCGAAGCGATCCTAAACTTCCAAAACCGGCAGTTCTGTTACTAACCAGTTGAATTGGCTTAAATGAAGTTTGAAGCAAAGCGGTAATAACGCCGGTAAACAAAGTTCCTCCAACCAGAAGAATTCCTAACAAGCCCCAAAACCATGACTTAACAAAGACATTAACTGCTACACTGTTGTTTACAAACGACTTAAAAACAGGCATGGTTACTATCATCAAAATAAGTGCTACAACAATTGCAGATAGGTTAACAACCAATAATTCGGCTAAATGATACTGGATGAGCGACCGGTTATCAGCTCCATTAATTTTCCTGATTCCCATGGCCTTCATCCGCTCGAACGATAAAGCTGTTGAAATATTGACGCTGTTTGTCCAGGCAATTACAATGATAAAAACAGCAACGATCAACAGTAGTCGTAATTTGGTGAGGTTACCTTGCGGAACAAATTCGCCTTCCAAATCCGACTGCAAATAAATATCCTCAACCGCCATTGGCGAGTAAGCAGCAACGAAACCGTCTTTACCGTTATTTGGAATATATTTCTCTGCTATATTTTCTAAGACCTTTGCGACATCGCGTTCCGTTGCGGATGGAATTTTACGTAGATAAGTGGAAACAAAAATGGCTCCCCAGTTTCCCTGTTGATTAATGCCATAGTCTTCCAGCGTGTTAAAACTCACAATAAAATCGTATTGTAAATGCGAGTTTTCAGGAAGATTTTCGAAAACGGCGGTCACTGAAAATTGGATTCCTTCATTAAGCCGGATGATCTTACCAATGGGATCATCGTTGCCAAAATACAAACGAGCCACTTTCTCGGAAATAGCCACCGAGTATTTATTAGCCAAAACCGTGGAAACATCTCCCAGAATCAGCTTATTCTGAAACACATTAAAAAAAGCACTGTCGGCCCAAAGTACATTCTGACCATATAATTGAACATTGTCGGTGTACATGTAGCAACTTTCGTAAAAGGCCCGGCAGCTGGCAGCTATAAATTCTGATTCGGTTTGCAAAACCGGACTCAGTGCTGTTTGGCTACGAGAACTGTTGGTCAATGGCTTGCCATCTTTCGAAGCGTAGTAATTTACCCGGTACAGGTTATCTGCCTGCGAATAAAAACGATCGAAACTTTTCTCGTAACGAATATGCGTCAGCAACAATAGCGAAGTGGCTATACCAATAGCCAATCCAATAATATTGATCGCAAAAAAACGTCTGTGTTTGTTGAAGTTTCTTAAAATCTGATTTAGGTAGAATCGTATCATCGTCGTTGTTTTTAGTTCAGTTTAGTTGAAGTATGTGTCACTCGTACCGAAGTGCCTCAACCGGATTCCGCGTTGCCGCCCGCCAGCTTTGCCAGCTAACCGTCAGTAATGCAATTCCCAATGCCAGCACTCCGGCAAGGGCAAAAATCCACCAGCTTAAGTTGGTTCTGTATGCAAAGTTTTCCAGCCATTTTTGCATGGCGTAATATGCAATTGGCGTAGCGATTACAAATGCGATAAACACCCATTTTATAAAGTCTCTATTCAACATTGAAAGGATTTCCGAAACTTTCGCGCCGTTTACTTTTCGAATGCCGATTTCCTTCACTCGCGCCAATGATATAAGCCAGGCGATTGAAAACAGGTTTATTACACTGATAAAAATGGCAACAACAATAAACAAACGGAATGTTCTTACAAGCTGAATTTCTTTATCAAATTGCCTGTTGTAATAATCCTCTACGATTAAATATTCGAAAGGATAATTGGGGAAAGTGTTACTGAATTTCTCTTTAATAAAAGGTATAACTGAAGCAAAATCAGCACTGGCAATTTTTACAGAGTAATTTCCCCATATCATATTTTCGGTCCAATTTATAAGGACTATGGGTTTATGACTTTCTTTTGCATTGCTAAAATCTACATTCTTTGTAACGCCAATTACCGACACATCAAACTTTTGCATGCCGCTTTCGTCTTCCATTTTTATTTCCCTGCCAATCGCCTCAACAGGATTTTGGAAACCAAGATATTGCACCCCGGCTCGATTGATAATACAGTAATTATTTTGGGCAGAAGTCACTTGTCCCCGGAAGTTGGTTCCGGCTATAAGAGGAATATTATAGTTTTTTATAAAGCTGTCGTCGGCAACAATAAGTGCAGCCTTCCCTCCTTTTCCCGTTAGCGTCTCGGTAAAATTAAAATTGTATGCCGACAAGTCTCCCGGCACCACATTTGAACTCGAGAATCCTAAAATACTACTATTCCGCAGCAACTCTTCTTCAAAGGCTTGCAGGTTATTAATTCGTTGTGAGGTTTTGCGCAGATTTTGAGGAACCTTAATCACCATCGTATTTTTAACATCGAAACCTTTGTCTTTATCCATTAAAAAATTGACCTGCTTGCTAACTCCTGCAATTCCAGCCAGTATGGCAATAACTATAACAAACTGAGCTACAACAACAACCTGACGAAAAGAAAGCCCTTTGGATACAGGTTTGTATCTTAACTTAAGCAGTTCAAGACTGTTAAAACGGTTAATCATTAATGCGGGAATTATTCCGCCAATTAATATACTTAATGAAAGTATTATAACTAAAGAAGCCAAAAAGAGCTTACTCGTAAACACCGGTTTCAAAAAAATTCCAAACTGGTTTTGCATTACAGGAATAAGCATCCACCCAATAAGCATCGAAACAGAAACGGCAAAGAAATGGATGATAAGAGATTCGGAAAGCGATCCCCATAAAATCTCGAAACGTGTTGCCCCGTTAATTTTTTTGATTCCCGTCTTTTTGGCTGTGTTAATCAACTTCGAAAAAGCAAACTGGATATAATTAAATCCCGATGCGCAAAGAATCAATATCCCAATTATAAAAATGAGGATGACATATTGAGCCCGCGAATTTGTCTCCAGTTCGTTTTTCATTTCCGAATGAAGATGAATATCATTTAGCGGCTGGAGATGATACAAATGACTTACAGCACCTTTTTCGAATTGTATCTTTTTATTTTCTGCTACAATATTGTTTATCACAGTTTCAACCTGTTTTACATCCGTATTTTCATCCAGTTTCAGGTAAGTATAAAATCCGGTTTCACCCCATTGGGCCTTTGCCGGTGGAGGCAGGTGCATGTCGTCGTGAAACGAAAGTAAAACCTCTGCACTAAAATGTGCCTGTGCCGGAATATCATTAAAAACGCCTTCGATAGTATATTCAAAAGCCGGGTATTTGAATAAAATTTTCCCGACAGGATTGGCATTCCCGAAATACTTTTTGGCAGTACTTTCCGAAATAACGGCAGTATATGACCGGGTTAAAACCTCAGATTTGTTGCCTTGTGTTAATGCGATAGAAAACACATCGAGAAAACCGGCAGATGCATGATAAATGTGATTATTGGTGAAAATTTCGTCGCCAATTTTATATTGCTGATTGTTTGTACCGGTAAGATAACCAGCCGCCACAACCTGGGGATAGTTTTCTTTTAAAGTAGCTGCCAAACCACGTTCGCATTGCGGAATTGAAATACTCAATTCATTTCCACTGAATATATCCGTGGTTACCCTGTAAATTTGCTTGTTATCGGGAAATACACGGTCGAATCCTTTTTCGTAAAAAACATAGCCCGAAACAAGAATAAACGTAACCAGACCAACACAAAGAGAAAGTAGGAGAAAAACCGAATTTCTTATTTCACGAATCAAGTTTCTGAATGCCATTTTAAGATGATAAAACTGTCTCATTTTAGTTTTGGTTTTATTCGTTTTTCCCCGGATTATATCCGGCAACTCAAAGTTTCTATCTATTCGTATCTCAACGCTTCAACCGGATTTCGTGTAGCCGCTCTCCAGCTTTGCCAACTAACCGTTAACAGCGCAATTCCCAAAGCCAATACTCCGGCAAGGGCAAATATCCACCAGCTTAAAGTGGTTTTATAGGCGAAGTTTTCGAGCCATTTATTCATGGCATAGTAGGCAATGGGTGTGGCAATTACAAAAGCAATCATTACCCATTTTATTATATTATTATTTAGAATAATCATTACTTCAGAAATTTTGGCACCGTTAATTTTTCGAATACCGATTTCTTTTTTCCGTTGTAAAGCCGAAAAAGAAATTAGACCAAAAAGACCTAAGCAAGCAATAAATATTGCGATCAGGGTAAATATTTTTATCAATGAACTGAATTCAGTTTCGGCTTGATAAAGTTCTTCAAAACGTTCATCCAAAAAATGATATTCGAAAGGCACATCGGGAGAGAACTCCTTCCATGCGCTTTCAATTGTGGCAATTGTATTTTCCAAATCCATGCCCGATACTTTAATGTTAATGCAAGTATTCCATGGCAGATAGCAAATCATTGATGGTTCAATTTCGTGGTGCAATGAGCTTATATGGAAATCCTTGATTATCCCAACAATCGTAATGTCATCTTCCAGAAAAGTTACGGTTGAGCCAATTGGATCTTTTAGTTCCATATGCTTTACAAAACATTCATTTACCAAAGCAGTGTTATTTAAGTCATTTCCGATATTTTTTGAGAAATTTCGACCTGCTATAAGTTCAATTCCAAATGTTTCGATGAAATCAGGATCGACTGTTGTGGCTCTGTAATTTCTGAATTCACCATTAACTTTATGCTTGGAACCAATATTAAGGTGGCCTACAAAGGTTCCGTTTGTACGTGCAACATTTTGAATTGATGGATTTGCCAATAATGAGTTTCTGAATGCCTGATACTCTTTACTTATACTGGCACCACCTGATAGGTAGATTAGGTGTTCTTTGTCGAATCCCAGGTTTTTAGATTTAATATAGTTGGCTTGTTTCGAGAAAGTTAAAACTGCTACTGTTAGGAAAATCGAAACAACAAACTGGGTTGTGATTAATACCTGTTTTAACCTGTTTCCTTTCGTTCCTTTGTTGAATTCATTTTTTATGCTCTGTACTGGTTTAAGCTTTGTGAGGAACCAGGCAGGATATAATCCTGAAATGAACCCAATAAAAATTAGTCCTCCGACCAGGAATGCCAGTGCTTTGAAAGTTTCACCAGGAGCAACCACAGATTTAAATCCGGTAAAGTTGAACAAATAAGGGTAAATGAAAAGAACTATAATTACCGCAATAATGCCAGCAATTGAAGTGATTAGGATTGACTCAGTTATAAATTGGTTGAATAAAGTACTTTTATCAGAACCGATTATTTTTCGAATTCCGATTTCTTTTAAACGGGTGCTGGAAATGGCCAGTGATAAATTAATGTAGTTAATAATGGCTATTATTAAAATAACCAGTCCTATTAGTAGTATCAGGTAAACAGAAAAGCGTTTGTTGCTACCATGGAAATGTACCTCTCTTAATGGAACAAAGTTTAATTTGTATTCCGCTGCACGCTGACTTCCTTTTTCTACCTGCCAACGTTCAGCCATCAAATTTGTCCAGCATTCGGGTGTTTCATTGTTGAGTTGATTCACAGTTTCAGGTGATGAAATTTTAACAAAGCTGCTAAATCCCCAGTTGACCCAATCTTCGCTAATGTTTCCGTTTCTAATGTGGTGATAAGATATGGTTGACATTGAAATTATTCCGTTGTATGGAATTGATGAATTGGTAGGCGAGTCCTCGATTACACCGCTTACGGTGAATGTATATTTTGCACTGGGGTAGTCACTTAAATAGGTAATTTGCTTTCCTGTTGGATTTTCATTGCCAAATATTTTTCGAGACAATCGCTCTGACAAGATTATTGAATTTGGCGTTTTGAGACCGTTTTGGGAATCACCAAACAACATTTTAAAATCAAAAAAATTAAAAAAACTGCTGTCAGCAAAAATGATATTATCGGTTCTGATCGTTTCTTTATCGTATTCTAAATAACCTTTATTTCCTCCACCATACCATTCATCTACCCGAACAACATCATCAATTCCGGCAATATTATCCTTTAAGAATAAAGCAACTGCCGGAGGTAATGATCCATTATCGCCAAGATAAACCTTGTATATATTGTTCTGCTGTTTGTGAAAGCGATCGAAACTGAATTGATGATTTACGTATCTTGCTATTAGTATAAAAACAGCGATGCCAATTGCTAGTCCGATAATGTTAATCGAGGAATGAAGCTTATTGCGCAAGATGTTTCGCAATATTATTTTTTGATTTATATTTCTTAATGAGTTCATTTTATTGGTTGTATTTAATTTATTTCTTCTCGCTTCGCTATCGTGGATTTCCGCTCTCCTCTATTCATATCGGAGCGCTTCAACCGGATTTCGCGTAGCCGCCCGCCAGCTCTGCCAGCTAACGGTTAGCAAGGCAATTCCCAATGTCAGCACTCCGGCAAGGGCAAATATCCACCAGCTCAGGTTTGTTTTGTAGGCAAAGTTTTCGAGCCATTTATTCATGGCATAATGCGCGATTGGGCTGGCAATTACCAAAGCCACTACTACCCAAATCACAAAATCTTTGTTGAGCAGCACCAAAATCTCAGAAATGGTTGCTCCGTTCACTTTTCGTACACCAATTTCTTTGGTTCTATTCAGGCTGATCAGAAAAATCTGCCCCAAAATTCCCATGCAAGTCAGCACAATCGCGATAAACGAAAAGAAGGAAATCGATTTTGAAAGTTTGTCCTCTTTGGTGTACATCGCCTGAAACTGGTCGTCGTAAAACGTAAATTCCATGGGCTCATCAGGTAATATCTTTTTCCAAACTTCCTGTACCTGTGCCATTTGCTGCCCCACATTTCCGGGCATCAATCTCAACGACAATGTACTGAATCCATGTTCTGGATCGTAGATCAAAGCTACCGGTGCAATATCGTTGTGCAGCGACTGTACATTAAAGTCGGCCACTTCTCCAACTACATGGTAACCATCACCGTTGTTGTATTCTTTTCCATCAATCGAATCCCAGCCGTATTTTTTTACTGCCTTTTCGTTCATTATGCAGGCCTTTTGTTTGTCGCCTGCCAAAAAATCACGACCGGTTTTTAATTCAATTCCCATTGTTTCCAGGTAATCATCGGAAACGTGGATGCACTGAACCATAAAATTGTCATCGTCGGTGCCGCTACCCATATAAAGTTTTACCCAACCGGGATAACCGTCGCTAAGTGCCGATTGGCGAACAAAGGACAGCTTTGCGGTTTCCTGTTTTATAATTTCAGGATTGTCGAAAAGGTACGGAAGCTCAAGGCGCACAAGGTGCTCTTCATTAAAGCCGAGGTCGTAATGCTTGACATATTGTAGTTGTTTAAAAATGAGCAATACAACAGCAATAAGCGCGATTGAAACTGTTAACTGAAAAGTAAGCATTAATTGTTTGCCAATCTGTCTGCCGTTTCTCTTTCGCCCGCCAACTAAAAAATCGGTAATATTAAACCGCGAAAGCACATAAATTGGAGCCATACTGTTCAGCAGAATTATTCCGGCAATTGTTGCCAGAAATACAGGAATTAATTGCTGAAAATTAACGTCGCCCATACTGATTCTTTTTCCGAAAAGAACATCGGTATATGGCAGCGTTACCGAAACAAGCAACACCGAAATAAACAAAGCTAAAATCACACCCAACGAGACCTCTATTAATGAATCGATAAGCAAATGGCCACTTCCGGCACCATTCGTTTTATTGATCCCGATCTCTTTCATTTTTGCATACTGAATGGAGACGGTGTAATTGAGGTAATTGATGCTTGAAAGCAGAATGATAAGCACTGCAATAGAAAGGAAAATGACCAGCATTTTTGAGTTGCCATATTCATGCTCATCATCGCTAAGCGACGATGAAAGATACATATCGGCCACATTCTGAAGTGCAAGACTGTCGGTATTCTGATTAAAGTTTTCAATCGTAGTATTTATTTTTTCGGCCAACGCAACAGGATCAACAGCATTATTCAGCATCAGATAATGTTCGGTAGGGTAAATACAAATACCATTGTTACATTCACTTCTGAACTGGAACTCCTCGTTTTCGGCATTTAAAAGTAAGTCGGCATGAAAACTGGAATTTTCAGGCAAATCCTGCATAACAGCCGAAATAATTGCTGTAAAGAATTCCTGCTTTATGGTTCTTCCCAGCGGATTTTCATCTCCATATAACTTTTTAGCTACCGACTCAGTAACTACTGCAGAGTTCATATCCGCAAACGGTTTATCGGATAAACTGGCCAATACTTTAATCGAAAATACATCGAAGAAATCGTTGGTGGTACTTATCGAATACTTGATTTTTGCGAAGTTTTTGGTTTCCGGATCTTTAATATTAAACTGAAAACCCGAGGTATAATCAAACGGGCAGGCCTTTTCAATCTCGGGATATTCGCCATTGAAAACCGGGTACAACTCAAAATCCATTGTCGACCTGTTGTTTTTCGCATCTACAACTCTGTAGATGTTTTTATAATTGCGAAAGTGTGTATTTACATTGTGTTCGGAGTTGTAAAACAGGCCAATAAGAATACTGGCCGTAAAACCAATGGCAAAACCACCAATAATAAGCGATGAATACAGCTTATTTTTCAACAAATTCCTAAATGCCAGTTTTATTTTAAATCGTAACATAGTTTTCTTTTTTTATTATTCATACCGTAGTGCCTCAACAGGATTGCGCGTTGCCGCCCGCCAACTTTGCCAACTCACCGTTAATAGTGCAATTCCCAATGCCAGTACTCCGGCCAGCGCAAAAACCCACCAGCTTAAAGTGGTTTTATATGCAAAATTTTCGAGCCACCTGTTCATGGCGTAGTATGCGATTGGAGTGGCAATAGCGAAAGCAACCACTACCCATTTTATAAAATTTTTATTAAGCATAGTAAGTATTTCGGATATTTTGGCTCCGTTTACTTTACGTATACCGATTTCTTTTATCCTTAACAGCGACGAGAAATAAGAGACTCCAAGCAAGCCCAGAACAGCAATGAATATTGAAAGAGTAGTTAGCAAATTAATAATGTTGCTGAACTTTCGTTCCGTTTTATAAGCTGCCTTTATTCTTTGATCAAAATATTCGAATTCAAAAATAGTATTGGGAAAGTAGGCAGTTGCTGTTTTCCTAATCAATTCAATAGTTTCAGAAGGATTACCCGAAAGCCGGACAATGGCATGTGAAATCTTATCCGGGTTGTAATGGGCTACAAATGGTTGTATTGACATTTGCATTGATTTATTGTGAAAGTCTTCGATCACGCCGCAGATTCGGTATTCTTTGCCGCCCAGTTTAATTGTTTCATTTAAGGGATCTTTCACCCCACGTTCATCAAGCAAGGTTTGATTAACAATACATTGATTTTCGACATTGTCTTTAAAATCAGTACCCTGGCTGAAATTTATTTCCATCGTATTAAAAAAGTCGTTATCAACGTTAATGAATTCTGTCGCTCTCATTTTCTGATTACCAAGGCTGTCGGTATATACTTCGCCATAAATCATGCCCATTCTGGAAAGTGGAAGATTGTTTGTTCCTGCCACATTTCTGATATTGGGATTTTTTAACAGTTCTTCTTTGAAAACGGGGTACGAATGAACATCATTAGGTGCAATATTCATTGAAATCAATGATTCTTGATTAAATCCCAAATCGCTTTCCTGCATAAATGAAAGTTGTTTTTGAACAAGTACTGATGCAGATATTAAAGCGATGAATGCCATTAATTGGAAAGTTAAGAGAGAATTAAAAAGGATTTTACCCGCTTTTCCCTTATTCAATCTATTCTGAAGAATTTCGATGGGTTTTATATTGCCGGTGATAAGCAGATTGATGACCGACGAAAGTAGTATGATCGAAAAAGTACAAAGCAGTGCTCCGGCAGTAATCCCTTTAATGTTTAGTATAGCATTAAAAGGTAAATCGTTGCCGACGAAATTTGGGAAGTAGGGTTGGGTTAGTCTAAATAATCCAAGTGAAATAGTAAAAGCTATTAACGAGAAAAGAAGAACCGATATGGAACTTTTTAAAAACAAGTGGTATTTTTTAGCGCCCGATACTTTCTCGATTCCCCATAAGCGCATTAGTTGAGTTTTTTCAATGGTAGAAAGAAGCACATAATTAATGACCGAGATTAGCAAAATAAGTACTCCCAAAGTGATGAAAATTCTCAAGCGATTGTTATTGTGCAACTTACTAAGAGTGGTTAATAACAAAGTCGGTTCTTTCTCTAATTTGGCAAGTCTGACATAATCCTGAGTAAGTTTTTTCGTAAATTTTGAAATATCCGTCTCCGGTACCAACTCAATAAAATTTTTACACTGATAGTTCCAGTCCGATTTGTAATCCTTTTTATCTTGAGCCTGCATAAACTGAGAAAGGCTACCTATCCAGTGAAAGCTGACACTGGAATTGCTTGCCGGGTTTTCAATTACTCCTGCAATTGTAAAGTCAATAAGTTGATCATTAATTATTAGAGAAACAGGGGTGCCTACAACATCAACTTTTCCAAAACGTTTTTTAGCAATATTTTCCGATATAAATAGTGGGTTGGGTGTGTCGAAGCCTTCATCTGCGCTGCCCGCAATGAAACTGAATTTGAAGAAATCGAAAAAGTTTCTTTCAACAAATCCAATTTCAGTGTAATCTGATTTTATAAGATTGTTCTCCAGATCAATGTAAATAGCAGTGTTTCTACTGTCGAAACTAGTGTTTTTAATTACCTCGGGAAAACGGTCCGATAAGGATTCAAAAAGTACATATGGCAGGGGAAACTGAAAATAATCTTCTCCAAACTGGTCGCGGGCTTCCATACTGAATTTATTCCTGGCTGAATCCTGAAAAGAGTCGAAACTTGTTTCATGCAATACATAATAACCTGCTGCCATAAAAACCCAAAGGCCAATAACCAGTCCACAAATCTTAAGTACTGAAATGTATTTGTTCTTTAAGAGAGATCTTAATTCTCGTATAAAATATAGTCTTATCATTGTTCTCGCTTATTATCTGGATTATTCATATCGAAGTGCCTCAACAGGATTCCGTGTTGCTGCCCGCCAGCTTTGCCAACTAACGGTCAACAATGCAATTCCCAAAGCCAGCACACCGGCCAGGGCAAATATCCACCAACTCAGGTTGGTCTTGTAGGCAAAATTTTCGAGCCATTTGCGCATGGCGTAGTAGGCAATTGGCGTAGCAATTACAAAAGCAATGGTCACCCATTTTAAAAAGTCTTTATTTAGCATTGAAAGGATTTCAGATACTTTGGCTCCGTTTACTTTTCGGATGCCGATTTCTTTGGTTCTTATTTTTGAGATTAACATAGACATGGAAAAAAGTCCCATACCCGAAATGAAGATAGAAAACAGTGCTAAAACAAGTAAGATATTTGAAACCTGTATTTCTTTATCGTAGAGTTTGGCAATGTGCTGATCGAGAAAAAGAACATCAGTAACAGCGGTTTTGTCAATTTCATCAGTTGCCTTCGTAATTTTATTTACCGTTTCGATTAATGAAGTATTGGAAGATGCCAGTTTTACAACAATCCTCGACTGGTAAAATTCTTCGTAACGGATAGCCAGCGGTTTAATCCTGTCGTGCAATGAATTATAGTGAAAATCTTTCATCACGCCAATTATCGGCGAATCATTCAACGATATGCTTGAAATATCCTGAATGTCATATGTGCTGATAAATGCCTCATTTACAATATATGATTGGTAGTCTGATTTAATGTTGGGATCAAAACTTCTGCCTTCCACCATTTTAAAATTCATAATTTCAGGGTAATCAATTCCTACCATGTTATTATTCGCAACAATGGCTTCTTTCTCCCCGTTTTTAACGAGCTGTATTCCCCTGTCAGAGTAATGTTCATCGCCGGGAATATGCAAACTTGTACTAACATATTCTATCTCAGGAAGCTGTTTTAATGCCTCCTCAATCATTTTGATAGTGGGCGCTGTTTGTGCACTGCGGTTGGCAATTGGCATATAAATAATCGCTTCATCAGTCAGGTTATTATTGCTTTCGGCAAAAACGAAATTAAGTTGTTTGTAGATGGTAAAAACTGAAATTATCAGGGCAATCGAAGCAGCAAACTGGGCAATTGTAAAAACATTCCCCAATCGGTTTACCTTCCTTCCCGAATCGTTACTATTTTTTAATGAACTTGTAATTTTATACGATGTAAATTTTATTGCAGGAAACAAACCAACCAGTGTCCCGGTTAACATCGCAACTAAAAGTGCAACTAAAAAGTAAGTGAACTTTAAATCAGGCATATTAACATTTAATAAGTTGCCCAAAATATGTTTTACCGGCTGGCTAACAAGAAATGCAATTGTTACTGCAATAATGCTGGGCATAATTGCCTGGTAAACCAAAAAACGGATGTTGTTTGCACGCGAAGAACCGTTTACCGTCCTGATACCAATTCTTTTAATACTCTCAGATGCTCCTGACAAAATGGTGTTTGCGTAATTTAACAGGGCTATCAAAAGTACAATAGAAACAAGGCTTATGAGCATGAGAGTTGTTTTGCGGTTGCCATGCTCACATACCTGATCATTCGCACTGGATGAGTAATAAATATTATCGAGAGGATTTAAATGGTAAATTCTACTCCTTATCTGTTCCGGATATCCTAATGAGTTAAGCTCAGCAATAATACCGTTCTGAATTTTTTGTTCCAGTAATGCGCGCGAAACGTGTTCATCCGATTGGATAAATGTCTGAACATTATTATTACCCCAGTTCATGGAGACATAAGAGGGCAAATTTTCAGCGGGCAAAAGTATGTCGAATCGGATAGAAGAGTTTTGGGGAACTTCTTCCATTACCGCACTTACAGTAAACATTTCTCCTTTGTATTCAATAGCTTTTCCTATCGGATTTTCATTACCAAATATTTTTTGGGACAAACTTTCTGTGAGAGCGACAGAATATTTATCTCTTTGAAACGAGTTAATCTCGCCGGACAACAGCTGAAAAGAGAACATTTTAAAAAAATCATTGTCAACAATCAGTGGATTCTCAATGATGAACCTTGTCTCTTTATAAACCACATTACGGGTTATGCCCATAATTTCATCTTTTAATATTCGTGTAGCATATTTTACTTCTGGAATATTGTTTTTTATCCATGAAGATGTATTTCCTGACGAACTACATACTTCACGGTCTGGTGTATTAAATTCTACCCTGTAAATTGCTTCACGATTTTTATGAAAGTGGTCGAAACTCAGTTCCGAAAAAGCATAAACACCAGCAAGAATAACAAATGTAAAACCTATTGCCAATCCAATAATATTAATCGACGATGTGACAATTTGCCTTTTTAATCCTCTAAAAATTAATTTAATTTCTTGCTTAAACATGGCAATAAATTTTTAAGTTATTCGTACCTCAATGCTTCAACAGGATTCCTTGTTGCTGCCCGCCAGCTTTGCCAGCTAACCGTTAAAAATGCAATTCCCAAAGCCAGCACACCGGCCAGGGCAAATATCCACCAGCTCAGGTTGGTCTTGTAGGCAAAATTTTCGAGCCATCTGTTTGTTGCAAACCAGGCTACAGGTGCAGCTATAACAAATGCGACAACTACCCATTTTATAAAATTGACATTCAACAAGCCAACAATCTGAGTAATCTGCGCACCGTTTACTTTTCGCAACCCTATTTCTTTTCGGCGGTTTTGAGCGGTGTAGCTTGCCAACGCAAATATTCCAAGCGACGAAATAAGTATGGCGAAAACAGCAAAATAACCTACTATTTTAGCTGTACGTTCTTCTTTTTTGTAGGCAACATTTAAGGCGTCATCAATAAAATTCAGTTCCAGCGGATCCGACGGAGATATATCTTTAAAAACGGCTTTTGCCTGATCCACAACAGCGGTTAAATTATCGCCTGATCCTCTCACCAATACATAAGGTGCCCAATTCATATCGCTCAACTGAAACATGGTTGGACGTGGCTTTTGATATAACGATCTGAAATTCATGTCGTCCACAACTTCACTAATTTTTACCATGTCATCATAAAATTTAAATTCGTTGTAAGGAGGTTCAAGCTCCAGATCATTCACTGCGGTTTTATTTATTACCAAGGCAAACTTTTCTTCCCCCATAACATTATCGGTAATTGAAATTCTGTTTTTTAAAGGGATTCCAAGCGCCGAAAAGAACGCAGTATCTACCCTGAATTGATCGAAACTCTGCGCTTTATCGTTGTAAACAAACGACTGGTTATTAATGGGACCTCCCGGGAAATCCTGACAAAAAGAAACAGCTATTACCCCGGGAATTTTCATCAATTCATTTCCAAATGCATTCTTTTGTTTATTCGAATCGTCGGTCATTCGTATATAAAACGTATGGTCTTTATCAAATCCCAGGTCGTAGTTTTTCATGTAATTATTTTGCCTTATTATAAATGCAACAACCACGATTAATGCAATAGAAACGGTATATTGAAAAACAACCATTGCCTTTTGAAGAAAACTGTTTTTAAGCCGCGACGGTACCCCTTTCATTATTTCAACAGATTTGAATCCGGAAAGAATAAGCGACGGGACAAAACCGGCAATAAGCCCGGTTACGAAAACAACCAGTAAACTACGCAACAGGAATCCTTTATTAATTATATCGAGAAATTTGAAATCGGTGTTTACCAATTGATTAAACTTTGGCAGAACAAGAATTGTAAGCAAAATGGCGAGAACCGTTGCGATCAAACTGATCACTGTAGATTCCATTAAAAATTGCCTGACAATTCCCCGGCGGAATGAACCAATTATCTTTTTTATTCCTACTTCTTTCGCTCTTTTTACCGATTGGGTAATACTTAAATTGATGTAATTTATTGCAGCAATTATAACAATGGCCAGGGTTATAATGGTAAGAATATTAAGAAATTTCTTGTTGCCCTGCCGCGTTCCGATATAGTCGAGCGGCGCAAGGTTAAAATAAACCTCTTCGAGCGGCATAAATGCAATTTCATTATTTCTGTCGTTTTTAAAAATCCAGTAAAATTCTTTTACTTTTTCCAATAATTCCGCTTCGTGTGCTTTAATATTGCTATTTCTGTGTGCCATCACATAAAGCCCAAAAGAACTGTTTCCATAATCTTTCATAAAATATTTCGATGCATTTTCTTCACTCATTCCCCAAATTATGGGTAACATCGAAAAATTAAGGATCATGTTTGGCTTAGCAAAATGGGTATTGTCTTTAAAATCACCAAAAATGCCGGAGATTATGAAATCCTTACCATTAAATTTAACGCTTTCCCCTATCGGATTTTTGTTACCAAAAATTTTCTTTGCAAAGCTCTCTGATAACACAGCATCGCTGTTAGCTGATAAAAGTTCACCGGCATCTCCAACAAGTACCGGAAATGAAAACATGGTAAAAAATGCCGAATCGGTTAACAAACAGTTACCACTTTCGAACTTTTTATTGTCGTAAGTTAAAGTTCCGTCCATAATAAAAGTACGTGCGTAGCTTTCAGCCTCAGCAATATTCTCTAAAATATACTGCCCGAAAGGAGGCGCAAAAGTCTGGATATTGTCTCCATATGCACGGTATATCCGGTCTTTATTTACATGAAATGAATCTACCGATACTTCATTGGAAACATAAGAAGATAGCAACAAAACAAGGGTTATGGCAATTGCTAACCCAAAAATATTGATTGCCGAATGAAGTTTGTTTCTTCGCAAATTGCGAAACATTAGTTTAAATTGTGTCCAAAACATATTATCGGGTTTTAATTATTACAGTTTCATTTTCATCGCTCCCAAACGTTAAGGTTTTATAAAATCTTAACGTACTACATCATTCATAACGGAGTGCCACCACAGGATTTCGCGTAGCTGCCCGCCAGCTTTGCCAACTAACGGTTAACAGTGCAATTCCCAAAGCCAACACTCCGGCTAAGGCAAATATCCACCAACTTAAATTGGTTTTGTAGGCAAAATTTTCGAGCCATTTATCCATTGCGTAATATGAAATTGGAGTGGCAATTACAAAGGCAATCGCCACCCATTTTATAAAGTCTTTATTTAACATGGCAAGTATTTCGGATACTTTGGCTCCGTTTACCTTTCGGATACCGATTTCTTTAGTACGTTGCTGCGAAATAAATAGTGATAATGCACTAATTCCTAAAATACTGAGCAGTATTCCAATGCCTGAAAAAACAAAAAGAATGCGACTAAGAATAGTTTCTGCTTTGTATTGCTGGGCTATTTTCTCATCCATAAAAAAGTACTCCATTTCCTGATTGGGATAATACTCGTTCCATACCCTTTTTATGGCATTCATACCAGCATGCAAACTCCCTTCATTTAAGCGTATATGAGCAAAACGTGCACGGTTTCTTGCTTCATCCAACAAAAAAACAAAATCGCCTATGTTTTCGTGTACTGAGTTGTAGTTAAAATCTTCCGCTACTCCTACAAATTTTGTAATACGGTTATCTTTTTGACCACGTTGTGAAGATTGCATTTGTTGGTAAGCATTAAGCGCTTCTATACTTCCGTGTTTCTCCATTAAACGTTTATATAGATGGTTGTTTATCACCATTCCCCGAACAGTATCGGCAGTAGGATTTATCCAGTTTTTAATCAACTTAACATTCATGGTTTTAAGGTAATCGTAGTTGGCAAAAACTAACTCTGCGGTTCCCTCAATGCCTAAATCTTCAAGTAACAATGTTTGTGTCGGATAGCCGAAGTATTGATATGCCATTCCAACTTCGGTTATCTGACTTTGCCTTCTAAGTTCATTTGTAAAACTACCAGCATCTTTTGCCAGATCTTTCATGTGCAGAACAACTACATTTTCTTTATTAAAACCTAAGGGCTTGTTTAGTACAAAGTCAATTTGTTTATTTACTAAAACAGTACCCGATATTAATACAATTACAATGGAAACCTGTCCAACCAGAAGGCTCTTAAGCACATAACTTCCCGAGAAATTATTCCGTTGGGCAAGGATATCAATGGTAGAATTTCTACTTAGAAAAAATACAGCAATAAAAAGGATTGTTATCGTTAGGCACAAACCAATAACTGCCAATATAGTCCAGTAAATAATCGGTTCGTGGTAATATATTTTAAAATCTATGTCAAACAATTGGTTAATGAAGGGATTTACAACCTGAATAAACAACAATGAAATTCCAATTGCTAGTATACAAACAATCAATACTTCGTTTAATATCTGCGTTATAATTTGCCACCGGTTAGCCCCAATAGACTTTTTTAAGCCCAGTTCTTTTGAGCGTTTAATGAGCTTTGCTATGGTGAGATTGGTAAAATTTAACAAGGAAACCAGCAAAATAATAAAGGAGATAATTATAAAAAGAGAGATATTTATTTTGCTCGAACTTTCCCGCAGTTCAAAACGAAAATCCGATTTCAAGTGGATATCGTCCATTGGGAACAATGAAAAATCGAATTCTTTGGGCCCACCTTCTTGTTTTAAAGAACTCTTATCCCAAAAAGCTCCTAACTTTTTGGCAACCAATTCTGGAGATGCCCCTTTTTGAAGTTTAAAGTAATGGTAGGCCCATAGAGTTTTTAAGCTTGGCAATGTTTTTTCAAAAGATTTTTGCATGTTACCTTTTTGCGAGGCCAGTAATTCGTATTTTAAATGTGTTTTGGGATGGGTGTTTTTTACAATTCCACGAATTTCATAATCGCCAATATTTTTTTTGTATTGCCCGGCTTCAAATTTGATGATTTGTCCAATGGGATTTTGGTCTCCAAAGTGTTTACGAGCAAAATCTTCTGAAATAAAAACGGTATTTGGTTTCTCCAATTCAGATAGGTCACCAACTTTCGATTTAACTTCAAACATTTCAATAAAAGTATCATTAACCCATAAAATATCGTTTTGATGAAACGAGTTGTCACCGATTTTTATGGTTCCAATTGGACAATGTATAAACTGAGACGCCAGTTCAATCTCTGGAATTTCAGACGAAGCAGAATGAACAATTCCCAAACTACGTGCCCATGGTGAATCTTTACCAAATTCAGCAGCTGAAATTACTCTATAAATATTCTCGTGTCCATCAAAATGTTTGTCAAAACTTTTTTCGTTAGAAACATGGATAAATAGAATGATAAAACACGAAATTCCAATTACCAGGCCCAAAGTGCTAAGGAGCAAAAAGACCTTATCTCTTAACAGTCGACGTATTGTTATTTTCAGGCTGTACATAGGTTTGAGATTCAAATTTATTCGTATCGAAGAGCCTCCACAGGATTTCTGGTAGCTGCCCGCCAGCTTTGCCAACTAACGGTTAACAATGCAATTCCCAATGCCAAAAACCCAGCCAACGCAAATATCCACCAGCTTAAATTGGTTTTGTAGGCAAAATTTTCGAGCCATTTATCCATTGCGTAATATGAAATTGGAGTGGCAATTACAAAGGCAATCGCCACCCATTTTATAAAGTCTTTATTTAACATGGCAAGTATTTCGGATACTTTGGCTCCGTTTACCTTTCGGATACCGATTTCTTTCACCCGCTGTTTCACAACAAAAACCATAATTCCCCACAATCCCATACACGAAATAAGAATCGCTAAAATGGAGAAAAAGGTCATTTGTGCCCTAAGTGTGTGCTCACGCAAATAAAGCCGTGCAAAGTCATCATCAAGGAAATGATGCCAGTATGGAAAGTCGGGATTTAGCCCTTTAACTGTTTCTTCTATAAAATTAAGCGTTTGAGCCATATTTGCCGGGCTAACTTTAACAAACAAAAACCTCATGTCCTGAAAACCCATTTCAGGAATCATCATTAGCGCACCAATCTCTCGGTTTAATGGCTTAAAATGAATATCTTCAATAACACCACTTACAGGAATGGCTATATCCATGTCTTCCTTTATTAGCATTTTGCCCAAGGCATTTTCGCCGGGTGCAATCATTTGCGCAAAGGTTTTATTAATTACCACACCGGGTTGTTCATCCTTAAAATAATCGCCTTCAGCCATTTGAATACCAAAGGTTTCGGAAAACTTTTTATCGGTTTCGATAAACGTTATTTGCGGATCGAAGTCGGCCACCTTTCCTTCCCAATTCCAGCCACCTCCGTTCCAGTAAATACCAATGGGTGAGTGAGATGAAAGCGAGGTATTTATGATGCCTGAATTTTGTTCCAGTGTTTGCTGCAGTACATCTCGTTTTTCATACAATTCACCATCCAACCGAATATATAAAAGCTGTTCTTTACTGAATCCGAGATTTTTATTCTCGAGGTATCGAACCTGTTTTGTGGTTATTATTAAAGAAGCCACAAAAACTATAGCCAGACTAAACTGAACAGCCATAATAATTAGCCTGAGCTTTTTAACACTTACTTTCTCGCTGATTTTTTCTTTTAGAGAATTGCTTAATGCAACCGTCCGGATAGTTAATGCCGGAACCAATGCTGAAAGTGAAGAAAGCAGGAAAACACAAAGTAAAAGAATGCTTAAAGCGGTACCTGAAAGCAAAGGTGCTCCTGTATCCGGTTTATTAATCAAATGCAGTAAATATTCCTTTCCCAGATAGGAGACAATTATTCCGGTGAAAAGTGCAAAAATGGTTTGCAGAAAAGTTTCAGTAAAAAGCTGGATGCTCAGACTATGATTGCTTGCCCCGTTTATTTTTCTAATTCCAAATTGTTTAATGCGTTTAAATACTTCTGCCGTTTGCAGGTTAATAAAATTCAGACAAACCAGCAACATAACAATTAAACCAATCAGCGACATGGTTCGAACATTTTTGTTATGCCCCCAAGCTTCGAGATAGAGTTTTGAAAACGGATACAACTGAGCCTTATCTTTCGATTCAGGATTTGACTGCTGAATGCGGTTGAAAAGCTTTTTGTTTACCTCGGTGAATGAGGCTCCGGGTTGCAACAAAGCATAAGCCTTGAAACTTAAATTATACCAGGTGTCGAGGTAACCGGGCCGGGTTTCTTCAATCAGTTCTATAGGAATCCAGAAATCAAAACTTATGCTTGAGTTTATTGGCATGTCTTCATAAACGGCAACCACAGTAAATTTGTCTTTATTATCTATAATGATCGGCTCACCAAGCGGATCTTTCTCCCCAAAATATTTGGCTGCCATTTTTTGGCTTAACGCTATAATGTGTGTATCAGTTGTTTTTTCAGGAATTTCGCCCAGAATTACCGGGAATGAAAACATATGAAACAGGTTGGACTCGGCCAGCTGAATATCTTCGTAATATTTGGTGTCTCCGTATTCAACAAGCATGTTTTCTTTACCATTGCGAACGAGTGCGGCATTGGCAATTTCGGGATATTCATTGCGAAGCGCTTCGGGAATAGCCGGAACCGATTCGTGCCAGCCAATGGAATTGTTCGCCGACGGTTCGATAGTAAAGACACAATACAAATCGTCAATATTCTCGTGAAACTGATTATACGATTTCTCGTCCTGAATGAAAAATAGGATGGCAATCAATACCGCAAAACCGATCGACAAACCTGTTAAATTGATAAACAGCGAAGACCGTTTTTTAAAACTTCCGCGGAATATGGTTTTTATTTGTGCTGCATTCATAACAATTGTTATAGTTATTTAATACTTGTTTGACGTAAAACTTATTCGTAACGAAGTGCCTCAACAGGATTTCGCGTAGCTGCCCGCCAGCTTTGCCAACTAACGGTTAACAGTGCAATTCCCAAAGCCAACACTCCGGCTAAGGCAAATATCCACCAACTTAAATTGGTTTTGTAGGCAAAGTTTTCGAGCCATTTATCCATTGCGTAATATGAAATTGGAGTGGCAATTACAAAGGCGATCGCCACCCACTTTATAAAGTCTTTATTTAACATGGCAAGTATCTCTGTCACTTTTGCTCCGTTTACTTTTCTGACACCAATTTCTTTTGTGCGTCGCTCCATCACAAAAAGCGACAATCCTATTAATCCTAAAATTGCGATGAATACAGCCAACACCATAAAACAACTGAAAATTGTTTTGGTATATTTTTCAGATTGATATAATCGTTCAAACCGTTCGTCAATAAACTGATACGAAAATGGAGAGCCTGACAAGTTAAATTCCTGCCATGTGCTTTCTATAAACCCAATTGTATTCGATAAGTTAGCTGGAGTTATTCGTATTGAAATGCGGTTATAGCTTGAAACATCCTTGTACAGGATGATCGGGAATACGGCATTGTGCAACGATTCGTAATTGAAGTTTTCCAACACACCAACTATTCTGCCTTTTTCATTCCCATATTCAACAAACTGCCCGATCGCTGCTTCGGGAGATTCCCAGCCAATTTTCTCCACAGCCGCCCGGTTAACCAAATATTCCTTTTCTTCTTTTGTTTGACTGCTCATATTATTACCTGCAATCAGTTTCATTTCGTAGGTTGGAACAAAATGTTCGTCGCCCCGAATATTGGCCACCCGAAAACCAAGTGGTTCCATCTTTCCATTGTTGGAAACTTCCATTCCACTACTGTCATTAAGACGTTGCGATGGTATTCTTTTCGAACCGGAAACATCGATTATATTCGGATTTTTAGTTAGCTGATCCCGAAACACATCCAGCTTTTCGATATGATTGGGCGACGCACTCACCGTAATCACGTTCTCTTGATTAAGCCCAAGATTTTTTGTATTCAAATAGTTTAACTGTTTATTCACTATTAGGAACGACATGATCAGGGCAATTGAAACGAAGAACTGAAAAATAACCATGCCGTTACGAAACGACATTTTATTGTTTGTGGAAATGTTCTTTTTACTCGTCAGCAATAGTTTTGCAGGATACACTCCTGATATCAATCCAATAAAAATTGACAGGATGAAAAACAGAGCTATCATACTTAGGTTCTGACCAACTGAAAATGCCAGGTTACTATTGAAAAGACTTGCCAGGTAAGGAATGGCCACACTAACTATAAGTAGCGCAACAAATAACGACACAATGCAAAAAAAGACAGATTCAAGCATAAGTAACGACAAGATGCGTTTACCCGTTGCTCCAATAACTTTTCTAATCTGAATTTCTTTAATTCGTTGGGAATAAATAGCTGTATTCAGATTGATGTAGTTGATGCTTCCCAAAAGCAGAATCAAAAGAGCGATCGATAATAACACATAAATACTGGAACGGCTTCCATACCAGTTAAAATGGATATCCGATAACCTTTCCATTCTGATTTTTGTCCAACTGGTTCCATTTTCAAATTGTTTGTTTATAAATTCATCGAGGCGGGAATCCAGTTGCAGAGGCGCATTCTGCATCAATACAAATGTTTCGTAATTATTGCTTCCCCAGTCGTTTAACTCGCTTTCACCAACGGCACTTTCGTACGTAGAAAACGAAATCAGGATTTCAGGCCGGAAATGATTATTTCGCCCCCAGTCTTCGAAAACTCCTGTAACCTTTATATTATAATTAGTTCCATTTTCATCAAAAAACTCCATGGTTTTTCCAACGGCATACTCGTCATTAAAATACTTTTTGGCTATAGTTGCAGAAATCACAGCGGTGAGTGGTTCGTTTAATAAATTGTTTTCGGCTGAAATTCCTTCGAAAGAGAAAATATTCAGAATATCCGGCTCAGCAAAACAAACGTCCGGTTCCATAACCTTTTGATCGTTCATTCGAAAAAGTAATCCCATATGGGACACCCGAGTTATATTTTCAATTTCGGAGAATTCGTCTTTCAACAATGGCGCAATCGGTGGCGCAACATAAGGTAAATGAAGGTTTTCGGTTCCGTTGTTGTCGTAGAAATACCGATGCACACGGTAAATCTGGTCAGCATTTTGGTGAAACCTGTCGTAACTCAATTCATTTTTTATCCAAAGACCAATAAAAATCACGCAAACAAAACCAATTACCAGTCCTGTAAAATTGATAGAGGTGTACAACGGATTGCGTTTAAGAAAGCGAATAATATTTGTGCGTAATTTTTTCATTTTTCAAGTGTTTTTCTGTTTTCTTAATCAAAACTGCATGTTTTCTGATTATTCATATCGTAAGGCCTCAACCGGGTTCCTCGTAGCCGCACGCCAACTCTGCCAACTCACCGTTAACAATGCAATTCCCAATGCCAACACCCCGGCCAGTGCAAAAATCCACCAACTTAAAGTGGTTTTATAGGCGAAATTTTCCAGCCATTTATTCATGGCAAGCCAGGCGATGGGTGTTGCAACTAGAAATGCAAGTGCCACCCATTTTATAAAGTCTTTATTTAGAAGTGTTAGTATTTCAGACACTTTTGCTCCGTTTACTTTTCGGATGCCTATTTCTTTGGTGCGCTTTATTATGGTAAAAAAGCTAATTGCGTATAATCCAACGCATGCAATTATTACCGAAACCAGCGACAGGAAGAGCAACATCTTTTTTGCTTGCTGGTCTTTTAAATAATGTTTGGCAATTATTTCATCGTGAAAAGAATATTGCAACGGTTTTGTTAGCCCTAATTCTTTTCTTTGATTACGGATAATTTCCAAGGCTTCAGCAATTTGATCGTTACCGACTTTTACAAATACGTTCCCAAAATTCTCTATTCGGGTAATTACCAATGGTTGTAGTGCATGGTAAAGCGAGCGGTAATTGAAGTCTTTTACAATTCCAATTATATCGTAATAAGTGCCATCGACGTATAATTTCTTGCCAATTAGCGAACCCGCCTTTTGATATTCTTTTGCAGCAGTCTCGTTTAACAAAACGGCTTTAAAGTCAGTTTTGCGTTCCTTTTCAAAGAATCTTCCTTTAAGCAACTGAATATTAAAAGTTTTAAAAAATTCATCGTCAACCGGCAAAATAGTAGTGTGGAAATAATTCTCAGCTTCCTGCGTTTCAAAAAAAGCTCCGTTCATACTTGGGTCATCTCCAAAATATACATCGCTGGTTGAAACCGACTGGATTACGGTGTGCTTTTTAATTTCCTCAATAAAAGTGCTCCGGGTTTCCGGAGGCATATCCCACATCGATAAAGTAATTACATTTTCTTTGTCGTAGCCCCGATCTTTGTTAACCATAAAATTTATCTGTTTTTGAACAAAAACCGAACTCAAAATAATAATTGCTGACAATACAAACTGGAGTACAACAAAACCATCTTTTAAAAGATAACTTCGTTTTTTAGCTGTTTCTTTCTTTATCAGTGCAAGGGTTTCTTTTTTTGCAAAAACAGTAATTGGAAGAATATTGGCGACTGAATTAAAAAGCAGAAGACCTGCAAAAATAAGGGCAATCAAAATTATCAATGCCTTCTTATCAATACTCAATTCCAGTCCAAGATAATGGTACAACGAAACCTCTCCCACACGATACACTAAAAAAGCTATCGCAAAACCAGTAACCCAAAATAATATCGATTCAATAATAAACTGCGTAGCTATTTGTTTGCTACCAGCTCCATTGGTTTTACGAATGCCAATCTCCTTAAAACGTGTTGATAAATTTGCAATGGTTAGGTTTATAAAATTAAATGAAGAAATAAGCAGAATGAATATGGCCAGAATTATTGCGCCGTAAACATACGTCTTACTTGAGGTTACCGCAGGATCAAACCGATGTTTTCCAAAATGTATATCGGTTAAAGGCTCGGCGTTAAAGAAAATGTAAGTGTTGTCGCTGTATTTTAAATCTTCCCAGTTTTGTGCGGCTGCTCCGTCTAAATCGGCATCGTAATGCGTATAAACAGATTTAGTCAATTTGAAATTCAAATTATCAATATCTTTAATCGGCGTGGAGGTTTTTATGTAAGTAAAATAATTCTGCGAGCCCCAACCATCGTTGTCGGGATTTACTTCGTCAATGGATTGAATGATTTTTGTTTGTAAGTGAAAATTTTGTGGCAGGTCCTCAAATACGCCTGCAATCACGCAGTCCTCGCCACGCAATTGTACCACTTTATTTAGTGCATTTTCAACCGATCCAAAATGCTGTTTGGCTATACTTTCTGCAATGGCAATGTTATCAGGTGATTCAAAGGGGTTTTCTATATTTTTATGAATAGTAAAATCAAAAAAATCAAAAACTTCGGGATCGGCAAAAAACAGCGTTCCCATTTCAATGATTTCTGTGTTGTAGTCAATTGTTGCTTCACCTCTCGCAGTAAGCCGTATTGCTTCTTCTATTTCGGGAATATCATTTAAAACTGCTTCGGCCATTTGCGAACTGGTAACCGCAAAATCAGCTTCGTTTCCATTTAACTGTCCCTGCATTAAACAGCGATAAATTCGATTGTGTTCGGGAATACATTTATCAAAACTTGTTTCGTAATAAACGTAGCCCACCGAAAATAAAATAACTGCGAATGATACACTCAACCCAAATAATTTAGCGAAGGACAAAACGCTATTTTTTCGTGCATTTCTAAAGGCAACTTTTATTTCAGAAAAATTTATCATTTTAACAGTATTTTGTTATTCATATCTCAAAGCCTCGACAGGATTTCGAGTAGCGGCCCGCCAGCTTTGCCAACTTACGGTTAACAATGCAATTCCCAGAGCCAACACCCCGGCCAATGCGAAAATCCACCAGCTTAAATTGGTTTTGTAAGCAAAATTTTCCAGCCATTTGTACATGGCATAGTATGCAATGGGTGTGGCAATTACAAAGGCAAAGGCTACCCATTTTATAAAATCGCGATTTAGCATGGCAAGAATTTCAGAAACCTTGGCGCCATTTACTTTGCGCACACCTATTTCTTTTATTCGTTGATTTATGCGGTAGTAAGACAATCCAAACAGGCCCAGTGCAGCAATAAAAATGGCCAGGAAAGTAAAAAAGGTAAATATTTTACTAAAAGTTTTCTCCTGCTTGTAAAGCGATGCAAATTTCTGATCGATAAAACTGTAATGGAAGGTGCTTTTTGCAAATACCTTTTTCCATTCTTGTTCGAGGCCAGCCAGCTCATTGTCCACTTCGGTAAGCGATGCTGTGTTGTTTTTCAGCTTAACAATTAGCCCTTCGTTATCGGGAGCATAACGAATTATGAATGGTTTTTCTTCGTTCTTCAGTCCAAAATGGTGGTAATCTTTTATAACTCCCTCAATATAAAAATCATCGCCCCAAAAATGTAATTTCTGACCGATGGCTTCATTCATACTGGCAAATCCCATCACCTTTGCCGAGCATTCATTAATAATAATTTTGTTCTTGTTAGTGCCCGGATTATCGGTAAAATTGCTGCCGGAAAGCAATTCAAATCCCATAAGCGGAATATAATTTTCATCGGCCAGGTAATTAAACCAGTTAGTGTGTTTATCTTCTGAGCCATCCTGAAAAGTAATATGGGTAAATGTCCCCACATGTTCGTACCCATCGCCCGGATAAGTTTGTACCAGCGAAACATCTTCGACAAACGACAATTTTCCAACTTCTTCTTTTAACACCTGGTACGATTTCCTTGCACTTTCGGGATTATCTATGATCGTACTTTTAATGGATACCGTTTGATTCAGGTTCATGCCAAGCGGAACGTTGTTCATGTATTTCAACTGTTTCAGTATGGTTATGGTGCCGATAAGCAGAATAATAGTTGCTAAAAATTGTGCAGTTACAATGCCTTTTCTGAAACTAAATTCGGTTCGTGCAGCCGCCATTTTCCCTTTCAATACTTTTACCGGGGTAAACGACGATAATACAATTGCAGGATACAGTCCCGATAAAAAGATGCCCAAAACCGGCACTCCCATTACGACAAACAAAGGGCCAAAACCTAAAATACCAAACGAAAGTTCTTTGCCAAGAAAAGAATTAAAAACCGGTAATATTGTAAATGTTAATCCCAGCGACAAAATTAACGCGCCAAAGTTGAGCAAAAACGATTCGGACAAAAACTGGAATATGAGTTGTTGCCTGCGCGCTCCCGAAACCTTGCGGATGCCTACTTCTTTTGTGCGCTCCATTATTTTTGCCGAACTAAGATTTATATAATTCAACCACGACAGCAGAATAATAAAAGCAGCAATAGCAAATAAAAATCTAACACTGTTTCCATTCCCGTTTGTTTCGGCTTCGTACGGTTTATCGGAATATAAATGAATATCGGTCATTTTCTCCACATTCATTCGTTCAGTATCTGATTCAATATCGATATGAAAGAGTTTCTGCCGGAGATCGGATATATTTACATTGTCTTCTGTAAGCAAATAGGTAAAAAAACAATTGTTGTTCCAGTTCAGTTTTTGTGGTGTAAAAACCTTCCAGTTGGAGAAAGTTTCGAACGACACCAAATAGCTCATTTTCAAATGTGTATTCTCGGGAATATCTTTAATAACGCCGGTTACACGAAGATTGGTTTTCTCTGCATCGTTAATGGCCTGCATGTTTTCGCCAATTACATTGGTTTTGCCGAAAATCTTTTTTGCAAGCGTTTCGGTTAAAACTACTGTATTGGGTTCGTTTAAAGCTGAAGTTGGATCTCCCACAACCATTTCAGACGTAAAAACTGTAAAAAACGACGGATCGGCCAGGTAGCCTTTTGTGGTTTCGTAAAAACGATTTCCGGCTTCCAACGAAGTTCCGACCAGCGGATAAAAGCGAACAAAATTGAGTACTTCGGGAACTTCCTCTATTATTTTTGGGCCGCAAAGATTATAGGATTGGGCATCGCCCGGAACGAATTGACCATTTTCGGTATAATCCATATACACCCTAAAAATATTATCATGGTTTTCGTTGAATTTGTCGTAGCTTCTTTCGTAGCCAACATAAAGCATTATAACAAAAAACGAAGCCATTCCGATGGCTAGTCCCGACAGGTTAATCATTGAAAAAAGTTTGTTTTTCAATAAACTCCGGAATGCAATCTTTAAATAATTTTTCAACATAATATTTATCAATTCAATCGTATCTATATGTTTCTATTTCATTAAACTTCGGCATTCATGTTTTGTCACTCGTACCTCAATGCTTCCACCGGATTTCGTGTAGCCGCCCGCCAGCTTTGCCAACTCACTGTAAGCAGGGCAATTCCGAGCGCTAACAAACCGGCCAGGGCAAAAATCCACCAACTTAAAGTAGTTTTGTATGCAAAGTTTTCGAGCCACTTGTGCATGGCAAACCAGGCAATGGGTGTGGCAATTACAAATGCAATGATTACCCATTTCACAAAGTCTTTATTCAGCATGGTTAGTATCTCGGAAATATTCGCACCGTTTACTTTGCGGATGCCGATTTCTTTAATCCGGTTCTCGGCAGTAATTCTGGATAGTGAAAAAATGCCCAGACCTGCAATAAAAACAGCCAGCAGTGAAAACAGGCTGAACAACTTCACCAGGGTGTTTTCTGCCTGGTATAAATAATCCAATTCCTGATTAACAAAGCGATATTTACACAAGCTTCCGGGTGCAAATTCGTGGAAAACCTCATCGATATGTCCAAGTGTTTGAACAACCGAATTCCCCGATAATTTGAGCAAAACCCGGTTTGTTGAAAGTTCATTGCTGTTCCAGTAAAGAATTACCGGATTTATTTTGGTATGAAACGATTCGAAATGAAAATTCCCGGCTACACCCAACAGCGACCTGTTTTCCAACTCAAATCCCTTTTCTTTTAACGAGGTATTTTTAAGCAAATCCCAGGCGGCTTCGTTCAGAATATATCCGCTGTTTGCCTGGCTTTTTATGTCCCATGAAAAATTTTCGCCCTGTACCATTTCAATATCGAGCAGGGGAATAAAATCGGGATCAACAGCAGCATAATTCATAGAAATTCGTTTGTCATCGATTTCCAGTTCCCGCGAATACTGGTTAAATTGGGTAATATTATCGGAGACAAACGAGAGCCCCTTGATATTTGAATCTTCGAGCAAACGTGCCTTAAAACTGTTTAAATTATTTTTTATATCCGAAGAAAGATCAAGACTCAAAAGCTGGTGGTCGTCGAAACCCAAATCCTGGTTGCGGATAAAATTGAGTTGCCTATAAATAAAGGCCGTTCCAATAATCAGGACAATGGATACCACATACTGAAATGTGATTAATCCTTTGTTCAATCCTTTCGATTTCAGTAATTTTTTGCTTCCGTTTTGAAAGTAGCGGGTTTCGGTTGTTGTGAGAAAATACACCTGTAAAAAACCATAAATAGCTCCCATGAGCAGAATCGAACCCAAAACAAAAAGCAGGTATTTCGGGCTTAAAACCTGTTCCACATTCAGGCTTCGGCCAATCAGGTTTTCATACGAATGAAAAACCATAAAAACGAAAGCTAACGAAACAAGCACCGCACTAATACATAAAATCATCGAATCGACTACATACTGAAAGAAGATGGTAACCCCCGAACCTCCCAGTATCCGTTTTACGGAGATTTCCTTCATTTTCTTCATTCCCTGCGACAAGGATAAATTGATAAAATTAATGCTGGCTACCACAATGATTAAAACACCAACGATTGCTAAAACAACCAGCAGGTACAAACTTCCGTGTTTGGTTTCGTCGTTGCCACTGGTGTCGGTGGCGAGGTAAATGGAATGAAAAGGACGCAGTTTAAAATCGACCGCGCTGGCATTTATATGCTCCATCTGTCCGAAAAATTCATTCATCTTTCCTTCCAGCAATTTGGAATCGCTGTTTTCGTTTAACAGCACATACGACACCAGTCCCCACGACCAGGTATCGTCGTTTAGGCCATATTTATTTTCAACCGATTTAAAAGAAGCCAAAGCCTTTGCCGGCAGGTGAAAATCGGGCAAATCGCGGATAACCCCGGTTACGGTATACAAATCCTGTCCTCTAAAATTAAGCTGCTCGCCTATGGGACTTTTATTCCCGAATATCTTTTTCGCCCATGTTTCGGAAAGCACAATAGTATTCGGTTTGGATAAAGCGGTTTGCGGATCTCCTTCAACAAAGGGGATGGTAAATATTTCGAAAAACGAATTATCCGTAAAACTCAGCTCATCTATTTCGTAAAATTCATGGTTGTAACTGATCCACGAGTTATTGAACAATTTCAGAACAGCTGACTTTTCAATTTCAGGAAATGTTTTTTGGGAAATTCGACTAACTGCCATTGGCACCTGGTTTTCGCTGCCCTCTTCGATACGGTAAATCCGATCACCCTTCGTATTGAATTTGTCGAAATTAGATTCATTAATCACATATAGCATAATGAGCATAAAAACGGCAAATGCCACCGATAAACCACTCAGATTGATGAGAAAATGAGAGGGTTTGCTCCTGATATTTCGGAAAGCCTGTTTTATAAAGTTCATCTGAATCGTTTTTATGGTTTCAATTATTGTTTCCTTTTTTTCTTTTATAATCTGAATAAAAAATTTTACTCATATCTTAATGCTTCAACAGGATTTCTTGTTGCCGCCCGCCAGCTTTGCCAGCTCACGGTCAGCAATGCAATTCCCAATGCCAACACCCCAGCAAGGGCAAATATCCACCAGCTTAAAGTGGTTTTATAGGCAAAGTTTTCGAGCCACTTGTGCATGGCGAAATACGCAACGGGTGTGGCAATTACAAAAGCTATAGCTACCCATTTTAAAAAATCTTTATTGAGCATGGCTAATATTTCGGATACTTTGGCGCCGTTTACTTTGCGGATACCAACTTCTTTTATACGCTGATTAAGTGTAGCCAATGCCAATCCAAGAAGTCCCAACCCGGAAATAAAAATGGCCAGTAGTGTTAACACAATTGCAATTTTTCCGGTCATTACTTCACTCTTGTACAGCTTATTAATTTGTTCATCAAAAAACTGGTAATTGCAGGGATCATCAGGCACAAATTCTCTTACCTTTTGATGAATATACTTTAGGGTTTCAGGAACTTCCTGACCATTGGTACGAATAAACATATGATTTGTGTTGCCATTGCTCGCCAGCAAAGCAATCGGACCTAATTCGTTGTGCAGCGAAGTTGTAGTAAAATCTTCAATAATTCCGATTATGGTACCTTCAACTCCAAACCACGACTTGACCTTCATTCCCACCGGATTTTCCAGTCCCAGATAAGAAACAGCCTTTTGATTGAGAATAAAGGAATTCGATTGGTCGGATGTAAAATTCTTCGAGAAAAACCGCCCTTCATGCATCTTTAGCTTAAAAGTTTCAAGAAAATCAAAATCAACCCAATTATAGCCTATTTCAATAACTTGCGACATGTCGCGCCCTTCCCATTCAATCGGTCCGGAATTATTCCACGAAGTCATATTGTTATTCGACAAGGTAACGCTTTCTATATTCGGGTATTTCAATAATTCAAGTTTCAAATCAGTTGCTTTTTCGCTAAGTGAACCTCTTGTACTCAATTGAATTATGTTTTCTTTTTCGATCCCCAAATCTTTTGACTGCAAATAATGAACCTGTTTCAAAACCATAAAAACACAACTGATAAAAAAGATTGACACAGTGAATTGGAATATGACCAGCATGTACCTGAAATTCCACTTTTTATACTGGGCATTTTGCCCCATATTTTTTAATATTTTATAGGGGCTGAGTTTCGATAAATGAAGAGCAGGATAACTACCAGCGAGTAGACTGGCAAGAATAGCAACCAGAATAAGAGTACAAATATTTACTGCATTGAAAGTAAGATTTAGCTGGGTTTGAAGTGTACTGTTGACAAAAGGAAGAGCAACTTTTGAAAGGAGAAAAGCTACTACTAACGAAATCAATGATAACAAAATCGATTCAAAAAGAAACTGGATAGATATATGTAAACCTTTTGATCCTACAATTTTCTTCACAAATATTTCTTTGATGCGAAGTTCGGAGCGGGAGGTGGATAGATTTGTAAAGTTGATGCATGCCAGTGCTAAAACAACAATAGCCATTAAAGAAAAAATCCAGATATAAACGATCAAACCTCCGCCTTCTAAATTGTGCAGGTGGCTTTCCGTCAATGAAACCAGGAATAATGTATTTTGCCACGAAGGCTGGAATTCATCCATGACACCTGAGATTTTACGAGACACTTCTTCGGGCTCGCTTCCTTCCTGCAACATCACATAAGTCATCGTCCATTTCGAATTCCAGGTCCTCATCCACTCCTGTGTATCGCTAAAAGGCATTAACAAATCGAATTGCATTGAAGTATTTTGCGGAAGGTCACTGATGACTCCTGTAACTGTACACTTTTGATATTCATTAACTTTTACCAGCTTGCCTACAGGATCTTCATCACCAAACAGTTTTTTCGAAAGTGTTTCGGTAATTACTGCAGAATTTGGCTGACTTAAGGAGGTTGCTTTATTACCATGAATAAAAGGGAAAGAGAACATATTAAAAAATCCCGCATCAGCATAACTCCCTTTACACTCGAATCCCAAATTTTCGTATGCAACCTTACATTCGCTTGTATTGAAGCTCGTCGACTCTGTAATTTCTGGAAATTCATTTTTCAGATAAGCAGCCAATGTCCCGGTCTGATAATAACCAAAATACTCCCTGGTTTTATTCGTAAAAGCAATCCGGTAGAGCTGATTGGAATTCTGATGAAACTGATCATAACTCAATTCATTCTTCACCCAAAGCATAACCAAAATAAAACATGCCAATCCAATTGTTAAACCGATAATATTGATAACAGAATAAACCGGATGCTTTATTGCTCTTTGCAATGATATTTTAAGAAATGATTTAAGCATGTTTATGTTTTTTCAATTTTAGTTTTCAGTCCTTCGACTATTGGAATACCTGTTCATGCCATAATTCCTCCTTCCAAATAAAATCCCGGATGTCGGTATAGAACAAGTTTTGTTATCGCAGATCTACTCACTCGTATCTCAGCGCCTCAACAGGATTCCGGGTAGCCGCCCGCCAGCTTTGCCAGCCTACTGCCATAAAAGCAATAAACAGTGCAAAAGCAGCACTAAGCAAAAAATACAAAGGACTGATGGAAACGCGGTTTATAAAATGTTGCAACCACTGACTCATGGTAAAATAGCTGCCCACAAAAGCTATCGCAATAGCGATAAGAACCAGCATAAAAGTTTCTTTAAGCAACTCTCGAACAACCTGTGTTTCGGTGCTGCCAATTACTTTACGTATTCCGATTTCTTTTCTTCGTCGGTTTACATTTAGTACCGAAAGTGCCATTAAACCAATAAAACTGATGATAATAGCGAGTCCGGCACCGGTTGTAACCAGTTTTATCATACGCTCTTCGTTCGTGTACTTATTGGCGTAAACATCGGTTAACTGAAATTTACTGATGATAAGTTCCGGCGAGTAGCTTTTAATTACCTCATCAATCTGAGCAAGTTGTGCCGAGGTAGTTCCTTCTTTTATGCGCACATACATGTTATTTACGTTATTGCGGTAGTTGGTAATAACCAGCGGTGCAATGGGTGCTCCGGGATGATCGATGTAGTAAAAATTCTTTGCAATGGCAATTACGGTTAAAGGCTCATCAAACATATCCAACAGGCTTCCAACTTTTACATCGGAGCCCAGCATTTTTGCGGCAGCTTCATTCAGAATTACTGCATTTTTATCTGCTTCCGAATTATTAAAATAACGCCCGTCTACCAATTCCAACTGCATGGTTTTTGCAAATCCTGGAAGAACACGGTATTCATTAATGCTTTTAAAATTTCCGGGCGCGCCATATGTTTTTATTCCTTGTCCGCTTGAACCTTGACCCATCCCATGATCGGAAGAAGCAGCATCTTCTACAAAAGCCAATTGCTTCAAATCATCGGCGATTGATGACGCGCTTCTTCGCACCTCGTTATTCAGGTTGGTGATGCCGATTACATTCTCAGGATTAAAACCAAGTGGCACTTCTTTTAAATAATTCACCTGGGCAAAAACAATTACCAGCGCACTAATGAGAAAAACAGATATGGAAAACTGCGAGATTACGGCAATGCGCGATAAAGTGCTTTTACGTTTTACTTTTGTAGACTTTCCTTTAAGCGCATTTACAAGGTTTAATTTCGACAAATAATAGCTTGGATAAGCCCCCGAAACAAGGATTAAAACTGTTAGAATTGCCAAAACCAATAAAATGCCTGACAAGGAAAACATGTCCGACAGCTCGATTTGGCTTTTCATTAAGCGGGCAAATGCGGGCTGAACAAGCGCTGTTAGTCCTAAGGCCAACACAAACGATAACAGGCTAATCACAGATGTTTCGGTAAAAAACAAACGCGACAATGTACTTTGCGTTGCTCCCAACGATTTTCGTGAAGCAATTTCTGCAATGCGTTTTTCGCCATGTAAAACATACAGATTAATGTAGTTTACCATGGCAATAAGCAACACTAAAAAGGCAATGCCTGCAATAATAAACACATGTGTTAAATTGGCTTTTGGCGAAAGGTCGAAATCAACAACCGTATGTAAATGCAGGTCTGCCAATAACTCTGTTCCTGTTTCCACGGAAAGGTTGAATGGTTCGCCCCACGGTTTCATAACCTCGTTGTTTGCAGCGGCTATCTTTTCACCAACTGCAGCTAAATCGGCATTTTCATCAATTCTGAAATAGGTATACAGTTCCAGTCCACCCCAGTTTTCGGGATGAACGGTCTGCATCGATACCAGCAAATCGAAATTGAAGTGCGTGTTATTGGGCAAATCATTTATTACACCCGTTACGGTCGCCGGCTCCTCTGAAACATTCAAAACCTTGCCCACACAATCCACGGTATTAAATACTTTTAATGCCGTTGACCGGGTAATTACGACGTTGTTTTCCCCCACCAAAGCATCGTTGGTGTTTCCCTGAATCAACTCTAATCCGAAGACATCGAAGAAATCCTTATCGGCAAACAACAGTTGCATGTTGGCGAATTTTTGCTTCTCGTATTCCGCAGTAACTCCCCATCCTCTGTATATCTGAGTGGCCGATCGTATTTCCGGAACCCGCGTTGGAATTTCGGTGTAAGCTTTACGCAAACAAATGCCGTAATTTGTCGTATTACCTTCTTCTGATACTGCGTTGTACAGTCTTAAAACATCGTTTTTTGTTTGAAAATGCTGATCGTAACTTAACTCGTGTTTCAGGTACACCGACAACAGTAATACTGCACTTAATCCTATAGCCAATCCCGGCAGATTTACAAAAACCAACAAGGGATTCCGCCTAAACATTCTGAATATAAATCGTAAATTTTTCATGGCTTTCTATTTGTCTGGTGCACAGTGCAGAGAGCATAGCGTTAACTCCTCCCCGTGCTCATGGCTCTTTGCGCCCTGCTTTTTTTACAACAGGATCTCGCCCATTTCTTTTTTCACCTCTTCGGTGATGATCATACCGTCGAACAGGTTAACTACACGGTGGGCAAATTCCGAGTCGTGCAACGAGTGAGTTACCATTACAATGGTTGTTCCTTCGCGATTGAGTTCAGTAAGGAGGTTCATTACTTCCAGACCGTTTTTCGAGTCGAGGTTACCGGTAGGCTCATCGGCAAGAATCAGCTTCGGATTGGCAACTACTGCACGGGCAATGGCCACACGTTGCTGCTGACCACCCGAAAGTTGTTGCGGGAAGTGTTTGGCACGATGAGCAATTTTCATACGTTCCAGTACTTTCTCTACCATCTCTTTGCGCTCGCGGGCTTTTAGTTTGAGGTAGATCAGCGGAAGTTCAACATTTTCGTACACGTTCAATTCGTCAATCAGGTTAAAGCTCTGAAATACAAAACCGATATTTCCCTTACGCAGCATAGTGCGGTTGCGTTCTTTTAGCTGTCCAACCTCTGCGCCGTCAAAGTAATATTCACCGCTTGTAGGATTATCCAGTAATCCGATGATATTCATTAAGGTTGATTTACCACAGCCCGAAGGTCCCATAATGGCTACAAATTCGCCTTTTTTCACATGTAGGCTTACCTCATTCAATGCACTGGTTTCCACCTCTTCCGTGCGGAATACTTTTGTTAGATTTTCTGTCTTTATCATGATATTTTTGTTTTGTTATTCTGTTTGTTGCTTTCTTATTTAAACACAATCCGATCGTTATCGCCAAACAAATCATAGCTCGAAGTAATCACTTTTTCACCCGGAGTTAAACCTTCCAAAACTTCATAATACTGTGGGTTTTGTTTACCGATACGGATGCTGCGTTTTTCCGCTTCTGTTTCATTATCGTTCAGCACATAAACCCACTGACCGCCGGTGCTTTGAAAGAAACCACCTTTTGGAATCAACACTGCTTTTTCTGATTGTCCCAGCTGCAATTTTGTATGATAGGTTTGTCCTGTGCGAATGTTATCCGGCTTTGCTTCTTCGAAGATCATGTCAATTTCAAATTGTCCTTCGCGCACCTCAGGATATACTTTTTTAACAGTAAGGTTATAGTTCTCACCTCCACGATCAAACGATGAATTCAACCCACGACGAACGCGATCAATGTAATGTTCGTCGATAAGCGCGTTGATTTTAAAGTCGGTTAAAATATTGACCATTCCAATTCGCTGGCCGCGGGCAATTGACTCTCCTATTTCAGCGTTTAACAATCCCAGCTGGCCGTCGGCAGGCGCTTTTACATTCAGGTTATCCAATCGCAAGCGGGCCATCGCCAGGTTATCGCGCATGTTATCCAGACTCTCGTCCATATTTTGCTTTTGGTTGGCACGGAATATCGAATCCTGTTCAAACTTCATATACGTTAATTCCTTCTCTTTTAATGCCAGCTCATAATCCTCTTTGGCTTGCAGGTAATCCTCGCCGGCAATCAGGTCGTCTTCGTACAAGGCTTTATATTGTTTGTACTTCCGCTCGGCCTGTGTTACCTGAAGATCGATTTGCAGCTTGGCACGCTGGTTACCAATTTGTTGCTGCTCAATGGCAATTTGTGTATTCCGAAGTTCGTTGGAATGGTACGCCATATTCGACTCGCTATTCATAATCGTGGTGTTCAGGTCGTTGTTTTTCAAGCGCAGAATAACGTCACCTTTTTTTACCATCTCTCCTTCTTCAATAAAAATCTCTTCCACTTTTCCGCCTTCTTCCACATCCAGGAAAATGGTTGTAATCGGCTCCACCTGGCCAATTACTGTAATGTAGTCGTTAAATTCGCCGTCGGTTACGGAGCTGATGGTCAGCTTGTCTTTCTCGGCCCGAAACACCGAACCGCTGCTCCCCAATACCACTTTATACAACAGAAAGGCAAACGCCAATCCGCCAACAATCCAAATAATGTGTTTGGCTTTTAAGCCTTTCTTCTTTTCAATTTTTTTATCCATTCCCATATCGATGGTACTTTTAATATTTTTCGTTTTATTTCTGTTCTAATATTTTCTTCAAACTTGCTTAGTCATCGGTCATTCGTCTTTGGTTTTACTCCTAATGACCAATGTCCATTGACTTTTCCCTTTTTGCCTACTGTAATCTGCCTACTGCGACTGTAAACTTTCTTCCGTTTCCCAAAAGCGCTGTCCGCGGTAAAACTGCAACACCTTCATTTTTATCTCCCACTGTGTTCGCGAGCGTAAAACCGAACTCTGAGTATTTGCCAGGCGGTTTTTAGCTATGTAGTAATCGTTTATGTCAATCAATCCCTGGTCAAATTTCTTTTCAGCAGCCTGAAAGGCCAACTCGTCAACCTCGGTGCGCTTTACATACTGACTGTGTTCTTTGTACAATGCTTCCAGTTCAGTAAGGTTATTTACCATCTCGAAGAACAGTTTTTGTCGTTCATCGTCAAGACTATTTTGGGCACGTTCCAGTTCCAGTTTAGCCTTTTTCACCTCGGAACGATTGCTCCATCGGTTAAAAATTGGGATACTTAACGAGGCTCCCACATACTGGTTTTTGTTGTTTTTCCACTGATCGCCAAAACCTACTGTATTTCCATCAGCATCGGTATTGGTTTCGTAAAAACCGGTACTTATCGATCCGTTAGCATAAATTGATGGATAAAGTGTCGAGCGACTCAGAGAAAGGCCTTTTTCGGTCGCTTTTACATTGGCTTCAATCGACTGATAATAAGGTGACCAACCGGTGTACTGCTCGAAAAGCTGTCGTGGTTGAGCCACTTGTTCGTTTATTACCACCGACGATTCATCAACCAACTCCATTTCTTCAGCTGACACAAGATTCATCAACTGCTTCAATTTTAAAGTGGCTGTTTCTACTGTATTCTCAATCTGAATTTTGTTGAGTTCTTCGCGCTCCAGATTGGCGCGCATGTCCAGTAAGTCGGTTTTGGCTTTTAAACCAACTTCCACTTTCTTTTCTGTTGTTTTCAAACTTAGCTTCGAGGCTTCTACCTGCTCGTTGGCAATTCCGAGCATTCCTTTATAATAAACCACATCAAAAAAGGCCACCATCACGTTAAATGCCAAATCGTCGGTTGCATTTATCCGATTGTATTCCGAGACCTGTTTTCTGAATTTCTGATATTTTATCTGGTTTTGAATACGAAAGCCATCAAAAAGAGCGATTGACGACCTCAAATCGTAGCTATTATTAAAAAACTCAGTATCGATATAGGCATTGGTATTCGGATCCACCGAACGACCAAAACTCAATCCAGCACTGGTTGAAGCATCAATATTCGGCAGCATATTACGTTTAGCTTGCTGCGCATTTTCCAGTGATATTTTTTCAAGAATCTCGTATTCCTTTAAATTAATGTTGTTTTCAATGGCATAAGAAATACATTGGCTCAGGCTCCATTTTTGCTGGGCCTGAACCGTATTTCCTATCATCAAATAAAAAATTATAATGAGAACTATTCGTTTCTTTATCATCGTGTTAAAATTGTTTCTACTCCACGTGCCATTATAATGCCACAAACCTTTTGCCCTGATTTAGTGAGCCTTACAAATTGCACTACAATTAAAACGTTAAAATTATTTACAGAAAATTGTAAAATATTTTTACAGTTGATTGGAAATGATTTGGGCATGGTCTAATTTTGGGATACAACAAAAGCGCCACGAAGTGGCAGCTTATTTCAGTCCGAGGCAGCGCCTTGGGATTATGGAGTATACAAAAACAACGCCCTGAAAGGGCAATTTAAAAATGCTATCATGGCACAATCTCTTTCAAAATTATTTACACACATTATTTTCCACACAAAAAATAATGAGACCAAAATCAAGAAAGAAGATTCCCAGGAACTATATGCCTACATGGGAGCCATAATAAAAGACAATGATTCAATTCCAGTTATTATAAATGAAGTGGAAGACCATGTTCATGTTCTTTGTGTAATGTCGAAAAATATAGCTCTTGCGAAATTGGTTGAAGAAATCAAACGTCACAGCAGTAGGTGGATCAAAACAAAAGGAGAACATTATAAATATTTCGCGTAGCAAGGAGGATATGGAGGATTTTCGGTTAGTCCTTCTATTCACAACAAAACCAAAACATATATCGAGAAACAAGAAGTGCATCACAGGAAGATGAATTTTAAAGAAGAATATCTATTGTTTTTAAAAGAATATGGAATTAAATATGATGAAAAATACCTTTGGGTTGATTGATGTTAAGATGTTAAGCTGGGCTTACAGCCCGCCAGATTAGCTATCTGAACTACCACTACCACCCGGGACGATGCCCCGGGCTAAAATAAACCGGGCTTTCAGCCCGAAAAAAGAATTGGAACGTCCAACGCCACGAAGTGGCAACTAAATTCAGCCCAATGCAACGCGTTGGGAACAAAAAAATGAAAATGAAAACCGCGCCCTGAAAGGGCAACTTAAAATTCACCATGCCAAAAGGAAACATCTTAATAGTCGACGACAACAAAAGCATCATCAGCACCCTTGAAATTTTGCTGGGGCAGGAATTCGATGTTGTGAAAGGAATTACCAATCCGAACCTTATTCCCAATGAACTTCGCACCGAAAACTACAATGTTGTTATTCTCGACATGAACTTTCAGGCCGGAATAAACACCGGAAACGAAGGTTTATACTGGCTCGAACAGATAAAAAAGAGCTATCCCGATATCTCGGTGGTGTTGATTACTGCCTACAGCGAAGTGGAACTGGCCGTAAAAGCACTGAAGCAGGGAGCTACTGATTTCGTACCCAAACCCTGGGACAACAGTAAACTGCTGGCTACGATAAAAGCTGCCGTTCAGCTTAATTTCTCGAAAACAGAAGTTGGAAAACTCAGGCAAAAAGAAGCTGGACTAAAACAGGAACTCAACCGCGATCAGAAATTTATTATTGGCTCATCGCCACAACTTACACAGGTGATGAATATGGTGCGAAAAGTGGCAAAAACCAACGCTAATATTCTGATTACCGGCGAAAACGGTACCGGAAAAGAACTGATCGCCCGCGAAATCCACCGTCTCTCGCAGCGCCGAAATGAAGTGATGGTGAGTGTTGATATGGGTGCCATTAGCGAAACCCTTTTTGAGAGCGAACTGTTTGGCCATGTAAAAGGTGCTTTTACTGATGCCCGTGAAAACCGCGCCGGCAAATTTGAAACGGCACATAAGGGAACACTGTTTCTCGACGAGATCGGAAACCTTTCGTTTCACTTGCAGGCTAAGTTACTAGCAGCTATTCAAAACCGTGAGTTTATGCGGCTGGGATCTGATAAACCCATTCCGGTTGATATCCGACTGGTTTGTGCTACCAACAAAAAACTGGAAAATATGGTAGCCGATGGTTTGTTCCGAGAAGATTTGCTGTATCGTATCAACACCATTCAAATAGAAGTTCCGCCACTGCGCGAAAGAGGCGACGACATTATTGTTCTGGCCGATTTCTTTCTGAAAAAATTTGCAGCTAAATACGAAAAACACGGATTAAAAATTAACCAGCCTGCCCAGGAAAAACTACTGAAATACAACTGGCCCGGTAATATTCGCGAATTACAACACACCATTGAGAAAGCTGTGATTTTGAGTGATTCTTTGGTGTTAAAACCGGAAGACTTTTTCTTTAAACAGGTATTTGCATCGAAGTTTGAAGATGAATTGCTAACCATTGAAGAAATGGAAAAACGCATGATCATTTCTGCCATCGATAAAAATGCAGGCAATATGAGCCTGGCTGCCGAAAAACTTGGAATTACACGTCAAACGCTGTACAATAAAATCAAAAAATACGGGCTATGATCAGCAAGAATCTATACGTCAAAATCCTTATCAGAGTGCTGCTTTTACTGGCAAGTGCCCTGCTTTTGGGATGGTTGATCTTTGACCGGCAAGCCTATGTTTTTGCCATCATTCCTTCCCTGTTTATACTGGGTGTTACCATTAACCTTATCTATTTTCTAAACCGTATTAACCGCCGGATATTTTACTTTTTCGATGCCATCCGAAACGAAGACTCAACGCTTCGTTTCCCCAATAATGTCAATAATAAAACGATTAACGACCTGAACCAAAGCCTGCAAAAAGTAAATACACAAATACAACAAATTTACCTCGATAACCAGAAGCAGGAACAATATTTCCAGGCACTGCTCGAACACGCTGCCACAGGGATGTTTACCTTTAACGAAAAAGGATTTATTCTGCATTCAAATAAATTGGCCAAACAGCTTTTCGAAGTGGATGTTCTTACGCATATCAACCAGTTGGAGCGCATTGATCCCAAACTTTTTCAGACGATAAAAGAGATTCAACCTACAGAACAACGCCTAATTACACTGCACTTAAAAAGTGGTGTCATTCAGTTATTAATCAAGTCGAATTCATTCATCTCTGAGAACGATGAGTTAATGCTGATTTCGGTGCACGACATCAAAAACCAGCTGGATGAAAAAGAGCTGGAATCGTGGCGTAAACTGATACGAGTAATGATGCACGAGATCATGAATTCCATTACACCAGTTACATCCTTATCCGAAAGCCTGGCCGGATATTTTTATAAAAACGGAGCAATGGTAGCACCTGAAGACATCAATGCAAAAACGATTGAAACAACCATTCGCGGGCTTGAAGTAATTCGAGAACAAGGTAAAGGACTGATCAACTTTGTGGAATCGTACCGGAAAATCACGCGGCTTCCGGCTCCGGAAAAGAAAGTCTTCCAGGTGAGTAACCTCATCGATCATATTCGTATTTTATCGTCTTCGTTTGAAAATGCTGATCATGTTGAATTATCGTGTAATGTTACGCCCGCGGAACTGGAATTGCACGCCGATGAAAAGCAGATTTCGCAGGTATTGATCAACCTTGTAAAGAATGCCTACCAGGCCAATGAAGGCAATGAAAATGCAAAAATAACGATCAAAGCCACGGTCAACGACGCAGGACACCCAACCATTTCCATTACCGACAATGGACCGGGTATTTCGGATGAATTGATGGACAAAATATTTGTACCATTCTTCACCACGAAAGAAAACGGTTCCGGTATCGGGCTCAGCATTTCCCGGCAGATCATGCAATTGCACGGTGGCAGCTTAAAAATGAGCTCTGTCCCTGATAAATATACTTCGGCGGTATTAGTTTTTTAACCTGAGTTCAATTTTAAAATATTTTCACAGAAAGTCATAATTGCGTCAGATTTGCAATTATAATTCTAAAGGAATAACGGGTTATTTCAAAGAATTCTAATTGTAAAGATGGCGTGAGAAGGACTTTCCTTTTATGGCTTTGCTCTTTTTGCCATAAACTTCCCCCAATTTTCTTGAATTATCCCGATAGTACTTCGAAAACCGGTGAAAGTTTCTGACTAAAAACAGCTAAAGCTGTGAATCATTTTAAAGTCGAACTCAGGTTTAAGCAAAAAAAAGAGGTTGTCAAACCAACAACCTCTCTCAAACTAAACTATCTATTTTTGAAAAACTATATTCTCCGATTTGCATTTGAAAACAGCCGCACTACCAGGTCGCTTTTCTGTTATTCCGATTAACTGCAGCTCCTTTTCCGTTTATAATACTTTTAACCTCACTTCCCTCGTTACCGCCAAGCCAAATAGTAGTTGCCTGATGAAAGTTTTGTTCCAGACTTTGCGGTGCTTCAATCGCATAATCAACAATAGCTGCACTATTAAAAAACACGTTATAAATACCCACTCCCCAGGCATTGTGGTTTGTGACATGATCGGCTACTTTATAAGATGCATATCCATTTTTACCATCATGTTGCCAGGCATCCGGAGTTGGCACATAATAAGGCATTTCGCACTGGTAAAAATAAACTGTTCCATTTTCGCCATTCCATATTGTTTGGTACTCCTGAAAATGTTCGTTAAAAAGGCCATAAATCGTAACATCATTACCATTAACAGTTAAACCATTAGCCGCCTTGTTAATATCCCAACCCACGCCATTTCCGTGATCTGCGCGCCACAACCAAACGTGATCAACCACAACATTGTTACTGTTTATTGTTACGCAATTTTTGGTAGTTCCGGCATGAAAACCTCCTACACGAATAAAAAGATCATAAACAAATGTGGGATTTTCGCTATGATCCGAATCTGCACCAGGCTCTCCTACCAGAATCAGTTGATCAGTTTTTGTTAAACCGGCATCAACGAGAATACTGCTTAAAGTTACACCATCAACATCGGCAATTTTTATCACCGGATTTTCTCCTTCAGGAATCAAGGATGGCAATCCCATTCCAATAAGTATCGTACCCGGATTTGTTACTTCAAGACTATTTCTCAGCCAATAAATTCCGGGAGTAAAAAGAACATTTTTCCCTTTTGCCAAAGCGGCATTAATACTTTCTGAATTATCAACTTTTGGATTAGCAATATAAAATTCTGAAATACTAATTTTTTTATTGTTGCTTTCATTCCCCTTTTCCCAACTCACACCCTTTGTCTTCTCTTTTAATGCAGGAACCTCAAGCCACAATTCGCCCGAGTTATTCATCGTCCAAAACGGTTTTTCACGAACAAATGGCGTATTATCAATCGAAAGATATGGTTTGTCTGGCCAATCAGTTTTGGGCGCTCCAATAACACCTAAAGAAACCATGTTCCACAATCCTCCTGTACAACTTTCCCATTCGCTGTTTCGTGAAAACCACTGTTGCTGACCTCCAAAAACTACCTGCCCGTCAACTTTTGAATCAGCTAAAAATCCTCCGCTGGCAGCACCATTATCATGAAGCTGTAAATTCCCTTTTACATGAACTCTCCGCATAGGAGCAGCTTGCGAAACTCCCCAAACATTGGTAGAGTTAGCTGATGGATTTATCGTCAGGTTTTCAACTGCACGCCAAAAATTTATGAGTACGCTGCCATTGTAGGTTGGTGGTGCAACCGCTGTTACCGAACCATTAATAGTTACATCATCGGGCGATTGCCCTAGGCCGATAACATGTGTATAATATCCCACTTTTACATCAAGCTCATACCGGCCCGGTTGAAATAAAAAGGCAAAACGATTCTCGTTGAATTCACTCTCATTTGTGGTTTGAATGGCGTATACAGAATCGATTAACTGCTGAATCGTGCTCATTTCCATTTCGGGTGAAAACAGGTATACATTTTCGCCCAGATCTGTATAATTCTGACTCTCCGTTTTGTCTGCCAAATTGCATTGACTCAGAAGAAGTATTAAAAATAAACTCCAGAATATTTTATACATTTTATTATTCTTTTTTTCAGTTTCCGGCGCATATTCAACAAGCTAATGGACATATCAATAGCTTAATAATATGAGTTATGGGCGCCGTAAATTCAGATTTTATCCCTTATGATTATTTTGTATTTTCCTTTTCAATAATGACTAACCCGCCTAAATTTCAACTGGAAATTCGCACTTATGAATTCTGTTTATAAACTTGTTACAAAACGATATTTGCCGGATTTTAAAGTATAAACAGCTTTTCCATTCTCAAACCGAAGTAGTTCGTAACCATTAGCATCCAGAATATCATTTTCCGATTTTGCAGGCAAATACAATGTTGCAGAAGTATTAGCCGGAACAGTTGCTATATAAGTTAACTTGCCATCCTCTACTTCCCATTTGCTGTAGATTTTTCCATACATCGAGTCGTAATAACCTTCTGCCCATTTCATTTCTCCACTTGGATCGGGTGTTGGTTGCAGGATGAACTTTTGAAATCCCGGTTCATCACGCTGAATACCAAGCGAATAAGCGATCATCCATTGTCCAACGGCTCCAAACGAATAGTGGTTAAAGGAGTTCATGCTGTTGTTACCGCCAAAACCATTCTCTACGGTGTAGCCGTTCAGGCGTTCCCATATTGTTGTGGCTCCCTGATCGATGGAATACAACCACGACGGATACTGATCATTCTGCAATAGTTTATAAGCTTGCTTATTATACCCGTAATCCGAAAGTGCTTTACTTACCCAAGCCGTTCCGATAAAACCGGTCATTAACGAATAAGCTGGTCTTTCAATGCCATCATCATCCACGTTTTTTCGTTCAATAGTGTTCACAAGCTGCTCAGCCATTTTCTGATTTTTTTCTTTATCGAAGGCTTCCAAAGCTAAACCGACAGCGTAAGATGTTTGTGTATCGGCTTGTTTAAACTCGGTTTTCTGCCCCCTCGGGGCTCCAAAACCACCACCAATCAGACCTATCGTTTTATCTTCTTCATCCACAAATGTTTCATTGAAAGAGCTTTTTCGTTCCGAGTACATTTGTTCGAAACGTTTGGCATCATCTTCTTTACCCAATACTTCTGCCACATTTTTAATGATCCACAAATCGTAAATGTGATAGGCTGTGGCTAAATACTGCGCACCTAGCTGATTGTTTTGAGGTCCTAACCAGTCACCCAACTGCACATCGTTGCTCAATCCTGTTTTCGGATCAATCGACTTATCGAGGTATTCAATGTAAGCCACCATTGCATTGTAGTGCTCAGCCAGCAGCGCCTCATCGTTATATTGCTGGTACACCTCCCACGGAACTGTTAGCCCGGCACTTCCCCAGAGCAAACCTCCAAAACCGCCACCAATCGGGGCAATATCGGTAAACTTACCACTTGCTTTTTGAACGTCACGCATAGCAATCATATGCCGGCGCAAGAACTGGGAAGTATTGGAAATATAGGTTGCTGTTCGTGAAAACACAGAAATATCGCCCGACCAGCCCATGCGCTCGTTTCGTTGCGGGCAATCTGTTGGAAGCGTTAAAAAGTTATCGACATTCGACCACACCAGGTTCGACCAAAGTTGATTTACTTTTGGATTGGAGGTTTCGTAATCAGCCGTTAGATCGACAACCGAACTGATAGAAACGCCCTGAACAGCTTCCAACGGCAACGGCTCATCTACACCGGTAATTTCAATATACTGGTAACCGTGCGAAGTAAATTTTGGTTGGAAAGTCTGCTCCCCATCTTTCATGATATAAATATCCTGACTTATGGCGGCACGGTAATTCTCTGTCATAATCATTCCCACGTTATCGCCGGATTCTTCCAGATCGGGGTATAACATTTCCGAAACTCGGAGAATCATTGTATCACCGGCAATTCCATTGGCTATCGTAATTTTAGGAACACCAACAAAGTTCTGCCCCATATTGTACACGTAAACGCCCGGCCGCACTTCTTCCATGCTTTGCGCAGTCAATGTGGTGTATTCTCCGGCGTTATTACCAATCTGACCGATCAGTTTCATTTCATCATAATTAAATTGGGTAACCTCGCCTGTAAAATCTCTTTCTTCCTCATCGAAAGTAGTTCCTTCAAGCGCGACAACAGAAGCTGATTCCCAGCCGGAATTATCAAATCCGGGTTCCGACCACCCGGTTATATTTTCCTCTTTTGTGGCATTATAAATTTCGCCAAGATCGAGGCTGCTGTATTGAATTGGGCCATCATTATAAAATTGCCAATCAGTATCATTCGTAACAATCACATCTTTTGAACCATCATCGTAGGTAATTACCAGCTTTGCCAGCAATGATTGACGGTCGCCAAAGTGGTTCCAAATAGCACCAAAACTTAAGAGGCCACTCCACCAGCCTTCTGATAGCATTGCTCCCATGGCATTTGCACCTTCCTGTAATTGACCGGTAACATCGTAAGTTTGGTAAAAATGTGTTTTGTTGTATTGTGTTTGCCCGGGATTGTAATAATCATTTCCAACCTTTTCTCCATTAATCTGCATCTCGTAAATACCGCGTGCAGTAACATACAAACGTGCTGATTCAATTCCTTTTTTCGTATTGAATTCGGTGCGTAGCATCGGTGCTGAATTACGACTCGGATCGGCTACAATGAAAGTTCCATCAGCGCCTCCGTCAACAACGTAAGCATTGTTTGTAACTTCAACACCACCCGCAAAAATACCATTGTACTCTCCGGCCAGATCTTCTTTAAAAAGGGTGTTATTAGGTGTCCGGTCATTAAATATCTCAAGGTTTGAAAACTTAGCCTTTTGACCTGCTTCCATAGCAAATCCCATATCGCAAACCATTCCAAAAGGAATATAATCGTGATTATGCCCAATAGGGTTGAGCAATACTGTTGCACCACTTTCACCGCCCATATAGGATGGTCTATCATCTTGCGTCCGATCTGTTCTACTTCCTACATAAAAACTATCGTTGTCATCAATTTTTAATGTAATTTTTCCGTAGGCACTGTTAAATGCGATGGTATGCGGGGCATATTTGTTTTTCGAATTGATAACGGAGGATTTTACCGTAAATGTTTTAAACGGTTCGTCTGCCTGATCACCGGGAGCGTAACCGGCGCGGTAAATATTCAATTTCGCCAATCCTTTTGCCGACTTATCAAGGTCTGAAACATCTAATTCGAGCTTGATGTAGCTTTCGTTCAATTTGTTTTCGAGCTGATAAATATTTTTGTATTTATCCATCAATCGCAGGTCGTTGGCGCCATAAACAAAATCGGCTTTTGTGCTTCCTTCTTCAATGGCTACGTCATATTTCAAGCCAAAAATCAACTCATAATCTGCAAAGAAGACGAGGTCATCATCTGAGCCTCCAATCCAGTTTGCACCATTCCAGGCTTCAATATCTGGGTTCATCATCCCGGTCTCAAACCATGAATCTGCCGAATGCATTTCATTGTTCTGATCCCAGACATTAACGGTCCAGTTATACCGTGTTTCTGCTTTTAATGGTTTACCTGCATATTCTATGGCCAAAGCTTTTGCATTGTCCACTTTTCCCGAATCCCAAACAACTTCGCCATCGGCACTTTTAACTTGTAACTGATAAGCAGTTTGATAAAATCCACGTTCATTTTCGGGAGCTTTCATTTGCCATCCGAAACGCGGAAGTTCAACATCAATTCCCAACGGAGTTGGCGTATACTCAACGGTAAGTTTATCAATGGCCACCTTTTCTTGTGAGCAGCTAAACATAACAGCTAAAACCACTACCAGTAAATACGCGGTTAAATGTTTTTTTAAGAATCCGGTTTTATTCATTTTTTAAGTTTTTATCTAACGATTAGTTTTTCCCTTTTTGAACCAAGATCAACAATATACAGACCTGAAGATAAGAAAGATAAATCAACAACTCCATGTCCGGAAAGATTTTCGGTATACATTATTTGCCCTTCCGCATTATAAATATGAATTGGGACATTGTTGAAGTTTTGTAAGTTATAATTCAGTAATCGATCGTCACCCAACGGATTTGGAAAAATGTCGATCGACTGTTCGAACTCCGGAACACTTGTTTGAATATCCTTTTTGCCCCACGAAAATATTTCCCAACCATCGATGACTGTTCTGTCAGAATTTATTGGTATGCTTCCGCCCTCCATCGAAACAAATCCACCTTTTCCCAGAAGCGCCATTTCTCCGTTTGAAAGATCGATCCAATAAAACTTTTCATTTTCTCCAATTTCATCCTTATCACATGTCATTGAGGCTGTTCCATTATTCGAACTTACATATTTACCATTGTTTCCGAGAAGCGCAATTTTGCCATCGCCGGCATCAACGATTGTAAAAATCTCACTTTCTCCAACAGTAAATGTATTGCAGGTCATGGCAGCTGTTCCATTCTCCGAGCTGATGTAACTGCCATCGTAAGCTTCAAAGTAAATTGCATCTCCAATGCCGATGTAAACGGTGTTTTTCGCATATCCGGTAATAGTATCGATTAGCTCAATATTCCTGCGAAAATTGGGAGTAGTAAACTTATCCCACTTCGCTTTAATTTCCTCTTCTGAATCGAAGTTCAAATCGGGAGCCGGATTTACATTTCCAAGAAACAGTCCCCAGTTTCTTATGCCGGTATTATTTTTATAGCACCAGTTCGACCACGACCCACTGAAGGAATTAATTCCGTTCATCCATTTGCTCCAAAGATCCAAATGATTCCAAAAGTTATATTCACCGGCCAACACCGGAACTTTCCAGTGCATCTGATGCCACGAAAGATCACTCAAAGCATAATTTATAAATCCGTTTTGTGAATCCCAGTTGTTATAATCAGTGTTATAATAGTGCGCCTGGTATAATACGTTCTCCCAACCAATAAGAAAAGGTGAACTAATCATATCGAAATTATAAAAGGCCTGAACCGAAATGATATGATCAGGATCGATCTCGCGCACCGCCTGATAAATTTTATCGTACATGGCACTGGTTGAGAATGAAGCATTGTTGCTGACCGGCTCATTCATTAAATCGTAGGCACAAACAGCCGGTTCGCCTTCAAAGTGCTCAGCCACTGCCTTCCATAAATCAACGGTCATTTGCTGGTATTCTGCACTACTCCAAAGCTCATTCGTTACGGCTTGCCCGCTGGTAATGTAACCGTCCAATCCGCCTGGTGCACCATGCAAATCGAGCATAACATAAATCTCACGTTCAGAACATTGCTCCACGATCCAATCCATTTGGGTGAAGGCGTTTTCTTTAATGGTTCCGTCGTTGTTCATCACTTCCATCCAATAAAATGGCACGCGAACCATGTTCATTCCATACGATTTTATGCTGTCGAGATCGGCTTCGGTTATCCATAAATCCTGGTAATAATCCCAAATCGAATCCGCTTTTGCCACGCCAAAACGATCGTAAGTTGCATTTCTAACTGAGAAATCGTCATTCATCAATAAGTAAAACTCAGCTATCGACCATGTATTTTCAGAACTCCCGGTTTGAGCGAATCTAACATACCTTGTTTCAGCGGCTCCTGTTTCTATTTCAATGCGTTGTGATCCGCTTCCGGAAGCTATATCCGTCCATTCCATCCCGTTGGTTGAAATAGAAATTGTGTAGCTCGCAGGAGCTTCTGCTGTATTATTTCCGGCTGCAATAATAATTTTATCAAAAACTACATTATCCTGGCAATCAATGGTTATATACTGCCCAGAGTATGAATTTTGTGTTGTCCCTGAATTCCATTTTGTTGCTTCATCTCCATCAAGCATTAACTCAAAATTGTTACCCGACACGGCCACAGAACCTGTTACCTGCCAATTTTGACGATTTATTACACCATATCCCAATGCCCCGATCCAGTGTTCCATACTGAGCCACGAGCCCAGGTTTGTACCGCGTAATGCAACGATATCGCCGTCTCCTGACTGATTTCGAATTACAGGTCCGGAAGCCTTCAAAAAATCAGTTGAATCAAACTGTCCAAAAGATTTATTGTTCGACAATCCGATTAGAACAAGGAGAAAGAAAATAACCGTTCTTTGATTAATCATGTTTGATTCAGATTATTAAACCGTCTTTTTAAGAAAACGCTAACCATTGCATTTGCCCGGTTTAACGTTTTCCTATCAAATATTATAATTTTCAATTACTTTTCCCACCATTGAGTAGGACCATCACTCACTTCAAATTCTTCCAACTGCCATTCGTCTTCCCATGATACGTATGCCTGATCGCCATGAAAACGGATTGGCAGCCAAACAAAAGTCGCCTCGCTTGTTACTGCTTCCTCATTCCCATTTACCGGTGTCGTTTTTGCCATCCATCTGTCTCCAATTGCGATATAGAGGCCATGGCGAGTGGGGTGTTTGAAAACGGAGCTAAATTGACAATCAAAACTAGTCCCCTTTTCGTCTCCAAAACAGAATTTTCCCAATACTTCATAATCGCCATGAGTTAATTTTGAAACGGCAACTTCGGTAGGATTAGGATTGTATCCCGTAGTTCCGGATGAAATTACATAGTAGTTGTCTTCATTTTTGAAAAAACAAGGAGCTTCTCTTGCAAGTGGTGGCTCCGCGTGGGGAAAATGGCTCGAATAGTTTCCTGTAACATCCAAATAATCATCTGTTAAATCAGCAATTACAACCTCGGTATGCACCCTATCGGCAATAAAATAACCTTTGCCGTCACGTTCGTCAACCCACACATCAAAATCTCCCATTTCCATACCCAGGGGACGGATGGTTTTTACCATTTTAAAAGGTTTTGTAATATCATCAGAAACAGCAATTCCCATATATTGTGTTAACCAGTCACGGTGGTCCTCATCTGAACCGGCAAATTTCACCCACATTACAAACTGCTTTGTTCTTTTATTGTAGATAATGTGAGGCCGATCCATTATACGCGACGGATGCATTGGATTTGTAATGTCATCCGCAACTTCAAGAATAGTTCCCCGGTCTGTCCAATTATACATATCGGTAGAAGAATAAAGTCTGACTCCGTTGTGCCATACTTTAGCTCCTTCTTCCAAAATCCAATCAGATGCTTTATAGGTTGTTTTGTCTTCGCCAAACCAATAATAAGTTCCTTCATGATAAAGCACTGAGCCACCATGTGCCTGTATTAATTTTCCCTCTGTATCATACCAGGGTTGACCGGGTTTAAAGGAATTAACAGTTCCTTTGTTTTCTGATTTTGGCGTCTTTTCTGCATAAGCTGATACTGTTGTTGCCAAAATGACTCCAAGTAATATTGCGATATTTCGAATTGATTTTTTCATAATTTATGTATTGAGCAATTATTATATTTTGAATTTCGAGTATAATATTGGTTCAAGAGGAATAGAATTTCATAGAACAGGAATCATTACTCCGCGTTCGATACAAATGTCAATGAAGACCATTAAAATCAAGAACCGGACTACTTCGACCTTTCATTCGTTTTCAACCAGTTTTGATTGAAATATTAGAAAAACAAATTGAAACCAATAGTGAATAGCAGATTCAATCCACAACATAACCAGATAAAGCTGATCCGGTAGTTAAGTATTGAGGCATCATTAGATGACCTCAATACTTATTATATCTCTTGTTATTTAATCCGAATTGACTAAATCAACAAATCCTTTTAATATCCTGGATTTTGAACCAAGTTCTGATTAACAGTCATTTCATGCTCAGGAAATGGAAGGTACTCGTTTTTCCCTGACTGGAATCCATAAGTTGTATTTTCATACGGATAAGTAATATCGTAACTTCCATCTTCTTTTATACCTGAGAACACAGGAATTCTGTGCCCTTTTTCGGCAAGCACACTTGGGGCATCACCCCAACGCACTAAATCCTGGTAACGAACTTCTTCCATACAAAGTTCCAGACGCTTTTCATTTTTAATATCATCAAGTGTTATACTGCTTAATGTAGGAAGCTGAGCTCTGACACGAATCTGGTTAAAATAGTCGAGGGCAGAAGTATTATCGCCCGACTCAAGGCAAGCTTCAGCAGCCAGAAGCAATACTTCGGCATAACGCATAAATTTATGGTTATTAGCTGCAGCAAATCCCCAGGTGTTTGGAATAATTTCTGATCCCAACAACCTTACTTTCCAGTTAAAAATTCCGGCATGTCCGTAAAGATTCGAGCCCGGATAAATTGCAATTGGAGCATCTGGCGAAATAGCTAAAACCTGCTCATATGTTTTAAGAGTCGAATTTAAACGATAACCATCAACTCCTTCTGTTGCTACGAAAGCATCATAAAGTTCTTTACTTGGATTACAGAATCCCCATCCTGTAGGAATCAAATCATGGTACCCTGCATTATAACCTGTTGATACATCTATTTTATCCGATCTCCATCCAAATACCGGAGAAAACCATCCCGATCCCTGGCTCCAGGCATTATCACCATCGGCAAGTAGGTTTACTTCAAAAATATTTTCAGGGCCAAAATCCTGAACCGATCTCAAAACGTTTTCATAGTCATCAATCAGACGATAATTACCTGAGTTAATAACGGCTTTTAAGTTTGTTGCTGCTTCACCATACTTCTCCTGGAAAACCTGGGCTTTACCAAGAAATGCTTGTGCAGCCTGTTTGGTTATCCTGGCTCCTATTGATTGATCATCAGGCGAGCTTTTCTCTGGCAACGCCCCCGAAGCAATCGCTTCGTTATAATCTGTTTCAATCTGTGCCCAAATATCAGCAATATCTGCATTGGGTTGTTGATATTCACTTGGTGCAAGTTCACTTGTTACCAATGGCGCTGATCCCCACAGTGTAACCACCTGAAAATAAGCCCATGCTCTGGCAACTTTAGCTTCAGCAACAGCTCTTGCTTTTACATCAGTATCAGGTTCAACTCTGCCAATCACAAGATTACTCCTGTAAATCATTGTATATAACAACCTAAAGTGGTCGTTAATCCATGAATTTGCTGTTGAGAAATTGTACTCGCAAATATTTTCAAGAAAAGGGTTGTCTCCACGTGCGCCTCCACCGGCATACATGTCATCAGAAAGTCCATTTAAATATGGTTTTTCTGTATTTACCAAGCCTCTCCATTGAATATATACAGCTGCAATAGCTTCTTCTGCATCCTCGTCGGTAGTATAAAAGCCATCAAGTGACACTACCCCTTGTTGCGAAACATCCATTTTGTCGTCGCATGCTGTTGCAAATAGCAGGCAACAGCTTATCATTATCAGAAATATATTTTTCATCGTAGTTTTCATTTTAGTTTAGTTAAAAAGTAATGTTAACACCTAAAGTTGTTTTACGTGATATCGGATAAGCACCTTTATCAACTCCAAGGTCGGCTGTTGATCCGGCAGATGCTTCCGGATCGAAACCCGGATAGTCAGTGAAAGTAAACCAATCGTCTAATGATACATATAACCTCAGATTAGACATGGCAATTTTGTTGATCAATCTTTTTGGTAAATTATAACCTAGCTGAATTTGCTTAACTCTGAAATACGAACCATCAAAAATTACATCATCACTAATGTAATATTTATCAACTCCATTGCTGTTTGCGCGTGGTTTACTTGCAGTGGTATTTTGTGGTGTCCAACGGTCGTCGTAAAATACAGTAAGGTTGTTTCCACGAGGACGGTCGTTACGTGACAATGCAAGGAAAATATCATTTCCATATGACCCGGTACCAAATACAGTTAAGTCAAGTCCTTTCCAGTTGGCAGTGAAAGTTAATCCATAAGTAAAGTCAGGAATAGCACTTCCGATCATTACTTTATCTCCGTCATTAATTGTACCGTCGCCGGCATCCAAAACTCCGTCACCATTACTGTCAACTGTTGGCTGATCAACATAAACAGGATCACCGGTTGCATCATCAATGTCTTCCAGCTCATAACCGCGCATATACCAGATTGGATATCCTTCTTCGAAAGCTGTAATTCCAGTATTTGTATGAAACTGCGCTCCTGCAATACGGGAGATACTTGGATCTAAATAAGTAACCTCGTTATGCAATGTTGAAAGGTTGGCACTAACAGAATAGCTAAAGTCACGAATTCTGTCTCTCCAGCTCAGTTCAAATTCCAAACCTTTATTCAACACATCTCCAGCGTTAACTGTAACTGAACTAACACCAGTTTCATAAGGAGGAGTTACATCAACTAATAAGTCTCTTGTCTTTTTATTGAAGTAGTCAAAAGTAAATGCCAATCGACTGTCAAAAGCAAAAACATCGAAACCAAGATCTAATTGTTCTGAAGTCTCCCATTGCAACTCCGGGTTTTCAAGTTTATTTGGATAAGAAGTAACCTGGTATGAGAAATCGGGATAGTATGGATAACTCTCAGGAGATGAAATTGTAGCTGCATACCTGTAACCACCTAATGGTCCAATACTACCGTTTTGTCCCCAACTTGCTCTAAGTTTCAAGTGATTGATCGGTGTTTCCTGTGGAAAAAAGTCTTCCTTTGAAATAACGTAACCCAGCGAAACTGCAGGGAATGTTCCCCACCTGTTTTCAGCAGGTAATACTGAAAGGTCACTGGCGTCTCTACGTAAAGAAGCCTGAACCAAATATTTTTCTTTATAGCTATAATTTACACGACCGAAGTAAGAATATTGTCTTCCCTCGTTTGAATAGCCTCCTGATACGCCTTTTGTTGCTGTAGCTGAAAGGTAATTCAGGTCTCTAAATGATGGAATATCTTTTAACAGCTCATTTCCTGAGCCGCTTACCGATGTAGAATAAGGCTCAGAATAAGAAATACCAGCCATTCCGGTAAATGTGTGGTCACCAATGGTTTTCATATAGTTCGCATAGTTTTCCCATTGGTAGTACACACTATTTGCATTAGTGCGACTTACACTGATTTTATCGTTAAGCGAAACTGTGTTTGCGTAATAGATATATGAAAAGCTGTAATTTCCTGAATAAGATGTGCGATATCCCAATTTTGAAGTAAACGTGAAACCATCAAACGGCGTTAATTCGGCATAAATAGTTCCTGCTAAATTCATTCCTCGTGATTCAGAATCAACACGGTCTCTCATAATTAGCGGATGAATTTGTTCTGATTCGAAGAACTGTGACAATCCGTAATAATTTCCATTTTCATCTGTTAACAATGTTCTTCCTGATTCCAGTAAATTCTGCATACGTGTAGGCAGTTGATCAGGAGCATAAGTTACCGGTGTAAGTGGATCCATTGCCAAAACAGAACCAAGAACACTACCGTATTCTGAATTTTCTGATACTGACTTGCCTTTCCATTGTTCAAAAAGGTTAGTTGTACCAACTTTTAACCAGTCGTTTATTTTATAATCGGCATTAAGCATACCGGTAATCCGTTCTAAATAATCATCTTTTCCTTTAACAATACCGTCATAGTCAAGATAAGAAAGAGATAAATTAAAAGAACCACGATCATTTCCACCTTCGAATGAAAGGTTGTGTTTCATCATTAATGAAGTCTCAAATGCAGCATCTTTCCAGTTGGTATCGGTTGTTCCATCCCACAACGAGTTAATTTCATCCGCTGAAATCAAGTCTCCTTCAGTCATATAATTGATGTACTGTTCAGCGTTCATCAAATCCGGCATATTTGCCAGTTCGTTTGTCACCATCTGGTAGTTGTACGAGATAGTTCCTTTTCCTTTTGCCCCTCTTTTAGTGGTAATAAGAATAACTCCGTTTCCGGCTTCTGCTCCATAGATTGCTGCCGAAGCTGCATCTTTTAAAACTTCCATCGATTCGATGTTCTCAGGATCGATAAGACCAATATCATTTGTTCTTAAACCGTCAACAATATAAAGTGGTGGCGATGCTGAATTTGAACTAAATCCACGAACACGAATTGCAGGACTCGCACCCGGAGCACCTGACGTATTGATAATTTGAACACCGGCTGTTTTACCTTGCAAAGCTTGTTCTGCACGGGTAATCGAACGGTTTTCCATCGCTTCGCTTTCAACCTTCGAAATTGCTCCTGTAAGGTTGCTTTTTTTCTGCACACCATATCCAATGGCTACAACTTCCTCAATACCAATAGCATCTGATTGTAGCGTTATATTTAGAGTTGTTTGCGTTCCAACTTCAACCTCCTCTGTTTTCATTCCAACAAAAGAAAATTGTAACACTGCCCCTTCAGCAACATTTTGAAGCGTATATTCGCCATCGAAATTCGTAACAGTACCTTGTGTTGTTCCTTTAACAATTACTGTTGCACCCGGAAGCGGCTCTCCATTATCATCCGTTACTTTCCCGGAAATGGAACTTTCTTGGGAGTTTGATTGATTCGCTTCGTTACTTTTTGCTTCAACCAGAATCATATTACTCTGCAACTCTTTAAAAGAATATGGCAAATCTTTAAAAGCTTCATTGAGAATATCACCAATTACTTCGTCTTCAGCACGCAAAGTAACACGCTGATTTACATCAACTTCATCATTACTGTAAAAGAAGCGGTAATCGCTGTTCTTTTCAATGTGCGTAAAAAGCTCGAGAAGTGTTGTGTTTTGTACATTAACATCCATTTTTGTGGTTTGCGACCACAAGCTGGCATTGGTTTGTAAGGTAAAGACCAGAACAAGAAACCATGTTAATTTCATAATTCTTAAATACTTTTTTACTTCAAACCCATAACAGGGCCGAAGAATTCGGTTTAAATTCATAAATTTGATTGTCTTAAAGTTAAACTTCGGTTTAATTTTTACTAAGGGGAGGTGCGGGAACACTTCCTCTTTTTTTAAACCAATCTTATCTCTCTCTTTTAGTTCTTAGTGTAAAATGTTATTTCATTGTTGTTTATTTTATATCCAACCCTTTCGGAATAACTGAAATATGCTAAAGCCTCCAGAATACTTTCTCTTTCAAGAATTCCTGTAAATCTTCTGGCTTTAACTTCATCGTCGCTGAATTCGATATCAACATCAAACCAGCGTTCAAGTTTTAGTTCCAAATCACCAAGCGATTCATTTCTGAACACCAATCTTCCTTCTTTCCATTCCGTTTCAGGATCAACGTCTTTTAAGTTTTGCAGTGTCATCTTACTGCTTTCCTTATCAAAAACAATTTTCTGATTGGGTTTCATTATCGCTTGCTGCGAAGTACTTTTAATTTGCACACTTCCTTCAACCAAGGTGGTTGAAATGGTATTTTCTTCGGGATATGCTTTTAAATTGAATTCGGTGCCCAACACCTGCACGGTAATTTCGCCGGCTTCAACCCTAAATGGAATCTCCTTATTCTTTTCCACTTTAAAATATGCTTCACCTTCAATTTCCACTTCGCGATAATCCTGCTGAAAGTTATTGTTGAAACGCAATTCGCTTCCAGAGTTCAGGTAAACTATAGATCCGTCGGGCAGCGTAACAGTAGATTTATCGCCCAAGGCACAGGTTATAGTTGTAAATGTTGGGGTGGTAGCATTTTGTTGTTTTCCGAGGAAATAAATAAATGGCAGCGAAATAAGCAGTACGGCAATAGCAGCGTATTTTAACACCTCGCCTATTCTAAAACTTTTTTTCTGCGATGTATGAATTTCATCCTTGAATTTAAGGATGGCTTTTTCGGTGTTGTATTCGTTTTGATCGCCGGTTGCCAGCCAGATTTCCTGCAAATCAGCATACATTTCCCGATTTTCATCAGATTGATTGATCCAATGTTGAACTGAAGCTTTTTCTTTAGCGGTTGCTTCTCCACTAAACAGACGAATAATCAGATTATGTATGTTTTCTTCCAACATAAATTTTGTGTTTCTAATGCCATGATGCATTAAAATGAAAAAACCCTGTATGGAAGATAAACTTTTTTGAAATATTTATTTCAAGAGCATAAAAAGTAGAAAAGCCGGAAGGTAATCCTGCAGGTTTTTTCGCAACGAAACTACCGCTTTTGAGAGGTGCATTTCAACTGTTTTTACTGCCAGTCCCATCTCGTCAGCAATTTCCTTGTTCTTTTTGCCCTCAAATCTTTTTAGTCGAAAAGCTGTTTGCTGCTGAGGTGGCAAAAGGTTAACAGCTTCTTCTATTCTTGAATGCAGTTCTTTTATCAAAAGGCTATTTTCGGTGATATTTTCCGCCACTTCTTTGAAACCGATATTCTCATTTTCGGTGCCCGAAAAATAATCATCAAGCTTCTCTTCTTTCTTTAGTTTGCGCAAATGATGTAACGAATTGTTCGCTACCGCCTGAAATAAATAGGATTTTATCAATCCGGTAATCTCCAGTTTTTTCCGATTCTCCCAAATTTTAAAAAAGGTGTCGGAAACAATGTCTTCAGCAATATCTTTTCTCCCCACATACCTTCTTGAATAGGCACACAAACCCACATAATACTCTTCAAAAAGCGAAATATAGGTTTCCTCGTCCCCCGACTTCAGCTTCTTCAGCAGGTATTTCTGTCTATCCTCCATAAGTTCTTTCAGCAAAATAAATATAAACTTGTGAAACGAGCATAATAAGTCAAATATTTTCAATCATACTCATCCTGAAGTAAATGAATATTAAATCACTGATAGTCGAGCGAGTTCCACGGGAATCGAAGTCAACACTTTTTGTGTTATGCTCTATTTGACTAAATGTCAAATATTTAACAAAAAAAACACAGACAAGTGAATTACAAACTTTATAAGTCCACAAACAGATTAAATAAAGAGAAAGCAATAGAAATAAACTAAGTGTCTATCCCACGCTTTAACGTACGAAATAGCCGGATAATAAAATCGAAAATGGATTTTACTTTCGGCTGATTAAACGATCAACCGAAAATTTTCCACTACCCGACAACAGTAGAACGATATAACCTACCAGGTACAGTAAAGCCAACTCTTTGCGGCCAAACGGATCGGCGCCATGTGCAATAAAAGCTGCTACGGCCATGGTTACAATTGATGGAATTACGGCCAGGCGTGTTCCCAAACCAAGTACGATAAGAATAGAACATACAACCTCGGCAAAAACAGCCAGCACCAATGAAATTTCAGGTCCCAAGCCAAGTGGATCGCCAAATTGCATTTCGCCGGCTAACAGGCGCTGTAATTTTGGAAATCCGTGGGTGAGCATAAAACCTCCTGTTGCCAAACGCAGCAGCAACAGCGAAAAGTGAACACTTGTATCGTTTAATCTTGTTTGAAATAACTTCTTCATAGCTTCTAATTTTTGTTTTACACCAAACAACTAAAGATAAAAATTGTTGGCATCACAAACAAAAAAGCCCGTTATCTTGATGTTAACGGGCTTTTCATGACATTCCATTTCTTACTAAAGTAACTGACCCCCTATATCCCCCGAAGGGGGACAATTCCTCCCCTTCGGGGAGGTTAGGTGGGGTCTAAGACATTCATCCTCATGAATAATTTAGAATATTTCCTAATCAGCCTTCGACAGCCAAACATCCATTTTGTTTGCACCGCGGTTATTCCAAACATAATACGGAATTGCGGTAAATGTTTCTGCCTTTGTCTTACCTGATGCTTTTATAACTTCAACACCAGCCAGCAAATCAGCGTCATAATTGGTTTCAAACTGTGTTCCTTCCGATACCTGGATCGATCCAATTTCAGGATTATCCTTTTCTTCCACACAATACACAATCGGGCCTCTTTCAATGGCTACTTTTCCTCTGTCGTCTTCAACAAGTTCGCTGGCTTTTACCGTGCGCACCTGCATTGGCAAACTCAATTCCACCTCGTCCCCGCTTTTCCATTCGCGATCTAACACGGCATAACCTTGTTCAGTTTCGTAGCTTACGCTTTCGCCGTTCACTAAAATTTCAGGTTTTGCGGATGGAGCATTTTCGTAACTGTACAAATCGCCCGGCAGTGGTTGATTTTGTGCCCATCCCGGAATACGAACACGCACAGCAAACTGTGATGCTGTTTCAGGCGAAACCGAGATCTTCACCTTGCCATCCCACGGATATTTTGTTTCCTGATCAATTTTTACTTCCGAATCGGCCATTTTTACTGAAGTGCTGCTCTGAACAAACAGATTCACGTAGATATCATTATCTTTTTGTGCATAAATATATCCCGGTACCGACGGCATAAAACGACACATATTTGAAGGACAGCAGGAACAATCGAACCAAGGCTCGCGGGTAAGACTTCCACCGCTGTTAAAATGATAGTGCATATCGCACGAAAGCGGGTTTGGATAGAAGAAATTAGTACCGTCGAGCGCCACTCCCGATATTACACCGTTGTACAAACTACGCTCGAGCACATCGATATATTTTGAATCGCCATGCAGCAAAAACATGCGGTAATTCCAGTACACATTGGCAATGGCAGCACAAGTTTCGTTGTACGCTGTAAGGTTTGGCAGCTCGTAGTTTTCGCCAAAAGCTTCACCTTCGTGTTTCGAGCCAATTCCTCCGGTGATATAGATCTTTTTATTCACCACATTGTCCCACAATTGATCAACAGCTTTTGAGTAAGCTGCATCTTTATAAAGGGCGGCAATATCAGTCATTCCCGCATACATATATGCTGCACGAACCGCGTGCCCAACTGCTTCGTCCTGCTCAACAACCGGTACATGATCCTGGTTATAAGGTCCCCAAAGTTCGCGTTTGGTGCTGTCTCCCCTGAAATCCAGGAAATGTTTCGCCAAATCGAGGTATTCCTTTTTATCGGTGATCTGGTACAATTTGATCAGGCCGGTTTCAACAATTTGGTGACCCGGCACCTGCGGATTTTTATCGGCTCCGAAAACAGAAACCAGCAAATCAGCATTTTTTGTGGCAATATCCAGGAAATTCTTTTTCCCGGTAGCGAGGTAGTGAGCTGCAGCAGCTTCGTACATGTGGCCGGCATTGTAAAGTTCATGACTCCAGGCTAGTCCTTCCCAGCGCTCTCCCGGAGGACACCATTCTGCCGGCGAATGTGTCGGGTCGATAATTTTCCAGGTAGTCAGGTAACCATCCTCCGCCTGACCGATGCCGATAATCCCGATCAAGGAATCAACGTAGGCATCCAATTTAGGATCGGGAATCGTGGTCATTGAATAGGCCGCTCCTTCAATAATTTTATACACATCGGTATCGTCGAAGGGCATGTCTCCACGCACAGTACCTTCCATTTTGCCACCGGCAATCAGAAAATTCTCGAGGCGACCGGTCTCTTCACATTTCTGAAAAGACGCTGGAATAGTTGCTTTTCGATTGGTTTCAATCTTTGGCAACCAAAAAATATCGTTCACCTGAACATCGCTAAACGACACCCCGTTTATGGGATATTCGGCATGCTCAGGTTTTGTTTCTTTTGGCTGAGTTGAACAACTCACAAAAAAGATTAAGGCTGAAATAGCCGTAGAAAAAGTTAGTCTCATTGTTTTTTATTATTGATGTTTAATTCGTATTACTGAGAAAGAATAAGCCGGAAGTGTGTAATCAAAATTTTCCGAAACGCTTATTTTGCTCTCAACCGGTTTTGCTGTTTTGGAATCCGGTTTGCCTTTTAATACTGATAAAACGGCTTCTGAACCGGAAATTTCAAATCCGGAAAAATCGATGTCCGCATCAACTTCTGCAGGAAGCAGGTTCACCAGTTTTACAACAAGGTCGTTGGTTTTACTGTCTTTCACTACCGAAATGGCCACACGTTTTTTAACGGCTTCGCTGTTGTCCGAAAGCTTGATTTCGGAAGGAATGTATGAATCGCCGGCGTTGTTTCCATAGAGTTTCTGCACATAGTATCCCACGGTCGGATGTACTTCCTCGTTGTTGAAATAGATCAGGTCAGGATTCCACTGAGTAAAACCTTCTTTTGCCAGCAGCGGCGCGTATGAGGTCATAGTAACCACATCAGCATTTCGTTCAACAGCGGTTAAATACAGGGCTTCTGAAAGCGCCGTTTCAATATTGTTAGGTCGCCCCGGTAAATGCGCCGCATACTCTCCGAGGTAAACTTTTGATTTGCTCCTGTCGTAACGATCGTAATAATCCTGATTGTGGATAAACCAACCCGGCGGCTGATAGTAGTGCTCGTCTACCATCGGAACTTCGAGTTTTGTAGCCAGTTCCCAACCTTCAACATAGTCGGTACCGGTGTAAAACGGGCCAACTGTTCCGATCACTGTAATCTCAGGATATTTTACGCGGACGGCATCGTAAATCATGGTAAAACGCTCCTCAAAAACATCGGTGATCAGGTCTTCATTTCCAATGCCAATGTACTTCAGATTGAACGGCTCCGGGTGTCCGGCCTCAGCACGTACTTTTCCCCATTCAGTGGTTTTATCGCCATTTGCCCATTCAATCAAATCGAGCATTTCCTGAATGTAATCACCCATGTCGCACATCGGAATTCCGCCTTGTTGACCATGTCCGCCACACGACGAATTCTGACAAGGAACACCCGCCGCTAACACAGGAACCGGTTCAGCATCAATATCCTCGCAAAACTGGAAATACTCGAAATAACCCAGCCCGGCAGATTGATGGTAGTTCCAGATGTTTCGCTGTGGAACACGCGCTTCAAGCGGCCCTACAGTATTATTCCAGTGATAGATATTTTCCAGTCCGTCGCCATGCGCCACACAACCTCCGGGGAAACGCACAAAACGCGGTTTCATATCAGCAATTGTTTGTGCTAAATCGGCACGCAAACCGTTTTTACGATTTTTAAAAGTGTTTTCGGGGAAGAGAGAAATCATGTCTAAAGCCACTTTCCCGGCATCTTGAGGAATGACCTGTAATTTTGCTTTTGCAGTGGTCTTTGTTGCTGTTAATTGTGCTTCCAGCTTTTTCCAATCGCCGGTAAAAGATTTTGTTTTCACCTCTGTCAACACTTCACCGTTCTCATCAACCAGCGCCACACGTAAGTTATTTTTTGCTTCATCCAACACTTTTGCAAAAACGGAAAAGTTGTATTTCTCACCTTGCTTAATCGAAATTCCGTTAAAGCCATCATTTACCAATGCAGCTCCGGACTTTTCAATATCGAGCACTGCAAAATGTTTGTTGTTGGTATGAATTGGCGAAACCGAATCAATGGAAAAACTTGCTCCTTCACCAGATAAACTCCAGACTTTTTTAGCGTTCCACGTTGGGTCGCTTCCTTTTCTGTCAGAAAGTTGGTATTCAAATCCACGGTTCTGAACCAACTCAGCATACAAACCGCCATCGGCAGCGTAGTTAATGTCTTCGAAAAATATCCCGATTAGCATATCGCTGATGGCTTTGCTTTTTCCAGGAAGAACCGTGATTTCTGCTTCCACAGTTTTCAGATCCTTAAACCGCTCCGCATCCAACGATGTATTGTCTGCCCTTTGCTGCTCGTGAAAACGGCTCCATTCATTCCATTTTATCAGGGCATCAATTTCTTTCCACGACAATTTGTTGATCATTCCGGTTTGCTCTTCTCCATCGATACGAACGGTTTCGCGCAAATTCAACCGATCGGCTTCGCTGGCTACTTCCGGCTCCGAATAGGTTTTAAAATCGTTTGTATTGGTTTTAAAGATCTTCTCAGTGCCGTTGATTTCGTTAATCCAGGTGATGGTATAGACCTTATTTTGCTCATCAAAAGCAACTTCAATGTTGGCTACATTTCCGGCTTCAACCACTTCGGGGTACGACTGGCGTTTCCAATTATACAAGTCGGTTGAAGCAGCGTGCGCAAACTGTTGTACGTCGACGTTCAGTGTCCACAGGCAATGCCACAAACCATCGTTATCCTGAAATAAAAACGGATCGAACATTTTCTTTTGCCCACCCCAGGTTCCAAAATCGCTTGCCAGAAACCGGAATTCCGGTCCGATGGCATGCCAGTTTTCGCGGTCCACACTCCAGGCAAAATTCAGGCCGGCAGTGTTGTTGTTTTTTCCGCAGGTGTACGAAAATACATAGGCTGAATCGGGCTCGTTAGCGCGTAACGAAACGTTTGCCAGAAACAGCAAAAAAAAGGTTATAATGTTGATCTTCATAATTAATATTTTTCAATAAGCTGATAATTATTGAATTTCGTTTTTCGTGAGCAACCGCACTTCGATTAGCTGCATACTGGCATTCTTGTCGGAAGCCTGCACCTTAACTACCAGTTCTTGTTTAGCAACTTCGCGATCGGGTATCGCTATTATTTTTTCCAGAATCGCATCTTCATCCCCGTTATTCAGATTTATGGTACCTGCAGGTTTGTTGTTCACCAGAATTTCGGCCGAACGCGGATAAGCTGAATCAAAATATCTAAGGTGTAAAAAACGACCTTTCTTATCCTGATTTTTCAGGTTGTAGCTAAAGAAGTCGCTTGTTTCGCGGTAATGGTAATCATTAGCGTAACCGGTTCTTGATCGTTCAAATTTCACGAAGTGATCCGATTCGGGCTGCTGCTCGCCTGATTCAACTTTGTCAACAGTAATGGCATCTAAGGCAATCCGGGCTTTTTCTTCTTCCTCAACCTGGCGAATCATATCGTTCAATTGATCATCCGTTGCCTGCGACCAGTAGATGTTATAACGCGACTCGTGTATCCGGTAGAACGGCAGCAGTTCCAGTCCATTATCATATTTTTCAGGATATAAACCGCTTAGTTTGAATGCCAGCTTATCGCTGTCTTCTTTTTCTAACATCAACGGCAAATTATCGGCCGGTGCCACAATTACGGGCCTATCTTTCAGCGGAATCATTTTACCATGTGCCACGTGCCCCATCCGGCTTGCATCGGCATACAATCCCTTCAAATCTTCGGTGCCGGTTTTTGCGGCCAACACTATCGGTCCGTAATTGAACGCATAATTATTACTGCCGTCTTCCAATTGTTCCGTCGTAATTTTCATGGGTAAAACCAACTCTACTTTATCGCCTTTTTCCCATTCGCGGTTAACAACGGCGTAACCATTTTCCGACAGCTGATAGTTGGCTTTGTTTCCATTCACCATTACCTTTAGCACACCTTCTTCCACCCACGCCGGGTAACGCAGGTGCAATTCAAATTTCGTTTTTTCGCCCGGATTAATGGTTAGAAAAACCTTGTCCTCATCAGGGAACTGGGTTTCCAAAACAACCGCTGTGTTTTTTGCTTCCCAGTTCAGTACCGACGGAATGAACAGGTTTACATAAAGCGACTTATCGGTGTGCGCATAAATCATTTCGCCATATTTTCCCGGGTTTTCGATACCCGACCCCACACAACACCAAAAACTGGTTTCGGGTTGCGAATACACGCGGTAATGGTTGGGGCGCATAGGCGTAAAATAAACCAGGCCGCCGTTGTCAGGGTTAAGCGAGGCTAAAATATGGTTGTAAAGAGTTTTCTCGTAATAGTCGATAAATTTGCTGTTGTTGCCAAAAGTAGGGTACAGCATTTTGGTTAGTTTCAGCATATTGTACGAGTTGCAGGTTTCAGGCCCTTCAACCGATGAAATCATTTCCGAGAAATCGTGTTTTGGGTGAAAGTGCTCGCGAACGCTGTTTCCCCCAATCGCCACGCTGCGGCCATTTACCACTTCATCCCAAAAATACAGGGCTGCATCCGACCAGGCCGAATCGCCACCCAGTTCGGCAATGCGCTGGTAACCGATAACTTTTGGAATTTGCGTGTTGGCATGTTTCCCGTTCAACTCGTCGCGATGATCGATTAATGGATCAAGAATTTCGATATGCGAAAACCGTTTAGCCAGCCCGAGGTATTTCTCGTTACCGGTAATTTCGGCTACATCGGCAAAAGTTTCATTCAATCCACCGTGCTCACTTCTCAGCATGTCCTGAATCTGCTCATCACTTAACCCCGATACCAAATCCAGCATCCAGTCGGTCATATCGATTAGCATTTTTTTGGCCGTTTCGTTGTGGGCATACAACCACGCATCGCGCAAGCCGGCGTAAGTTTTATGAATGTTATACAGCGGCACCCATTTACCATTCAGGCTGAAACCTCCTGCACGGATATCGCCGTTTTTAATCTCATCCCAAGCGGATTGTCCACCGGGAACGCCGCCTATGTAACCATTTCCGTTGGCATCCTGACAACGTTTCAGTTCGGAAATTATGTAGTCGAGTCTTTCCTTCATTTCCGTATTACCGGTTGAAGCGTACATCAACGACAACGCCGTAAGGTAGTGTCCGCCAATGTGCCCGTCGAGGCCTGTGTTCTCCCAGTTCGGATAACTTTCAGCTTTTGGTTCCAAGCCGGCTTCGCGCAAAAACGGAGCTAGCAAACGATCGGGATCAAGCGCCAGAAGGTAAGCAATGTCCTGCAGTTGTGCGTTTTTAAATTCGCTATCTAGCAGTTTTACATCGCTAAGGTTAAAATACTGCGCCGGCGAATTATCTACTGTTTTAACACACCCGTTCAGGCCAAAAAATAAGAATATGAATAAGCTAAAATACTTCATTCTCATAATAAATTACTGTTGTAGTTTTAACAAGATACTCTCGTGCGCCGAAAGACTTTTTTCAATGGATCCGGAGAATTTTCCAAGGTCTTCTCCCGTCCACATGTTAATTGCCGAACATTCAGCATCGATACCCAACTCTGAAAGTTCAACTCCTACATTTAACGGTTCTTCGCCATCAGAAATATTGAACAGTGCGAGGTAAACATCTCCTGTATCCGGATTTTTTGACGTAATTGCCACTTTCGTTTCATCCTGAAAAAGTTGCTTAACACCGGTGCTTTCGCGATGCATTTTCAGCACTTCTTCGTTGGTTAACAACGACAGGGTAAAATCGTCGTTACTCGGCAGGTCGCCGCCAAACATTAGTGGCGATTTAAAAATGGTAAACAGCGTCATTAACGAATATTGCTCATTTGGTGTAAGACGTGTCATGCGCTCTTCTCCACGTTCGCCACGAATTGAAATACGTCCCAACGGAATCATATCGCAATCGGGCCAGGTGCCGGGCGCAATGTGCGGATACCATTGTTCGGCTACTTTTATCAGGTTGGCAAAATGATGCCAGGTATCCCAAACATCGTCAACCATGCGCCACATATTGGCATGTTCTTTTACGTGGTCGGCAGCCGTAATTGGAGTTGCACCAGGCGATGTACTTAAAACGATCGGGCGGCCACAATTGTCGATGGCGTTTCGGATCAGTTCAATTTCTGCCTGGTGGTAGGGACGCGACAAGTCGTCGATCTTGATAAAATCAACTCCCCATCCGGCATACATATTCATAATCGAGTTGTAATATTCCTGCGCACCGGGTTTATCGGCAACAATGGTGTAATTATCGCGCAACCAGGGGCACTGCAATTCGGTGGAGTAAATCTGATCGGCAGTGATTCCCTCGGTTCCCAGAATCGGCAATTTGTTTTCAACCGCCACTTTTGGAATACCGCGCATAATATGGATACCAAATTTTAATCCTTTGCCGTGCACATAGTCGGCCAGTTCTTTAAATCCCTGTCCATCGGCAGCCGACGGGAAACGGTTTACGGCAGGTTGGTAACGGCCGTATTCGTCGATTACGTAACGCGGATCGGTTTGGTTGTAACCACCGGCTTTGTCGTTCTCAACGAACCAACGAATATCCACTACGATGTACTCCCAACCATGTTCCTTAAGATTTTCGGCCATATAATCGGCATTGGCTTTCACCTCGTGTTCCTCAACGGTAGGCCCGTAGCAGTCCCAACTGTTCCAGCCCATAGGTGGCGTTTCGGCCCAGGTTTTAAACTCGCCTTTGGCAAACGGCTCTACTTGTTTTTGATTGGTGCACGCAAAAAGTGTAAATAAAATTACAACAGATAATAGTTTTAAGTTCTTCATATTTTTATTGAATTTATTGACAATGCAAATGCCAGTACATTAACAAAAGTAAAATAAACTCTTATTTTTATCGGGCTATTTTTAGTCAAAATATGTGGACAAATCGGTAAAAGACTTGCATATATTTGTTGCAACGCAAATCTCAGCAAAATTATAACAGCACTTTATAGATGCATGCATTATTTCCCCTGTGAATTGATGATATTACTTCTGCCTTTACCTCCTTGTTTGTAACAAACGAAAACATCCGCTCGGCAAAACCTTCAGAGCAGTAGCACAAAATTGATGAGTCCACTCCTTTTTCCTGATTTACCATCGGACAAACACAAAAATCCTTGTTTTCGTTGGCTAATAATACTCCGGAGTTTTTATCGTAATCAATCTTCCAGCCCCATTCCTTTTCAAGAAATACGTTGAATTTTTCAATGTTGCCTTTGAACGGTTGTAACACTTTTTCCATCTCCAAATGTTGAAAATGTACCTGTGCACAATTCTTCAAAATCTGTTGAGAAGCCTCTGTGTTATCATCGATACTTTTTAAGAGGGTTGAAATCCACTCCTGCATTAAAAGGCTTGCGCCATCTTTTTGTTCCTGCGCATTTCCCGTTTTTGCAAGCGACAGAAAACCACAAGCACAAGAACCTGCCAAACACGATTTTTTTATAAAACTCCTGCGACTGTTGTTTGTAGTATTGGCTTCCATTTCAATCAAATTTGAAGAAGTAGCCTGACCTCATCATGAAGTCAGGCTACTTTTATAGATGTGAATTAATTGACTAATATCCCGGGTTCTGACTCAAATTCGTATTTGTTTCAAGTCTACCGCGCGGAATTGGATAAATTGTGCGATAATCGCCATTTGGTGAATGCGACAAATAAGACTTTGTAGTATAAACACCAAAACGAATCATATCCTGACGGCGTCGTCCTTCCTGGTTGAACTCCCAGCCCAACTCATCAAGGAAACGACCGTATTGAATATCTGCACCACCTTCTTCAGTAGTATCGAATTCGTTACGCAAACCATAATCATAAACACTTCCTTCCATCAATTCGGCGCCGGTAACTGTTGCTTTTGCCGCATCGTCGAAGGCGCGGGCTCTAACTTCAGAAACAATAGCTGCTGCTTCATCAGCATCTCCTGTACGAAGCAAACATTCAGCTTTCATCATCAATACATCAGCATATCGGAACAATGGATAATCGTTGTTCAGAATATTTGAAGAACCCAGTGCGATTTCAAATTTCTCGAAACGGTATCCGTGAATTTCTTCCGAAGCGTGTACTCCCGGAAGTTCGTTTACCAATGCCAATGGTTCTCCTACTAGGTTACCCATTGTTACATACAACGGATCGCCGGCAGCCGAATATTGTTGCCCTCTCATAAAGTTATTGGTAAGGCGCTTGTCTTCCGGATCGAAAGTATCGATAAACTGAGGAATAGCACACATACCTCCCCACGGCGTCATTTGCAAATTGTATTTGGCCTGCATTGATGGCTGACAGGTTTGCATGTGAATATCGAACGCGTTCCAGGCAGTTGTATATTGGTCGTCAATCGACAATCCGAAAATGATCTCTTTCGAATTTTGATTCTCGGTAACAAAAACATTCTTCTGATTACCTTCCAGCTCGTAACCTGCACCTGAGTTGATTATTGCATTACACTGCTCAATACATTCGTTCCACATTGGCGTGCCGGTATAAACTTTGGCATTTAAATACATTTTTGCCAATAAAGTACGTGCCGCCCATTCGTTAAAACGACCGTAAGTAAGGGCGTTAAAATCGGACGACAGGTATTGAATGTTATCAGTAATTTCGGAAACAATAAAGTTGAACACTTCGGCTCTTGAACTTTGCTCGGGTAAGTAACCTTCTTCCACATCAAAACTGGTTACCAACGGAACATTTCCGTACAGATCAATAAGGATGTAATAGTAACTTGCACGTAAAACTTTTAATTCGGCAAGCACCTCATCTTTTGTTTCTTCAAGTGGCAAAAAGCCCGATTCAACCTGGTAAATTACACGGTTACAGTTGGCAATTCCCGAGAATGTTCTGTCCCATGTTACATACACATTATTGTCGTCGGTAGTCCAGTCGTGTTCGTGCATACGGCGGTAAATACCACCATCAACCCAACCGTTCGGGCGACCGGGAATTACGATCTCATCGGCGCCTACTTCCTGTGCGCGCCAGTAACCATTCCACTCCAATAATATTTGTCTCCAGTTTCCGTATGCCGAACCAACAATGGCTACAATATCTTCTTCGGTTGGCTCAAATTGTTCGGCAATAATTTCTCCGTAACTTGTGTCTTCCAACTCGGTACATGATGAAATTACCAAAGCCAGAATTAGAAATAATATACCGAATTGATTGTTATATTTTAATTTTTTCATTTCTGATCAGTTTTAGAATTAAAAGTTAACGTTTACACCCAAAGTAAATGTCCGCGTTGTCGGATATTTATCGCGATAGTCGTTACCCGGCGCTAAACCGCTTGTGGTAACTTCGGGATCAACTCCTTTGTAACCGGTGAAGGTAAATGTGTTCAGAGAAGATACGAAAACGCGCGCTCCTTTAATGTATTCATTATCGAGATCAAAAGTGTATCCCAAAGTAATGTTGTCAATCTTCCAGTAATCGCCGTCTTCAATGTAGTACGAGTTGTACTCCAGATCCATTTCATCGCTCAATACTTCTTTACCGAATACCGGATCGTAAGCCGATTGTAAACGATTGTACTGAATAGACATGGTATTTTCGAGATACATGCGCTCGAAGTTCAATATCTGGTAACCAAAAGCACCACGCATGGTAACAGCCAGATCAAAGTTTTTATAACGGAAATTATTGTTCCATCCGGCATAGAATTTTGGCAGACCATTTCCTAATGTATGTTTGTCCTCGAAAGCACGCGAGAACTCATCAGAAGGAACTGCGTTGCCTTCAGCATCTTCGTATATCCACTTGCCTTCTTCGTCAACATCAATAACTTTGAATCCGTAGAAATTACCAATCTCATCGCCAATATCAACACGGTGCGTAAAGGTTTGAATAGGTTCGCCGGTTCCTCCGGTTGTAAAATACTCCTGCGTTGCCTGGTACAAATCGTTTGATAAACTAACCAGTTTATTCGAGTTAGTAGAGAAATTAAAACTACTTACCCACTCAAAATCACGTGTGCGCACAGGCACCACATTTATTAATACTTCCAATCCTTTGTTTTCCATTTTACCAACATTGGCACGAGTTTCTGTTACCAGGTTTGGTGGCACAGGAACGGTAAAGTCATATAACAATCCGTCGATAGTACGTTTGTAGGCATCGATACTACCACTTACGCGACTGTCGGCCAAAACAAAATCAACACCGAGGTTGGTTTCCTTTTTCTCTTCCCAACGCAGGTAAGGATTTGGGTTACGGGTTGGAGCCAATGTTTGCATCCACTGTCCGTTTGAGTAAACCGATCCGGAATAACCAATGGTAGCAACACCCAGGAACAAATTACTTGGCTGCGTTCCGGTTACACCATAACCGGCTCTGAATTTTAAGTCGTCAACAAAAGAAACGTTTTCCATAAACGACTCTTCTGAGATACGCCAACCAACAGAAACTGAAGGGAAAGTACCCCATGGCTCTTCGGTTCCGTACAACTGGCTTGCCGCCTCGTGACGCAAACTGGCCATCAATAAATAACGGTTCATGTAGTTATAATTAAACCTTCCGAAGAAACCAATAAGGTTGGTTTTGGTTCTTCTACTTCTGATACCCGACGAAGTTCCGCCTTCAAGGATTCCGGTACCCAACTGAATCTGATCGGCGCCAAACAAATCGGTAGGAAAATCCTGGTTGGTCATCAACAAATCATGCCAGTCGTTATCCTGGTAACTGTAACCACCCAAAACTGTAAAACGGTGTTCGCCAACAATTTTAAGGTATTCGGCAGTTAATTCCACCAAACGGTCGATCGACTCAACCGAGGTGTTTCGGGCATAACCATTTAATCCGTTACGAACATTTGAAATATGATTTTTCGTTTCGTAGTAACTACCACGCGAATTGTATTTCGAGTAGCTGAACAATCCTTTTAAAGTCAATCCTTCAAAAGGATTAATAATTACCGTTCCGTTCAGTCGCGACCACTGCGAGCGGTCTTCTCCGTTACTTTCTTTAATTCGGGCAACAGGATTATCGTAGTTAAAAGCTCCCGGATTTTCGTACCATGTTCCATCGGGATTTGTAATTGGCGCAGTAGGATTGTAGATTTTTGCCTGGCGGTAGGTGTAATTCGTATTGGCTACATTATCGTGGTAAATATTACGGCTTAAAATACCCAGATTGAATTTAATCAAATCATCGAACATGCTGTGGTTAATATCAGTACGGGCAGTGAAAGTTTTTTTACCTGTTTTCAGGAAAATACCTTCAGTATCGTTGTAGTTTAGCGAAGCCAAATAATTTGTTTTATTATTTCCGCCACGGAAAGTTAAGTTATGAACATGCGAGAATGGTGTTTGAGTAATCTCGTCGATCCAATCGGTGTTTGCTCCAAGATCGTCGCTTGCATCGCGAATACCATCTGCAATTTGCTGACGATAGTCGGCAGCGGTGAGCATTTCGGCTTTTTGCGCAATTTGCTGTGTTGAAATATATGCGGTGTATTCTACATTTCCTTCGTAATCGCCACTGGCACGTTTAGTTGTAATCAGGATTACACCGTTTGTACCGCGGGTACCATAAATTGCTGCTGCCGAACCATCTTTCAGTACATCAATCGATTCGATGTCTTCAGGAGCTACAGCGTTAAAATCGCCCGGTACTCCATCAATCAATACCAGCGGACTGCTGCTGGTTCCGAACAGCGTAGTGTTACCCCTTAAAGTAATTGAAGTTCCGGCGAGCGGGTCGCCACTGCTTGAAGTAATGGTTAAACCGGCCACTTTTCCCTGGATCAATTGACCCACATCTTTTACGCTACCTTTTACAAAATCTTCCGATTTTACTGAAGATACTGCACTGGTTACATCAGCTTTTTTTACTGTTCCGTAACCAATAGCTACTACTTCTTCAATTCCAATGGCATCAACCACAAGAGTTACATCGATGTTACTTTGGCCGCCAACTTCAATCTCCTGCGAGCGCATTCCAACAAACGAATACTGCAAAACAGCATCTTTGGCAGTTACCTGCAAGCTGTATTCACCGTTTACATCGGTAACGGTTCCCTGCGCAGTTCCTTTAATAACAACGGTTACACCGGGCAGCGGCTCTCCAAATTCGTCAACCACCCTTCCGGTAACCCGGTTTTGTTGATCAGCTTTAGCCTCCGATTTACTAATAGCGTCTCCTTCTTTTCGAACAATAATATATCGGTCTACGACTTCGTAGGTCATGTCGGTGTCTTTTAGCACCTCATCAAGAATTTCGTTAATTGTAGCATCTTTTTTTGTTACTGATACTTCGCTTAAGTCATTCAAATCTTCATCTTTAAAAAAGAAGTAAAACTCACTCTTTTCTTCAATCTGTTTGAATAACTCAACTACATTGTTGTTTTTCAACGATACATCAAGCCGAGTATTTTGCGAATATGTTGATGCACTAACTGTAATCAACCCAAGTAAAAAAAAGGTGAAAGTAAGTTTCATTTTCAATAAAATTTCGGTCCACGACCGGTTACTACCAATCGCTTTAATTAGTTTTTTCATACATTTACATGGTTTAAATTATTACTGAATTTTTTAAATCGAATAGCGGTAGAAGTGTGGCAGCACTTTTACCGTTTTTTTGTGTTCATAAGTTGTTTTACATAGGCGTTATTTTTTTGAAATGGTTACTTTGTCTTTTCCCGCCGGAACATGCTGATAGTCGATATTCACAGGAAGCAACAGTTCAAAGGCAGTAACTATCTGACTAAAAGGTTTATTCTTAAGTATGGTTCCCGAAAAGTTTAGTTCCTCTACTTCGTTGTCTCCCAGAGTTATATCCACATTATACCATCGTTCCAAACGCTCGCATATTTCCGAGAGCTTTGCGTCGCGGAATACAATTTTACCTTCGGTCCACGAAACATAGAAACCGGTTTCTACCGTTTTCAATTTTGCTTTCAGCGACTCATCGTCGATAGTAAGCTGCTGCGATGGTTCAAGGTGTGCGATATTATTTCCATTCAGGTTATTGACATTAACACTTCCTTCAACAAGCGTTATTTCGCTGTTGCTATCGTTTTTGTACGATATAACGTTGAATTGGGTTCCTAAAACTTCTACAAATGAATGTTTTAACTTCACGCGAAACGGGACATCCGATTTTTCCACATCGAAATACGCTTCTCCATCGAGGGTAACATTCCGGCTTTCCCGGCCAAACGAATTGCTGTATTTCAGGGTTGTTCCCGAGTTGAGCCAAACATGTGTTCCATCGCACAAAGTAATTTCCGACATTTGTCCCAGCGGCACTTTTACCTCTGCAAAACGCTCTTCGTAATTTCGCTGGCTCCACATTTGAACCGCCAAACCACCCAATAATAAGGCAACTACAAAAACGGCAGCATATCCCGAAACATTCCGGAACAACTGCATGGTTTTGTTTTGTAAATGAGTTTTAATGTGCGTCCATGAATTTTGCTGCGAAACGAGCGAAAGCTTCTGTGTAGCTTTTATGTCTTCGCTTAAATGTGCAATTTCGGAGTAAATCTTGGTATATTTTTCGTCCGACAGATACGAATTCAGCTCTCTTAATTCATCGGCGCTTGCTTCGTTATGAATTTTTAGCATTGCCAGCTCCCAAAATCTATCTTCGTTGTGTTCTATCATCTAACTTTTTTTAAAGAGCAACAGTTGTTTTGGCTGTTGCTCTTATAAATCCTACCTAACCAAACTAATCTATAAAAAACATATTCGCAATAGTATGACGAAGAAAAGTTTGTGAAGGGGTGACAGGAAAAGTGATTAATTTAAATTTTCTTGAGAAAACAGAAAAAGAAGAAGTCTGCAGGATCTAACGATTCTTTTAAAAATTTGTATGCACGAACCATCTGTGTTTTCACTGTATTCTTTGTTATTCCGAGCTTTTCGGCAATTTCCAGGTAAGTGCACGATTCAAAAATGGCCAGTTCTAAAATTTGTCTTCGTTTTTCGGGCAACCTTGATATGGCTGTATATAATTTTGCATAGCGCTGTTCGTTGTTCATCTCATCCTCATCGGGAATATCCGGTATCTGATCAAAAGAAATTGTGTTATCGTGTTTGGCCCGGTGGTAGTCGATAATTGAATTCCGTAAAATTTGATACAGGTACGATTCCAGCGATGATTTTATTTGAATTCGTTTTCTATTTTTCCAGATCTTTAAAAAACAATCCGAAACAATGTGCTCAACCTGTTGATGATCGTTGATTGATTTAAACGCAAACAAACACATCGGATGAAAATACCGTTTATGCAGATCGTGTAACGCATTTACATCTCCACTCTGAATATTTTGCCACAACTTTAGTCGATCCACATAGATTAGTTTGATGGAAACAAAAATAACATTGTTTAATCCGAAAATCCAAATTAATTATTTAACGCTGCGCTTCAAAATCGTTTTGATTGATTACCTGAAGAACATATCTTGCCCAATCATTTTTAAATACATAGTTTTGTAACCATACATGTAACAGGATTTATGCAAACTGTTTTTAAATACGGTATCCTTTTAATCCTCTTTTTTCAGATATGCCTGAATAGCAATGCGCAGTCGGGCGTAATACTTGAACAACCACGTCTGAATTATTTAACCACCAACGAAGGACTGCCGCAAAACACCATCGACTGTATTTTAAAAGACCGCAATGGTTTTATGTGGTTTGGAACCTGGAACGGACTTTGTCGTTTCGATGGTTATACTTTTCAAATCTTCCAAAGCCAACAGGAAAAGTGGCTACCCGGAAACTTTATACAAACACTTTGCGAAGACCGAAACGGAAACCTGTGGGTGGGCACGAATAAAGGGCTTGCTTTTTTTGACTACTCATTGCTGAAGTTTATAGAAGTTCCGCTTCTAACCGAAAAACTGGGAGATGTTTCTATTACGCATATTATAAACGACCAAAACAACAACATTTGGGTTGCCACTGCCGGAAATGGTATCTGGAAAATTGAAAATGCAGACCAGTCAGTAACATCGGTTGAATCGGTTTTTGAGGACCAGCTTACCGATAAAAATGTAAATCATTTGTGTCTTTTATCCGATAACCATCTGCTGGCCGGCACCACCAACGGATTAACGGTAAGTAACCTCGCGGGCGAAAAACCAAAACCAGTGTGGGAAAGACTTTCTGAATACATGAATGATATTAACGGTATAAACATATCAACCATTCTTTCCGACCACAAAGGAGATATTTGGCTGGGCACCATTGATGTTGGATTATACCATTTTAACTCCGGCACGCTGAATCTCGAGTATTTTGGCGCCGACAACAACAATCCAAACGACCTTAATCACTTGTCGGTTTATGATATCATTGAGGATCGGAATGGTGTAATAATGATCGGTACACTTGGTGGATTGAACTTTTACGATACCTCCACACAAATATTTTCGAGTCTGCCTGCAAGCACCGAAGAGCGAAAGTACCTTAACAATCCATTTATCAATTCGCTTTATGCCGATGAACTGGGCAACATTTGGATAGGCACTGAAAAAGGTGGAATAAACCATTACAACACCTATCAAAAACCATTTAATGCGCTTACACACGAAGCTGCCAATCCAAATTCCATCAGCCACAATACGGTTAACTCCATTTTTACCGAGAAAGACGTTTTGTGGGTTGGAACAGCCGGAGGTGGTGTAAACCGCATTAGCAACAACGGCCAAAAAACAATCCATTTCGAACATTCCGATGAAAATGTGCAGAGTATAAACAGCAACTTTGTAACGTCGTTTATTCGCGATCACCAAAACCACCTGCTTGTGGGAACCTGGGGCGGCGGATTAAACAAATTACTCGACGATAAACAAAATCGTTTTGATATCCTTGTAAATGTTCCCGGCGATTCAAGAAGTTTGTGTAGCAGCTTTATTTCAAGTCTTGAATACCTCGACGATAAACACATTTTAATCGGTACACGTGGAGGACTCGATATATATAATCCGGAGGGAGACATTTTCCTGCATGTTCACGAAAAAATGGATATCGACCAGGCTCTCGAGATTGGATGCCTTTTAACCGACAGTCAAAACAGGGTTTGGGTAGGTACCGAAAACGGACTTTATCGTTTTAACCGTTCGCACCTGCTTGAATTGAATGATAATTCAGGGCAGATCAATTTCGAGAAATACATAACTAATCCGGAGGATTCGGCGTCAATAGCAGGCAATTATGTCATTTCGCTTTTTGAGGCACACGACGGAACCATTTGGTTTGGCACCTACGGAAACGGTATTTGTAAATACACCGAAAAAGGAAACGGCGGTTTTATTAATTACAACGAACAGAACGGTTTATGCAATAACGTTGCCTATGCCATTGAAGAAGACGCCCAGGGAAACCTGTGGATTTCAACAGATAACGGTTTATCGAAATTTGATCCGATTACCGAAACATTCCAGAACTTTTACTCCAGCGATGGTTTGCTGAGCGATCAGTTTTACTGGTCGGCTTCGTGTTCCGACGAACAGGGGAATTTATACTTTGGTGGTATAGAAGGACTTAACTATTTCAACCCGGCAGAATTCGAATCGTACCCCAACATCCCACAGCCTGTATTTACACAATTCTCGGTATTTAGCGATCCGGTGATTATTGGCGAAAAATACCATTCAAAAGTAATATTGAACGCACCGATTAGCGAAACACAGGAAATCTCGCTCTCTTATAAAGATGCTGTTTTCTCCGTCGAGTTTTCAGCGCTGGATTACTTCCAACCCGGGAAAATAAAATATGCCTACCAAATGGAAGGCGTAGACCAGGATTGGGTTGAAGTGCCTGCCTCTCGTAGGTTTGCCAACTACACCAACCTTTCCGGAGGAAGGTATACTTTCAAGGTTAAGGCGGCAAATAGTGATGGTATCTGGTCAGAAAAATATACAACTCTTACCATAAACATTATACCTCCGTTTTGGGAAACTGCCTGGTTCCAGTTTTTGGCCGTGTTGTTTATTATCGGAATGGTTTTGGCCTACATTCGTTACCGTACCCAGTTCCTGAAAGAGCAAAAACGTAAACTGGAAAAACAGGTTCGCGAGCGTACTTTTAAAATTGAAGAACAAAAAGAAGAGCTTGAAAAACAGAACCAGCAAATTGCCAAACAGCGCGACGAAATGATTGACCTGAACGAAAAAGTTAAGCTGGTAAACCAATTGCGCCTGCGCTTTTTCACCAACATTTCGCACGAGTTCCGCACACCGTTAACGCTTATTATCGATCCGCTGGAGCAGTTAATGCAAAACCTGAAAACCGATGCCACCACACACAATACATTAAGTATTATAAACCGCAATGCACAACGACTTTTACACCTGATTAACCAGTTACTTTATTTCCGCCGTATTGAAACCGGAAAACTAAAACTGAATGTTAGCAAGGGCAATCTGCAACAGTTTATATACGGTATTTTCGAATCGTTTAAAGACCTGGCAGAGCACCAAAAAATTAACTACAAATTTATTGAAACCAACATAGATAATGAAACCTGGTTCGACGCCGAGAAAGTAGAAAACGTATTTTACAACCTGCTTTCCAACGCTTTTAAAAACACACCTGTTTCAGGTTCTATTTCGTTAAAAATCGAGAATATTACCGAACAACGCGAAGGTTGTATTCCTCCACCCTATGCTGCCATAAGCGTAGTAGATACGGGCAGGGGCATTTCAAAAGAACATTTGCCACACATTTTCGACCGGTTTTACAAAGATCCCGACTCGGACAAACAAACCGATTTTACCAGCTCAGGAATCGGTCTGGCCTTAACCCATGAAATTATACATGCTCTTCATGGCGAAATAAAAGTAGAAAGCGAACCCCAAAAAGGAAGCGTCTTTACTGTTTATATGCCTTATTCTAAAAATCAGTTTGAGAGTGACGAGATCAACGAAACAACAATCCCATCGGAGATAAACATTGAGGGACGTGTGAATGTATTGGCCGAGCATATTGAAGCCCGAAACACCGATTATGAATTGGGAGATGAACATACAAACGAGGACAAAGCGAAACCGATCATACTAATTGTTGAGGATAATTTCGACCTGCGTAGTTTCCTTTTGCAAACCCTTCGTTCGGAATACCGGGTTTTGGGTGCCGAGAACGGAAAAATCGGTCTTGAAATGGCTAAGAAATATTCGCCTGAATTGATAATCAGCGATGTAATGATGCCTGTTATGGATGGAATAGAATTGTGCAGCCGCCTGAAAAAGAACATCCAAACCAGTCACATCCCGATCATTCTGCTAACGGCAAAAAATATGGTAGAAAGCTGGATAGAAGGACTTGAAACCGGTGCCGACGACTATATCCCAAAACCTTTCAACCTGCAAATTCTGCAAATAAAAATGCGGAACATCATCGAGTCGCGCAGAAAAATTAAAAACATTTTCAGTAGTCCTGAACCAGTGGCTCCCGATAAATTTTCATCCAATAAACTGGATGAAGAATTTATTACAAAAGCTTATGCGATTTTGGAAAAGAATTATTCTGAATCTGATTTTTCGGTGGAACAGTTTGCCCGCGAAATGTTTGTAAGCCGAAGTTTGTTGTACAAAAAAATTAAGGCACTTACCGACCTAAACATTACCGATTTTATTAATTCCTATAAATTGAAAAAGTCGGTTGAAATGATCAAAACATCTGATCAAACCATTTCCGAAATTGCATTCCAAACCGGTTTTAACGACCCGAAATACTTCAGTCGTATTTTCAAAAAATTCTACGGAGCGAGTCCTAGCGAGTTCACAAAAAAACACTCAACCAACTAATTATCAGCCCATAAACGCCGCTAAAAGTGCGATTTCCCCAATCGTCCACTTTCAATATTGAATTGTCCACCCAATTCAGCACCTACCCTCCGTAATTTTACAGTCAGAATTTATGTGTAAACCAATAATTATTAATCATGATAAAAAACCAGACTATGTAACTAAGTGATCTCATCCAATTAAATCGGGAGACAGTTTAATCGAACTACCGGATAACATTGGAACAGGGCAACCGCCCATATTACAAACTAAATCAGGGTCATAATAGAAAGAAAAGCGACTCAGATATTTTTAAAAGAATAAACTCAATCAAATTTAATTTTATGAAAAAATCGAATCTAATAAGGTGGGCATTATGCGCAGCATTTTTTGCAGCAATTGCCCTGGTTGGGTGCGAGCAGTTGGATACTTATTCAATTGTTGCTCCCTCTGACCTGCAAGACAGAATCGACTCAATTGCAGATGCGAAAGCAAGCGTAGACACAGGTGACACTACTTACCTCAACATCAGCACATTCATTGTAGGTGCTGAAGATAACAGCTCTGGCTGGGGGGATAACGTATTCTCTGATGCTTTTTCAATTCCAACAAACAAACTATTGCATTTAGAGTTTGTTAACCACGGCTCCGGCGTTAACAACTGGAACAACTGGAACCTTTTCGTTGCCAACGGAGATGATCGTGATGCAGGCGACTATGCAGAATACTTTGTTCTCCGTTCTGATGCCTACGGCTGGGGTAACGAAGATTTTGACTTAGCACTGATCTCTCAGGATTATCCGGACACCGACGGAGATGATGACATTTGGAACGACTTCCGCGAGACCATGCAAGGTGCACATGTTACTTTGATAGTCGACCACTCAATTACCGGAAATGCATTTGTTACAGCTACTGCCGAAGGTACAAATGGTACCGTGCTAACCATGACATATCAACAGCCGGTTTCGGCTACTGAGGATATTGTGGCTTCCTTAAAATGCGACAATAGTTATTTCGAAATGATAACGGCATATCTTTTACCTTCTCAGATGACTGTGGTTGAAGACGTAAATCCGGTTTCAATTAGTGTTACTGGAGCTCCTGAATTTGTTGAAATTGGCAATGAAGATTTCTGGGGAGATGCAGTTGCGACTGTTACTTTTGCCGACGGATCTTCTGCAGAAGTAGACACAGCTGATCTTTCATTCACTGTTGTTCCTGATATGACTACTCTCGGCGAAAAGACAGTGGTTGTAGCTTACAGTAAAACAAAACAAGGCGAATATACTCAGGCTGTATCAACTTTCTACACGCTAGAAGTTACCAACTCCGTTACGGCCCTTGAGGTTACAACAGAGCCAAATATTACTGAATACTATTTCTACAACGATACCATGGATATCATATTCAACACTAGAGGTTTAGTTGTAACGGCAACTTATTCAGACGGAACAACCGGAGTATTATCAAATGAAGCACTTCAGTTTAGCGGAATTACGCCTGCCGAAGGTACTCAGGAAGCTGTTATTTCTTATGTTGGTGCATCAAGTACAGTATCTACAACATACCCTCTGACGCTTATAAAAGGTATTGCCCAAGTAGGTGCTTACGACTTCTCTACCGGTTGGTGGTCGCAATTCTCAGAGGATTACCCGGTTCCATCAGGCGAGAGCAAAACAATTAAAATGTACGCCTACTCTAACGGAATTAATAACTGGAACAGTCCGAGTACAATTCTTCGTAAGGCAGACATGACCGAATACGGCGTAGTTCGTATGGACAACTTCGGTTGGGGCGATGGCTATGCTACATCTACCAATACCAACGACTGGAACTTCGACATTTTTGGAGCAAATATTAGTGGATCAAGAATTGAAATTACGGTTACAAATAATGGCGACAACACAGCTGACGTTCGTTACGATGTAACTTATGCGACCGGCGAAACACATTTCCAGGAATACGCAGGAATAACCGTAGACAGCTCTGACTTGAATACCGCAATTGTTCTGGAAGGATCTTACATCGTAATTGTTGAATAATCAATAAGATAAAACATATTAAACTATGAAACGAGCATCTCTTATACATTCACTAAGAAGCGAATCATTAAGGTGCGAGTTCCATACGATATCTTAATAAACAAAAAATTAATCGTATGAAATATTTATATTTAATACTGTTGGGTTTGCTGGCATTTTCTACGGCAACATACGCAGAAGGAAATGATAACGCCGACCAGGTGTCAATGGCTCAACAAGACAACATAACAGTTAACGGTAAAGTCGTTGACGAAAGCGGAGAATCGCTTATTGGAGCAACCGTAGTACAAAAAGGTACATCAAATGGTACTATTACCGATATTGATGGTAACTTCTCACTTTCTGTTCCTTCAGATGCCATACTGGAAATATCTTTTATAGGTTACAAATCGATGGAAGTAAACGTTGAAGGGAAAACTGCATTAGGCACCGTTACATTGGTTGCCGATATGGTAGGACTTGAACAAGTGGTAGTAGTGGGTTACGGTACACAACGTAAGGTTGACCTCACGGGTTCAGTTGCTGTAGTAGATGCTGACGAGATGAAGAAAGTATCCAAATCAAACATCTCAACCATGCTGCAGGGAAAAGTATCCGGTGTTCAGATTACATCTGACGGACAACCGGGAGCCGATCCGGTAGTACGTATTCGTGGTATCGGTTCATTCGGTAGCACTGCACCTCTGTACGTTGTTGACGGAGTACCTATGGGAACAACCATTCGCGATTTCTCGCCAAACGATATCGAAACACTTCAGGTACTTAAAGATGCTTCTGCTGCCGCAATCTATGGTTCGCGTGCTGCAAACGGTGTGGTTATCATTACCACAAAGCAAGGTAAGAAGAACCAGCCAATGAAAATTGACTACAAAGGCTACGTTGGTATCGACAAGGTTCAGGAAGGAGTATACGATGTTATGGATGCCTACCAATATGCTGATTACGTAACCATGGCATACAATAACAGCGACATTGATGTTCCTGCAGGGTACAATCCTTCAAGTCCAAAATATGTAGATCCAAATGAAGTGAATACAAACTGGCACGACGAAGCATTTAAAACAGGTATTCGTCAGAATCATAACGTTAACCTCTCGGGAGGTGGCGAAAACAATACTTACAACATTGCGCTTGACTACTATAGCCAGGATGGAACAATGGAAGGTGCCGGTCCTAATTTCGAGCGTTACACTGCCCGTGTGAACAATACTATGGATGTTAAGTTTCTGAAACTAAAAACGAACATCGTTTATAGCCACAGCGATCAGGACAACATGGCACTTAGTAATGCCAACGAGTGGGTGCAGGGTCTTTATGGAGCACAGTTTCCTGTAATGGCTTCGGTTCTGCTTTTACCTCCTTCTATTAAGGCTTACGATGAATCTACATGGGTACTGGACGACAAAATTTCAGCCGCATCAGAATACACTTACGACTCATACGGATATGGTACATATTACGACGATGTTCACGGTGACATTCGTGCAACAAACGTTCTGCTTACCAACAATCTTTTAACCAGAAACTCTGTTGTTGACCGTATCGTTGCTTCAGGTTCTGCTAATGTTGATCTGTTCGATATGGTTGGCAAGGCGAACGAAAATCACAAGTTAAGCTACAACCTTAACTTGTCGTACAGCAAAACCATTGCAAAAGACTTTACTTTTGTACCTGCTTTTATACAGAGTACAACAAACTATTTGTCGAAGAGCAATGAGAAACTAACACAAGGTTATCGCAACTATAGCGCCGCACTTATAGAGAATACGGTAAACTATGATGGTAAATTCGGACGTCACTCAGTTAATGTTCTTGCCGGTCAAACATTCGAGCGCGAACTCTACCACACACTTTCAGGTAATGGTGTTAACATGCCGGAACCATATTATCTACAGGTAGGTAACGCAGAAGAAACAGCGGCATCAACTTACGAAAGCGAACACGTACTGGCCTCATACATCGGTCGTGTAAACTACAATTACGATGACAAATACCTGCTTTCAGCAACAGTACGCCGCGATGGTTCAAGCCGTCTTTCTTCAGATGACCGTTGGGATTGGTTCCCATCAGTATCTGCAGGTTGGCGTATCGAACGTGAAAACTTCTTCACTATTGACGAATCTATTATCAACCTGTTGAAGGTTCGTGGTAGCTATGGTGAATTAGGTAATGAGAACATTGGCGAATACCAGTACATGGATATTATGGCAAGAGGTAACTACACTTATAGTTTTGATAATAATAAGGTTACCGGCTCAACAATTACAAACTACGTAAACACTGCCATCCGTTGGGAAAAGAAGAAAACATTAGACTTTGGTCTCGACCTGGGTATGTTCAACAATAAACTTGAATTTACTTTCGACTGGTATAAATCGATATCAGAAGACCTTCTTTACAGTGTAGCAGTTCCAACCAATGCCGGTGCTGCCAACACATCAGTAACGATGAACGCGGCAACAATGGAAAACTCAGGTTTGGAATTCCTGGTTGCTTACCACAATCATCAACATGCTGTTAAGTTTGATATTTCTGCCAACTTATCTACCCTTAGTAACAAGGTAACAAAGCTGGGTGTTTCAAACGAACCTCGTACCGATGGCAACAGCCGCACAGAAGTTGGTCGTGAGGTAGGTTCATTCTATGGATACGTTTACGAAGGAATCTTCCAGTCGCAGGAAGAGATTGACAACCGTATCAACTCAGAAGGCAATTACGTTAATCAGCCCGGAGCACAACCGGGAGATGTGGCATACGCCGATATAGCAGGTGCATTTGATGAAGACGGTAATCCAATACCTGACGGTGAAATTACAAACGCCGACCGTACATTTTTGGGAAGTGGTTTGCCGGATGTAAACTTTGGTCTTAATGCACGTGCCGAATGGAAAGGTTTTGACTTAAGCGTGTCGGCTCACGGAGCTGCAGGTTTTAAAGCCGTTGATTTTGTTGACGTAACATTACGCAGCTCATACGGTGCGATGAACAAAACTGTTGACCTGTTGAATGCCTGGACACCGGAAAATACAGCCACCGATGTGCCACGCGTTGCTTATAAATCAACAGGATCAATCACAAACGATATGTTTAGCCAGCGTTATCTGCAAGATGCATCATACTTGAAACTTGCCAACATTGAATTGGGTTATAACTTCCCAGACAAATTGTTTGGAGGATATATTCACAATGTTCGCGTGTATGCATCTGGTCAGAATTTGGCTACCATTTCTAAGTACGTAGGATACAACGTAGACTTCGCAGGAGGTACATTTACTCCGGGTTATAACTACGCTTCTTATCCAACACCACGAACTATAATGTTTGGAGTAAACTTCTCATTCTAAAAAATTAAACTAATAAATAGAGAATATTATGAAACGTATAAATATAATTCTAGCAATGTTGGTGCTTTTTGCAGGTTTCACTGCCTGCGAGGACGATCTCAATGTTGTGAATCCGAATAATCAGACAACCTACGATTTTGGCGATTCAGAGTCAGAACTTCAGGAGGCCATTATTGCATGCTACAATCCGCTTCGCTACGATGGTACATTTTCTCGTGTTGGTTATACTTTAGATGCTGTTCGCGGCGACGAAGTATGGAACTCATCTCAACAGTGGTATTTGGAGTACGACAACTTCAATTCTCCGGGAACTATTGGAATTGGTGACGAATGGCCATGGAGAAGCTTTTACATCATTATAAACCACGCAAACTTTGTATTGTCGAAAGTTGATGATGTTAGCATGTCGGAAGATTCGTACAATGCGATAAAAGGACAAGCCCTTTTCCTCCGGTCTTTGGCATACTACGAACTGGCTACTTATTACCAGGACGTTCCGCTGATTACTGACTATGATTCATATTCAGACATCAACACCATGTATGCACACACCACCAGTCAAGACTCGGTATTTGACCAAATAGAGGTTGACCTTAAAACAGCGATGCAAATATTACCATCGCGCGATGCAGGTGGCGAATGGGCTCAGGGACGTGCTACCAGCGGTTCTGCTGCCGGATACCTTGCTCGTGCTTTAATGTTCCGTCATAAATTTTCTGAGGCTTTACCTGTTCTGAAAGACATTATCGCCGGCACATACGGACACTATGCACTTACTGCCGACTATGGCGACAACTTTAAGGAAGATACTGAAAACAACTCTGAAAGCCTTTTCGAAATTCAGTTTATGGATTATGGCACAGGTGGTACCGAAGACGAGTGGGTTATTGAACTATTAACCTCTGAAGCTTCTCAGGGCCATGCTGTAGAAAGTAACTATGCTTCTCAGGATTTGGGTAGCTGGGGCGACCTTGCAGGCTCTCCATGGTTGTACAACCTGTTCAAAAAAGAGAACTGTACTGATGGTCGTCTTGATCCTCGTTTATACTGGACACTGGTAACACATGAGGCTGAGTATGACACTTATACCGGCCAAAAAACAGCAGCTTATCCCAATGGGGATCCTCGCAGCAATACCGTTTATCAACAAGATATAACTGTAACTCCTTTGTCGAACACGGCTCAGGGTGGTATATCAATTGCTAAGTTTACCAACGCAAGAAACAACATTTATACTTCCATTACCAATGGATTGCATTGTGGAGTAAACTTGCGAATGATGCGTTACAGTGATGTTTTACTGCGTGCTGCAGAATGCGAGAATGAAGTGAACGGACCAACACAAACGGCAATCAATTACATTAACGAAGTGCGTAATCGTGTTGCTCTTGAAGACCTTCAACTTTCCGACTTCCCATCTGCTGATGCGCTGTTCGAACAAATTGCAAATGTCGAACGTCCTAAAGAATTCGGTTGCGAAAACGGACGTGGTATCGATATTATCCGTTGGGGATTCTTTTACGATGCCAGCCGCATGCAACAGCTTACAGAACATGGCTATTATTTATTAGCCCCTACGAATGAGGAAGGCGAAGTAATAGCTTCAACAGAAGAGCTTACTGCTGAAACCGCCGATGCTTCATCGTTTGACTACTATTATAAAGGACATGAATATTTCCCGATTTATCAAAATACGCTTAACGCCAATCCTAATCTTGTTGGTAACTCGGCAAATAATAATGAAGATAATGGACCTGCTTTCTTTGAAAAAGGTTACAAGGTTCGTCCTGTTGTTGAGTTAGACTAATAATCGATCTCAATGACAGAGACTTTCTTATCGGCGTGCTTTTTGTATGCTGATAAGAAAGTCGTTTAATCAAAAACAGATTTGACATGAAACTTAAGTATTTACTGATTTTATTTATCAGCATAACTACTCTATCGATTGTAGGGTGCAGCGACGATGATTTAGATCCTACGGGTATAACAACAAAGCCTACGGATCCGGATGAAAATCCAGATAACGGGTATGATTTCACCATTCCTGATTACGCCGACGACTATTCGGCAATATCATCGTGGGATAACCGAAATAAGTGGAATCTGGCTAACGTTCACGACCCGTCAGTTGCCTACTACAATGGATACTACTACATGTACGCAACCGATGCCTCGTACGGGAATGCTCACGAAGGGCATGGCCATTTTCAAGGTAAACGTTCAACCGATTTAGTTAATTGGGAATGGGTAGGCGGACCTTTTTATGATGCGCCGGAATGGGTAGCCGACTCGCTCAACGCTATTCGTTTACGCATGGGAGTGGAAACCATTGCCGAAGACGATATTCAGTACGGTTACTGGGCACCGGTAGTGCGTAAGGTTAATGTTGGAGGACAAGAGATTCTTCGCATGTATTACAGTGTAGTTATCTTCAACTATATTAAAACCGGCAATCCAACTTCAGAAGCTTTTGATGGAAGTTGGACAGAACGTGCATTTATTGGAATGTGCGAATCGACCGATCCGGCCGGAGCAGTATGGGAAGACAAAGGTTTCGTTACAACTTCATCGTCAGATCGTGGTTTAGACTACAGCCGGGCCAGCACAAACGACTGGAGTGGCTATTTCTACTATAACGCCATCGACCCTACTTATATAGTAGCACCCGGTGGAGAACATTACCTGATACATGGCTCGTGGCACAGTGGATTTGCACTTTTGCAACTTGATCCAACATCAGGAAAACCGCTCAATACGCTCGGGAATCCCTGGGCCGACAATGCAAGCGAGCTAACTGCCCGATACGGTCAGCGAGTTGGTACACGCAGAGATGGTGATCGTTGGCAAGCCAGCGAAGCTCCGGAGGTAATTTACAAAGATGGTTACTACTATTTGTTTATGGCCTACGATGGGCTGGATGTACCATACAACACAAGGGTTGTGAGAAGTACAAATATTGAAGGACCATACTACGACATTACCGGACGCAACTTTACCAACGGACAAGGAGACAGCTACCCAATAGTAACGCACCCATACAAATTCAATCAGAGTTACGGATGGGTTGGAATAGCACACTGCTGCATCTTCCAAAAAGAAAATACCGACGAATGGTTCTACATGTCGCAGGGACGATTGCCAGCAAACGTTGGTGGCAACGCTTACTCCAATGCCATTATGATGGGGCACGTTCGTCGCATTGTTTGGTGTCCGGCTTCGGTTAGCGAACCCGATAACCTGTGGCCAATTGCATTGCCAGAACGTTACGCCGGTGTTCCTGATTACGGTACCATAACCAAAGACTCACTTGTTGGAACATGGGAGCATATCAATCTTGAATACCATTACAGGCAGCAATCTGGCGCCACTGCTTTAACCCTTAAGGCCGACGGCACAATGTCGGGAGCACTGACGGGTAACTGGAGTTACGACGAAACCAAAAAGCAATTGACCTTGGGCAATGTAATTGTTTGTGTTGAACGCGAAGTGGACTGGGAAGCCAATCCACGCCGTGTTACGCTTGTATATGCCGGAACCGAGAAGAACCTAAATGCAACCTATTGGGGCAAAAAATCTGAATAATGAAATCATTAGCAAACTTATTAGCAGTGTGTCTGTTGGGTGCAATTCTTTGGAATTGCTCTTCGGAAAAGAAAGATGATAAGACACAAGCTACCGCCGATACTTCCATTAAAGAAGTTAAAATCAATAATCCAATTATTACAGATAAGTTCACCGCAGATCCTGCAGCTTTAGTAGCCGACAACACTGTTTACCTCTATGCAGGCCATGATGAAGCACCTGACGATTTCAACTTTTACCGAATGAATGAATGGTTGGTATATTCATCTACCGACATGGTGAACTGGAAAGAACATCCTGTACCATTAAAAACGTCAGATTTCGAGTGGGCTAAAGGCGATGCATGGGCAGCTCAGGTAATAGAGCGCAACGGAAAATTTTACTGGTATGTAACTGTTGAACATGGTAGCATTCCGGGAAAATCAATTGGCGTTGCTGTTGCCGACAGTCCAGTTGGTCCGTTTAAGGACGCATTGGGAAAAGCACTGATAACAAACGATATGACCACCGATAAAACACAAATCAGCTGGGATGATATTGACCCAACTGTTTATATCGACGACGATGGTCAGGCCTACCTGTATTGGGGAAATACCGCTTGTTATTGGGCAAAACTTAAAGATAATATGATTGAATTGGATGGTGAGATTCACTCCGTGGACCTGCCCAATTTTACCGAAGCTCCATGGATTCATAAACGTGGTGACTGGTATTATTTGTCATATGCCTATCAATTTCCTGAAAAAATAGCTTATGCCATGAGTAAATCAATTACCGGCCCATGGGAGTACAAAGGCATTCTAAATGAACTTGCAGGAAATTCAAATACCAATCATCAGGCCATCATCGAATTTAATAATCAGTGGTATTTCATATATCACACCGGTGGAATTCAACCAAACGGAGGAAGTTTTCGCCGATCAGTTTGCATCGATGAATTGCATTATAACCCGGATGGAACCATGAAACGGGTAATTATGACATCTGAAGGAATTCAATAAACAAATCGAAATGAAGCACAAAATTATTATATTCATTGCTCTCCTCCTTTTAACAGGAAACGTGTTTTCACAAATCTTTGTGCACGATCCTGTAATAGCACAAGAAAACGATAAATACTATCTTTTTTGCACCGGGTTGGGTATAACTTCCTGGTCTTCTCCGGACATGAAGAACTGGACCAGAGATGGTCGTGTTTTTCAGGAAACTCCACATTGGATTTCTGAATCGTTGGACGATTTCGCTGGCCACCTGTGGGCTCCCGACGTTGTATACCATAATGGAGAGTATTATTTATATTATTCAGCATCTGCCTTTGGGAAGAACACTTCTTGTATTGGTGTAGCAACCAATAAAACACTTGATCCTTCTGATCCTGATTTTAAATGGACAGATCATGGCAAAGTTATTCAATCCATACCCGGAAGAGACGAATGGAACGCTATCGATCCGGCCATTGCATTTGATGATAACGGACAACCATGGATGGCATTTGGTTCGTTCTGGAACGGATTAAAGCTGGTAAAGCTCAATGATGATCTGAAGACTCTTGCTCAACCCGAAGAATGGTACACCATTGCAAAACGACAAAGAAGCCTTGATATTGATGTAAGAGATGCCGGTGATGCCGCAATAGAAGCACCTTTCATCTTCAAAAAGAACGGTTATTATTACCTCTTTGTATCGTTCGATTATTGTTGCCGCGGAGCTGAAAGCACCTATAAAATTATGGTAGGCCGGGCAAAAACAATTCAGGGACCATATCTTGATAAAGAAGGAAAATCGATGAATAGCGGAGGTGGCTCGCTTGTGCTAAAAGGCGATGATGACTGGTACGGAATCGGGCACAACGCAGCTTATACTTTTGATGGAACTGATTATTTGGTTTGTCATGGTTACGATAAGCATGACAACGGGAGACAGAAACTGATGATTCGGAAAATTAAATGGGATAATGATGACTGGCCTATAGTATTAGAAACGAAATAATATGCTAACTTATGACCAACCAATTAAAACTTATAAACTTATACCTAATGATTATAGCAGCATTATTCTCGGGAAATGTATCAGCTCAGGAAAATGCACGAATAAAAATTGATATCGATCGCCAGATTGGAGCTATCAACGAAAATATTTACGGAAATTTTGTTGAGCACCTTGGTCGCTGTGTATACGGCGGAATTTACGATCCGGATTCGCCTCTTTCCGATGAAAACGGAATTCGTACCGATGTTCTGGAAGCCGCCAAAGGGCTGAACATTCCATTAACCCGCTATCCGGGAGGAAACTTTGTATCAAACTACCACTGGAAAGACGGCGTTGGCCCGAAAGAAAATCGTCCGCCGCGAATGGAACTGGCCTGGGCACGTTTGGAAACCAACCAGTTTGGCACGAATGAATTTGTAGACTATGCGCGCCAATTGGGAACCGAACCCTATTTTGCCGTAAACATGGGAACCGGAACCATTAAAGAAGCGCAGGAATGGGTAGAATACTGCAATGTTAAAGAAGGACCTTATTATGCTGAACTGCGTAAAAAACATGGCTATCCTGAACCTCATAACATAAAATACTGGAGTCTTGGCAACGAAATGGACGGCTTCTGGCAAATGGGTCATCTAAATGCTGAAGATTACAGCAAAAAAGCCCGCGAAGCTGCCAAGTTAATGCGATTAACCGATCCCAACATTCAACTGATTGCTGCCGGTGCATCCAATTTCAGACCCAATAACGATCCGCACGAATGGAATGCAACTGTTTTGGCCGAATTAAGAGACGTAGTTGATTATATCGCACTGCACATGTATGTTGGTAATCACCAGGACAACTATTATAATTTTGTTTCTTCACCCCTTGTTTTGGAAGAACGCACGCAGGTTGTAAAAGGAATGATTCAACGCGAGATGGAAAAAGCCAACCGTGGCGATCGCGATCCGATTTACATTGCCTGGGACGAATACAACATTTGGTACCGCTGGCGACAAAGTGAAACCATGTCTGGCGAACGTGCACTGGAAGAAAGATATAACCTGGAAGATGCGTTGGTTATCGCTGGATTCCTTAACGCTTTTATCCGAAATGCCGACATCGTTAAAATGGCAAACATGGCCCAGTTGGTAAATGTTATCGCACCTATTTTTGCCGAAAAAGATGGGATGTTCAAACAAACCATCTACTACCCGTTGCAGCTTTTTGCCAATAATATGTTTGGCACTGCATTGGATGTTTATGTGGATTGCGAAACCTATGATACTGATGAGTTTTTCCTGGGACTAGCTGAACAAGCAACGCAACAAAACGATGTTCCTTATCTCGATGTTTCGGCAGCCTACCAAAATGGCGAAGTGGTAATTGGAGTTGTTAACCGTCATTTGGAAAAAACCATGGCAACAGACATAATATCACAGGAAGGTTTATTCGACGGTAATTTTGAAGTGTACGAAGTAAACGGATCTGATATTAAGGCCGAAAACGATTTTGATAAAACAAACGTAGAAACCGAAGAAAAGGCTGCTATTAAAGTAACAAAAGCACAGCAGTTTACTTACCAATTTCCGCCTCACTCATTTACTCTACTGAAAGGAAAAATTGTAAAGTAAATTTGCATCGAAACATTCAATGATCAACTATTTCAAATACTGGAAATATGCTTCACTTTGCAAGCTATATGAAAATTACAAGCATTAATCTTGTCGCCGACAAAGCACTCTTTAAGATTGGGAAACTTCACCCGGAAAAGCTAATTTAGTACTTTCTGTTTTTTCGGTCCGAGGCTAACCTTTATGAACAAAAAATAATTATTAAACAATCAATAAATATCTGAAAAATGTCAAAAATTAAAATCACTTTATCTGCTTTTCTTATTCTTGCAGTTTCGGTTTCATTTGCACAAAGCACACTTACGCTGCACACCGATCAGGCAGAAACAAAAATCAACAAAGAAATTTACGGGCACTTTGCCGAACACCTTGGTCGCTGTATTTATGGCGGTATTTATGTTGGAGAAAATTCCGATATCTCTAATACCCGTGGTTTCCGCGACGACGTAATTGTTGCTCTTCAGGAAATGGAGATTCCGGTACTTCGCTGGCCAGGAGGTTGCTTTGGAGACACTTACCACTGGAAAGACGGAATTGGTCCGAAAGAAGATCGCCCCTCAATGGTAAATATTCACTGGGGTGGAGTTACAGAAGACAACAGCTTTGGAACACACGAATTCCTCGATTTTTGCGACATCATTGGTGCTGAACCATACATCAATATTAACGTTGGATCGGGAACCGTTCAGGAAGCTTCAGAATGGGTAGAATACGTAACATCGTCGAACGTTAGCCCAATGACCGACCTGCGTAAAAAGAACGGGCGCGAAGAGCCCTGGGATGTAAAATACTGGGGAATTGGTAACGAAAACTGGGGATGTGGAGGAAACATGACCCCGGAATATTATTCCGATTTATACAATCGTTTTGCCAGCTATTGTGGTGGAGCCGAATATAAAATTGCAGGAGGACCGAATATCGCTGATTATAACTGGATGGAAGTAGTAATGCAAAAGACCATGCGTCACCCTCACCTGGTTCAGGGAGTTTCGTTGCATGCCTATACTTTCACCACTGCCTGGGAAGATAAAGGACATGCTACCGATTTTGGCGAAAAAGAATGGATTTCAGTATTAAATAATACACTGAATATGGAAACACTTGTTGACCGCCATTCAACGATTATGGACAAATATGACCCTAATAAACGAGTTGGTTTAATCGTTGATGAATGGGGAAACTGGTTTAATGTTGAAGAAGGTACGAATCCTGGATTTCTGTACCAGCAAAATACGTTGCGCGATGCATTGGTAGCCGGTATCAACCTGAATATTTTCAATAACAACGCCGACCGTGTTAAAATGAGTAACATTGCACAAACCGTTAACGTTTTGCAATCGGTTATCCTTACCAAAGAAGACGAAATGGTATTAACTCCAACCTACTACGTTTTTAAAATGTACAGTGTTCACCAGGATGCAACACTTCTTCCTTCTAATCTGAAAACCGATAAGTATGAACTCGACGGGAAATCAGTACCAACTGTTCATTCATCGGCTTCAATTAAAGACGGTGTAGTTTCAATTACGCTATGTAACCTGAATCCAAATGAAAGTGAATCAATTGAAATTAATGTAACCGGCGATGACTTTGCATCGGCAAGCGGGCAAATTATCACCTCTGACAAAATGAATAACTACAATGATTTTGGCATGCAGGAAACAGTAACCTTGCAAGAGTTTGATGTAGCTAAACCAACAAACGGAAAATTAACTGTTGAGCTTCCATCAAAATCGGTTGTTTTGGTACAGTTACAATAAGCAATTACCATAACTTGATATAGAAAGGAAGCAATGTTGCTTCCTTTTTTTTTGTACTAAAAAATAGTTGTTTTATAATTAGTAGTTTTTAAACTATTTAAACATTAAAAGGTCAGATAAGTAGTGTAAAAAAAATAAACGACTAAAAAACAAAAATTTTGTAGCTAACTAAACAGTAAACATTTAAAACGTATCAAGCTAATTCAGTATCTCAGAAGGAAAAAGTAAATGTTAGTTTTTACCGATTTATAACATTCACAACCATTCATTTTCTGAGTACCAAATGTTTACTGTTCTATTAAACTGTTAATAATATGACGATTAAGACATTTCATGCTCTTTGTCTCCTGTCTTTTTTGTTTACAGGAATGAGCCTGACCGCACAAGACGAGGTAGTAATAAAACCGCTTACCGGCGAAATTAATTTCGATGGACAAATAACAGAACCGGAATGGAAAATCAGCCAGGATTTCCCAATGACAATGCATTATCCGGTATACAACAATCCAACAACAGAAAACAGTGAAGTATACATCACTTTTGACGACAATTATTTATGGATTGGAGCAATTCTCTATTACAACGACATAAACGATGTTGTATCGACCAGTAAAAAGCGGGACGAAAGATCAGGAAATTCTGATTCTTTTGGATTATTGATCGACTCGTACAACGACAATGAAAACGGCCTGGCCTTTTTTACCATGCCTTCGGGACTAAAAATTGATTATGCCGTTTCAAACGACGGACAAGGCGGAGGACCGGGCGGAAGCAGAAATTACACCTGGAATTCGTACTGGGATGTAAAAACGGTAATCACCGATAATGCCTGGCATGTTGAAATACGAATACCTTTCTCTAGCTTACGTTTTCAAAGTGTGAACGACATTACAAAAATGGGATTAATTATTAACCGTAGCATAAGTCACCATAACGAAACTTACACTTACCCGGCAATCGACAATAAATATGGACGTGGAGCCAACCTCCGTCCTTCATTTAGTCAAACCATTGTTTTCGACGGAATACAAGAACGTAATCCGGTTTACATTTCACCTTACGTTCTCGGGGGGACATCAAAAAATTACGAGCTAAATGAAACAGAAGACGAATATGTGAGCTCCGATGATCCGGAATTTACCGGTGGCCTCGATGTTAAATACAACATCAACGGAAACATGACCCTGGACCTTACTGTAAATACCGACTTTGCACAGGTGGAGGCAGATAATGAAGTTGTAAACCTTACTCGTTACTCGCTTTTCTTCCCCGAGAAAAGGTTGTTTTTCCAGGAACGCGCCAGTATTTTCAGCTTCGATTTGGGAGGCCGTCAAAACCTTTTTTACAGTAGAAAAATTGGGATATCGCCCGATGGAGATGTTGTAGACATACTTGGAGGTGCGCGACTTGTTGGCCGGGCAGGAAAATGGGACGTGGGATTTTTAAATATGAACACCAAATCATATAACGGTTATGCTGCTGAAAACTTTGGTGTAGCACGCCTTCGGAAACAGGTTATAAACGAAAATTCGTACGTTGGGGGGATGGTAACTTCTCGAATTGATTTTGATGGGAATTACAATGTTGCGTATGGCCTCGACGGAATATTCAGACTAACAGATGTTGATTACCTGGAAGTAAAACTTGCCCAAACACAAGACAAAGACATTGAATCGAAAGCACTTTCAATGGATCCTACATATTTTACAATTTTCATGGAACGACGCTCAGAAGAAGGATTTACCTACGATGCAAAGTATTCGTACTGGGGTAAGGATTTTAACCCGGAAACCGGTTTTATGATGTTGAATAATATTCAGCGATTTAAAACTACCCTGGGTTACGGCTGGTTTCCGAATGAAAATTCATCTATATACGATATAAGTGCGGGAGTAGATTTTGACCTGGTTAGCAGGCTTGAAAATGGAGGAACAGAAAGCATGCAGGTTTCTCCTGAATTCAGAATGAATTTTAAAAATGGCTTTGGCTTTTTTACTTCACTGGCATACAACAAAGAAGGAATACTTGAAGACTTTTACCTGGACGAGGATGTTTATGTTCCGGCAGATGATTATTCATTCTGGAACGTGCGAAACATGATTTTTACTCCGCGAACCAAAAAGCTGGTTGGTCGTCTGGGACTAAACGGTGGAGAATTCTACGACGGGACACAATATACACTTGATCTGGACGCAGATTTTAATCTCTCAGCAAGTCTGCAATTTTCAGGAACATATCGCTATGACAGGGTTGAATTCTCAACCCGAAACCAACAGTTTTCAAACAATATTGCCCGCGTAAAAGCAACTTATATGCTCAATACAAAAATTTCGCTTAGCTCATTTGTTCAGTACAATGAAGGCGGAAATATTATTGTTACAAACCTGCGACTAAGGTACAATCCACGCGATGGAAACGACCTTTATGTAGTGTTCAACGACTTAAGAAACGCCGACAAATCGGGTGCCGTTCCGGAAATGCCAAAATACCTGAGTAGAACCATAATGCTGAAGTATACTCATACATTTCGATTATAAGATAAAACTGATTCTTTCAGAGAGCACCATTTTAGGCTGGCTAACAACATTCATATTTCATTTTGTTATTTATACAATATGAATTAGTTTCGCACATCAGCTTAACTTTAGTAAATTAGGCTAATCATTGTTCAAACAAAATTGTACAACCAGCTAAAATTAATTACACCATGAATAGAAATGAATCGCGCTCAGTAGCAGGATTAAAGAGTTTTGCTTTGCTAACTGCACTTTGTCTGAGTCTTAACCTTTTTGCGCAAGTCGCACCAAATCCGTTTGCCAAAGCACCCGAACCCAATGCAACGGTAACTTACAATAATCCAATTATTCCGGGTTTCTATTCCGATCCGAGCGTTTGTCGTGTTGGCGACGATTATTACCTTATCACCAGTACTTTCGAGTATTTTCCGGGAGTTCCGGTTTTTCACAGTAAAGACCTCGTAAACTGGGAACAAATAGGACACTGTCTTACCCGCGAATCGCAAATTCCAAATGGCCTGAATATATTTGCTGCCACCCTGCGTTATCACGAAGGAACGTTTTACATGATTACCACTAATATTACCGGAGGCGGCAACTTTTATGTAACAGCAAGCAATCCCGCAGGTCCATGGTCTGATCCAATTTGGGTAAACGTTCCGGGTATCGATCCCGACCTGTTCTGGGACGACGATGGACAAGCCTACATCATCAGTTCTCCCTTTATTTTGTATGAAGTGAATTTAAAAACCGGCGAGTTATCTGAAGGGAAAAAAGTGTGGAGCGGCACCGGTGGCAGATATGCCGAAGGACCACATATTTACAAAAAGGACGGTTGGTACTACCTTATGGCAGCCGAAGGCGGAACCGAAGAAGCGCACTCGGAAACCATTGCCCGCAGTAACAGTATTTGGGGACCGTACATCGATAATCCGGCTAACCCAATTTTAACACAATGCAATGCCGCCGGACAGGGTAAACCTATCCAGGGAATTGGCCATGCCGATATTATTCAGGCGCACGACAATTCGTGGTGGATCGTTTTCCACGGATACCGCAATATCTCCGATAAAACACACCACATTTTAGGTCGCGAAACTTGTTTGGCACCGGTTACATGGCCGAAAAACGGCTGGCCCGTGGTTAACGGAAACGGAACAGTTGACGTTGACATGACTTGCCCTACCCTGCCTTTAAAACCATTTTCTGAAGCACCATCGAAAGTTGAGTTCGATAATGATAAACTTGGTTTAGACTGGAACTATGTTCAGGCACCTGTAGAAAGTAACTTTTCACTTACGGAAAGAAAAGGCTTTTTGCGTTTAAAAGGAGCTGCCGAAACGATAAGCACCAACAACACCTCAACTTTTGTGGGACGCCGTTTAAAACATCACTATTTTACTGCAACTACCCAGCTTGAATTCGATCCGAAAGATGATAATGAAGAAGCCGGATTGGTATTGCTGAACAACGGTTCGTACTTTGATATAATGGTGAGCAAAAAAGGCGATGACCGAATTTTGACAGTGAAACTGCAGTTTGGCCAAACCATTTACAAATCAAAAGAATATTCATTGAAACCCGGCCCGGTAAAACTGCGAGTTAGTGGAGATAAAACCACTTTTACCTTTTCGTTTGCTCAGGCAAATAACGAATTTACAACAGTGGAAACTGCCGATGCCAAATTCCTGGCTACCGAAACCGTTGGTTTCTTCACAGGCATTTATGTTGGTTTGTACGCCACCGGAAATGGCGAAGCTTCCGAAGCTAACGCCGATTTCGACTGGATTGAATACCTGACAAAATAATTCCAGGATATTTCTGAAATGAAAAGCTGCTCTGTTAGTACAGGGCAGCTTTTTTTATGTTCTATAACTAGCTTATGAATCTGCGTTTACTCATGATGTTCAATAACATATGCCGTTAATTAAACCTATTAAGGTTCTATTCATCTTAATAAAGATCAGAGTATAACATTTTATAAACTAAACCATCAAAAATGAAATCAAACAACAAAAACTCCCAAAGTTTTTCCAGAAGAACTTTTATTGGTACGAGTGCAGCTGCAGCTGCCGGGTTTACAATCGTTCCGCGCCATGTTTTAGGTGGAACAGGCTACATGTCTCCAAGTGATATGGTAAACATAGCCGGTATCGGAGTAGGTAGCCAGGGCGGTGGCGACATTCAGAACATTGCCACACCCGATGTTCCTATCAAAAGAGCTTTTAATATGAGTGGTTTCTTAATGCAACCTTATGCAGGTATCAAACCTGAACGAAGCGGTTTCGCTCGCCAAAGACGCAGTTCAGAGGAAGTTGAAGACAGTGATGCGCCGGTACAAATGGGAGCAGCCGGAAGTGGAGAATCGTTCAAACATGCCAATATTTATGCCCTTTGCGATGTTGATCATGATTATGCCGGCCATATTATGGCAGGTTACCCAAAAGCAAAAAAATACCACGATTTCCGCGAAATGATAGACAATGAAAAAGAAATTGATGCGGTATTGATTGGAACTCCCGACCATACACATGCTGTTATTGCAGCTTATGCTATGCGTGCAGGCAAACACGTGTTTGTAGAAAAGCCAATGGCAAAAACTATTCACGAAGTTCGTTTCCTACGCGATCTGGCAAAAGAAACCGGCCTTGTTAGTCAAATGGGTAACCAGGGACACAACATTGAAGGAACCATGCAAACCGTTGAGTGGATCCAATCGGGAGCAATCGGAAATGTTAAGGAAGTTCACATGTGGTCGAACCGTCCGGTTTGGCGACAAGGATATATTGATCGTCCGGCAGGTGTTGAAGTTCCGGCCAATTTGAAGTACGATTTGTGGTTAGGACCTGCACCCGAAAAACCTTACAGCCCTGAAACGACTCATTTTGCATGGCGCGGTTTATGGGATTACGGTACCGGTGCCATGGGCGATATGGGAGCACATACTTTCGATGCACCAATCTGGGCACTAAACCTGGGTATGCCAACAAAAATCCAGGCAACAACAACACCTTTCAACAACGAATATCTTCCACAGGCAGAGAGTGTTACTTACGAATTTCCGGCACGCGGAAACATGCCTCCGGTAAAAGTAACCTGGAGCGACGGTGGTATAAAACCTGCTCGTCCTGCAGAATTGGAAACCGATCGCCAGCTTCGTGAAGCACTTTACATTGGCGATAAAGGTATGTTGATGCACGGAACTCATGGAGCAGCGCCCGAGTTGGTTCCTAACGATCCGGGTTTTGTTGAACCTGAAAAATGGCTGAAACGCCCAAGCAGCGTTTATGTTGATTTTATTGAAGCCATTAAAGAAGGCCGCAAAGCAGCCAACGATTTCGAAGTTTCTTCAAAACTTACTGAGATTATGCTTCTTACAAACATTGCAGTGGTTTCGCAACAGCTGAATAAAACGCTGGAATATGATGCAGAGAATATGAAAATTACCAACTGCGAAGAGGCAAATAACTACTTCCATTACGAGTACCGTAACGGATGGAAATTGTAAACTTTAAAATCTAATTGCAATGAGCAAAAACAAAAATAACGGACTATCGCGTAGAAAATTTTTAGGTAGTTCAGCTGCTTTAGCGGCCGTTTCAATGGTTCCGGTAAACTTTGCCTTGGCAAATCCGGCGCAGAAAAATGACAATCCCAACTCGAATTTTGGTGGAGTGCATATTGGCGCCATAACCTACAGCTGGCGCACCATGCCGGGCGGACTGGAAAATATTGTAAAATATTGCAAGGAGTGCAACATCAGCTCAATTGAATTAATGAGCGGCGATTTGGAAACCTATTTGGGAGCACCCGAAAGTCCTATGATGGAAATTTTTATGGAGATACGCCGACAGCAGCAAGCAGAACAAGAATCAAGTGGAGAGGCACCTCAACCGCGCCGAAGAGGCCGTCCACAATTAAATGCCGAACAACAAGCCAGAATGGATAAATACAATGAGGAAGTTCGTAAGTTCCGTCTGAATGTTGACATGAAGAAAGTGGCAGCCGCGAAAAAATTGCTGGATGATGCAGGAATAAAACCACACATTGTTAAATTCTCGCCTTCACAGTGGTCGGACGAAGAAATTGATTACGCTTTTAAAGTAGCCAAAGCACTCGGCGCAAAAGGTGTTAGTGAAGAGATAAGCGAAGCTGCGGCCAAAAAGCTTGGACCAATTGCCGAGAAACACGGTATGTACGCCGTTTTTCATCAGCACATGCAATTTGCAGAGGTGGAAGGTTTCAGTTACGATAACTTTGTAGGCATTTCGCCTGCCGTAATGTTTAACTTTGATTCCGGGCACTATTTTGGTTCTACCGGCAAAAATCCTTGCGACATACTGCGGAAATACCACGACCGTATTTTCAGTATTCACATTAAAGACAAAACCGGTCCGGCAACTGATCCGCCTAACCAAAACCAGGTTTGGGGACAAGGACAAATGCCATTGGAAGAAGTGTTGCTTCTGATCAAAAAGGAAAAATGGCCGATTTACTGCGACATTGAGTTGGAATACGAAGTAAAACCATGGTCGAATGCAGTGAAAGAAGTAAAAACCTGCGTGAACTACGCCCGTCAGATTTTGATGTAAAATTGAATAGTTATATTCACAAAATTACCCGTCTTTTAAGTAAGGCGGGTATTTTTTTGCAAAAGCTATTGCACTGACTGAGTGCATCTTAATTCAAATTATAATTTTACTCGCCACTTGGCAAAAGTGAACCTGAACTTTATTTTGTTATTTTTACAATAAGCTAAGTAAAAACCGGGCAGTGTGTCCTAAAATATTTTTGAATGAAGAACTTGTATTTGATTCTGTTATTGGCCGTAATTTCGTGCACAACTCAAACTCCCAACTATCGAAATAGTATTGACCTGCAGGGCGAATGGCAGTTTGCTCTCGACACTGCACAAATCGGGGAAGAACAGCAATGGTACCTTTCTGATTTTGATGATTCGGTGATGTTGCCCGGCACTACAGATTCGAACCAAAAAGGATTTTTAAATACCGACTCAACAACTCTCCACCTAAACCGTATTTACACTTACGAAGGAGTGGCCTGGTACCGGAAAAAAGTTACTATTCCAGAAAACTTGACGGATAAACGATTGGAACTTCAGCTGGAGCGAACCAAACCATCAAAAGTTTGGGTTGATGATCAGTTTATTGGATCTTCGCTTTTGTTGCAATCGGAGCAAAGGTACGATCTAAACGAGTTCCTAACTCCCGGCGATCATTTTATAACCATCCAGGTAAACAACGATTTGAAACTTACGCCATACGGAAATGTGCACATATACACCGACGACACACAAACCAACTGGAACGGAATAATTGGTAAAATTCATCTGGAAGCCACCTCAAAAACTTACATTTCCGATCTGCGCATTACTCCCGATGTTCAGAACAAAAAAGCCCTCATCAATCTGAAAATTGAGAATCAGCCCGAAGGAGAATTAGCTATTGACATTTTTGTTGAAAAATCGGAAAATGGAAAAATCACTCACTTAGAAACATTAAAATCAACGATAAACGCACAAAGCAAAATTCAACTCGAATACGACTTTGGAAACGATTGCCAATTGTGGGACGACTACAAGCAGCCACTTTATAAACTTACCGCCGTGGTTACCGGCGACGGAATTCAGGATAGCAAATCGGAAACGTTTGGTATGCGTGAGTTTACTATTGACGGAACACAATTTTCAATAAATGGCCGCACAACCTTCTTACGCGGCAAACACGATGCCTGTGTTTTTCCATTAACCGGACATCCGCCAATGGATGTTGAAGGCTGGGTACGTGTTTTTAAAATTGCCAAAAACTACGGCATCAACCATTACCGCTTTCATACCTGGTGTCCGCCGGAAGCTGCGTTTATTGCTGCCGACCGCGAGGGAATTTACCTTCAACCGGAATTACCGTTTTGGGGCGGTTTAGACTCAGATACGATTTCGGAACAATTACAGGAAGAAGCATTTGCAATGTTAGATGCTTACGCTAATCATCCGTCGTTCGTGTTGTTCTCGCACGGAAATGAGATTTGGGGAGGCCTGGATCGTGTGGATGCAAATATTGCCGCATTTAAAGCTTACGACGACCGACCGCTTTACACCATGGGTTGCAACAACGGCATCGGCTACATTCCGCCAACTGCCACAAGCGAGTTTTTTGTTGGTGCGCGTACGCCTTTTGCACACGACACAATTCTAACTCACACCCGATTAACCCATGCATTTGCCGATTCAAAAGACGGAGCCCGGCTAAACTCAGTAACTCCATCAACCGATTTTGATTTTAGTTATGCAGTGGAACATATGAATATGCCTATTATCAGTCATGAAATTGCACAGTATCAGATATTTCCCGATTACGACGAAATAGATAAATACACCGGTGTTTTAAAGGCAACCAACCTCGAGATATTCAAAAACCGTTTGGAAAAAGCCGGAATGTTGGATAAAGACAGTATTTTTCAGCAGGCAACCGGCGCATGGTCGGCACTATGCTACAAAGCCGAAATGGAAGCTGCCATCCGAACAAACGGTTTTGCAGGTTTTCAGCTGCTCGACCTTCAGGATTTCCCGGGCCAGGGAACAGCACTTGTGGGCATTTTGGATGCTTTTATGGACAGCAAAAATGTGATCACTCCTGAAGCATGGAAACAATCGTGTAACGACGTGGTTTTGCTACTGGAATTCCCAAAATATTGCTACACAAACGCAGAAGAATTTAATGCCAAAGCCGTTGTGGCTAACTATTCCAATCAAGCGGCTACCAACGATATTTCATGGACTCTAACAAAAGAGGATGGAACCGTTGTTGGTGAAGGTAAATTTGCAGGCTCCGAAGTTCCTTTTGGTGGACTTACCGAACTTGGTGATGTCTCTGCAGATTTATCATCGGTTAACAAGGCCAGCAAGCTAAACTTGCACATTTCCATTGCCGAAAGCGATTATTCGAACGATTACCCGATCTGGGTTTATCCTGCCGAAAATGAAATAAATACTCCTGAAGATATTTTAGTGGCAACAAAGGCCGACCAAAAGGTTTTAAACCAACTGAAAGAAGGAGGAAAAGTACTTCTGTTTCCACAAGAAAATGATGTTAAAGGAAAAAGTGTATCCGGTTTATTTCCACCTGATTTTTGGAATTACGGCATGTTTAAAACCATAAGCGAGAATAACGGAAAAGCGGTGTCGCCGGGAACTTTGGGAATATTAACCGATCCCGAACATCCGTTATTCAATGCTTTCCCAACCGATTTTCACACCAACTGGCAGTGGTTCTCGATTATCAAAGCCAGCAACTCGATGATATTAGATAAGCTCCCGACTGAGTACTACCCCATCGTTCAGATAGTAGATAATTTGGAACGTAACCACAAATTGGGATTAATTTTTGAACTGAAAGTTGGAGAAGGAAAACTATTGGTTTGTATGTCGCAACTGAATGAGATTTTAGACAAACCGGAAGCTGCCCAGCTTTATCAATCCATCCTTAATTATATGGAATCGGATGCTTTTGATCCGGAATTTTCAGTAAACAACTCAGCGTTTAATCCAATATTTTAAACATTAATAGCTAATGTTAAAATAAAGCGAGAATCAATTCAAAAACTGATTCTCGCTTTATTTTTCTTTGAAATTGATCTCACTAAAAGCCAAACTTAGCTTCCTGTTCCAGCGATTTATAATAAACTTTCTTATTAAAACGGTAGAGATGTGCCGGACGCCCCAAAACATCTTTTCTCAAATCAACCTTTTCTACCAAACCCTGTTTCAGCATTTTTCGTCTAAACGTTCCCCTGTCGATGGAACGGTCGAGGATGGCTTCATACAAACCTCTAAAGTCGTTTAGTGTGAATGTTTCGGGTAACAAGTTGAATGCCACCGGATGAGTTAACAACTCATTAATCAACAACTTTTTTGTTTCATGAATAATTTCAGCATGATCCATTACCATGGGCTCCAAATCATTAACATCCATCCAAGTGCTTTCGCCAAAAAAATCACTGGTTGTAGGTTCAACATCACGGAATCGAACCAAACCATAATATACCACCGATATAAAACGCTGAGTTGCCCATTTCGCAAATTCTGATTTTGCAAATTCCGCTTTGTAATCGGTCGGAACAATATCTGACACACGATCAACATCGCCAAAGCTTTTAATTTGCCGAATAAAAACATTATTTACACCAAAAAGCGACAGATTGCGATATGCGGCTTCTTCCAGGTTTTCATCCCGCCGGACATGACCACCGGGCAATAACCAACTTTTTAACTGGGGAATATTTTTTAAAAAAACCTTCAATTTAAAATCGTCATAAGCAAATACCACAACGTTAATTGATACGTGTGGTAGAAATACTTCCATCCCTTCGGAAAAATAATTCTTGAGTTTATCGTTAATTTCTTCTTGCATCCTATTCAAAATAAATGTTTTACAATATAACTATTTTTTGAGGCACTTTGCCTCATATGGAGAATTAATTTATATTTTTGAAAAAAATTTAAACTTAATGATCATGAAAAAGTTCTTCAAGATTCTTTTAAAAATTGTACTGGTCGTTGTTGGCCTTGTCATTATTGTGGCAGTTGTCGGTGCCATTTATGTAAACAAGAATTTCCTCAACATAGATAAAAAAGACAAATACAGCAAAGCTGAAATAAAAGAAATTACCGTTGATGGTTACACATTTAAAGATCGTAACCGAAACGAGGAGCTGGATGTTTACGAAGACGCCAGACAAGAGCTGGATGCGCGTGTAATCGATGTTTTGTCGCAAATGACACTGGAAGAAAAAATAAGACTGGTTAAAGGATCAGGTATGGGTTCGGGCATGGGATTTGGTCCTAAAGACGGCATTCCAGGAGCAGTTGGTACAATTGTTCCCATCCCTCGTTTGGGATTACCCCGACTATTTCTGTCAGATGGTCCTGCAGGTTTGCGTCTGACCACTTTTGGTGGAAAGAATAAAGATCCAAAATATTGTACCGCTTTTCCAATCGGTTCTTTGTTATCATCAACATGGAATACAGAGCTTGTTGAAAAAGTTGGTGTAGCCATGGGAAATGAAACCCGCGAATATGGCATCGACGTTATTCTTGGCCCCGGAGCAAATATTCACCGAAATCCACTTTGCGGAAGAAATTTTGAATATTACTCGGAAGATCCGGTTGTAACCGGTAAAATTGGCGCAGCCATGGTAAATGGTATCGAATCAAACGGTGTGGGTACTTCAGTTAAACACTTCGTTGCCAACAACCAGGAAACCAATCGCAATAAAAATAACGCCATTGTTTCCAACCGTGCCATGCGCGAAATCTACTTAAAAGGATTCGAGATTATTGTAAAAGAATCGCAGCCCTGGACTATCATGTCGTCATACAACCTGGTGAACGGAACCTACGTTGCTGCCAGTAAAGATCTGCTTACTGATATCATGCGCGATGAGTGGGGTTTTGAAGGAATTGTAATGACCGACTGGTTTGGCGGAACCAACGCTCCTGTTGAACTTAGTGCCGGAAACGACCTGTTTGAGCCAGGCACCAGAAATCAATATAAATCGCTGATGGAAGCGGCTGAAAACGGAGATCTTTCTGAAAAGGATATCGACACCGCCGTGAAGCGTATTCTTACACTGATTATGAAATCGAAAAAAATGGAAGGATATGCGTATAGCGATGCTCCGGATCTAAAAGCGCATGCTACTGTAACGCGAAATTCAGCAACTGAAGGAATGGTTCTTCTTAAAAATGAAGCTGCAACTCTTCCGATGACGGCTGTCAAAAACGTTGCTTTGTTCGGTTTATTCTCCTATGATTTTATTGCAGGCGGAACAGGATCGGGCGACGTAAATGAAGCTTACACCATTTCTTTGGAAGAAGGATTGATTAATTCAGGATATGAAATTAACCAGGCTGCAAAGGATGCATTTTTAGCGCATAAAGAAGCAAATGCAAAAGCTTTTGAAAAACCGGAAGGAACTTTGCAAGCGATGATGACTGCCTATACCCCTCCAGAGTTTATTCCGACTTCCAACCAACTAAAAACAATTGCCGGTGAAGCCGATATTGCCATTGTAACCATCGGACGAAACAGTGGCGAAGGTGCAGACCGTGTAAAAGAAAACGACTTTAACCTCTCGGATAAAGAACAGGATCTGATTACCAGTGTTTGTGAACAATTTCATTCATCAGGAAAAAAAGTGGTGGTTGTTATGAATATTGGTGGTGTAATTGAAACAGCTTCGTGGAAAGATAAACCCGATGCCATTCTGTTAGCATGGCAAGGCGGACAGGAAGGCGGAAATTCGGCTGCTGACATATTAAGCGGAGCCGTTACTCCAAGCGGAAAACTTCCGATGACTTTCCCAATTGCTTTGGAAGATCATGCTTCAAGTGCAAACTTCCCAATGGAAGGAAAACCAATGGGAATGGGCATGATGTCGTCGGGTGAAAAGAAAGATGAATCGGAACTTATAAAGAATGAAGATTACACCAATTACGAGGAAGGTATTTATGTTGGGTACCGTCATTTCGATAAGAATGAATTAAAAGTTTCTTATCCATTCGGTTATGGTTTATCGTACACTACTTTCGAATATGAAAACCTGAATGTTGAAGTTAGCGATGAAACAATAAGCATAAATGTACAGGTGAAAAATACCGGCAAACTGGCAGGTAAAGAGGTAGTTGAAATTTACGTTTCGAAACCGGACACAGAGGTTGACAGGCCCGTTCAGGAACTGAAAGCATTTGCAAAAACTCCGCTATTGCAAAGTGGAGAAACAGTTGAAGTTACAATGGAAATAAATATTTCAGACCTTTCGTACTGGAACGAAACAGCTAATAACTGGAACCTGGAAGAAGGCATTTATATCATTCTTGCAGCTGCCTCATCCAGAGATAAAAAACTAAGTACCGAAATTAGTTTATAGGGATAAATGGATTACGAATTTTTTACCCGGTTAAGTAATCGCTGATAACTTTCCGGGGTATCCATATCTTCCGGAATTTCACCACATGATATAGCTTTTACATGTTGCGTGTAATTCCGGAAGATTACTTTTGCACCTTCTTTCCCACTCAGTTTTGAAAGTTCTTCGAAGTAAAAACGATCGAATAATACAGGAACTCCCTGCCATCCGGAATCGGCTTGTGAAACAATAATTTGCTGGTTCTCCGGTTCGAAATTAGTAACCAGGTTATTTAAATGGTCTGTTGTAATTAGTGGCTGGTCAATCAATGTTATCATCACACCGTTACAGTCAGTATAAATCTGCTGAATAAATTTAACTCCCGCAGCAATGGAAGTTCCCATGCCTTGTTCCCAGTTTTCGTTAATAGTAAATTCAACTGGTAAACCTTGAAGAATCGGAATTATACTTTCAGACTGATTTCCTAAAACCACCACCACAGGATTTCCAATTGCCAACAAGGTGTTTATCTGGTGTTCAATCAATGTTTGTTCACCCCAGGGTAATAATGGTTTTGGCTGCCCCATTCTTGAAGACGCGCCGGCTGCCAACAATACTATAGGAATATTATTCATGAATGGCACCTACTTTTTCGCGCAAAGCCACAGGTTTCTGTTTCCTTACCACACTTAATATTTCGGCCAGAATTGAGATCGAAATCTCTGCAGCATTTTCAGCTCCAATGTTTATTCCTGCCGGACCATGAATCTGCTCAATAAATTCCAGCGAAAGATCGGGAACCTGTTCAAGCAACATCGAAATTACGCGCTCCCTGCGGTTTACCGAGCCCAACAAACCAATATAAGCCGGATTGATATCTTTTAGTGCCATCAAGTATTGTACGTCCTTATTAAAGCTGTGTGTCATTAAAACCACCGCAGTTTGTTCATCAATGGCTGAAGTGTCGATAGCGTCAAACGATGGAGCGATCAGCGAAGCAGCTCCCGGAAAATAATCACACGATTTCGACTCCTCGGGAGAAGCCACCACAGTTACCTCCCATCCCAGTAATTTCCCGGCCTGACTTAGCTGAACAGCATCATGCTCGGCACCAAAAATAAACAGCTGAAACAAAGGCTCGAAGATTTGTGAGAAACACTTTTGGCTTGCTGTTTCGTTTCGCTTAAAATCAGGATTCAACGGGTAGCTAACGCCATTAATTTGAAGTACTGAACCAACATTATCATACTCGCCCACTTCGGTATAAAAGAACGAATCCATTTGAAAAGATTTTCTGTTTTCCAACTGATTTTCAAACGCTTCTATAAGTTCTTCCGACAACAGAGCGGGTTCAATTAAAACATGAATAACACCCTCGCAACCAATCCGATAACGTCCATCGTAAGTAATAACTTTTGGCCTATTGGTACGAAAAACACTTTGTGCCTGACGTTCGATCTCGCTTTCAACACAGCCGCCACTAACCGCACCGGCATATTCACCATCCTCTCGAATAAGCATCCTAACTCCGGGCCGGCGGTACGACGATCCATCTAAATCGACTACCGACACGAACACCGCTTTTTTACCAAGATCTTGCCAGGATTTTAACGTATTAAACAGTAATTTCAGCTCGTGCGTCATTTTTAATAAATTAAAGGTTAGTCTCGTTCTGTGAATTTCTATTCTAACAAATAAAAATACACCAAATATTTATAAACCAACATCATAACAAGCAAGTAACCAATCCTGTTCAACAAAATAACAGGCTTAACTGAATTATTATTAGTTAAACTCAAACAATTGCAAATACAATACCTTAAAGTCTGAATATGATGAACAAATAGTTTTTTTTTTAGTTAGATAAGCATGTTGAAAATTGAAGATAAGCTGGGCAGAAGATTTGAAAAGCTGAGAATAAGTCTCCTGAACTCGTGTAATTTTTCGTGCATTTATTGTGTTGATAATGAGTTTGATGAAAACACGAAACTCCAACTCGACCAGAATAGCGCTGATAAACCAATTACAGTTGAAGAATTTACACAGTTAATCCATGCAGTTCATCGATTGACGGGACTAAAAAGCGTTCGGTTAACCGGAGGCGAACCTTTGCTTTACTCTAATCTTTACCCACTTATTGAAAACATTAAAAACCTTGGCATTAACGATATTCGCTTAACTACCAATGCGTTTTTTCTAAAAGAAAACGCCGAAAAACTGGCGGAAGCGGGTGTAAATTCAATCAACATTTCGGTGGATGCTCTCGATAATAAAACCTTTGGAAAAATCATTCGTCGATCGGATACTTCCCGTGTTTTCCAGGGAATTGATGCAGCTGTAAAAGCAGGCTTAAATGTAAAACTGAATGCTGTGATCATGCGCGGTAAAAACGATTCACAGATCATTCCATTACTGGATTATGCAACAGAACTGGGCATAAAGATCCGCTACCTGGAATTAATGAAAATGGGGCATTTATACCATTCAGAGAACGGACTTTTCTTTCCGGAGAAGGAGATCCTTTCAACGATTCAGGAAAAATACGAGATAGAAAAAATTAAGCGCGAACACGCATCAACAGCACATTACTGGCGCACTTCTAAAGGTGGAATTTTTGGAATTATTGCCAACGAGTCGACACCTTTTTGTTACGACTGTAACCGCTTGCGCTTAGACAGCAACGGCTACTTCTTTGGTTGCCTGAGTAATGCACACGGAGAAAAATTGATGCCATACATAAACAATGACGAACTGCTGACAAGCAAATTACAAGGATTGTTACTACTGAAACAACCCGTAAAATTTCACGGCAGCGAATTATCAATGAGAAATATAGGAGGCTAAAATGAATAGAAAAATTGTATGTTTTGCAGGACTGAAGAAGTTCTTTGGCGACGAAACCAGTATTGAAGTAGCTCCGGAAGAAAGTTATGCCAGATTACTTGATAAACTGGGGGAACTAAATCCTGAAGCAAAAGAAGTACTGACCAGCTGCAGGATTGCTGTAAACGAAGAATTCGTTCCGCTGGACGAAACGATAAAAGACCAAACAACATTGTTTTTAATTCCGCCGTCAAGCGGAGGGTAAATCAAACGATATGAAGCACATTCAAAATACAGAGATTAATTACAGCGAACTTTTTGATGATTTCAGGCACCCGCAAAGTGGCGCCGTTGTTTTGTTCAGCGGCGAGGTTCGGGATAATAATAAAGGCCGGGCAGTTACGCACCTGGAATACGAAGCATACACTCCAATGGCCAATAAAATGATCGGCGAAATATTGGAAGAAGCCAAATCGCGCTTTAATTTAAACCAGGCGGCATGTGTTCATCGTGTTGGGCGTGTTGAGATTAGTGGCTGTGCGGTTGTGGTAATAACCGGATCGGGGCACCGGAAAGAAGCCTATGATGCTAACCGCTATATCATCGATCGTGTGAAAAATGAAGTACCCATCTGGAAACACGAATTTTTTACTGACGGCACCAGCGAATGGGGACAAAACTGCGATTGTGTAAGCAACAATCATCATCACCACCAACATCATCACCACTATGAAAGAACTGAATAATGAAGACCGTACACGATTTACACGTCATTTTTCCTTATCGGAAATTGGCCTTACCGGACAGCTAAAACTAAAAAATGCGCGAGTATTGGTAATTGGTGCCGGTGGATTGGGAAGTCCCTTGCTTGTATATCTGGCAGCTGCCGGAATTGGAACGATCGGCATTGTTGATGATGATGTGGTGAGCACCTCGAACCTGCAACGACAAATACTTTATACATCGGCAGAAGTGGGACAAAAAAAGGTAGAGATCGCTGCCCAAAAGATAAAGGCCTTGTATCCGGAAATTGAGATTCAGCCCTATGATACAAAACTGGATGAATCCAATGCAAAGGAGCTTTTTCAACCCTACGATGTGATAGCCGACTGCACTGATAATTATAAAACCCGATTGCTGATTGGCTTAATATCAGCAAGCTTAAACAAGCCACTGGCTTTTGCTTCGGTGCTGAATTACGAGGGGCAAATAAGTGTATTTAATTATCAGAACGGTCCTGTTTATACCAATCTGTTTCCAACAACCCCAAAAGACGGAATTTACAAGGAAGATGACATTGGCCTTTTAGGTGTTTTGCCCGGAATAACCGGAACGCTTCAAGCCAACGAAATCATTAAAATAATTACAGGTTACGGTGAAGTAATCAGCGGAAAACTGTTGGTGTTTAATATCCGTGATAACCGGTTTAACCTGTTTCGGTTTTAAGTGAAGATGGAACGCTGATGACGCAGATTTTAACTGATAATCACAGATAAATCAGCGAAAATCAGTTCGATCAGTGTCATCTGCGTTCAATATTTTAGATCTATTCGAAACTGTTTTTAACAAATGGCTGATGGTAATAGCGCTCTCCTTTGGCTTTATATAAAGCGTTTGCCAGCGCTCCCATCACCGGCGGATAAGGAGGTTCTCCCAATCCTGTCGGGTCGATATTATTTTCCACAAAATGTACTTCTATTTCTTTGGGTGCTTCGCCATGCCTTATCAAACGGTACATATCGAAATTGGTTTGATCCGGATAACCTTCACTAAAAGTCAGACCGCTGTACATGGCATGACCGATTCCATCCACAATACTTCCTTCCGTCATATTAACAGCAGCATCAGGATTTACCACAATCCCACAATCAACTGAAGCATATACTTTTTCGATAACGGGATTACCATCTTTGTTGGCAATATCCACCACATTTGCCACATACGAATTGTGACAGAAATAAGCAGCAACACCACGATTTTTACCTTCAGAATTGGTATCCCATCCCGACTTTTCACGAACCTGTTCCAAAACTCCGGCATAGCGGGCTGCATCGTAATCGTTGTTGCTGCCCACCGGATTTTCCTGTGCACGTTTTAATAAATCGAGGCGAAACTGAATAGGATCTTTGCCGGCAGCTTCAGCTACCTCATCGAGGAACGATTGTTCGGCTACGGCATTAAAATTAGAGCCTGGCGCACGAAATGCTCCTGTGCTGATGTTGGAATCCACCGTCCAGCTTTCGGCAAGGTAGTTATCCACCGAACCAGCCGGAAAACGGTTGGCATGCAAAGGACTTTCAGGAATTCCTCCCATTCGCACATGGAAACCGATCAGGTTATTGTCGGCATCCAATGCCGCACGGTATAAAGCGTGATAAGCGGGACGATAAATTCCGTACGACATATCGTCTTCGCGCGAGTATATCAATTTTACCGGTGCTTTCATTTGTTGCGAAATAACGGCAGCTTCCACCATAAAGTGGCCATACAGGCGTCGTCCGAAACCACCTCCCATGCGGGTCATTTGTACATCCACTTTTTCAAGTGGCAATCCCAAACGGGCAGCAACCGATTTCTCCATGAATTCCGGCGTTTGTGTAGGTCCTGCCAGTAAGGCAAAATCGTCTTTCACATCGGCAAAGAAATTCATTGGCTCCATCGGGTTATGCGCCTGGAAAGGAGCTGTGTAAGTTCGCTCTATTACTTTTGCTGCATTTTTAAACGCTTCTTCAGGATTTCCGTCGCGGCGTTGTTCTCTTCCGGGTTTGGCAGCTGCTTCGGCCATTTTTTTATTATGATCTGCCGTGCTTTCAAAACCTGCAGGCACACCCAGAGTATTATCCGCAGTAATCGGTTCCCACTCTACGTTTAGCATCAGTTTGGCATTCATCACTTCCCAGGTAGAGTTACCAACAATAGCCACCAGTTCAGTGAAAGAAGTAACATCAGACCACTGCATTTGGTAATCATCTTGATATGTTTTTATGGCAAACACATCTTTAATTCCGGGCATCGCTTTTGCTTCTGTGGCATCAAATGACTTCAGTTTCATACCAAAAGCCGGCGGATGCTCGATCATTGCAATCAACATTCCCTCGGTTTTATAATCGAGGCCAAACAATGGCTTTCCGGTTACTATTTTTTGGCCATCCACATTTTTTCTTGACGTACCAATAATAGTGAAATCCTTTATGTCTTTTAACTCCACTTCTTCCGGAACGGTCAGTTCAGCCGCAGCAGAGGCCATTTCACCATAACCGGCTTCTTTTCCACTGCCTTTATGATACAGAACTCCGGCTTCGGTAGTAATTTCATCAACCGGAACTTTCCATTCGTGGGCAGCAGCTTCGCGCAACATTCTTCTGGCTGTAGCTCCCGCCATTCGAAGTCCGTTCCATCCTTGTCGGATAGACTGGCTACCTCCTGCCAGCTGACGGGTGAAAATATCGGTGTTCAGCGGTGCCTGTTCAACCAGTACAAATTTCCAGTCAACATCCAGTTCGTCGGCCACAATCATCGGCATCGATGTTTTTACATTCTGGCCAATTTCGGGATTAGGCGACATGATGGTAACCGCCCCGTTGTTCCCGATTTTCAGAAAACCATTTAACTCATACCAATTGTCGGGCATGGTTAATTCTTTGGGAGAATCGGTGGTGCATGCGGGTGCCAGCCAGCTAAAAGTGAGTAGCAAACCGCCACCTGCCAATGCAGAACTTCGAATGAAGGAACGTCTATTGAGTTTTGTTTTAACAATTGTCATGTGAAAAGATTTTAATGTTATTGATAGCGAGAAAGTGTGGAAGATGAATGGTGCAGCTTAAGAATTAGAAGCAGTTTTAATCGCCTTTTTAATTCTTGTGTATGTTCCGCACCGGCAAATGTTTCCATGCATAGCCATTTCAATTTCTTCGTCGCTGGGCGTTGGATTACTGTTTAATAATCCTGCAGCATTCATAATTTGTCCGCTCTGGCAATAGCCACATTGCGGTACATCTTCTTCAATCCATGCTTTTTGAAGCGGGTGATCCCCGTTTTCAGAAAGGCCTTCGATTGTGGTGATTTCCTTATCGCCCACCGAATCGACAAATGTGATGCACGAACGTGTTGCCACCCCATTTACCAATATGGTGCACGCTCCGCACTGTGCAATTCCACAGCCGAATTTTGTTCCTACTAAATCAAGATGATCTCTGAGTACCCAAAGCATTGGAGTGGATGGATCGACATCTACCTCTTGCTGTTTTCCGTTGATGTTTAGATTAAATACTGCCATTTATTATTAGATTTTAAACGATGTTACGAAGTTTAAACTGAAACACATGCAGATTTCTGCATATTTCATAACATCCTTTACAACAAAACTTTATAATAAATGTTCAGGTGAATATTAAGAATTACCGGCCTTTATAAAACTGTTATAAACTCAAGCAGAGTAAGGCCTCCATCTGTAAGAAACAAACTTTGCTTTATCGAGCGGATATTACAAATTGACTAACCTGCGAATGTTAAGTACAAAGACAAAACTATCCTAATTAAGAAGAATTTAAATAACAGTAAATTTTTTCAAGAACCTAGTCTTTATTATTCCCCCAACCGGTTCGGTTTATGGTAAAGGTTTTCCTTTTTTCCAGTGAAGTTCGTTTTATCTCAACAGGCAAAATTCCGAAAAAGCTGCGTGCAAGAACAGTACCGGCAGAAGCTACGCCAAACAAGGCAATTATCCAGCTCATGGTCCAGGGAGAGCCTTCGCTGTCGCCAAAGATTGTGAGTAAGAGTGTAGATAATATTCCGCTGCCGTATTGCAACGACCCAAGTAAAGCAGCAGCGGCACCGGCCATTTCAGGGACTTTATCAAGGGCAGCGGCTGTTGTGGTTGCGGCAATTATTCCGTTCATGGAGAAAAAGAAAAACACCGGAACAACCACCCCGTAAATACCCCCTACTTGCAGTTTCACCAGTACAACCAAAACAAGACCTGCCACCATGGCAATGGCGGTTGCTACCCGTAATAATAGGTCGAGACTGAATTTTCGCACCAGAATACGGTTGGCAAAACTTAAGGAAACGATTCCAAAAATATTTAAGGCAAACAACCAGCCGTAATGTTGTGGTTCAACACCAAAATAGGTAATATAAATTTCGGGCGAGCCGGCAACAAAAGCATAAACGCCAACATAAAAAAACGACACACAAAGGGTGTAGGCCATAAACCGGCGGTTTCGGAGCAGCACACCATACTTTTTAAACGCATTCCACAACGATGTGCTCTGCCGATTTTCTTTGGGTAATGTTTCCGGAAGTTTTTTCAGGCTTATCAGCATTATTCCACCGATAATAGTGAGCAGCCAGAAGATACTTTGCCACGAGGTAAATTTCAGCATCTGTCCACCGATTAAGGGGCCAAAAATAGGTGCCAGCGCCATTAAAATCATCAGGGTTGATAACATTTCGGCAGCCTTTTTACTGTCGAGCATATCGCGCACCATAGCCCGCGACAGCATCGGCCCAACACAAGCTCCGAGCGCCTGAACAACCCGGGCAACCAATATCTGACCAATGGTTTGCGAGAAAGCACAGCCTACCGAACCGATCATAAACAAAATCAATCCAATTACCAGCGGCATCTTTCTTCCGTAACGATCGCTTATCGGCCCCCAAATAATTTGTGCTATTGCAAAGCCGATCAAAAATCCGGTGACGGTAAGTTCGATATCTCCCTGCAAATCAATCTGCATTTGTGGCATGGCCGGCAGATATATATCGGTGGACAGCGATGTGAAAGCCATTAAACCTCCCAACACCAACCACACGAACAAGTTTACCGATGTATTTTCTGATTTCGTTTTTATCATGCGCCAAAAAGTCTTAATGCCAAACACCGTGCAAAGGTTCAAATAATTTGCTGAACAAAGGTATCTCTGTTACAGATGCTCCTACCAGAATTACTGATTTCATAAAACGAGGGGTTGCACATTTACGATTTTGTGTTTTTATTCTCCTACAAGAAGTCCAGTAGGTTATACTTCACTGCCAATGTATTTTCTGTATTCGTGAATGATTTAAATTTAATTTTCAGCATTGCTGCAGCGGTGTAACAGGTTAGCAAATAAAATTTTTTGCTTTCTGCACGCGTGCAACATGCTAGCCACAACATTTTTTTGGCTGCCTCAGCGCTGCAACATACCAGCCACGAGATTTTTTTGCTTCCTGCAGCCGTGCAACAAGCTCGCCAACAAAATTTTTTGCTTGCCGCAGCGCTGCAACACGCGAGCAAACAAGTTTGCTGGCCAATTACACAGCTGCAGGAAGCCTATAATCAAACAGTTACAAAGGTGATCAAAGGGGTGTGTTGTCGGAAACCCGCCGGAAACAAGCCTTAAGGGCTAAAGAAGGAAATAAACCACCCGATGCCCCGAAGCTTCGGGGGCGCGGTAGTGGAAACTACCCTGTTTTGTTTTATTTTTTATTATGCTAACTTTAAGCTCCTAATAAAAACCATAACCGTTGAATGCTCACTCAGTTATAACATTTTTACAAAAAGTTGGATTATACACCCAAATTGATGAGATCATAAGTAACACATGAAAAGTATCATTTACAAGTATATTTTATTAGAAACGACACATTTTGTCACACATATTAAAAATATAATGTGTATAAATGATGTGTTACAGATACGTTAGCGTTAATTTTAAAAAACATAATATGCATTGGCATTCAATTATAAATACAACTGATTTTAAGAGAAATCTTGAAGAAGAATGGAATGCTCTGCTTGATGAAAATCTTACAGAAAGACATTATCATAAATTCTTGATTGACAATGCAGGCTTATTCCTCGGAAATGAAAATTGCCATTTAGTAATTTCAAAACTTAAACTTGGAAGCGACTTTGAAACCGATTTTGTAACACTCTCTGACGGATTTAGTAATGGAAACCGATTTGAATTAATCGAAATTAAACAACCAGGCGCAAAACTTTTTACCGAAAAAGGTCTCATTTCTAAAGAATTTAATCAAGCAATTCAACAAATCCGTAACTGGAAAAGATGGTTAATTGATAATAGAACTTGGTTTAAAAACTACTTGCCAACAATTAATACAAGGGTAATTTCAAAATCTCAATTAAAATTTAAAATTATAATAGGCAGGAGGTTAACTAATCCTCATGATATAGAAAAAAGAAATCAGATAGCAGATGAAATCGGAGCGGAAATTAGGTCGTTTGACTATTTATCTGACAAATTTAAGAGACGAGAATTTTATCATACAACTTGGTTAGCAACAGACAAAGAATTTTATGGAGAGTTTCTTGCAAATCCATTTTATAAAGCCTTCACCGATTCAAAATGGAAACAGTTTTGCAACTCAGAACAAATTTCAGGTTCTCATTTTTACAGCCACCACTGTGAGAAGATTTTAAAATATCGAAAATATAATGACAGAATTAAATAAAAACTAAAATATATAAGAATCAATACTCAATAACTTAACCTTTAAAACTAAAAAAATGGAACAATCTTATCGAAAAAGAATTCGTGGAATTGATAAATATTTACAATTCTATTTAACAGAAAATGATGACTACTTTTTAGGATTACTTTTTGAAGATTATTTAAAATCTCCACTTCTTGACAAGTACGGTTTACCAAAAGAATTTCCCGATGACGAGGAAATAATTCCATTAGCAAAAGGCTCTGTCACAAGAGCAAATAAAAAAGGAAAGTTTGTAAGGAAACAGCCAGAAGAAAAAGAGACAGTTACAAGACACATTGATTATATCCGAAAATCTGATGGTTATAGAGTGGAATATGACAGAACATATAATGTATACAAAAAAGTCTTGCTTCATAACTATAACACTGGACTGTATTTTACGATAAATGAACATGACCAAAAAGTTGTTGTGTCTGAGCAATTAAATTATTCGCAAAAAGATTCAATGAAAGGAACTCACATCGCTAATATATTTTGTGAAATCTTTAATGATTTCGAGATATTCGATGAGAATCTTAATCCCGCAATTCATTTCAATACAAAATTCGATGAAGTCATTCTTCCTTCAGGAAACTTAGACAATGAAAACAGTTTTAAAGACTTAGTCGAGATTGGTGGACGTTTTACCAAAAACGAAGATGAGAGAAAAGCATATCAAAAGCGACTACAAATTCTAAAAGAATACAAACCTGACATTAGAGGAAAAGGCTCTAATGGATTTCATGGTTATATAGTTTTTGGATTTTCAAATTTAGATTTTGTTATCCTCGAAACAATGTACGCTGGTAATGCAACTTATGTCTTTTCGACGAAAGATTTCGAAACACAAATTATTAAAGACAAGCAGACTGTATTAGATAATAAATTGCACAAAGCAAGATTCTTTCATCATGACAATTGGGAGTCTAAGTTGAGAAAGTTTATGGATAAAAAAATGAAAAAAAACTAACGCTAACACGTGGTATAAGTCATGGCTGGGTTTGTGCGGATTCGACAAGTCGAATCTCGTCTCAACCTCAGTTTCGGTCGGACTGGTCAGACTCTCGTCTGACCGCCACGACCTCATACCACCACCGTTAAATATTCAACCAATATGAAATCTTTAGGTTAATCGACCGGAATTTAGGCCCGAAATCTTTTGTAAAGTAGTTGTCGTTATAAACGAGGTATAAGTCCGATAGCGGAGCAAAACGCCACTGTAAACGCGAATTTATACCCAGGTTATCGCGCTGGTTGCTGTATTGCACCAGTGTTGACCAGAATACCGATTTACTAAAGGTAACATCCACTTTGGGCGTTACAAGCCAAAAATCGGCATCTCCGTGCGGATCGGGCAAACGCAAAGCATCATAACGCGTATTTAAACTTAACGATGCCCAGGGCTGTATACGATACGTTAATTCTGTAGATGCTGAAAAGCTATTTCCGTTATAAAACTCGCCACCCGATGTTTCGGCAGTTAATGAAAATACCTTTGCCGGATTGGATTCATATTCAACACTAAAAGTATTGTAGGTGTATCCCTGGTTTGCGGGCAAAGGTTCTGCCCCCGATCGTGTAGGATCGAAAGGAAATGTGAGGTAGGTATAATTGTTTCTGAAATCTAACCCAATGGTCGACTGGTTGTTAAAATTAATGTCGTAGTACAAGCTGTAAATGTGGTCGGTTGTTTTCCAATCCATATTGGGGCGCCAATAGGTTACGGTCATAATCCCCACATCGTGGAAACTTATCTTGCTGTTTTCGGGATAGAAATTATACCGGAAACCGTTACCATTTTTAAAAACACCTCTTCGTTGCACAAATCCCAAATCGGCCTGAAATTCATCATCTACATATTGTAAATCAAAAACGTAGCGAAATTTTCGTGGCTGATAAGTTACGGTAGTTTGCCACGAGTAGTTTCCTTCCGTATCATCCGGATTTAATGATTTATGCAGGTAAAACTTACCTGTCCAGTCGTTATCGGCCGAAGCCAGGTTATAGTCGATACCAATCACCCGGTTGTATTCTTCGCTTGGGTCCTGAAAATCATAATCGCCAAAAGTCTGGCGGTTAACGGCAAATATTCCTAAACTCGAGCGTGCGAACATCTTGCGTTGCATTGTAAACATCATGTTATTGTTCGATGCAATTTCGTTACCCGTATCTTCATCGGTTTGCATATTCAGAAAACCAAGCCGCCATCTGTCGTTCAATTTTCCGCTTAAACGCACACCGCCAATAATACGGTTCTCGATCATATTTCCATTGGCGTCGCGTGCCAGTCCGATACGGCGCGAAAAGAATGGATTTGCCGAACCATAAACGTCGCCGTAGCTGCCAAACAAATCGTTATTGTCGATAAAAAACTGGCGCTTCTCGGGCAGGAAAACCTCGAAGCGGGTTAGGTTGGTAAAAATATCGTCCACTTCAACGTTCGAGAAATCGGGATTAACCGTAATATCCAGGTTCATACTATTACCTATGGCCAGTTTTGCATCGCCACCAAAGGTAAAATCGCTTTTGGTTTTATCGCTTGTAAAGTCTTTCGATGCCAGCGTATTCACATAAGGAATAATGGCAAACGGTGTACGCGATTTTCCCAATGATTTTTCAAACTCCATGGTTCCCATAAATGCCAGGCTCGACAGCATTTGATTTTGCGGAACCGGAGCCCAGGCACTCTGCTCGTTGGTTTGCATATCCCAGCGGTAACACTGTACGCGCCAGGTTTTATCTCCTTCGTGAAATTTAATCGAGCTAAGCGGAATGGCAGCTTCCAAAATGTAATGATCGTCGTGCATCGTGCTTTCCAACTGCCATTTCTGATCCCAGCTGGTATTAAAACCATTTCTGCCGGAACCGCCACCCGAGATAAACGCTTCGCGCTGCACGCCATAAGGTGTCATCCCAAAAAGAAAAGCGGTAGTACCATCTTTAAAGGTATCGAACATCAGCGTAACATTGTCGTTGCTGGTTCCGCCAAAATCGCGGCGCAACGACGAAACGATAAAATTATCAGATTTGGCTTCGGCCCTGATTCCGATATACAACATGTTGTCGTTGTACATTAACCGGAACTCTGTATTGTTCATGGCCCTTGCAGAATCGGATGGAAAAAACTGCCAGAAATTTCCTCCTTTTCCGGCGGTCTGCCATTCGGGTTCGTCGAGTTTACCATCCAGAATAATCGTTCCCTGAATGTATTTTACAAATATGTTTCTTTGACTATCCTGACTATAAACGTTAACTGGCAAATAAAGAAAAAGACACACTATTCCGCTTAATAGCAGCCTTACACGAAACAACCTAATTACTCTGATTCCTTTTTGGAATAAAACGCTACAAGATAATCTGTACACACTCATTTTAATCAGTTTAGTTAAAAACAAGTGTATTTGTGGTTTAACGGAAGAAGCAACAGAAACCTTGCATTTATAACAAACAGCAAAGTTCCTGTCTTATAAAAGTTTTATTATTCAGCTACTTTAACACAAAGCATCTGGCTTTGATCGCGAATCAACAGTTTGCCGTTTGATAATGCAAGTGGTGCCCAGTTTTGTGTTCCAAAACGACCGCCGCCACCTTCAGGTTCGGTTAACAACTCGGCCGAGGCAATAGGTTTAAAAGCTTCCGGACTTGGTTCAATCAGGTACAAGGTTTTAGCGCCATCGGTAGCTAAAATCAAACCATTGGCAATAATCATACTTCCTTTATTAAAATCCGGATCGCGTTTGGTTTTCCACATAATTTCGCCATCCATATTCATACAGGTTAATCCGTCGCGTGTACTGTTTGTGCCAAACTCCGCATAAAAATACCCTTCGTAGAAAAGTGGCGTTTTGGTTTGATCGCCAAATTCTTCCGTGCGGAAAAGCTCTTTTGTCGTATACGTTCCATCGGCTTGTTTTTCCACTTGCAGCATCAGTGCACCAAGTTCGTAACCTCCTGTAATCAGCAGTTTATTATCGCCTGCATCAACGGCACTTGGCACCGGAATACGACAAAGCCAGTTGTTAAATTCCCAGATTACCTCTCCGGTAAGCGGATCCATTCCAACAACATTTCCCGGCTTGGTTTCCTGTCCGCGACCACCTTCTGATGCTGTTACCATTACCAAATGATCGTTACCATCAATTTTTACAATGATCGGACTTACATAACCTGCTTTTCCCAGCGATGGAGTTTTCCATTTTAACTCACCCGAATTTTTATCGTAAGCAACCACTCCGGCTTCAGGAGCCTGTGATGCAAGAATTAACAGATCGCCGTAAATTAGCGGACACTGCGATATTGCCCAGGTTGGGAAACCACTGCTGCCACCACCAAATCCGGGATTTCCACCTGCTGGAATTTGTCCGCCAAAATCAGTCCACACATTGGCAGTCCACACCGGCTGATGTGTTTTCAAATCAATACAATAGGTATGTCCGTAAGGTCCACAGGAATATACATGCTTATCATCAACAATCGGCACACTTCGCGATCCGGGGAACATTACTTCACCAGCTGCATCGTAGGCAAATTTCCAAAGCTCGTCACCAGTATTCAGGTCGAAACAACGCATGATATCGCCTGTTTTATCGTCGCGGTCAAGTAGATATACTTTGCCGTCTTTTATCGCCGGACCACCATAACCGATGCCCACGCCTACTTTCCAAAGCACCTCGGGGCCACCATCAGGCCAGGTGGTTAGTAAATTTTCTTGTGTGGTAATACTGTTACGGTCGGGCCCCATGAATTGTGGCCAATCTTGTGCGAATAAAGAAATTGAAATCGCAATAAAGAATGAGAGAGTCAATAGCTTTTTCATGATAAGTTATTTATAGGTTTATTTTTTTAGTCGATTTAACTGTTATCTATCAAATTTACAACAATGTGCGATGAATATCGACTTAAACATGATAAATGGATACATACTATTAAAGCTATAATACTGTGTACTTGGGATTGAGAATACAATTTCAGAATTTTTGATTCATTCACACAAAAAATCCGGCTCTATTAATCTCCAAAAGAATAGGTGAGACTTACATTCCAGATAAAATCATCGCTAACAATATCAGTGTTAATCTTTTGGTTCATCATTGCACCCAGTTTAAATGGCCACTCCTTATGTTTAAGCGTAATGGAGGAGGCGACATAAAAACCATCCAAATTATCCATCCAGAGGTAATAAACCTCAGGGGCAAACGAGAAGAGTAGAGTTTTTGACAGCGCCAAATCGGAGACATTCCCGCGCATGGTTAAATAGTGTGTATTATCCAATCCCCGGTCAAAACCCTGCCCAACCAGGTAGTACGGTTCAAAACTAAAATGCTCGGTAACTTTTATAATTGGTGCTATTTCGGCAGCCAAAAACCTTCGGCCCTCCAAACCATCTTCGGCAAAACCGTCTTCTTCAAAAGTAGCATCGTGGAACATGATTGCCGGATGCGCTCCTGCCTTTAAACTGAATTTTTCATTGTCGATAAATTTATAGCGAAACCAAAAAATAAATGCCCAGGGTTTCCCTTCAAGCGAAAAGCGAAATTGTGGTTCGAAGCGAAATTTATCTCCTCCCATCGATAAATCGAAAACCGCTGCCGGTTCACCAAGAGTAAATGAAGGTATAATAGAAATACCGTTGTTGGTAACCAAAACAGAACCGGAAAAATGTTTAAGGGAAGTCGTCTTTTCAGCTTCTTGTGCAATTACAAGCTGCACCACAGCTATCAACACAACGAAAAGAAGTATTCGTTTCATTTGTTTAGTTTAAGTTTATTAGTTCAAAAATTTATCAGCTATTCAAGCCAAAATCCGTGTCGAAGATAGCCAAAATTTCAACGTTTCGTGTTATCTCGACACAAAGAGGACAACTATTAACAAATTCAATCAGTTAGCAATCTTATCCGGCTTTTCACTAATTCAAATTACGGTATTCGTTGGGTGATACTCCCACTTGTTTTTTAAACATGCGGGTAAAGTGTTGCGGATGCTTAAAACCCAGTTCGTAGGCAATTTCGCTGATTGACTTTTCGGTGTCGTAGATTTTTTCTTTGGCCACATCAATCATTTTAAGCTGAATGTGTTCCTGCGCCGATTTTCCGGTTTCTTTTTTCAGCAAATCGCCAAGGTAGTTTGGCGAAATAAACAATTTATTAGCACAATAACGCACCGATGGCAAGCCGGAAATCAGCGGCTGCTCAGAAGCAAAATAATCTTTCAGAATGTGTTCAAAACGCGCCAACACATCTTTGTTTACGTGGTTACGCGTAACAAACTGACGCTCGTAAAAACGTTTGCTATACTTCAGAAACAGTTCCAGGTACGACACAATCAGTTCCTTACTGTGTGTATCGATAGCATGTTGCAATTCAAATTTTATATTGTCAATACACTGGTTTATCAGCACTCTCTCACGCGCCGATAGGTGTAACGCTTCATTTACTTCGTAGGAGAAGAACGTATATTCGTCGATCGATTTCCCAAGCGATGTACCGTGTATTAAATCGGGATGGAAAATGATAGCAGTTCCGGAGCCTTGTTGTTTTTTTCCGGTATCTTCAACACCATAAACCTGTCCGGGAGAAATAAACAACAGCGTACCTTCTTCGTAGTCGTAATCGTTAATTCCGTATGTTATATTTCCACATTTTATGTCTTTCAGAAAGATGGCATAAACATCCATCTGTGCTTTGAAATAGTAAAATGGTTCAACTTTTGAAAAATCGATAACGCTAACCAGCGGGTGCAGTGTTTCTTGCCCAACAAGATTATTATATTCGGTTACTGAATGTATTTTTAATACGTCGCTCATAATCCATCGCTTTAAAACCGGTACAAATTTAAACAACTATTTTTTAAGGTGTTACTACCCGAATTCAGATTCTGTAATATGGGTAAGTAATTCGGTAATCTGGGTAGTTCGTTCTGTGTTTTGCCACTTTTTCCGGTGTTTTTATTCCGTTTTGCCAAGTGTCCCAAAGTACTTTTATTCAGAAATATTAATTTCTCCGTTAACCATTTTTTTTAAAAGACCCAACACTTTTTGAGTCAGTCACTTCATTTACACCTTTAAAAACAGACTGGTCGTGCACCTCGAGATTTGCTAAAAGCGAACGCAACAAGCTCTGTTAACATCTCATTAACACGGATTTAGACGTTATTACCACCAATTCCGTAATTTTGGTATTTAATACAGGAATTCTGGTATTTTCTTTAAACTTATTACCCGGATATTTGTCTCATAATTTTAATGAGATCAATTTTACAATAATGAAAATAATAGAAAACAAGTTTTTTGAAGGAGAACGACCGCTATTTGCCGAAAAAGGCCTACACATAAAGAATGTAGAAATTGGATTAGGAGAATCAGCCCTCAAAGAAGCAAGCAACATAAAAGCTACAGGTTGTACTTTTGGAGGGAAATACCCCTTTTGGCACAATACAAACAGCATTATCGAGGATTCATTATTTACACCCGGCGGACGTGCTGCCATTTGGTATTGTAACAACATTCGCATGGTTGATACGCGTGTTGATGCCCCAAAAATGTTTCGCGAAATTGATGGTTTATACCTCGAAAACGTTGAGCTTACAGATGCAGAAGAGTGTTTGTGGTGGTGTAAGAACATTAAACTTAAAGATGTTAAGGTAACGAATGGCGATTACATTTTTAAGGACAGCAAAAACATCAAAATCGATAATCTAAATCTCCAGGGAAACTATGGTTTTCAGTACGCCCGTAACATTGAAATTCGCAATTCTCATCTGGCTTCGAAAGACGCTTTCTGGAATACTGAAAATGTTACCGTTTACGATTCGGTTATTGAAGGCGAATACCTGGGCTGGCACTCCAAAAATTTGCGCCTGGTAAATTGCATAATCGGCGGTACGCAACCTTTATGTTATGCCAAAGATTTGGTGATGGAAAACTGCATTATGAAAGAGGATGCCGATCTGGCATTTGAATACAGCTCGTTAAAAGCAGAAATTAACAGTCCGGTTACCAGCGTAAAAAATCCGAGTACCGGCGAAATTGTAGCTCAAAGCATTGGCGAGCTAATTTTCGACGAAAACTGTAAAAACCCAGGCGGGTGCAAAGTTACTGTTGAAAGCGAAGTAAACGTTTAATTACCATGCAAAATAATTTCGACGAAAAAGTAGTACGCAGAGGCACTAATTCATACAAGTGGGATTCGAAAACCAACGACGATATTATTCCGTTGTGGGTAGCCGACATGGATTTCAAAACGGCTCAACCAATTATTGATGCTTTGTCTAACCGCGTTCAGCACGGTATTTTTGGCTACACAAAAGTGCCTGATGCCTACTACAATGCAGTGATCAGTTGGTTTGGGCGCCGACATAATTTTACAATCGAAAAAGAATGGATGATCTACACAATTGGTGTGGTTCCTGCCATTTCGGCAACTATTTTAGCATTGACAGAACCGGGCGATAAAGTTATTGTTCAAGAGCCGGTTTACAACTGTTTTTTCTCGTCGATTCGAAATAACCAGTGCGAAAGTTTTTCCAACGACCTGATTTATAAAGATGGTAAATACACCATCGATTTTGATGACCTGGAGAAAAAAGCGGCTGATCCAAAAGCTAAAGTGATGCTTTTGTGTAACCCGCATAATCCGGCCGGTCGTGTTTGGACCAAAGAAGAACTTGAAAAAATTGGAGAGATTTGTTTCCGGAATAATGTAATTGTGGTTTCTGATGAAATTCATTGCGATTTGGTTCACCCGGGACATACTCATATTCCGTTTGCATCGCTGGGTCAGCAGTTTTTAGAGAATTCAGTAACCTGCGTTGCACCAAGTAAAACCTTTAACCTGGCAGGATTACAGATTGCCAATATTTTAACCTACGATCCTGAGATTCGCAAGAAGATCGACAAAGCCATCAATATTAACGAAGTTTGCGACGTGAGTCCGTTTGCCGTTGAAGGACTGATTGCGGCTTACACCCACGAGGATTCAGAGAAATGGCTGGATAATTTGAGAGCCTACTTGTGGGACAATTACTTGTTGGTAAAGGAATACTTTGCCGAAAACTTCCCGCAATTCCCGATTTTGCCGCTGGAAGCTACTTATTTGGTTTGGATCGACACTTCGGTGTTAAACATTAAGTCGGAGAAGCTAACCGAATTGCTGATAGAAAAAGGAAATGTTTGGCTAAACGAAGGAACGGTTTACGGCAAGGCCGGAGAAGGTTTTATGCGCCTGAACATTGCATGCCCAAGAGCCACTTTGCAGGAAGGGCTGAACAGAATGAAAAAAGCAATCAACCTGATTACCGCACAAAGCTAATGGAAGGGTACCGCGGTTTTCTCTTCGTTTGAAAAAATGAACACAACGATTTTTCAAAAAACGTTTGCTTAGAAATATCAATTGAAAAAGAGTGCTTATTTATTGTCGCTTGTGCAGAACAAGCAGGCAATGACGTTTATGCAACAACTGCATCTGGCAGCGCTGTTGAGTATACCGGCTATTATTGCGCAGTTTTCATCCATCATTATGCAATATATCGATGCATCGATGGTAGGACGTTTGGGTGCAAATGCATCAGCATCAATTGGTCTCGTAATTACTTCTACCTGGCTGTTTTGGGGAATTTGCACTACCGTCGCTGCAGGGTTTTCGGTGCAGGTGGCGCACCTCATCGGAGCCGGAGACCGCAGAGGAGCACGGTCGGTATTACGTCAGGCCATAATATCAACACTGCTATTTAGTTTAATCCTTGTGGCCATCGGGGCATCTGTAAGTTCAAAACTCCCTTACTGGCTGGGTGGCGATGCCGCAATAGCCGCCGACGCATCAAAATACTTTCTCATTTTTGTCTTGTCGCTGCCGGCGCTGCAGATGAATTTTCTGGCAAGTGCCATGTTACGAAGCAGCGGCAACATGCACATTCCAAGCGTACTTAATGTGGTAATGTGTGTTATGGATGTCGTTTTTAATTTCCTGTTGATTTTCCCCTCTCGCGAACTTCAATTTTTAGGTCACGATATTTTTATTCCGGGAGCAAACCTTGGCGTAGCAGGAGCCGCAATCGGAACTGCTTCAGCTTACCTGATAACAGCAGTAATGCTTTTCTGGTACTTGTTTACAAGAGACGAGAACCTGCGTTTAACCAAAGAAAAAGGAAGTTTCAGGCCGGAAAACAGCACACTACGAAGAGCGTTCAAAATCAGTATGCCCATGAGCTTGGAACACACCGTAATTATGGGTGCGCAAATATTGTCTACTGTAATTGTGGCTCCTTTGGGAGTGGCGTCTATTGCAGCCAACTCGTTTGCAATTACCGCCGAAAGTTTGTGTTACATGCCCGGTTACGGAATTGCCGAAGCAGCCACTACTCTTGTAGGACAAAGTTTTGGTGCCAATCGTAAAGATCTGGCCAAACGTTTTGCCTACATCACCGTTTTTATGGGAATGGCAGTAATGACCATTTTAGGAGCAGTCATGTATTTTACTGCCCCACAAATCATTGGCTTTATGACTCCCGATCCTGAAATTCTTTCGCTGGGCGTTATGGCTTTGCGCATTGAGGCATTTGCCGAACCCATGTTTGCGGCATCAATTGTGGCTTACGGCGTTTTTGTTGGTGCCGGCGACACTTTCGTTCCCAGCATTATGAACTTGGGTAGCATGTGGGCCGTTCGTCTTACTCTGGCAGCAATTTTAGCTCCTGTTATGGGTTTAAAAGGCGTCTGGATTGCCATGTGTATCGAACTGTGTTTCCGCGGTGTTATTTTTCTCTACCGGCTATTTCAAGGTAAGTGGCTAATACATTCTATCTGATTAACAGAAATCTGATTCCGTAATAAAGGTAAGTTACTCTGTAATTCTGGTCATTTTCTTTGGCTTCTTCTACCGATATTTGTAAAGTTATTCTATATCAACGAAAAAGATTCGGCATGAAAAAAAATACAGAGTAAGAACACAATGCTATCAGCAACATTAAACGAAAGCAGAGCCGCCAAAGACCGTGCCTCTTTGCTGCCCGGTGTTACCGTTAGCGAAAATGTTGTTGTTGCAGCCGGTGGAATGGTAAATAAAGATGTTCCTGCCAACACGGTGGTTGGTGGGATTCCTGCAAAAGTTATTAAAGAAATTTAATCGGATACATTTGACGAAAAGAACTAACTTAAAAAACTAAACGACTGAAAAAATGAGCAAGAATATTTTTGAACGATTACAAGCCGGTGAAGCAGTATCTTATTCCGATCCGGCACACAGCGAAATTGGTGAAGCTGCCGAGCGAACAACAAAGCTATTGATCGAATTCAACTCGACCGCAGATGTAGAAAAGAACCGCAAGTTGTGGGGTAAAATATCTGGTGAAGCACTTGATCCGAGTAGCATGATTCAAATTCCGGTATATGTGAACATCGGACAGTTTACGCGCATCGGTAAAAATGTGTACATCAATCACCTCTGTTCAATGCTGGATATGGGAACGATTAACATTGGCGATGATGTACTGATCGGTCCGAAAGTAAATATTCTTAGCGAAGAACATCCAGTAAATCCGGCTGAAAGAAAAGCGCTAATGGTTCGGCCGGTTGTAATTAAAAACGGTGCCTGGATTGGTGCCGGAGCAACAATTCTTCCGGGAGTTACTGTTGGAGAAAATTCAATAGTTGCAGCCGGGGCAATGGTAAACAAAGATGTACCTGATAATACTGTTGTGGGTGGAATCCCGGCAAAAGTGATTAAAAAAATAGATCAATCAGATAGAGACAATTATTAAATTTAAAAGAGACATTATTATGATATTAAAAGAAAATTATACGCTATCAAACGGAGTTGAAATTCCAAAACTGGGACTGGGAACATGGTTTATCAGTGATGACGATGCTGTACAGGCAGTGAAAGATGCTGTTGAACTGGGCTATCGTCACATCGATTCTGCTCAGGCATACCAAAACGAGCGCGGAGTTGGCGAAGGAGTCAGAAACAGTGGTGTACTAAGAGAAGACTTGTTTGTAACCACAAAACTGGCTGCCGAAGTAAAATCGTACGACAAAGCCGTAAAATCCATCGATCAATCGCTGGAAACAATGGGGCTCGACTACATTGATATGATGATCATTCACAGTCCGAAACCATGGATGGAATTCCACGAAGAAGATGCACATAAAGACGGAAACCGCGAAGCCTGGAAAGCGCTGGAAGAAGCGTACCAAGCCGGTAAACTGAAAGCTATTGGCGTTTCAAATTTCCAAAAAGCTGATATTGAAAACATCCTTGAATCGTGCACGGTAAAACCAATGGTGAACCAGATTCTGGCACACATCAGCAATACACCAAAAGAGCTGATTGAATACTGTAAAGAAAATGACATTCTTGTTGAGGCTTATTCTCCAATTGGCCATGGCGAATTAATGAAAAACGAGGAAGTAACAAAAATGGCTGAGAAATACGGTGTTTCAGTGCCACAACTGGCTATTCGTTACACCTTGCAATTGGGCCTTCTTCCGTTGCCTAAAACGGCAAAACCTGCACACATGAAAAACAATGCAGATGTTGATTTTGAGATTTCGGCAGCAGATATGGAGACCTTACAAAACATGGAACAGATTGAAGATTATGGCGATGCCAGCATTTTTCCGGTATACGGAGGAAAAATGAAATAAGAAAAAATAAGATTCATTAAAACAGCCTTCAGCAAAAACTGTAGGCTGTTTTTAAATTAATACAGATGCCACATTTTCAAATAAAATTGCTTGAAGGAAAAAGTGAAAAGGAAAAACAAGAGTTAACCGATGAAGTAGTTAAAGTAGCTCAAAAGATTCTGGGAAATGGCAATGAATCATTTTCAGTTGCCATTGAGGAATATTCATTGCATGAATGGAAAAACAAAGTATACCCCGATGAAATTATGGCGAACGAGGAGCGACTTTATAAAAAGCCCGGTTATAAAATGTAAATTATCTTATCCATTTTCAGAGAAATACCTTCAAGCACATTTTTTCAGAAACCTACAACCTCATCACCTAACGACCTGGAAATCCAGCAAAAACAACCTTTGCTACTGCTTTTGAACAACATTCCGTAATCGGGGTAACTCTATCCGTTATTTTGGTAATTTTTTAAGATCGCTAATAATGATATTTGCATTGTGAAATGAGCTTCGAAATGAAAGCTTTAGAAAACGTTTAAAATGCGAGTTACATATGATACCTTATAAAGTAAACTATTTGAATCATATGAAACTTTCATAAATGTTTGAGGTTGAGCAATTCTTAAAAAACAAACAAATGAACAGGATAGAATTAAGTAAGAAAAAGTTTGAAGTATTATTCGGACAACACACAGGTCCGTTAGCCGAAACCGATCCGGATTTGCAGGAAATGCTAAACCGTTTCATTTTTGGCGAGGTCTTCTATCAAGGCGATTTGAGCGACAAGCTGCGCGAGTTAATTACAATTGTAGTTCTAACAACCAATCAGACGCTCGAACAGTTACAGGCACATGTTTTTGCGGCTTTAAATATTGGTGTATCGCCAGTCGAAATTAAGGAAGCCATTTACCAGTGCGCTCCATACCTTGGATTTCCAAAAACAATAAATGCCATTAATAAAGCCAACGAGGTTTTTAAGGCAGCCAATATTTCACTTCCGGTGGAAAGCCAGAAAACAGTTACAGAAGAAACACGTTTCGACGATGGATTAAAAGTGCAAAAAAGCATTTTTGGCGAAATCATTGATAAGATGCAAGCAATGGCTCCCGAAAATCAGAAGCATATTCAAAACTACTTATCGGCATTTTGTTTCGGCGATATTTATACCCGCGGAACACTGGATTTAAAAACCCGTGAACTACTCACGCTTTGTATTTTAAGTGCGCTGGGCGGTTGCGAAAGCCAGGTAAAATCACATGTAAACGGCAATCTCAGTGTTGGAAACGATAAAAACACCATGCTTACAGCGGTAACACAATGTTTGCCTTACATGGGGTTTCCAAGAACATTAAATGCACTGGCGTGCATAAACGAAGTAATACCAGAAAACAAATAGAGTCTGAAAGAAAAGTCCAACTTCTGCATTACGCTCGTCCGAAAAATACTCGATTACATCAGTAAACTCCGCTTTTTCGGCCTTCGCAAGCCTTGAATTTGAACTTTATATCAAACACCTTAAATTTCTTGCAAGTAATAATTAACAAAATAGGAGGATTTTATAATGAGTGAATTTAAACAACCATTTCCACTAGGACAGAAAAACGATGCTTACGCACAGTATTTCACCGGCCAAAGTTATTTAGCCGTATTAACGCTGGAAGGAGTTCCTTCATTCAACGTAACATTCGAGCCGGGTTGCCGCAACAACTGGCACGTTCACCAGGGTGGCGGACAAATTTTGTTCTGCACTGCCGGAACAGGATGGTATCAGGAAGAAGGAAAACCTGCACAAAAATTGAATCCGGGTGACACTGTTAACATTCCTGCAGGAGTTAATCACTGGCACGGAGCAGCAAAAGACAGTTGGTTCGCACACATTGCATTGTCAGTTCCGGTTGAAGGATCTACAACTGAATGGAACGGCCCGGTTACCGACGAAGAATACGAAAAGCTGGGCTAAACAAACACAAACAGTTACAAAAACAGAAACAAATAAATAATGAGAAAAATATTAGCAATGGCACTGTTGTCAGTCGCTATACTGACACAGGCATGTTCAGAAAACAAGCAAACAACTAAAGAAAAAGAAGAAATGAAACAGACCGAAGAACATTACACATTTGAGTTAAGTGATAAAGTTACCCGCGAAAAAGTAACTTTCAAAAACCGTTACGGAATCACCCTTACCGGCGATTTGTATCTACCAAAAGACAGAGGCACAGAACAATTACCTGCATTGGCAATCAGTGGTCCTTACGGAGCCGTTAAAGAACAGTCATCAGGACTTTACGCCAACCAGTTTGCACAGCGCGGATTCGCTGTAGTGGCTTTCGATCCTTCGTTTACAGGCGAAAGTGGCGGCGAGCCCAGAAATGTAGCGTCACCTGATATTAACACCGAAGACTTTAGTGCAGCTATCGACTTCCTCGGAATTCAACCATTCGTTGACCGCGAGAAAGTTGGAATCATGGGAATTTGTGGTTTCGGCGGAATGGGCTTAAACGCAGCAGCTGTAGACACGCGTGTAAAAGCGGTTGCAGTTGCAAGTATGTACGATATGTCGCGCGTTACCGCAAAAGGTTATTTCGATAGCATGACAGCGGAACAACGCTCACAAATGCTGGAGCAACTATGCGAACAACGCTGGAAAGATGCAGAAAACGGAGAACCTGCTTATGGTCCTGCCGGATTGCCTGAGGCAGATCAACTAACCGGCGAAGAACCTGAATTTGTACAAGGTTACGTTAACTACTACAAAACAGAACGAGGTTTTCATCCACGTTCGATCAATTCAAACGGATCGTGGACTGCAACCAACGCATTATCATTTATGAATATGCCGTTGTTGACTTATATTAACGAAATTTCGCCACGCCCAATATTGATTATTGCCGGCGAAAATGCACACTCGCGTTACTTTAGCGAAGATGCTTACAAAGCAGCAAACGAGCCAAAAGAACTGATGATTATCCCAGGTGCCGTACATACCGATTTGTACGACAAGGTTGACGTTATTCCATTTGAAAAACTGGAATCATTTTTCAAAGAAAATCTGAAGTAAAGATTTTGAGAAGGGTAAATGAACATAGAAGACAGAACGCCTCGCATATGCGGGGCGTTTTTGTATATTTATTAAAAAATAAAGAAATAAAACGAGTAATTATATTAGCTCTAATTAAACAAATAACACCATGAAAAAAACGATTCTATTTTTCAGCACGACTCTTTTCATTATGGCTCTGGCCTGTTCAGGCGAAAGTCATGATTTGAATTCGGACAACCCTATAAATAAGGAGATTGTTGATGAACAGACAAATGATGAAACAAACACGAATAAAATGAATTTACAGATTGGAGATACAACACTCACAGCCACTCTTGCCGATAATTCGTCGGCAGAAGCACTTGCACAGGCTCTTTCGGAAGCACCGATTACAGTTGAAATGCGCGACTACGGAAATATGGAAAAAGTAGGATCGCTTGGCCGGGATTTTCCCACAAACAACGAATCGACTACGACCGAACCGGGAGATATAATTCTGTACCAGGGAAGTGCTTTGGTAATTTATTATGCGCCAAACACCTGGAATTTTACCCGCCTCGGGAAGATTGACGACATTACAAAAGAGGACTTGATGCAAGTTCTCGGTGAAGGCAATGTAACGGTTACCCTGTCGTTACCGGAGGAGTAAATTAGTATTGTAGTCGCTAAATTTTTCCGGCTTCAACAAAAAAGATACAAGTAGGAAAGATACCGCAAATAGATCAGTAAGAAGATCGTCATAACGACGATCTTTTTTCATTAGAAAATTGACCCATTTTTTTAACGCACGTCTACGAAACCAAAACCGATGAGACAAGAAGAAGTGCTAAAACTTATGGTCTCAAAAAAGATTATTCTTAAATTCAGGTTTTATTGAGAAGCCAGAGTCAAAACTTTTCTCAAATCGTGTTGATATATGAACTTTCTCTTTAATAACTTTTCAAGATTCTATGGAGGCCTTCTGCCCTGCCAAAATCGACCTCGCTTTTATGACCTACGTCATACTATTTTGACTATTTGTTACCCATATGTTACTTCACGTGTCATTTTTACACAGAAACGGCTTAAACATCTGTACATCTTCCATATATTCACCTATACCAATGTATTAAATTTCATTCCAAAAATTTAAACCATACTCAATGAGAAAAAATCTAAAAACCAACTTATCCATGTGGCTTACAGTACTATTTTTCTTTATCGCCACCATTGGCTTTTCACAGGAAAAGAAGCCCGTTTTATCAGGAAAAGAGCGAATAAAAATGTTCAGCAAACAGAAAAACATAGCTGAATCATCGCCCTACAAAGACAATCACTGGCAGTACATTGGCCCAACAAACATTAGCGGCCGATGCACAGATGTTGAAGCCATTTCTCCAAGAGGAGATCAATATACCATTTGGGTTGGATCGGCAACAGGAGGCGTTTGGAAATCGGTGAATGAAGGCACAACTTTTGAGCCCGTTTTTGACGAAATGCCAACCGCGTCGATTGGTGATTTGGCTATCGATCCTCAAAACCAGGACGTAGTTTGGGTGGGAACCGGTGAAGCCAACATCTTCAGAAGTTCAAATGCAGGATGTGGCGTATTTAAAACCACTGATGGCGGAAAATCGTGGAAAGTAATGGGCTTGGAAAACACTCACACTATCGGAAGAATCAGAGTACATCCTGAAAATTCTGATATTGTTTATGTGGCAGCAACCGGCCACGAATGGACTCCAAATAAAGAGCGTGGCTTATATAAAACTACCGACGGTGGAACGACGTGGGATAAAATTCTGGAAATTGATGAAAACACAGGAGTTTTCGATGTTGTGCTCGATCCTTCAAATCCGGAAACCGTTTATGCCACAAGCTGGGAAAGAATGCGTCTGAAATGGAACGATCCTAGAACATTCGAAAAAACCAGACACTGCGGAATTTGGAAATCAACTGATGGTGGAAAAAACTGGAAACAAATCAACGATGGCTTACCGGAAGCAAAAAATCGTGGCCGTATTGGAATCGATATTTCACCAACAAATCCGAATGTTTTATATGCTCTGCTCGATAACTACGAAATTGCTTATCAAGCAAAAGAGGGAGAACTGGACTCATACAACCGACAAAAACAAGATGTCATAAAAGGTGCCACGGTGTACAAATCAACCAATGCAGGAGAAACGTGGCAGCAAACCAGTGGTTTAACTCCCGAAACAAAAGTTTACATGGAAAACCATTCGGGAACTTATGGTTGGGTTTTCGGACAAATCAGGGTCGACCCGAATGATGAAAATACCATTTATACTTTGGGAATCTGGTTAAATAAATCGACTGACGGAGGAAAAACATTTACCGCAATTCGCGATCCTCATGCCGATCATCATGGACTTTGGATCGACCCCAATAACACAAATTACATTATCGATGCACAAGACGGAGGCATCTCAATTTCGTACGATAAAGGAGCAACATGGAAACATCCGATTGAACCGCTCCCACTGGCACAATTTTATAACGTAGCTTTTGATTACAGTACTCCATTCCGTGTTTTCGGATCGATTCAGGATCACCACAGTTATTTCGGAACTGTTGATCTTTCGTATGGAAGAAACAGGGCCCGACGAGTTGAATTTGAGCACACTCTGGGAGCTGAAGGAAGTACACACGTTATTGATCCGCGCGATAATAACACTGTGTACGCCAGCGTTTATTACGGCAACCTGGCACGTGCTGAAGTTGATAATTACCCGGCGAGCACTAAACAGGTACTTCCTCCGAATTATCCCGACGAACCGGCTTTACGCGGACAATGGGTTTCGCCAATTGTAATGTCGCCACACAACAACGATATCATTTATTTTGGTACTCAGTACGTCATGAAATCAATTGACAAAGGAAGTACCTGGGAAAAAATCAGCCCCGACTTAACCTTTAACAATCCGGATAAATTTGGCGATATCAACTACCAGACTATCCAGGCTTTGGATGAATCGCCATTGTTACATGGTTTACTTTATGCCGGAACCGACGATGGCCGTATTTGGCGAACAAAAGACGGAGGTAAAAACTGGGAGGAAATCAGAAGCGGAGCAGTTCCTCAACGCTGGGTATCAAGAATCGTTGCCTCGAAATACGAGTTGGGAACGGTTTATATGACACAAACCGGAAGACGTGATGACGATTTCCAGGTATATGTATGGAAATCAACCGATTTTGGCGAAACCTGGGAAGATATCTCCGGAGATATTCCTGTAGGTCCGGTGAATGTTATTCGCGAAGATCCCTTTAATCCCGAAATTCTGTACCTCGGCACCGACGCTTCAGTATACATTAGCAAAGACAAAGGCGAGAGCTGGAATGTGTTGGGCGATCTGCCTTTTGCTTATGTACACGACCTGCAAATTCATCCACGCGATAACATGCTTATTATTGCAACACACGGTCGTGGTATTTTTGTGATGGATGCAGATCCTATTAATGAGAAAGAAAAATTCATGCGTCGCAGGAGGTATGAACCGGAACCATAAAATGCATTGATACATAACATTAAGGGTCGTTTGTATAAAAACGACCTTCCCTTTACTTTATAAATATTCTATCATGAAGAATTTCTCCGGAATAGTTGTTGCTATTTTCCTGTTTACTACTGTCATTTTTAATCTTTCCGCTCAGGATAACTTTTCTAAAAAATATGAAGCTTTTGAATATCGAAATCTTGGAGCCTATCGAATAAGCGCCTGGGTGGGTTCACTGGCCGTTCCTGAAAATCCGGGCGAGAAACACAAATACACCTGGTACGTTGGGCCACGAAGTGGGGGAATCTGGAAAACCGTAAACAACGGAACAACTTTCGAATGTATTTCGAACAGTTTCGGTACCTCTTCAATTGGCGACTTTGCGGTGGCTCCTTCCAACCCCGAAGTTATTTGGGCAGGAACCGGCGAAGCTTTTAATGCCCGCTCATCCTATTACGGAAACGGAATCTGGAAATCGACGGATGCCGGAGAAACCTGGGAAAATATTGGATTGCATGATTCGCACCACATTGCAAAAGTGGTTATTCATCCCCAAAATCCCGATGTTGTTTGGGTGGCATCGATGGGGCACCTGTTTTCGAAAAACGAAGAAAGAGGAGTTTTTAAAACCACAAACGGAGGAAAAAGCTGGAAAAAGGTTTTATATGTTGACGACGAAACCGGTGTTACTGATCTGGTTATCAACCCTTCAAATCCTGAAATATTATATGCTGCCACATACGAGAAAACGCGTACAGCATGGACATTCGAGCCCGGCGGTGAAAAAAGCAGAATTTATAAATCAACCGACGGCGGAGAAAACTGGAAGATTCTTGAAGGTGGACTGCCAAATGGTCCACTCGGACGGATTGGACTTGATATTCATCGCACCAATCCAAATATCGTTGTGGCTGTTATTCAGAACCTAAACCTAAAACCGGGAACAGATCCTGACGCAGTAACTGAGTTTGACGAATACACCGACCACTCGTTCGACAATCTGATTGGCGGAGAAGTGTACATCACAAAAGATGCCGGAGAAAACTGGAAACGGATAAACGATCCGGAAACAAACGATGTTAGCGGAAAAGCAGCCTACAGTTTTAACCGAATAACAATCGATCCGGTTGATCCTGACAAAATTTATATCATTGGTGTAAATATGTTTTATACGCTCGACGGAGGGAAAACCTGGCCTGAATATCGTGAACAAAACCGATTTAAAACCAACTTTGGAGATAACCGTATTTTCTGGATCGATCCAAAAGATCCACGCCATATGATGCTTGGCTCTGACGGTGGTATTTATTCTACATTCGATGGTGGCAAAACAATGAATCATTACTATCATCTGCCACTTGGCGAAATTTATACTGTTGAGGCAGATAATGAAACGCCTTATAACATTTATATTGGTTTGCAAGATCATGAAACATGGAAAGCGCCATCAAATGGCTGGTCGGGACAAATTACACCTGCCGACTGGGTTATTACCGGCATGTGGGATGGAATGTACTCGAAAGTAGATCCGGAAGACAACAAAACGATTTATGCCACAACACAATTTGGCTCTCATATAAAAATTGATCAGCAAAAAGGCGAAAGAATTTCCATCCTTCCACAGGCTAAAGAAGACAAACGATATCGTTATACATGGACTACTCCGCTAGCAATTTCGCCACACAACAGCGCGATTATTTATACCGGAGCACAAAAAGTCCTCCGATCATTAAACCGTGGAGAAAACTGGGAAGAGATCAGTCCGGACCTGACTGACAATGATCCGGAAAAAATTCACGGAAAAGGACATATTCAATACTGCACCATTACCACACTGGATGAATCTCCTGTAAAAGCAGGTGTAATTTGGGTGGGGACCGACGACGGGCATGTTCAGTTAACTACCGATTTTGGGCACACCTGGACAGACCTGACAACAAACCTTGCAAAAGCAGGAGCACCGGCCAAAATGTGGGTAAGCAAGGTATTTCCATCAAACTACGATGCGGCAACTGCTTTCATATCGAAATGTGGATTTACCGATGATATTTTTGATGCACACATTTATGTGACACACGATTATGGAAAATCGTGGAAGAAGATAACAAATGGGCTACCCAATTCTCCGGTAAATGTTGTTCTCGAAGACAAGAAAAATCCGGCTCTTCTATTTGCCGGCAATGATTTGGGTGTCTACGTGTCGACCGACAAAGGCGAAAACTGGACGGCATTTAATGCAAATATGCCTAATGTTGTTGTAAAAGACATGTTGATCCACTCAAGAGAAAACGACTTAATTGTGGGAACTTATGGCCGTGCTGCCTGGATAACTGATATCAGTCCGTTGCAACAACTTACACCAGAGGCTGAAAAGAAAGAACTGCATTTATTCGATATTGAACCAAAACCTCAAATGAACTTCTCGGAGCAGGCAACCTGGGGAAATTATCAAATGACCGGGAGTAATCATCTAAACTCTCCCAACGAACCCAATGGATTGGAAATTTGGTACCTGATAGGAGAAGCTTTAAAAGGAGAAACCAAAATTGAGATTAGAGACAAAACGGGAGAATTGGTTTTTGAAAAAACCTTACCTCAAAAACAGGGAATTGCAAAAATATACTGGCCTACTTTCAGGGCAAATGAAGGAGAATATGAGGTTACGTTAACGAATGCTAGCATTTCTGAAACAAAAACGGGAGTTGTTTTAAAAAGATGGCAATGGCCGGTACTTAATTACTCGGGTAAGAATTGATCGGCTTCACATAATTAATTAAATTATATCTTCCTGTTTCCTCCAATCAATTTGGTATTCAAAAGAAAGGAGAGAGTAATTTATCAATATTCATTCTTTTACATAGCTAAACTCCTAATCGCAAGTGGATTTGTAAGTGGATTTTGCGTCTAAAATGTAAGCAAAAATTGTGGTGTCAAAGCATTCAAATAGTATAATAAATTGGAAATGTTGTAATTAATTATAATATTTGTTGAACCTATTTTTACCTATCTGACTATAATTTATTGAACCTGGGCAGAATTCAACAAAGCCTTATTAGGATACTAATATTGAATCGTTGTTAAAATTCAGTGATCCTTTGTTCTATCAATTAATTTTATTGATATGAATATATTGCTGACCATAAGGTTTTCAAAGCTACCAGATCCAATAAAAAGTGAGTCAATCTCATTAATCAATATTTAGATTATAGTTTTCCGGATATCCATCTGCTGCACAAGTTGAATAAATGATCAGAATGAATATATTCATAGCAGGATTACTTATACTTTTTAGCTATGCATCATTAGGGCTGGAAAATAAAATAGATCGGGAAAAACTGGTTCGTCGACATACCGTAGAAATCGATTCCGTTGATTTATTATCTCCCCTTAGTGTAGGAAATGGCCGCTTTGCCTACACCGTGGATTTTACTGGACTTCAGTCTTTTCCGATGAATTATGAAAAAGGGATTCCACTTGGTACGCAGTCCGAATGGGGATGGCACAGTTATCCTGACACAGCAGGATACTACTATGACGAAACGTTGGTGGATTTTGACTTTTATGAACGAAAAGTCCCTTATGCAGTTCAGAAACATTTTCCTCAACGAAACAGAGAAGCCGTTAACTATTTCCGTCAGAATCCACATCGATTGCATCTCGGTATTGTGGGAATGGATTTCTTCCACGCCGATGGTTCTTTGGTTAAGGCTAATGAGATAACTTCAATAAATCAAACACTGGATCCGTGGACCGGAGAAATACGCAGTTCATTTGAAATTGATGGCCAAAAAGTTGAAGTAACTACCTATTCACATCAGGACATGGATCTGATATCTTCGCAGATAAAATCTCCTTTGTTGAAAAGCGGGCAACTTCGCATAAAATTGCATTTTCCTTATCCAAGCGGCGGACATTCCGATTCAGGCTGCGACTGGAACCAGCCCGATAAACACCGTTCGGATTTAAACACCGCCAAGGGATCAGCTACCATTAACCGGAAAATCGACGATACATCATACAAGGTTTTCCTTACATGGAGTAATACAGCCAAAATTACAGAGAAAGAGAAGCATTTTTTCTACCTCGAACCGAAATCGGCAGAATCACAGTTTTCGTTTAGCTGCTGTTTTTCTTCAACTGAGGAAACAGAAAATCTGCCCGGTTTTAAGGAAACAGCCGAAAACAGTAAAACCGAATGGAAAAAATTCTGGCAAAGCGGAGGAGCTGTCGACTTTTCGGGTAGTACCGATCCACGGGCTTTTGAATTGGAACGACGAGTAGTGTTGTCGCAATATCTTACTAAAGTAAACTGTGCAGGGAATTACCCGCCTCAGGAAACGGGATTAACATACAACAGCTGGCACGGGAAATTTCATCTTGAAATGCATTGGTGGCATGGAGTACATTTTGCTCTTTGGAACAGGACTGATATCCTGAAAAAAAGCCTGGATTATTATATTCAAATTGCAGACAAGGCAAAAGAAACTGCCCGAACACAAGGATTCGACGGTGTGCGCTGGCCGAAAATGACCAGCCCGTCAGGTATCGACAGTCCTTCGGATGTTGGTTCTTTCCTCATCTGGCAACAACCGCACATTATTTACCTGGCAAACCTGTGTTATCAAGCTTCTCCAAACAATGAATTCCTGAAGAAATTCGCAGATATCATTTTCGAAACAGCCGATTTTATGGCTTCTTATGCACATTACAACTCAGAAAATGACCATTATGTTTTAGGCCCCAATTTAATACCGGCACAAGAACGATTCCCGGCTTCAACTACTATTAATCCTCCATTTGAACTTGCATATTGGAAACAGGGATTAATTGCAGCACAGCAATGGCGAGAAAATTTAGGGCTTGATCAAAAAAAGAAATGGGATGATGTTATCCGGAAACTTTCACCTTTGGCTGTACAAGATGGAATTTACCTTGGTGCCGAAAGTGCTCCTGATTCGTATACAAATCCGCGCTACATGAGCGATCATCCGATGGCGATTGGCACATACGGGATGTTACCTTCCAGCACAATGGCTGATTTTGAAACCATGAAAAATACCTTCGATTATGTTTGGAAAAACTGGCATTGGGAAGAGACCTGGGGCTGGGATTTCCCAATGACAGCCATGACTGCAACCAGGCTCGGATTACCCGAAAAAGCTCTGGAAGCACTTTTTAAGGAGGTGGAAACGAATACTTATTTACCCAACGGTCATAATTATCAGAATGACAGGCTAAAGTTGTACCTGCCGGGAAATGGAGCACTGCTTACCGCTGTTGCCATGATGTGTGCCGGCTACGAAGGTTGCGAAACCGATTTACCAGGATTTCCGAAAAATGGAACATGGAAAGTAAAATGGGAAGGACTAGAACCTTTGCCCTGATTTGATATTCCACCGTTCATTAACTAAAAAAATAAAGCTAAATCAACTAAAATGAAATCAAGAAATTTGTGTAAAATAAAGTTACTGCTAACTGTCTTTGCTGCTATACTCCTGGGTACAGGATGCCAGTCAGAAAAAACATTACAAGTATTGAATTCCGGTGATGATTCTTTTACTGAAGTATCATTACTAAATCCATACGGTAAGGAAATCACTTTTTCAGCAGATGAAACCGAAGGAGCTATCGGATATGCTTTTGGCGATAAAATTACCTGGTTAAAAGGCCAGCCTGAAGCTGTTCTGAATACCGAAAATGAGACAGTTTATTCATGGGGTAATAATGGCCAGAAAGTAATCATGCAGGTACAAAAAAATATGACAGACCTGGATATTACTTTTCGTTTGGAAGCCGCTGAAATAGTGCCTTCAAAATGGTTAATCAACCTTGCTGCATCGAATGATGAATATTATACCGGTGTATTTGAAAGAGTTGTGGACGGCGATCAGAGCGAATCGTGGAAGGAAGGAATTAGCACTGCATTAAACCTTAGGGGAGAGAAAGTGGATGTAAAATTGAAACCAACCGTTTCGGCCTATTCTCCGTTTTATATCTCATCAGAGAATTATGGTTTTTTTGTTCACGGAACATGGCCGGGCGTTATCGATTTTTGTAAAGAAAAGTCTGATTTGGTTCAGATTGCCTTCGAAGGAACCGAATTCAAATTCTCGATAATGATGGATGAAGGCCCTGCAGGAATTGTGCAGCGACATACACTGAGAACCGGACCTCCTGTGAAACTGCCAAAATGGGCCCTGGGTCCATGGCGTTGGCGCGACGATCATTTTCATCAGAAAACATATTTCGATGGTTCTGAAGTAAACGCACCTTTCAATTCTGATATTGTAGAAGATGTTTTGATGATGGAAGCCTATGACATTCCATGTACTGCATATTGGATTGATCGGCCGTGGGCAATTGGTTCGATGGGATACGATGATTTTGAAGTCGATTATCAACGTTTACCGCAATTTGAAGAAATGATTTCGTGGCTGAATAAAAAGGACATGGAATTGATGATTTGGATTGCCCCGTGGGTTATGGGAGACATGGCAACTGAAGCATTGGAAAAAGGATATAACCTTGAAACCAAAGGACCTCGCAACGACAATATGGTTTTAATGGATTACACCAACACTGAAGCCTGCAACTGGTGGGGAGAATATGTGGCAAAAATTGCAAAAATGGGTGTAAAAGGTTTTAAACTCGATCGGGCTGATGGAGAAATTTTATGCGACTCGTTGCATCTACTTACAAGTTCGGGAATATCTTATCGTGAAAACTACAACGATTACCCAAGACAGTATATTAAAGCTACTTACGATGCCGTAAAACCTGTTCATGATAACGATTTTGTTTTGTTTCCGCGGGCAATGTACACAGGAAGTTCGCGCTACGGTGCTATGTGGGCCGGTGATACCGGAAATCCGCCCGAGGGTTTGCGTTCTGTGTTGATAGGTGCACAAAGGTGTGCTGTTATGGGTTATCCGTTTTGGTCATCGGATACAGGAGGTTACCCCAAAAACATCGATCGTGAAACAACAATGCGATGGATTGCTTTCTCCTGTTTTTCGCCAATTATGGAAGTAGGACCAACCAATAATTTTGGTTTTTGGGGAATGGATTACCAACCTTCTTTTGATACGGAATTATTGGCAATATGGCGCTTGTACACAAAATTGCGCATGAATTTGGTTGACTATATTTCCGAAATGAGTGATGTTGCCTGCAAAACCGGAATGCCTGTTTTACGCCCACTTTTTTTGGAATATCCCGATCAAAAAGAAAGCTGGGAAAACTGGGAAACCTACAAGTTTGGAAACGACTTGCTTGTTTCAGTTATCTGGGAAAAAGAAAAAACCAATCAACAGGTTTATTTGCCTGCCGGAGAAACATGGATAAATGTTTGGACCAGGAAAGAATATAATGGCGGGCAAACCATAAATGTTGATGCCTTACTTCATCAAATTCCATTGTTCATGCGAAAAGGAAGCACACTGAATTTACCCGACCTGAATAAACTCTTTGAGGAATCGGTTGAAGTAACTTCAGAAAAATATACAATGAAAGACCTTGAAAAAAAGGAGAACTGGCAGTAATACATACAAATTCAAACCACAACCTAATAGTAATTAAATATGAAACAACTTACAATTTTATCACTGATTATGGTGCTTTTAGCAGCATGCAGTTATGAACCTAACCAGAACCTGGTACTCAATGATCTTGAATATTTCGAAACTCAAGGTGTTAATGTTTTGGTGTACAGTAACCTTTTTACCGGAGGTTTTAATGATGAAAAAAACGCTGGTATTGAATTGATTCACCATGGAATAAGAACCGCGCAAGGTGGCGCTGTGAGACTATCGAACACTCCGGAGCAGTGGGACCTTGTTCCTGCAATACCAACCCGTACGGTAGACAGCGTATTAAATACCATTGAAGCCACCTTAAGATATGAAGATTATGATTTTGACTCTCGAGTAGTTGTTGCTACAAAAGGCAAAGCTGTTGAAATATCCGTTTACCTCGACAATCCCCTTCCCGAAGCAGTTGAAGGAAAAGCAGGATTTAATCTCGAGTTTCTGCCATCGCAGTATTGGGGAAAAACCTATTTAATGGATGGACGGATTAATCGTTTTTCACGTTATGTTGCGGGAGGTTCGGTTACAAAGCCCAACAGTGAAAAGACGAAACAATTTAAAGGATATGTAACGTCTGATGACAGAGGAACAGACCAATTTATCGATCCGCTTCCACTCGAAACCGGCCGGACAATGCTTCTAGCTCCTGAAGATCCCGAACGTATGGTAAAAATTACATCGGATGATGCCGATATTATGCTTTTCGACGGCCGTATGCTGGCACAAAATGGCTGGTATGTTGTTCGTAGTTTGCTCCCTGCCGGAAAAACAGGTAAAGTTTTAACATGGACGGTTGAACCAAATGCCATAAACGGTTGGGTAAGAGAACCAAATATTGGTTTTTCGCAGGTGGGATATCTGCCTTCGCAACAAAAAGTTTCAGTAATTGAACTCGACAAAAAAGACAAACCACTGGCAAAAGCATCTGTTTACAAAGTTGGCGACGACGGTAATGCAAGTGAAGTATTTAGCAGCAAGATCGAATCGTGGGGCGACTATTTCAAATACCACTATGTAAAATTCGATTTTTCTTCGGTTAACACACCCGGAATCTATTACATTCAGTATGGCGATTTTAAAACAAATAACTTCATCATTGCAGATAATGTTTACGATTGGATCACCGATGCCACCAGTGATGTGTGGATACCAATTCATATGAACCACATGTTTGTAAACGAGGCCTATCGGGTGTGGCACGGCGAGCCATTTAAAGAAGGTTATCTTCAGGCTCCGCCAAACACCGATCACTTCGACCTCCACAGACAAGGACCAACAACTGATACCAAATATAAAGCACTGGAAACCATCCCCGGTCTCAACATTGGCGGTTTTTTCGATGCGGGAGACTTTGACATTGAAACAGGTTCAAATATCGGGGTGGTGCAGAATTTTGTGGAAACATGGGAGTATTTTAAACCTCTTCGCGACCAGACATTTATTGATGAGAAGCAACGCTATGTTGACCTTCATCGTCCGGACGGAACACCCGATATATTGCAGTTTATCGAACACGGAACAATGAATCTGGTGGCTCAGGCAGAGATTATCGGCCACATGGCACAAACCCTCTCCAATTCTGTTTTGGATAATTACCATCACCTTGGCGATGCAGCCTCAATAACCGACGGCCTTCCTTATAATCCAAAACTCGGCCCTTACGAAGTAGCACCCGACGGGCGATCGAGCGGAGTTAAAGATGATATGTGGGCATTCACAAGCCGCAATCCCGGTCTCGATCTCCGGGCTGCAGCAATGTTCGCCGCAGCGAGCCGTGCATTAAAAGGATATAACGATGATCTTTCTGAAAGGGCTTTGAAACAATCAAAAAGACTACTAAAAGAATCAACTGAGTTACTTGCCAAAGTTCCGGAAGATCAACGTGGATGGTGGGGACAGTCTGCTGATATGGGTACAAATCTTGAACTCTACATCTCAACCGGGGAACAGCAATATATCGATAAATTCGAGGAACTTTTATGGCCTTCACTCGATCGCAATGTTAGTCGCAACATACTGACTGCTTTGCATGCTATTCCGCACATGGAGGAATCTTACAAAGAAAAGTTGCGTCCATATATGGAAAAATACAAAGAATATATCGATGAGCTTGAAAAAGATAATCCTTACGGAGTGCCGATTGGACTGGGTAACTGGGCAGGCAGCGGAAGTGTGGTAAGTTTTGGCACAACCATTTGTTTTGCCAGTAAATATTTTCCTGAAATTATTGATGCTGAACATGCATTTAAAGCCACCAACTGGCTGTATGGATGTCATCCGTATCACAATTATTCGTTAGTGGCAACAGTGGGGGCTGCTCGTCCCAAAGAAGTCTTTTATGGAAATAACAGGGCTGACTTTTCATTTATTCCGGGTAATGTTGCCCCGGGTTTATTGTTCAGACAACCTGATCATTTTGAAAACTATGATGACTGGCCATTTTTATGGGGACAAAACGAAGGAACTATTGGAGGAAATACCCGGTATTTAATTTTTGGATCAGCCTTTAAGAACCTGGTAAAATAGCAGCTTATTTTTTATGTAAATTATTAATACAATGAGAAGTAAGTAACGATGAATTGGGTTTTTCCTAATTCATCGTTACTCTTTTAGAATACAAAAAACCGCCCTGAAGACTCAAGTGGATAATGTGATGTATACAAGCAGGTATTTTCTATTTTTTCGCATACTCACTGGGCGACATCCCAAACTGATCTTTAAAACACTTAGTGAAATACGAAGGCGATGAAAAACCAACTTCGTAGGCAATCTCGGCCATTGTTTTTCCGCTGGTTTTAATCAGGTTCAACGAAAGTTTCAATTTTACCGACCGAACAAATTCGCTAACCGACATTCCCGTCAACTTTTTAATTTTTCGGTAAACATGTACGCGCGAAAGCCCTAATATTTGGCTCAATTCTTCAACCGTTAACTCTTCTTTTTCGAGGTGTTCTTCTACAATCTGCGAAATTTTATTCAGGAATTTCCGATCGAGACGCGACAGATCCTTATCATCTTCATTTATAAGTAACTGTCCTTTGTAACGCTCCTGCATCTTCTTTCTGAGTTCGAGCAATTTCTTTACCCTTATTTGTAAATGTTTGCTGTTAAAAGGTTTCGGAATATAGGAGTCGGCACCTTCTTCCAGGCCTTCAAACTTCTGCTCTTGCGAAGTTTTTGCGGTAAGTAGAATAATCGGAATATGGCAGGTTTTTAAATCGGTTTTTAGCGTGCGTGTCATTTCCAGTCCATCCATTTCCGGCATCATAATATCGCTGATTATCAGGTCGGGTTCTTCCTCGCGGATTATTTCCAGTGCTTTTCTGCCATTTTCGGCTTGTAAAATTCGGTAATGATCGTACAGACTATCTTTTATGTATTCCCGCACATCTTTCTCATCTTCAACCAAAAGAATGGTCGGCGTTTCGTCAAAATCCAGTGCAAGCGCTTTATCATCAATCTCAGCAATCGTATCGATTTGAATTTTACTACTTCCTTTTGTTGGTTGCCCGGCCGAATGGCTCACCGGCGATTCTATTTTTGCGGCATCGCTTAAATGCTGATCTCCCAAAGGCAAACGAATGGTAAAAGTTGTGCCTTTGCCTACTTCGCTTTTCACTTCAATTTTACCGTGATGCAGATCAACAAACTCTTTCGAGAGTGACAGCCCAAGACCTGTCCCCATAAAGCCGTGCGAGCTTTCGGCCTGGTAAAAACGATCGAAAATATGCTTCACCTCATTCGGGGGAATTCCGTTTCCTGTGTCAGCAACTTTTATTTCCAGTTCTTCATCCCAAATTTTGTTTACCACCGATTTTGACGTTGAACAAGAAACTTTAATACGGCCATTTTCCGGCGTAAACTTAATGGCATTCGAAAGCAGGTTAAAAATTACCTTGTCCAGCTTATCCAAATCAAACCAGGCATTTATACTGTGCTTTTCAGTTTCAAACAACAGCGAAATCTTTTTCTTTTCAGCCAGGTCGTAAAAGGGAGTCATTACTTCATTCAGAAAACTTACAACATCATATTTTGCAGCCTGCAACTGCATTTTATTGTTCTCTATTTTCCTGAAATCCATCAACTGATTGATGAGGTGCAGCAAGCGCAACGCATTTTTGTGCATCAGCGAAACCTGCTTTTTAAAACGCTCGGGAATGTCGGCCGAATCAATCATATTTTCCAACGGACCAACGATTAGTGTGAGCGGAGTTCGGAACTCATGCGACATATTGGTAAAAAAGCGAAGTTTTGCTTTTGTAGCTTCCTCCAACTCGTTACTTAGCCGAACAAGTTCAGCGTTTTGAGAAGATATCTCATTTTTCTGCTTTCCTAAATCAATATTCGACTGCTTCAATTTTTTGTTGGCAGAAAGGTACATCACAAGAAAAATGATCATTACCGTAAACAGCACCAACAATACGAACAGAAGAATTTGCTGCACATGATATCTACCGTTCAGGATTTTAAGCATGTCCATCGATTTTTTGATATCTAACTGCAGTTCCGAGATATTTTGAAATTGATGTCGGGTGATCCTTACATTTGATTCATCAACAACGGTGGAAAAAAGTGAATTGTATTTTGCAAATGGCTCACCATTAAGGATTTTTGATGCCAGTTGAATCGACTCCTTTCCGCCGGTAGGATAAATTATGGTTGCTGTCAACGTTCCGTTTTCAACCATTTCAATCCCATCCCCCGGTGTTGGTAGTCCGTCAATGCCCACTATAATTAGATCAGTCGACAGCTTATTCGTATTCAGTGCTTCAACTGCATCCTCTGCCAAACCATCGTTAAAAGCAAATATGGCTTTAATATCAGGATGTTTTGCAAAGCCCGATGGTAAACTGTCGGCAACAATTTCGTCATTCCAAAACGAGTGGATTTTGTAGACATTATTCAGGTTGGGATACTTGACCAGCGCATCATTAAAACCTCTGCTTCTTTCTGCCGCCGCCGACATTGTTTGCGCTCCCTGGATTTCGAGTATATTGCCTTTGTAGTTCAATTTTCGGCCAATATATTCTGCAGCAAATTGGCCAATCTCATAATTGTCGCCACCCACATAAGCCGTAAAGTTCTCCGAATCGATTCTCCGATCAATCAAAACAACCGGAATTCCTTTTTGATAAACTTCCTCAACGGCCTTTTGAATGGGGTTGATTTCGTTGGGCGAAACAATTAATAGATCAATGCCCATATTCATGAGTTCATCGATCTGCTTTATTTGCGTTTCACTATCGTCTAAAGCTTGTTTTATAACGATCGACAAATCGGGGTGAAACAGCAATTCCCGCTCCATTTCGGCCTCCATTTTTAACCGCCAGTTATCTCTTTGCCCGCATTGCGAAAAACCGATGGTGTATTTTTCTTTTGCCGAAAGACCACAGATAGAAATGAAGAGGAGGAAAAGAAATAGGATGGTTCGTTTCTTCGTCATATAGCTTAATCCGATAGTAATGCTGTTGTGAAATTAAGCAATTTCAATCGACCAATCACTCAAAACACCTGCGAAAGTGAAAATAAAACAGATTTTAATTTGCCATTTGTATCATAGTTTACAGGGAGGTAACATAGTTGTAAACCGATTCATAATCAGACCGATAATGTTACATGGTTTTCAGAATTTGTATCATGACTAAAAGCTGAAGATTTTGTCGGACCCTACTTTTGATTCAGAGTTTTAAACCAATAATTCTGAATCGAAATGAAAACGCAAAACGTATTTTCTGTCGCTATTATAATAGCCCTCGGTGGCTTTCTTTTTGGCTACGACATTGCCATGATGTCGGGAACCACCACACAATTAGAAACCTTATTTAATTTAAATAGTTTCTGGCTGGGATTTACCATAGCCGTTGCTATTATGGGAACCATAATCGGTACCATAATAATTGGTAAACCTGCCGAGAAATATGGACGAAAAAAATCACTGATCCTTCTGTCCGGTTTATTTGCTTTATCAACACTCGGAAGTGCTTTTGCCATTAGCTGGGCAATGTTACTGTTCTTCCGTTTTGTTACCGGTATTCTGCTGGGTTGCATTACGGTAGTTACACCAATGTTTATAGCCGAAATTTCGCCGGCAAAAAAGCGTGGCCAGTTGGTTTTGCTCAACCAGTTTTTTGTGGTTACCGCCATTTTCCTGGCCTTTGCCGTTAATTACCTTCTAGCTAATATTTTCGAAAGCGGATCGTGGCGCTGGATGATCGGTGTTGAGGCCATTCCGGCAGTTATCTTTTTTCTGTTGCTAAACCTGGTTCCTGAAAGTCCGCGCTGGCTGGTAAACCAGGGACGAAACGATGAAGCGCTTACTATTTTTCAACGTATTCAGGCCGAAAATCCACAGGAAGAAGTACGAATTGTTAAACAATCGGTAGAAGAAGAGGAAGCAATGGGGCACGGAAAATTGTTCGTTAAAGCTTACCGCTTCCCGATAATGATTGCCATACTGATTGCGGCATTTAACCAGCTGGCAGGTATTAATGCCATTATGATTTATGCCCCAAGAGTTTTCGAAATGGCAGGATTTGGAACCAATGCATCACTGCTTCAATCCATCTCAGTAGGTGCTACCAATTTCATTTTCACTTTTGTAGCACTTTTCCTTATCGATAAATACGGACGAAGAACGCTGCTAATGGCCGGATCAGTAGGAATGGTTGTGTTTCTGGGACTGCTTTCAAAGTCATTTTTCACCGGCAACTATTCCGATTTTGGCGGCTATGGAGTAATGATCTACCTGATGGGTTTCATCGCCTTTTTTGCCTTCTCGCAGGGAGCTGTGCTTTGGGTGGTAATTTCCGAAATATTTCCCAACAAAGTGCGCTCGCAGGGACAGGCACTCGGGAGTTTTACACACTGGATTTTTGCCGCCGCTCTTATCTGGGGCTTCCCGGTACTCAATAACACCGTTGGCGGAGGAATCTCCTTTGGATTCTTTGCTGTGATGATGGTGCTGCACTTCTTCTTTGCCTGGAAAATTCTCCCCGAGACTAAAGGCAAATCGCTGGAAGAAATTCAACAGGAAATGCAAAAACTAATCAAATAAAACTGAACTAAAATGGAAATTAAAAACAACGAAATACTGTGTTTTGGCGAGGTGCTATGGGATCGTTTGCCATCCGGTGCTAAAGCCGGAGGAGCGCCAATGAACGTTGCGCTTCATCTGAATGCAATCGGTTTGGATGCTACCATTGCAAGTAGTGTTGGAAACGATAAACCGGGTGAGGAACTAAAGAAATTCCTTGAGGATTCGGGAATGTCTACTGCCTACATTCAAACCGATGAGCAATTGCCAACCAGCGAAGTACTGGTGCATTTGGATGAAAACAACAATGCTACCTACGAAATCTGTGAGCCTGTGGCCTGGGATTGCATCCGCTTAACCAATTCATTGATGGATAAAGCGAAACGCTCCGGTTTGATGATTTATGGATCTCTGGCTTCCCGTGATCCGTTAACACGCGAAACGTTGATGAACCTGCTGGATTATGATGGTGTGAAACTGATCGATGTAAATTTTCGCAAACCTTACGATTCGCAGGAAGTAGTTGAACGACTGTTGGAAAGTACAGATATCGTAAAATTAAACGATGAAGAACTCGCGGTTTTTGCCGGTTGGCATAACCAATCTGAATCAAACGAATACGAGCTGATCGAATGGTTTGTTACGAAATACAATGTTGAAATGCTGTGCGTTACAAAAGGCGAAAAAGGAGCCTTGTTGTATTGCAATGGTAAATTCTACGAACACCCTGGTTTTAAAGTAAATGCAGTTGACACCGTTGGTGCCGGCGATGCATTTCTTGCCGGACTGATTGCTTCCCTTCTCAATAAGAAAGAACCTGCCGACGCATTGGCATTTGCCTGTGCTACCGGCGCTTTTGTGGCATCGAAAGCCGGTGCCACCCCAAAATACGACATGGACGAGATTGAAAAGATCTTATCAACTGACCAACAGCCTATTGAAAGAAATACTCTTTAATTAATTAAACTATCTAATTATGGTAAAACAATTCAAGTTTAAAAATGTAATTCAGGGGATTCTTATCGTCCTCTGTGTGATGATCACGCCTGCTGCATTTGCCCAACAAGTAAGTGTTTCGGGTACTGTGAACGACGCTTCGGGCATGCCTTTGCCGGGTGTAACCATTGTTGAAAAAGGCACAACAAATGGAACTATCACTGACATTGATGGAATTTATTCAATCGATGTGAGCAGTGCTGATGCTGTACTGCAGATTTCGTTTATCGGGATGAAATCGCAGGAGATTGTAGTGGGCGGACAAACAACCATTAACATCAGTATGGAGGATGAAACCATCGGTTTGGCAGAAGTGGTGGCCGTTGGTTATAGCGTTCAGAAAAAAGCCGATTTAACCGGTGCGGTTGAAGTGGTAGAAATGGATGCTATTGAAAACGTGAGTTTAAGTTCGGGTAACCCGATGCAGGCTTTGCAGGGACATGTTCCGGGACTTTATATCGAAAAATCAGGAACGCCAAGTGCAACCAGTAGTCGTATTCTTATTCGTGGTGTAAACACGCTGGGCGACAACAATCCGCTGTATATTATCGATGGTGTTCCAACCAAACGCCCCGAAGTATTTCAGGGATTGAGTGCCGGTTCAATCGTTTCTGTTCAGGTGTTGAAAGATGCATCGGCTTCTTCTATTTATGGTGCGCGTGCATCAAACGGTGTTGTAATTGTTACCACCAAAAACGGATCGGACAGAAAAGGAGAAGTGAAAGTTCAATTTAACTCGAACTTTTCGGTTCAAAGCGAAAAATCGCAACGCTACGACATGTTGAACGCTGTTGATCGTGGTCGTGCTTTATGGCAGGCATCGGTTAACGACGGTGTTGATCCAACAAGTGGATACGGCGAAATTTACAACTTCGACTGGAATGGCGATTATAACAATCCTGTTCTGAATGGCGTAACGGTTCAGCCTTATGTTGGTGGAGATACTAACGTTCCGGCTGGAGATACCGATTGGCAGGATGCGACTTACGAAACCGGATTTGTTATTAGCAACGACCTGACAGTTTCAGGAGGAACCGAAAAATCATCGGTATTAATGAATGTTGGTTACATCAAAAATACCGGAATGCTGAAGTATACCAATTACGACCGTGTTACAGCTCGTATTAATGGACAAACCAGCATGCTGGGTGACAAAGTGAAATTTGGTATTAATGCACAGGTTGTATCGTCGAACGAAACACTGGAAACACCCGACCTCGGTAGTTCTCCAACTCCGGGACTGGCGATTACACTGGCTCCAACAATTCCGTTGTACGATGCAAACGGAAATTATGGTGGTCCTATCGGTTCCGGTTATTCCGATCGTAACAACCCGGTAATGATGCAGGATATCAACCGTTGGGACAATACAAACAGACGCTACTTGTTCGGAAGTGTTTTTGCTGAAGTTCAACCAATAAAGAATTTGGTTTTGCGTACTACTTTGGGTATCGATTATTCCATGGTGAAAGACAAGGATATTGAACCTGCATTTACCAACGGTTTTATTGCCCGATCGGTTAACAACTTAAGTATCTATAACAGCGATTTCACCAGTGTAACCTGGTCGAACACAGCGCAATATCAACTAAATTTAGACAAAAGTAAATTTAACTTCCTGTTTGGTATTGAAGCGGTAAGTGACAATTTCCAGGACTTTAGAGGTTACAAAGAAGGATTTTCAACACAAACGGAAGACTTCTTTGTATTGAGCGCCGGAACCAGTAACGGTAACAGTTTTGGTACTGCAACCGGAAGCCGTTTGTTCTCGCAATTCGGTAAAATTGATTATAACTACGATGAGCGCTTTTTGGCATCGCTGACATTACGTCGCGATGGTTCATCTCGATTCGGTGCCGAAAATCGTTACGGTTTTTTCCCTGCTGCAACTTTCGGATGGCGCCTGAGCCAGGAATCATTTATGGCAGACATGGACAAACTTTCAAACCTGAAATTCCGTGCAGGTGTTGGTCGTGTGGGTAACCAGGATGTTGGTGATTTTGCCAGCCTCGGTTTATTCGAACCTCGTTACGGTGCTGTGGCCAGCCAGGTTGATGGTGTATTTCATAACGATTTCTTCGATAATTACTGGAACGTTGGTTCTGCGTATGCTCTTGACGGACAAGATTCCGGAAACCTTCCTTCAGGTTTTGTTTCTGTGCAAGCCGGAAACCCTGCATTAAAATGGGAAACTACTGACGAATTGAACCTTGGTATCGATTTCGGATTTTTCAACAGCGACCTGGTTGGTTCATTTGACTGGTATACCCGTAAAACCACTGACATTTTGATTCAACCACCGGTTGCTTCTGCATTGGGTGAAGGACAATTGCAGTTCCTGAACGGAGCTACCAAGAAAAATACAGGTTGGGAATTTGCGTTGAGCTACAGAAAACAAGTAAACAGCGATTTCTCGTACGAAGTAGCAGGTAGCGCCAGCCACTTTGCCGATAAAATCACTGAACTTCCTGAAGAAGTTAGAACCGCTTATCCGGGTAACTCTGAGCAAACTGTTCTTGGACATTCTGAGCTTTCGATTTTCGGATATGTTGCCGACGGTATTTTCAAAAGCCAGTCGGAAGTTGATGCACACGCCAACCAGGTTGGTGCTGCTCCGGGGCGTATTCGCTGGGCCGATTTGAATGATGACGGTGAAATTAACTCGCTCGACCAGAAATTCCTGGGAACTTTGCTTCCAAAACTGGAATACAGTTTACGTGTAGATCTGAATTATAAGGATTTCGACTTGTCTGTTTTTGGTTCGGGAGTTGCAGGAAAAACCGGTTACGATCCGTATACTTTCTATAACGACTTTATCCGTGGCCGCGACAATGTTGGTCCTGGTGTTTTTGATGCCTGGACTACACAAAATCCGGATTCTAACGTTCCTGCGTTAACATTGTCTGACAGTAACAACGAAACACGTACTTCAAGCTACCTGAACGTAAATGCTTCATATTTCAAATTACGCAACGTTCAGCTTGGATACTCTTTACCGGCCAATGCCACAGAACGAATTGGCATGGATAAACTGCGCCTTTATGTAATGGCTGAAAACTTGTTCTGGTTTAAAACCAACGAATTTCAGGGGCCCGATCCGGAACGTACTGACGTAAATGCCATCCCTATCCCGAGAACTTTTTCTGTTGGCGTAAATGTTTCATTCTAATCAATAAAAACTAAGAAATAATGAAAAATATTAAAACATATATTATTGCACTGATTAGCTTATTGGCTGTTTCGTGCGAGAATTACCTGGAAACTGAGCCGCAAGGATTCATTTCTGCCGGAAGCCCAACGGCCGAGGGCGCTGAAGGTTTGGTTACCGCGGCTTATGCCGGAATTGGAAATAACGATATGATCGGCCCTATTGCAAGCATGTGGGTTTATGGAAGTGTCCGCTCCGACGATGCTTACAAAGGCGGCGGTGGAGTTTCGGATGTGGAACCTTTCAACTTTTACGAACAGTATAATCTTACGCAACCTTTCCAAAGTTGGTTGGCCGGTTTGCCATATACCTGGGAAAATTATTACCGTGCAATTTCGCGTGCCAACTCGGCATTGCGTACATTAAATGAGTTGACTGATGAAGATTTCGATCTCCGTCAAACAAGAATTGCAGAGGCTCGTTTCCTTCGTGGCCATTCACATTTTATGCTGAAAGTGTTATTCAAATACGTTCCTTATATCGATGAGAATCTGAGCAACGAAGAAATTCTTCAAAAGTCAAACCGCGAATATTCAAACGATGAATTGTGGAACAAAATCGCTGAAGACTTTGAATTTGCAGTGAATAATCTGCCTGAATCACAATCACAAGTAGGAAGAGCGAATAAATATGCTGCGGCTGCTTATCTGGCAAAATTGAGATTATACCAGGCCTACGAACAGGACGAAAACAACCAGGTTGTAAACATTAACCAAAGCCGTTTGCAGGAAGTGGTTGATCTGTGCGAGATGGTTATTGCATCCGGACAATACAGTCTGCAATCTGATTTTGGCGAAAACTTTACAGGAGGTTACGACAATGGACCTGAATCCGTTTTTGCTGTTCAGTTTTCGATTAGCGATGGTACTACAGTTGGTCGTTTGAATTTTGAAACAGGTTTGAACTACCCGCACGGTGCACCTCAATACGGATGTTGCGGATTCCACCAGCCAAGCCAGAATATGGTTAACGCTTTTGCTACCGACGCCAGTGGTCTGCCAAAGTTCGACACTTTTAACGATGTGGAACTAAGTGCAGCAGATATTACTCCTGACGGTGTAACTGTTGATCCGCGTATCGACCACACTGTTGGTATCGACGGGCACCCGTACAAATACCGCAACGAAGATGCGTATATTTTCAGCAACAGCTGGGTACGTGATCCGGGTGTTTATGGTTATTTCCAGAGTATGAAAGAGCAGCAGGCTGCCGATTGCTCGTGTTACAAAAAAGAAGGTCCGTTTATGGGCGTTTCAAAAAACATCGATATCATTCGTTATGCCGACGTACTGTTAATGCAGGCTGAAGCTTACATCGAATTGGGACAGCAAGATATGGCCCGCCCGTTGATCAACCAAGTACGTAAACGTGCTTCGGAAAGTACAGGAAAAACTCGTTTTGCTGACGGAACAGCGCCATCAAATTACATGATTTCGGAATACGACGGATCGAACTTAGCCTGGACTCAGGATAACGCACGCAAAGCTCTACAATGGGAGCGTCGTTTGGAATTTGCTTTGGAAAGCCCGCGTTTCTTCGACCTTGTTCGTTGGGGAATTGCAGAACCTGTTTTAAATGCTTACCTGGAAAAAGAGAAAACCAGAAAAGACTTCCTGAATGAAGCACATTTTACTGCCGGAAGAGATGAATATTTCCCTATTCCGCAGCGTGAAATCGACTTTACAAAAGGTTTGTACGAACAAAATGTTGGGTATTAATACATAGATGAAGATCATGGTTGGGAATTTATTTCCCCGCCATGATCTGCTTTTTATTACAAACAAAACGTCATTAATCATGAAAAGTCCGGCCACCATTTTATTGCTGATCCTGGTAGCTTTCTGGGGATGCTCAGAAAATAAAAAACAGGAAGTTGCTGATTCTTTGCATTTCAATTTGAAGGATTCAATCCTTCAGAATCCGATAGCTTTAATTTATGCGGAAGATAACTATGAATTGTTTTACAATTACATGGTTAATGGAGATGAAAAGTGTGGACTGGCTGAAAGTAAGGACCTGCAAAACTGGAGCAATAAACTGATGGTTTTTGAGTCGGATGAAAACGCATCTCAAAATATAAAAACGGTTGTAACGGATTGGAATCAAACAACAGAGTATAGTGAAGAAACTACAGCATTAATTGCTTTTGGTGTAGATGCTAATCAACCCGGAACATTGACAATTTTATATAGCAACAACAATGGTTCTTCATGGAAACAGGACACTGAAAACACAATAATTCTTGCCGATTTTTATGAGCCTATTCAGGATGTAAAAGTGTTTTGGAACGAAGAAACTCAATCGTGGAATCTATCAACGCTTTCGGGTTATGAAGTGCGCTTTTATTCATCCACAGATTTAAAAAACTGGGAATATTTAAGCCGATTTGGCGATGATGTTGCGCTAAAATCCGGGCAATGGACAAGCATCGATCTTTTCCCGATGGAAATAACCGAAACCAACGAAACGAAATGGGTACTTTTTATTAGTGCCGACAGCGGATCGCCTAACGAAGGCAGCGGTGTTCAGTATTTTGTTGGTGAATTCGACGGCTATGTTTACCAGGCATCTCACAATAAACCTAAATGGATCGATCATGGAAGCGATCTTTACCAGGCTGTCGTTTTATCCGATTACAGAATGGTTAATAAAAAGCCTGTTTTAATAGGGACCTTATACAATTCCATCTACGAAAAATTTAGTATCCCCAATAATTCCCCAACTGAATTTTCGCTTCCCCGACAATTAACTTTAAATGAAAAATTTTACGATTACTACTTATTTTCAGAACCGGTTGAAGCCATTGAAAAAGCGGCAACAGAAACAATTAGCGAAACCGAATTAACAGATGCCAAAACCATAGAAAAAAGCCTGCACTTACCGGCTCATATAGACTTAACTTTTGATGTTAATAGCCGTTTATACCTGGGTATGGCAGAGTCTTTTGGCGTCACTATTACAACAAAGGAAGGCAAGGAACTGATTCTGGGCTACCAGGCCGAACGACGTTATTTTTATATTGCGGATCCTTCGATTCAACGCGATTTTCCCGATAGTTGGGATGGCTTCTATTACGCGCCTTATGTAACCAACGAGCCGCAATTGGATATGACACTGATTATCGATGAGAATTCGGCTGAATTATTCGCCATGAACGGACTGATTTCGGTATCACGAAAATTCGATTTTGAGAGCAATTCTGTGCAGTTACAATTATTTGGCGAGCAAGGAAAAGTTAATTTACAGAAAGGATCAATAACTGAATTTTAAACGATTATTAAACCATTTAAACATATACAGATGAACCACAAGAATTTCAATTTTCTGGCCATGTTACTGCTGTTTTTCGTGGTGGCCTGTTCTTCAAGTCCAAACAAAACGACAGAAGCTATAGAAGAGACAAAACCATTTACCGAAAAGTACCGTCCTCAATTCCATTTTTCGCCGGATTCGGCATGGATGAACGACCCAAACGGGATGGTTTATTACGATGGCGAATATCATTTATTCTACCAATATTACCCCGACAGTACCGTTTGGGGACCAATGCACTGGGGACACGCCATAAGCACCGATTTGATGCATTGGCAACACATGCCCATTGCTTTATATCCCGACAGTTTGGGCTTCATTTTCTCCGGAAGTGCCGTGGTCGACTGGAATAATACTACCGGATTTGGATCGGCTGAAAATCCGCCATTGGTGGCAATATTTACTTACCACGATCCAAAAATTGTAGAGGCCGGTGGTGTTGATGTGGAATCTCAGGCCATTGCTTACAGTCTGGATAAAGGACGAAGCTGGACAAAATATGAAGGAAATCCGGTTATCCCGAATGATGGGAATCAGGATTTTCGTGACCCGAATGTGATTTGGAACGAGGAAATCCAACAGTGGAACCTGGTACTTTCTGCACATGACCATGTTCAGATTTATACTTCCGATGATTTGAAAAGCTGGAAACACGAGAGCGATTTTGGCGTTGATGCCGGAACACACGATGGCGTTTGGGAATGCCCGGATTTATTTCCGTTACAGGTTGAAGGAACCGATGAAACTAAATGGGTGTTAATCGTAAATATCAATCCAGGTGGTCCAAATGGCGGCTCGGGAACACAATACTTTTTGGGAGATTTTGATGGATATCAGTTTACTGCCGACTCGAAAGAAACCAGTTGGCTAGACTGGGGCCGAGATAATTATGCCGGCGTTACCTGGAGCGATGTGCCCAAAGAAGACGGCCGCCGGATTTTTCTGGGCTGGATGAGCAACTGGGCTTACGCGAATGTTGTGCCAACAAAAGAATGGCGCAGTGCGATGACTTTGCCCCGCACACTCTCGTTGGTTAAAAAGAATGATCAGTATGTTTTGAAAATAACTCCTGTAAAAGAAACAGAGCTGATAACGGACAACTCAAGCACAGTAAATATTGAAACTGTTGAGATTTCAGGAGAAACGACATTGAATTTGGGAGAAGTAACGTTGAATCAGAGCCGCTTGTCGCTGGAATTTGAAATGAGTGAAACGCTGCCCGAATCATTTGGAATTGTGCTCGAAAATGAATTGGGTGAAAATGTCAAATTCAGCTATTCAACTGCTGACAAGCAATTTCAGTTTGATAGAAACCAATCCGGCGACATGAGTTTCTCTGATAAATTTGCCGGGATATCTGTGGCTCCTTACGAAGTTGGTTCAACCGTAAAATTGGAGCTATTTGTAGATGCAGCATCTGCCGAAATTTTTGTTGATGGTGGCGATCTGGTGATGACAGAGATCTTTTTCAACTCAGAACCATTCAGCAAATTAAAAGTATTTGCCGAGGGGCAGCCTTTTACTTTGAAGAGCGCAAAGTTTTCTAATATAAATAGCATTTGGTAAAAGAATAAGTTATGAGAACAATTCTTATCAGTCTCTTGCTGGTCGGTTTGATTGGCACGGTAACGAAGGCACAAAATACAAAGGTAATTGAGATAAATACCCGGTCAACATCGTTGGTTTATGCGGTTGATCAAAACGGCCGGTTGATCTTTCAGCATTATGGAAAGACGGTTGATTCTGCGGAAAATTTCATGCAGCAGCAATCCTATTCGAAACCAGATACCGACCGCGATTTTTCATATGAAGCCTACCCGACTTTCGGACTGGGAAACATTAATGAACCGGCTTTGGCAGTCATTCATGCCGACGGAAGTTTAAATACAGAACTGGCTTTTGAAAGCGTTGAATCAAAAAGCAACTCAGACTTTACTGAAACGGTTATCTACTTAAAAGACCGTGTTTACTATTTTACAGTTGAATTGCACACCAAAGCTTATTTTAATGAGGATGTAGTTACGCAGTGGACAGTGATAAAGAACAACGAAAATGGTGCAGTAAAACTAAACAACTTTGCCTCGTCGTTTTTACCACTGAAAGCCGAGAGTTATTACCTGACGCACTTTTACGGTGCCTGGGCAGGCGAAATGAGTGTAGCCGAAGAAAAGCTCGAAAATGGCATTAAAGTGATCGAGTGTAAAAAAGGTGTTCGTACTACACAGACCGAAAATGCTTCGTTTATATTGAGCCTGAATCACCCGTCGTTGGAAAATTCCGGTGATTGCTACGGCGGCGCACTCGCCTGGTCAGGTAATTACCGTCTGTCTTTTCAGGTTGATGAATGGCGCACTTTGAATCTGGTTTCCGGGATTAATCCTTTTCTATCTGCGTGGAGTCTGAAATCTGGAGAAACTTTTACTACTCCCGAAATGATATACACTTTCAGCAACGAGGGGCGCGGTCAGGTTTCGCGGAATTTACACGATTGGGGTCGCAAATATGGAATGACCGGCGGAACCGAAATTCATGATATTGTACTTAACAGTTGGGAGGGGGCTTATTTTAATTTTGATGAAAATACACTGACCGGAATGATGAACGATGCAGCAGAAATGGGCATCGAAACTTTTGTGCTGGACGATGGCTGGTTTGGAAACAAATACCCAAGAAATAACGATGATGCAGGATTGGGCGACTGGCAAACCAACACCAAAAAGTTACCTCACGGTTTGGATTATCTCATCGATTATGCACATTCTAAAGGATTGAAATTCGGACTGTGGATTGAGCCGGAAATGGTGAATCCAGAAAGTGAACTGGCAGAGAACCATCCGGAGTGGATCGTTCAGAGTAACGGACGCGATAAAATTACATGGCGCAACCAGTTGTTGCTCGATTTGTCGAATCCCAAAGTGCAGGATTTTGTATTCAACGTATTTGATAGTTTGCTTACAACACACCCCGGAATTGAATACGTAAAATGGGATGCGAACCGTCATGTTGAGCAGACCGGCTCCACTTATTTATCAGACTCCGAACAAACGCATTTTTGGGTAGCTTACACCCGGGGATTGTATATTGTTTACGACCGGATTCGTGCCAAATATCCTGATTTTGTGATCCAGGATTGTGCATCGGGAGGAGGGCGCCTGGATTACGGCGCATTAAAATACCATAACGAATACTGGACCTCGGATAACACCGATCCGTTATCGCGGATATTCATTCAATACGGAACGACACTTATTTATCCTCCCGTTGGTGCAGCTTCGCATGTGTCAACCAGTCCGAACCATCAAACGCAACGAATGACGCCATTAAAATTTCGTTTTGATGTGGCAATGACCGGCCGTTTAGGAATGGAATTACAACCAAAAGATATCCAGGGAGAAGATCGCATTTTTGCTGAAGAAGCCATAAAAAACTATAAGCAGTTTGTAAGGCCATTAGTAACAAACGGTGATTTATATCGCTTAAAATCACCTTACGATGAAAGCGGCTGGTCATCGCAACTATTTGTTTCAAAAGAAAAAGAAGCGGCTGTCTTGTATGCTTTTAGTCTGGAGCCACATTTGCGTGGTATTTACCCAACGATAAAACTGAACGGACTGGACACGAATAAAAACTATCAGATCACAGAAATCAACAAAAATGGAAGGACCCGCTTTTGGGGCGATGGTCAAACTTTTTCGGCCGATTACCTGATGAATGTTGGTGTAGAACTAAAAATAGCCGATCAGTATGACAGTGCAGTTTTTATGCTGGAGGCGGTAGATTAAAAATCTGAATTCTACAAATGGAATTGTTAAAATCGATAAGGCAAAATTATTACGGTTTTATTCCATTTAATAACCATAGTGTTAAGTTTGGTTAGCTGAATGGCCCGGCGGAAACGTCGGGCTTTTTGTTGTTTTATTCCCTGATAATATGAGGATTGTGAACGCATTAATTGGCGAATAATGCCTAACATAAAATTTTTGTGGCTAATTTTAAACGCTCAAAAAATTAAATAAAATAATATGAAAAGAACTCTCTTCCTTAAGGTAATTATTTCGCTGATCGTGACTACAGGCGCTGTGCTTCAAACTAAAGCGGCTAAAGTACAACACTTATCAACGCACAGTCAGTCGATGGATACAGATATAGAAGCGGTTGTAATCACTCCGGAAGGTTATTCGGAGAACAACTCTTATCCGGTACTGTATTTGCTGCACGGCTATAGTGGCAATCAAAACGATTGGATAACCAACGTTCCTGAAATTAAAGATTATGCGGATTTGTACCAGTTTATTATCGTTTGTCCTGACGGCGCTTTTTCGAGCTGGTATTTAGATAGCCCGATTGACAACAACATAAAATACGAAACTTATATAGCCCATGAATTGATTGACTGGGTAGACGACTCTTTTAGTACAATTTCCTCACGCGAAGGACGTGCCATTACCGGATTAAGTATGGGCGGACATGGTGCTTTGTATCTTGCTTTCAGAAACCAGGATGTTTATGGTGCAGCAGGAAGCATGAGTGGCGGAGTTGATATTCGGCCGTTCCCAAATAACTGGGATATTTCGAAAAGACTGGGCACTTACGCTGAAAACAAGGAAAACTGGGAAGAAAACAGCGTCATCAATCTTGTTTATAAGCTAACTCCCAGATCGCTTCAAATATCAATTGATTGTGGTGTGAGTGACTTTTTCTACGGAGTAAATTGCAGCTTGCACGAAAAACTTCTCGAGCGAAATATTCCACACGATTTTACCACAAGACCCGGAGGACACACATGGGAATACTGGAAAAACTCAATTGCGTTTCAAAGTGTATTTTTTCATCATTTTTTTGAAAAGGTTAAGTAAGATTAAAACTGAAAAAATTGCAATAAAAAAGCCTGATATTCGTAAAGAGTATCAGGCTTTTTTGTACCCCTAGCGATTCTTTTTTCCGAACCATTTTTGAATGATTTGGAGTTAATTTGGAAGTTGCATAAAACAGTAAAAACTTGAAATCTGTGATTGTGTTTCTCAAATTTCTATCCCGTATTGCTCTCCAATAAAATAAAATTGAAGTAAAAAGGTTTTTATCTTTGCTTTCTTTGTAGGTTTTATTATCAATGGAAACAATCATACTAATTGGAAGCATAATTGGAATAGTGAATAGTTTTATTCTCGTAACCTATGCACTTGTTTCTAAAAAAGGTAATCGTAAATCCAACCTGATTTTTGCCTTTTTTATATTGATGCTAACACTTCGCATTTCCAAATCTATCCTGCTTACTTTTTCCGATGGATTGCACGATTTTTTGCTTACAATAGGGTTATCCGGATTTCTGGCAATTGGTCCCTCATTCTATTTCTTTACCAAATCTGTCATCAATCTAAAGTTTAAGTTCAAATGGAAACAGATGATACATCTTTTGCCAGCCATCGTTTTTACTTTTATGTGGGTTTTGCTCGATAGCATTAGAAATGAAGCTGACACATGGCATATTTTCTATCGGACAATTCTTCTTCAATACATGTTGTATTTAACTTTCTCAATCCATAAAATAAATTACGGCACAATTGAAAATGAAAATGTTAAAAAGCAACTTAACCTGATTGGTATCTTTCTGATGGCCATCTGGTTTGCATATTTACTAAACGAAGTATCAGGATTTCCATACATTTCAGGAGCAATTTTGTATAGCGTTCTTATTTACTTTTCACTAATCATTATTATTAACAAGGGCTACATTATAAACATGGCTAATCCGAAATACCTAAAGACCGGATTAAAGTCGGATGAGAATGAACGCATCTACCGAGAATTAAAGAAGTTAATGGACGAAAATGCTGCCTACAAGGATAATACAATTTCATTAGCCAAGCTGGCTAAACAAATAAATACATCCACCCACGCATTATCGCAGGTTATAAACGAAAATTTCAAAAAATCTTTTTTTGAGCTGGTAGGACAATACCGAATAGCAGAGGCCAAAAAACTATTAAGGGAAGAAAGGGAGATAAAAGTATCAGATATTGCATTTGACGTTGGGTATAATTCGCTTTCGGCTTTTAACTCAGCATTTAAAAAATCAACGGGTATCACACCTACAAAATTTCGAAATGAGTAAAAGGAGTAAAAATATTATTGCTGTATTGGTAATACTGCTTCCATTTTACCTTTCTGCCATTGTACAGAAGTTTCTTTTTAACCAAAACGAAATTCTCATACAGGAGTTTTTTGGATACTATATGATGTTGAGTGTTGCCGGATTAGCAGTTGTTTTGCTTACTAATCGATTTTTATTGAAGAACAATTTTGAGGTATTCTTAACCCCAAAGCGAAAAGTTATATACGACCTGGTTCTGGCCTTTTTGCTATTGGGCAGTTCCTATTTTATTCAAAGTGTTGAACAAATTACCTATGCCAATTGGTTTTCGTTTGAACGCGACAGAACAGCCATTACGAATCTTCTTGAAAGCATTTTTTCCAATTACCTGTATGCTTTAATAATTCTTGGCCCGTTTACCTGGTTCGAAGAAGCTTTTACAGTTTTCACAGTATCATTTATTTTATACAATCTTTGGGAATTAAATAGTACCAGAATCTGGACCTGGACAACCATATTTTTTACAGCTTCCCTTTTAGCCTTGTTACAAGTGAATAACGGACCTTCTGCAATGATAAGTTCGTTTATTTTAATATCGTTTTCTAACTATATTTTTTTCAAATACCGAAGTATTTTGCCTTTATTCATTGCGGGTGTATTATTTCAAACCATCGATTTAATTACATATTGGGCATTTACCATTTAATTGTTTATCTGCACTTTACACAACAACATAATTACTTCCCGATAAGACAGTAAGTGATTTTTGACGATTATTCCGATTCTTGAAATAAGAATTAAACAAAATTGAAATGTCAAAAATCAAGAATCTATTCGTATTATTTGTTTTAGTTATTATACCGTCTGTTATTATGATTTGGCATAGAAATCATGATACTTCAGGTTTTGCTTCGAGGGAACTTATCCTATATCCTTTGCTTTTTGGAGGTGGCTGTATATTCCTTTTGCTTTTGTTAAAAAGATATTTTCTAAAAGAACCTTTAAAAGATTTTAATTCAGGAACAGGATTCCTTGTTAAGGACTTTATGTGGAGTCTTGTACTAACAGTAATCTATTTCGCCTTATTTTACCTGGAAAGGATGACATTAATGGGAGTTCTTGAATTCAGGTCGAACCAAGAATTACTAGAATTGATGTTGGACATGCGAGAAAAGCCAATCTTAATTATACTATGGTTTTTACCTGTCCTCTGGATTGGAATTGCACTTTACGAAGAGCTGATACGTGTTTTTATGCTAACCAGTCTTTGGAAATTCTCAGATAGCAAATTATGGACAATAATTGTAATATTCCTGACCTCAATTTTGGTAGGACTAACACATTGGAGCCAGGGGAGTTACGGCATTGTAACTATTGCAATTAAAAGCCTTGTTGCTTGTTTTTTCTTTTTTAAATACCGTCGTCTTATGCCACTTGTAATTGCCCATGCACTATACGATGGAATCCAGGTTGCAATGTTGCTTATTATTTATCCCAATATTTAATTTTTTGAAAATGAATAAAATCAATCCTCTTGAGCTATTCGAAAAAGAAGCTCCTGATGTTCAGAAGGCTTACGCAGATCTAATTAATTCTCTTGTTGCCTTAAAGTCGTTAGACCAGAAAACAAAACACTTAATTTACATCGGCATGAAAGTGGTTACAGATGATTTTAATGCCGTGTTATACCACGTTCCAATGGCAAAAAAGGCGGGAGCAACCCGAGATGAAATAAAAGAAACTATCGTTTTATCTCTTTCGGTTACTGGCCTTAAAAGTATAAGCACATTCTTATCACACGCACTCGAAATTTATGATAATGCATAAATCAACTTTATATCTATTGGTAGTTTTCTTAATATCATTGGCTTGCAATCAGAGGGAACAGACTACACGTTTAACAGATGATTTTCCTGTTAAACTTGGTAAAAATCATATCCTCGACACTTTTGCATTAAAAATAAAAGAGCATTACCTGTTGCCTGCTGTGGCTATTGGAGTAATCAATAATGATGGTTCAATCCAAACTTCCGTTGTAGGAAATAACAAAGCAAAAAATGGTGTTGCGTTAACAAAAAAGAGTAAGTTTCAAATTGCATCGTGTACCAAATCTTTTACAGCTTTGCTTGTCGGTGTGTATGTGGACAAAGGATTGCTGAACTGGAATACAAAGGTGATTGATGTTTTTCCGAATTTGGTAATCCATCCTGATAACAGAAAAATCACAATGATGGAACTGCTAAACCATACGTCAGGGTTACAACAATTCTGGACTGATGAAGAGGTTTTTGGGCTTGATTCAATCCTGCCAAGATTATCTGGAGATATTAAAGAACAGCGATTAAAGTTTTCAGAGTGGAACCTTAGCCAGCCTTCAGCATTTACCCGAGGAGAACACCATTATTCCAATGCCGGATATGTTGTTGCAGCTGCCATACTTGAAAAGATTACGGGGCAAACTTATGAAGCTTTAGTAAAAGAACAACTCCTTCTCCCAATGCAATTACATACAGCTGAATTTGGGTATTCTTTTCTTAATAACAGTAAGCAACCCAACAGGCACATGTACCGATACCCAGATGGATTAGGGATTACTTTAGGCGCAGATGAACGTATTCCTCCGGACTTGTTTAATCCTTGTGGATTCTTGTCATTGTCGATTGAGGATTTTACGAAATACCTGAGATTAAATATTGAAATGTTGGACGAAGATTCTGAATTAATATCAAAAAACACATTTAAGAACCTTTTTAAAAACTACCACTCCTTACTGAATGGTATTGGTGTCGGGCTTGGTTGGCAAATTATTGAAGTAGGTGGCATAAAAACTTATGGCCATACGGGGAGTGACCAAACTATGCGTGCTGCTATGTCAATAAATCTGAAACAAAGAAAAGGGGTTGTTTTTGCAACCAATATTGGAGATTATCGTTCAGAACAAGCTCTTGTAAATGTTATTCATGAACTAATAAAATAAAATTGAAAAATGAAAAAATTGATATTTGTATTTGTGATATCTGTGTTGTGTTTAAATGCTTCTTCTCAAAATATCGAACAAGAAAAAGAAGCAATTCAAAAGGTGATTCAAACAGCTTATGTTGAAGGGCTTCAGAATGAAGGCGATACTAAAAAGATTGATTCCGGATTTCATCAACATTTTCACTTATTAGGCATTTCTGAGGGAGATGAAATGTGGCACTTAAACATTAATGATTGGAAGTCTCAACAAGTTAAAAAACGAGAGGCGGGTAAACTTCCACTTACTGGAGAAAACAAAGTATCTATAAAATTCCAAACAATCGATATTACCGGCACAGCAGCAGTGGCTAAAATTGAGTTTTACATTGGAACCAAACTTACTTACATCGACTATATTTCCTTGTACAAATTTGAAAGTGGTTGGAAAATGGTGAATAAGATTTTCTACAAACTTTAATTCTTTTAGTTGATGAAAACCGGATTGATATTAATATTGATTTTTCTGGGGAATTTGGCTGCAAACGGTTAATATCAAACTTTTAATATAGAAAAATTACATAAGGCAGAGACAGAAACGAATATAAATATGATAGGCAATGCTTTTTCCAATGAAGCCAATACGTACGATAGTTATGCCAAGGCCCTTTTTTTACAGTAATGATTTAATTGAATCGAAACGGAATAACAAAAAATCGTTGGAAATAAATCCGGATAATACTAATGCAGTTGGAATGTTAAAATGAATTGAAAATAAATAGTTAGAAATAAAACATCGAACCAGTATAACATTGAGTTTTCTTCTGTCAAAGCAAAGAAAATTAACAAGTTACAAAAACAAAAAAGAGAAGAATCAGAAAATTATTCTAATTCTTCCCTTTAGTACCCGGGGCGGGAACACTATTATTATATTATCCAAATTAAGCAAGCACAAAAACAACACTTAACAAACTATATAACAATGTTTTAATTTCATTACATTTCAGGTGATTACATTTCATTAAATCCCTTTTTGTATGTAGATTTGTATGTTTTACATCCTATTTACATCTCAATCATGAATACAACCTTTAATGGACTAAAATATTCTGTAAAGTTTATCCTCGAATCCCGGATAAGTAAAGAAACTGGTACCAAGATTACTGAACATGTTCCAATTCTTATGGCTGTCAGTTATGGAGGTAAACGCTCGTTTCATAATATTGGATTTAGAACTAATTCTGATTTATGGGAAGTAGCGAAACCTTTTTCATACCAGCGCAAAAACACATTTAATAACGATGGCATCAGTGCTTCAACCATTAATGCAACACTTCGCAAACAAGCCTCGGCAGTTGATAATGTTTTCTCACACTTGGATGAATACCCTTCGGTCCAAAAATTTAGAGAATTACTAAAAGAAGAATTAAACTACCCTGCCAAAAGAACAGCAAAAGAGAAATCCATATTAGAGTATTTCGACAAATTTATTGAATCAAGGAAGGGTATTGTTTCCGTTTGGAGAATAAAACAATTCACCAGTTGCAAGAACCATTTAATGAACTATACGGAAGAAAAATTACTGAACCTTACCCTGGATGGAAAAACCGGCCAAACTGACCACCTGATTCCGGGCTAATGTGACCACCGTTTCCGGAGCAAACTGACCACCTCATTCCGATTTAAAGTGACCACCCCTCTCCGGGGCAAAGTGACCACCTGAAACGAAGAGGCTTTTTCATGTTTTTGAAGGCCTAATTTCGTGTACAAATAAATGCACGAGATATGGCAAATAAACTAATAAACATGAGTAAAGTAAGAAAAGTAATCCAACTGCACTGCCAGGGAAAAAGCAAGTTATTTATCAGCAACTACCTTTCGTTGTCGCGCAATACGGTAAAAAAATACATTGCGTTGTACCAAATGCTAAACCTGTCACCCGAGGCTATAAAGCAGAAAAGCGATGTTGAACTGGAAACACTGTTTATCAGCAATAAAGAACCCGAGTTGTCGCCCAAGCTGAAAGACCTGTATGCGTTCTTTCCTCACATGGAGCGTGAGTTGAAAAAGGTTGGGGTAACCAAACTTTCAATGTGGCAGCAGTACATCGCCAAACATCCCGACGGGTATAAAAGCTCACAATTTTGCGAGTATTACAAACGCTGGGGTAAAAAGGTTAACCCGGTAATGCACATGACACACAAGGCAGGCGACAAGATGTTTGTGGACTATGCCGGCAAGACATTGGAAATCGTTGACCCCGAAACAGGAGAAGTGCAAGAACTACAATTTTTTGTGGCCATACTCGGAGCCAGCCAATATACCTACGCCGAGGTATCGCCAAGTCAGAAAAAAGAAGATTTTATCGCATCAATAGAAAATGCGCTGCACTACTTCCGGGGAGTTCCTGCCGCCATAGTACCCGACAACCTGCGTTCGGCAGTAACCAAAAGCAGTCGTTACGAGCCCACCATAAACGAAACATTGCTGGATTTTGCTGAACATTATGAAACGACCATACTTCCGGCAAGAGCCTATAAACCCCGCGACAAATCATTGGCCGAAGGAGCTGTTAAAATACTTTATCAACGTATTTACCCCATTATAAAACAAGAAGAGTTTACCAGCATCAAAAGTATGAACTGCCGTGTTTGGGAACTGTTAAAGCAGCACAACAACAAGTAACTCACCGGGCGGCCATACTCGCGTTACCAGTCGTTTAAAGAAGATGAGCAGGAAAAACTATCATCCCTTCCCGTTACCCGTTTCGAGATAAAACAACAATCTTTTGCAACAGTAATGATGAACGGGCATGTGCTTTTGGGCAAAGACAAACATTACTACAGTGTCCCGTTTCAGTATATCCGTAAAAAAGTAAAGCTGTTGTTTACAAGCAGCAGTGTTGAGATCTATTACAAATACAACCGGATTGCATCTCACCGAAGAAACCTGAAGCCTTATCACTACACAACTGAAAAACAGCACCTGGCAAGCACCCACCAGTTTGTTACCGACTGGACACCACAACGTTTTATCGACTGGGCAACTTCCATCGACCCAAGTGTTGAAGAACTGATTTGCAGGATACTGGAACAAAAACAACATCCCGAACAGGCTTACAAAAGCTGTATGGGCGTACTTTCCTTTGTAAAGAAAGTAGGAAAACAGCGGCTTATCAATGCCTGTAAGCGTGCCCTCGAATACGATATATCAAATTACCGGATAATCCAGCGAATACTCGAAAACGGTCTGGATTCAATTGAAGAAGAGCAAAATGAGCAAATACTTCCCGAGCATCAAAACATCAGGGGAAAACATTACTACAACTAAAAACAGGTTTATATGAATGAAACTACTTTAACGAAAATGAAGCAGATAAAGCTCTATGGAATGCATGGAGCTTTTCGTACTGCTATTGAAACAGGCAAAACAAACGATTACACTTTAGATCAGTTTGTATCGATGCTGGTTGATGCCGAATGGGACGACCGACAGAACCGCAAGATTGAAAGGGGGATTAAAAACGCCCGGTTCCATTACAAAGCATCAATCGAAAACATTATTTACGATGAAATGAGGAACATTGACCGGAACAGTATTCTACGGCTGGCAGAATGCGATTATATCGAAAAATGTGAAAATATACTGATTACAGGAAGCACCGGTGTAGGGAAAAGCTACCTGGCAACAGCTTTGGGCTACCAGGCTTGTATCGAGGGGTACAGGGTGATGTATTTTAATGCCAATAAAATGTTTGCGAAACTAAAAATGGCGAAAGCCGATGGTTCTTACCTGAAAGAACTGGCTAAAATAGAGCGCCAACACCTGGTTATTATCGACGATTTTGGGCTGCAACCGCTTGATAACCCCAACCGGCTTGCTTTGCTTGAGATTATTGAAGACAGGCAAAATATAGGTTCTTTGATTGTAACCTCACAAATACCTATTGCTGGCTGGTATTCTGTTATCGGAGAAAAAACCATTGCCGATGCTATACTCGACCGGTTAATCCATCAATCCAACAGGATAGAACTAAGAGGTGAATCAATGAGAAGAAAACGTAAAAAAGAAGAGTAATTATTTTTGTTAAATTTGATTCAAAATAACACTGAAAATGTTCTTTTCGTTTTGGGAAAATCGGGGGTGGTCAATTTACTCCGGAAACGGTGGTCACATTAGCCCGGAATCAGGTGGTCAGTTTAAGCGGATTTTCCACTTAACATCGGATCTGTTGAATTCAAATATTGTTTTTCTTAAAAAAGAAGCGAAATATTCTGATGAACCAAATGGTAGCTTTAAATGTGTCATCGATAAAAGCTATGATCGTCTAACTTTTGGAAGTAATATTCATAGTCTCTTTAAGGAATCATTCTATATGAAAGATGGACTTATGGGACAATTTGCAAATCAAAAACTACATGGATTAATACGATACCTAAAGAGCAATGCAAGATACAGTAGAAAGTTCCGGTTAAATAAAACGACGAGTCGTATAATGATTGATTCAATCGGAGAGCCGATCATTAGAAAACAATTAGTGGATTTATGGAATAAAAAGTTTCTCTCAAAGGAGGAGATTTATTCATTAGATGAACTAAAGGAAAGGGTAAGAAAGTTGGAACAGGAAAATAAAAAGCTAAGGAATGAGACCAATAAGAATTAATCATTCGATAGTTACTCATTTTTCTTCATTTATTGATGAAGAATTACATAAAGCCAATAGTGTTTTATCAAACGCAAGAAATAAAATATTGGCTTTAAGAGGGGATTATGATGCTGGCACACCGGAGTATCAATCGCTCAACCAAATTGCAGCTGATTTCAAATCCTTTCTTTTATTAAAGCCATCTATACAAGCGCAATTAATTGATGAATGGAATGAAATTTCCCCAAACCTATTTTATGGTCCAATTCCTGGCGAAAAGATTGGCACTACTGAATTTGGAAATAATATATTAAAAGCACTAAATTATCCTTTATTTAGAAAAAAATATGCATCAATTATAATTGATGCATACGAGATAAGAACGTGCCCATATTGTAACGCAATGCTTACAATTACCACCACTAAAAGTAAAGGACGTGCTAAAGCCAGGTTTCAGTTAGATCATTACTTCCCAAAATCAAAACATCCATTATTAAGTATTTCAATATTCAATCTGATTCCTTGCTGCGGAAATTGTAACCAATCAAAAAGCAATTCAAATGTAGATTTAGGTCACGATTTCCATCTGTTAGCAGAAGAAACGCCTTTGTCTGGATTTAAGTTTGAAATCCCAAATGATAGTATATCAAAATATCAACTTACTAAAGATGTTAATGATATAATTATAAGGCTTAAAAAGACAAGTGATTCAACAGATGAATACGTTGATCATCACAACTCTACTTTTGATATTGAAGGGATTTATAACACTCAAAAGGATGTGGTTGAAGAAATTTTTTGGTTAGCTACAGCCTATAATGAATCTCGAATTGAGGAACTATCCGATCTTTTGGGATTGTCTGAAAGTGTTGTTAAAAGATTAGTTCTTGGTAACTATGTCAATGAAGATGACATCCATAAACGCCCTCTGGCTAAATTTCAACAAGACATTGCGAGACAACTTAAACTAATTGATTAACTGTATGATTGAAAAACATCCTCAAAGATTCTCAAAGTACCGCAAAGAAGTAGAAGAATACGCAACAAATTATTTTGCGAGTAAACGATACCCAGTTGGTAAAAAATCAAAGTACATACTGGATAAAAGAGATAACTGGTGTAGAAATATTATCCTTGATTCAGTTCATCAGTATATTGCTAACGAAAAAGAAGAAGCAAAAAAGAGTAAGATTTCTTTCCCGTTGCACAAGTATATTCATCACGGATTAAGTAGCCAGGCAATGTTGTTTAACCTTTTTGGAGAGCCATTGATAAATCAGGATTATGTATTTTTCCAAGATGTTTTTCAATTTTCAGATATTAAACTTGATGAAAAGTACGAATTGAAATTTGAACATTATAACAGAAATACTTTCAAAGAAACTACTCAACAACCTACATCATTTGATTTTGCAGTATTTGATTCAACCGGAGAACATAGGAACATTTTCATAGAAGCAAAATACGTTGAAAGGGAATTTGGAGGTTGTTCTTCCATTGAATCTGGTGAGTGCGATGGACTTAACCCTGTTAATAATCATGACAGTTGTTATCTCACACAAAAGGGAAGAACCTATTGGCAACTAATGAAAAAACATGGATTAGATCAACCTTATCAGAATTGTTCAATTTGCCCGTTTGCCATTTACTACCAGTTTTTCCGTGAACTGATGTTTGCTCTTGAAAATAACGGTTATTTCGTGCTTCTTATAGATAAGCGTAATCCTGCTTTTGAAAAATCAAATAATGGAAATAAAAGAGGGTTAATCTCCGTCTTACTTAATCAAATTCCACAGAAACTTCATTACGTAATCAAAGTACTCTATATTCAAGATGTTCTCCCTATTCTTGAAAAGCATGGATATTCATGGGTTGGAGAGTTTCGAGAGAAGTATGGAATGTAGATTAAAACAACTCAACTCCCTTATTTATAGACATTAAAAACAACTCCCAAATTGAAAAAACTTTCTTTGCCCCGATCTGTATTTAACAGTAATTCTCTCAATATGTCTTATATTTAACAAAATCAAAAAATAAGCTTAAACTTTAAACTGTCCAATCATGAAATTTGTTAGCTCTATCCTTTTTTTATTATTTGTTAGCTCTATAACATTTAGTCAAACATTGTATCTTGATGATAACGTTCCTTCAGAAAGTTCTGATGAATATTTCGATGCAATTTTTGAAATATCAATTAACATGTCTACGATGTATGGTACTCTGTACTTGGATGTTTCTGAGAAAGGAGGAGTCCAAAGTATGCAAATCATAAGTGACTATGATTTTGATAATTCTGAAGCTTATCCTCCGGGCACAGATATACACTATAAAAATGGTGGAGACAATACAATTTCTTCAGATTATTGGCTGGCAAGTGCATGGAATGAAGGATATGATGGTTATGAGACTCTTAAAATGAAGGTGAGAGTATACCCAAATCAATCGGGTGATATTTACTTATATTTCAGAGCTACCTATATCAATGGAGACACTGAAATCAGAAAACCAACCTCTGGCTATACAGATCAACAGGGATGGTATTGTTATCGTTCCAAAACAGTTAATTCTCCGACACAACTGACTAATCTAAAAATAAAAAGTATCGAAGTTAATAATGGAGATCCTATTTATGTTGATGAAAGTGTGAAAATTGAGGTAACCATTGAAGAAACAAATGATGTTGATGCAGGTGAGGCAGATGTGTATTACTTAGTTAATGATCAAGACATTGAAGACCCTACGGATGTAACTGATTATATCTATGGTTTAGGAGAAGTATCTGAATATGAAAGGCATGTTTTTACAAAAGTTGGATCTAATAAAGTGACGGTGCTTATTGATAAAGATAATGAAATTCCAGAAACTGAAGATTATGACGATAACACAAAAACCATATATGTTAACGTACTTGATAATAATAAAGCTCCAACCATAGACATCACATCAGGGCCGACCGATGGATCAACAATCAGTGATGGGACTGTAACATTTAAATGGTCGGCAAGCGATTCTGACGGAACAGTACAGGGATATGAATATAAGATTGATGGCGTAGGTTATTCGTACGGAAGTACAACACTTACCCATACATTTAGCTCGGGTGAGCATACTTTTGAGGTAAGGTGTTTTGATGATGACAACACTTACTCAGATTGGGATAAAGTTTCATTCACAGTAAATAATGCTCCCACAATAGAGATAACATCCGGCCCGACAGATGGCTCTTCTATTAATGATGGAACAGTAACATTTAAGTGGTCGGCAAGTGATTCGGACGGAACAGTACAGGGATATGAATATAAGATTGACGGCGTAGGTTATTCGTACGGAAGTACAACGCTAACTAAAACATTCAGCCCGGGTGAGCATACTTTTGAAGTAAGGTGTTTTGATAACGGCAATTCATACTCCGACTGGGCTAAAGTAACATTCACAGTAACAGATGCTCCCGTAATAGAAATAACATCAGGGCCTGATGATGGCTCAACTATTAATGATGGTCAAGTTACATTTAAGTGGTCGGCAAGCGATTCTGACGGAACAGTACAGGGATATGAATATAAGATTGATGGTGTAGGTTATTCGTATGGAAGTACAACTCTAACTAAAACATTCAGCCCGGGTCAGCACACATTCGAGGTTCGTTGCATTGATAATGATGGAAATTATTCTGACTGGGTTAAAGTAACTTTTACTGTAAATGATGCTCCTACTATCGCAATAACTTCAGGGCCCGAAGATGGATCTTCTATTAATGATGGAACAGTAACATTTAAGTGGTCGGCAAGTGATTCGGACGGAACAATACAGGGATATGAATATAAGATTGATGGGGTAGGTTATTCGTACGGAAGTACAACTTTAACCAAAACATTCAGCCCGGGTGAGCATACTTTTGAAGTAAGGTGTTTTGATAATGGCAATTCATACTCCGACTGGGCTAAAGTAATATTCACAGTGACTGATGCTCCCGTAATAGAAATAACATCAGGGCCTGATGATGGCTCAACTATTAATAGTGGTGAGGTTACATTTGAGTGGTCGGCAAGCGATTCTGACGGAACAGTAGAGGGATATGAATATAAGATTGATGGTGTAGGTTATTCGTATGGAAGTACAACTCTAACTAAAACATTCAGCCCGGGTCAGCACACATTCGAGGTTCGTTGCATTGATAATGATGGAAATTATTCTGACTGGGTTAAAGTAACTTTTACTGTAAATGATGCTCCTACTATCGCAATAACTTCAGGGCCCGAAGATGGTACAATTGTTACAGAAAGTATGGTAACCTTCGAGTGGTCGGCAAGCGATTCTGACGGAACAATACAAGGATATGAATATAAAATTGATGGTACCGGCTCATCTTCTTCAGAAACATCCTTGAGTATTCTTTTTGGTACAGGAATACATTCGTTTGAGGTTCGCTGCATTGATAATGATGGAAATTATTCTGATTGGGCAAAAGTAACCTTCACTGTGAATGAAGCACCTATAATAGAAATAACATCAGGGCCAGTTGATGGCTCAACTATTAATGATGGAGAGATTACATTTGAGTGGTCGGCAAGCGATTCTGATGGAACAATTCAGGGTTATGAATATAGGATTGATGGAATAGGATATTCATATGGAAGCACAACTTTAACGCAAACATTTACCTCTGGAGAACATACCTTTGAAGTAAGATGCTACGACGATCTCAATACATATTCTGATTGGGCTGAAGTAATTTTTACCGTAAATGAAACACCAACTATTGAAATAACTTCGGGGCCGGAAAATGGTGTAATAATCAATAATAGGACGGTATCGTTTGCCTGGTCTGCATACGATTCAAATGGTAATATACAGGGATATGAATATAGAATTGATGGAGTAGGTCATTCTTTTGGAGGAACTGAGTTAAGCATTCTTTTTGACCCGGGTGAACACACCTTTGAGGTACGATGCATAGATAATGATGATCAATATTCTAATTGGGAAAAAAGGACTTTTAGAATCAATAGTTTTCCTACTATTGAATTAACTTCTGGTCCAGAAGATGGTACTGTTTTAAAAGAAAGAACTGTAACGTTTACTTGGTCTGCATTTGATTCAGATGGAACTATTCAGAATTATGAATATAGGATTGATGGAGTAGGATATTCGTATTTGGGAAATTCCCTTACGGAAACATTTTCTTCTGGTGAACACACTTTTGAAGTAAGATGTATAGATAATCACGGGGCCTACTCTGAATGGGAAAAGATTCGTTTTAAAGTCAATAAGGCCCCCTCAATAGAATTAATTTCAGGACCGGAAAATGGTTCCACTGTAAAAAATCAGTTCGTAACATTCGAGTGGTTGGGCAATGATGAAGATGGTATCGTACAAGGGTATCAATACAAGATTGATGGACAAGGATTTTCTTATGGTGGGTCGTCATTAACTGAACCATTTAATCCCGGTGAACACACTTTTGAAGTAAGATGTTTTGATGATTCCGGAGAATTCTCCGAATGGATCAAAATTACATTTAAGATTGTTGTTGAATACGAATATGCCGGACAAATTGAATTTGAAACTGACCAAGAACCATTTAATAAAGATAGAACATTCGTTAAATCAAGGTCTTATTTGTATTATCGTTTAAATATTAATGCGACTGTTCCATCGCCAAATAAAATTTTTGCTTTCTATTTGGATGAGACTCCTAAAATAAAAGTGACTGGAGAATATTTAGAAGATGGAATAATGGGATTTTGTATTGACCTAACAAAGATTCAAAATGAATTTAGTTTTGAATTCTCCGTGCCTGATACTTTAAAGAGCGATGGAAGATTTTATAAAGTAATTAGTAAGCCAAATCCTATAGTGCTCAATGCCAAAAATACAGAAGAGACAGTTCAGGATATTTCAATATTTGCAGCAGGTAATGCGGGCGTTAATCTAATCGCGGGAGGAGTTGGTGCTGGACCGTCTGTTGCAGCAGCAAAAGTTTCGGTTAATGGTACTGCTGGAATGGGAATTACTTTTAGACATAACTCTCTCGGTGACCAATATATATATCGAAAATTTGAAGCAGGGGTAGGTGCTTCGGTTGAATCCCCTGCAATAAATGCAGTGGTTGGAGATATACAGGCAGGAGCAGAAGCTTCCAGTATGATTAAAGGTAGCATTGGGCAGACTATGTTTTTTCCTTCAACCATGAATTCAGAACTTAAAAATAAGGCTAAGGCCGCTTATATTTTGGAAACACTGACAATTGGAGGTGTAGATTTGAGTCCTTTTGCTTCTGTTGTATTTAAGGCATTAAAAAAATCAATGCTGAACTCTAATCCAGATCTGAATGAAATTTATAAAGACTTAATATATTCAAATCAATTTGGCTTGGGTATTGAGGGAGAAGCAACGATAGGATTCTCAGTAGCATCTGGAGAAAATACTGATCAGATCAAATTAGATTTGTTAAAAGCAGGAGGAAGTTTCGCTTTAGGTGGAGAATTTGTAGATTACGATAACGGCGAAAGAACTTTTGAACTAAATTATGCCAAAGGTTTTGACATTTCTTCGTTAAACTTTGATATTGGCAATGTTAGTTTAGGTCATGTATATAATTTTTCAAACGGAAATAACTTCTCATTATCGGCAGATTACTCTCCAGATGAAGGTCTTAAATCATTTAATCTAAGCTATAGCACAACACCTTCTGGTCTATTATTATTATATAGTTATTCTCATAGTCATTGTTATGATTTTGAAATTCCAAAAAATATTATTGAACAAAATTGGAATTCTTCCAATGCAATAGGGGCTGTCACTTCCTTGCTTTCACCAATAATCCCTGCAAAGAATTTACCGATAGGTATCAATTACTTCACTGAGTCAATTAATGATCTGTTCTTATACAATCCAAACGACCTATTTGATGTAGACCAACATATTTTATTGAATAAATATCAAACCAGCCTTTTGGGTTTAGAATTAGACCCAAAAATTGAACTCGATGCTGCTTTAGGTTTTGGTGGTGGATTGTCTTTAGGATTTTATATATCTGTGCTTGATGAAATGAAATACCCCATTGAGGATTATTGCATTTCTGAAGACAAACTTTTACCTCTTAATGAATACAATACGGTAAATGATAATGATAGATTATTTGCGTTAAAGGAAGAAATACAAGTTTTATATGGAGAAGTTGTAAATTCAATTAAAGATGAATTACAAAGCCTTGTATCTGCTACAGAGCAGATTGTTGAGAATGGGATCGAATATTTTGTTGAATTTGCAGATGGTGCTTCAACAATTCAAGGTGTGGTCCGCAACGGTGGTTGGAAGTGGATCACAAGAGTTTTGGATCCTACTGCCATTACTTTGCAAAAAAGTGCATTTAAGGAACCAAAAATTATTACAGCATACTCTTCAAGAAGAATTATCCGAAATGAAAACAAGAGTGGTAAAATTGACAATGTCGATTCTGGTAGCATAATGTATGTAGTAAGTGAAAATATAAATGTTAGTCTTGTAAATCAATCAAATGAAGTTTTAGAGACTTTTGATCCTGCGCAACTTTCCATAACAATCGATAATGTAAAATTAAGTGAACTGGGATTAACAGAAGAAGAAAAAAAATTAGCCAAAATGTATTTTTACAATGTTGATCAACTTGCTTGGGTTGAGCTTGATAGCAGACTAAGCGAAAATAACGATACTGTTTTCTCTGTGGTGCATACATCTGGTTCTTATGCAGTTGGAATTGAATTTAATTCCAGTGATGATAATATTGCACCTGATATTGAAAATTACTATCCTCAAAATAATGATACTGTTTCAAACAAAACACTTTTTTGGGCAGAACTAAATGAATTACAATCTGGTGTTGGAATAGATTTTTCAAAAACCGTTTTAAAAATCGATGGAGTTGTCACTGATGCAACATGGAATCCTGTTACAAATATTTTTTCATATTTCACTCAAGATTCTTTATGTCCGGGCATGCATGACTTTGAAGTAATTGCATACGATTACAATGGAAATAAAAGTTCTATATTCTCGACCTTTATTGTTGATATTGAGACATCAAACAAATTATTGTCATATCAAGAAGAAATGGCCTTTAATTGCTACCCTGTTCCTATGAGGGACCATTTAACAATCGATATTAATACAACAATTACAAGTGAAATTTATATAGACATCTTTGATCAATCTGGCAATAAAGTAACTAATTCTTTTATTTGTCAGCCGGTAAATGGTCAAGTTAAAGTTAATTGGAACAGAATAGGAAATAATTATCAAATCTTACCTGCTGGTATATACTTTGTCCGAGTTCGACAGGGTGAAAGAAATCTTGTTAAAAAGATAATTTTGGAATAAGATAAAGATCATGATAAATGTATTTCTGGAGTTAAATAAAATAGCAGCTCCAGGAATGCATTTATTATTTCTTCGTCAATCAACTTAATCTTGGGTATTTTATAATATTATCCAAAAATAATTCTTTCAGAAGTTGAAAGGTTCCGACTTTCTATTAAGACTTTCCCTATCAACCCCTACCATCATTTCATCTTTCGCCTCTACGAAAGGATCATACCAATCGGCTTTTTTTCTCGCCCACTCCAACCAGTCTTCTAATACCTTGTTACGGTTCACAAAACTTTCTTCCATTCTATCGATAAAACGTCTCAAATTTTCAGCTTTATGCCATCTTTCAGAACTTAATAATAAACCTTTAAAATCTTCTAAGTCCTTTTCTTTTTTTCGCTCCAATTCTATGTATTCCTGCTCCTGGATTTTTCGTTTTTTTTCTCGCTTTTCATTTTCGATTTTCCACTGCCTTTCTTCTTCTGCTTTTATTTCCATTGAGGCAATTATTTTTGGTAACATCTCCTCTAAATTTTGTTTACCATCAACATATTCCCTTCTGCCTCCCCATTTATCAATAGCTAATACAAATAGTCCACATGGGGTGAAATCATACATTGGATAATCTTTACCCGTTTTTGTACGTTCAAATTTTTCTCTCAGATAAATTTCCACGTACTGTCCATAAATAACAGCACAGGTATCACCATACCTAAATTCAATTTTATGTCCTCTGTTTTTTAGAATTTTCAGAAAAGAATCCATTAAACAAAAAGCTCTATTAAGATGAGGTTTCGTTACTTTTATATTGAGTTTATCACCACCAAACCAATAAAATCCTTCTCTTGTTTTATAATTATCATCCTTAGAATTTTCAATACAAATCTTTATTTCTTTTTCTGGATTGATCAATCTTTTAGGTACTTTGAGCATTTTTAAATGTTCTTTCACTATTTGTTTTTGAAGTGCTAAAAATTTACCTCTTTTTGAATCTATATTTAAATGTTCCATATCAATCTCCAGAAGAGAAATGGTTTCACATGAATCATAATTTGGTAATTCAGGTATTAAAACGCTTTTACCAAACTTTATCTTAGACCAATGTCCTCGATTAGGTCTTGGAATCTTATGCCTAACGCATGTTTGTTTTAATCCTTCTTCTGAAACTTTAAGTCTTTTAGCCAGTTTTGATAAAGGTTCTTTCCAAATCATTTCATATAATTCTTCACGAGTAAAAATTGATTTTTGCATTTCTGTATTTAATTTTAGTTTTTATCATTCTCAAAATTAAATAATACAAGATAGAATGCTGATATTCAAAAAATAAAGAATTCTAATGAGGGAGAGTTCCAGGGTGAAAAAAGTGAAAAAGAATAAATAATCAAGATAATTCCAATCAAACCCTAAATCTTAAGATTATAATCAATTTTGTATGCAATTTCGTATGTAGGAATAAAAAAACCGCTGCAAACTCTTTGGTTACAGCGGTTTTGGATTTTACTCCGTACCCGGGGCGGGAATCGAACCCGCACTCCGTTGCCAGAACTGGATTTTGAATCCAGCGCGTCTACCAATTCCGCCACCCGGGCAAACTTCCTTTGTGGAAAATTGGTGTGCAAAAGTAACTATTTCAGCGGAATTCCCAAAGATCTGTAGAAAAAGATTTCTTTTCAATAAAAAAATACCCCTTTGCCCAATTACAAAGAGGTATTTTCTATTTTAATAAGCAGCTGTGTTTAAGCTACTTCTTTCTTTTTATCCAGTTTACGAACTACCAGCCCGTAAATGATCAATGCCACTGCCGAAACCATGGCAATACCTACAAAGAAAAACCAGATGTAATGCGCATTACTGGCTGCTGCTGCCCATTCTTCGTGTGTGTCGAACAAACGTGGATCCGGGCAATATTTGTCCAATAAAAAGCCCGACATTACAAAACCAAGTATCGATGATATAAACGAGTGTAAATGGCTAAATCCAAGGTACAGCCCTTCTTCTCCTTTTGGCGCCTGTAACGAGAAATACTCGAGAAAACGCGGTGAGATAAAAGTTTCTGCAAATCCCTGGAAAGCAATACCAACAACCATCATAAATGCAACCGGGTGCATTCCTATGATGTTTCCTTCGGGCATCATATTACCGGCGGCCATAAACAACGCTGAAACAGGCATAATAAACATTCCCACAGTCATACTGAACAGTGCCGAACGTTTTCGCATAAAATGCGTTACCAAACCAACCGTAGTAAATACTACCAGCGGATTAACATTGGCATACCACGACGGAGAAGCTCCTTCTCCGGCCAAACGGAGTACGTATTTTGGCATGGTTGCGTACATTTGGTGTTGCACCATCCAAAAGCCTGTAATGATTAAAATAAGCACCAATAAACGGAAATTGGTTAGTACGCGAATAAATCCATCCCAAAGATCACCGAGGGTTTTTCCTTCTCCAGCTGTCTCCTTACTCTTATACAAAAAGAAAACAACAATAAAACCCAGCAGGGTCATAACAGCCGAAAAGTAACTGATCCAGATCAGCCCTTCGTTACCCATAGCTTCGCGCAATGGTTTTACAATGGTTTTACCCGAGAAGGCACCAATATTTACCATGGCATAAAAAATACTGTAACCACGGGCGCGGTTTTCTTTGGTGGTTTCTTTAGCCACCGTTCCGGTAATTACCGATTTTATGAACGATCCACCCAGAATAATCAGCGCCATAACCGGCACTACTGCGTAACGCGCAAAAGATGTATCGAGGCCATTAAACACCGTTTTATCGCCGTATTCAACCAATCCGGCCGACTCGAACATAGTAGGGATTACACCCAATCCGGCGTACCCAACCGTAAGTAATCCGAAGGCCAGTAACAACGATTTCCGGAAGCCTATTTTATCGGCATATGCACCGGCAAAGGTTGGTAAAAAGTATAAAATGGCCGAAAACGTACCTGCAATTGTTGCAGCTTCAATATCGTTAAAGCCAATAATACGCGACAGGTAAAGTGTTAGTGCAATAAATAATCCGTAGTAGGCCGCACGTTCAAATAATTCAACCGTATTAGCCACCCAAAATGCCTTTGGGAATTTCCAGGTTTCAGTTTTTTCTTTTGTCATTTTTAGTCGATTAATGTCCGCAAAAATAGCAGCTTAATCGATTTCTCAAAATGACATAAATTTCTTAAACATAATTTCAATCTTTTGCAAAGTATTTCTTTTTCATACCTTAGCATCTACCGTTAGAACTAATTGTACATGAACTCATTCGAAGAAAACGAACTTTACGAAAAAATTCAGCAGGGAGATACCAAAGCATTTGAAAAGCTTTTTAAAATGTATTATGGCTACCTGTGTAATTTCGCCACCAAGATAGTAGAAGACGATGTGGCAGCCGAAGAGATTGTACAAGACTTCTTTGTGAAATTCTGGGAGCGAAGAAGTGCTATTTCTGTGGAATCATCACTGAAAAACTACCTGTTCCGTTCGGTTAAAAACCTTTGCCTAAATCAGATTAAACATAATAATATAAAATTACAACACGCTCAAACAGTTATTGCCGAATCGGAAGCAAGCGACTTTAACGACCATTACACTGAAGTTGACCTGGCTGCCGACATTGCCAAAAGTATTGAAGAGCTGCCGGAAAAACGCCGCGAAATATTCAGACTCAGCCGCGAAGAAGGATTAAAATACCGTGAAATTGCTGAAAAACTGAATATTTCCGTTAAAACGGTTGAAGCACAAATGAGCTTGGCAATCAAATATTTACGAGACAAATTAAAAAAATATAATACCTTCTTATTCTTCTTTTTTGTTAGCAGGGCAAAAAATGCTTAGGGGTAAATTAGTTGTGTATTGTCATTAAAACGAGATGGGAAAAATGGAGAACATAGAAAATTTTGATTGGGAACTGGTTACCAGGTATTTGAATAACGAAACCAGTTCACAGGAAAATGAAGAGGTGGAGACCTGGATCAATCAATCAGACAAAAACCGGGAGGAATTTGAGCACTACAAAAACATGCTCAACAAAGTTGATTCGTTTTACCAGGCTAAAAAATTCGATGACGAAGTAGCCTGGAAATCAGTTTATGCACAATTAAGCCCTGCTAAAGTTCGATCTATTCAGCTTCAAAAAACAAGAAAGGAGGTTATTGCACAATTTTACAAATATGCTGCAATAGTTGTTATCGCACTTTTATTGGGTTCAGTTACATATTACCTTGGTTTCCGCAACACGGACAAGGCATATTACAGCGAAATTATCTCGGCCGAGGATCAGGTGCTGAACGAATATGTTTTACCCGATGGTTCGGTGGTTACTTTAAACAACAATTCGAAACTGCTGTTTCCGAAAAAGTTTAAAGGCGACACCCGCGAAGTTACCATCATTGGCGAAGCATTTTTCGATGTTCAGCGTAATCCTGATAAACCTTTCGTTATAAATGCCGGCTCTGCACAAGTTAAAGTTTTAGGTACCTCTTTTAACGTTAGTGCATACCCGGGAGCAGAAACCGTTGAAGTTATTGTTAAAACCGGTAAAGTACAGGTTATCAACAGTAACGCTACTACTGAAAAAGAAAATGAGGAAGTATTTTTAACACCTGGAGAAAAAGGAACGCTGGTTGTTTCCGACAGCCAACTCTCGAAATCGATGAACAGCAACCCTAATTTTCTGTCGTGGAAAACACACGACCTCGTTTTTAACACTGTTCCGTTAAATGAAGTGGTTGAATGCCTTGAAAAAGCTTACCACATTAATATTGACGTGATGGAACCAGAGCTAAACGACCTGCTATACGAAGGTCATTTCGATCAAAAACCGGTAGATTTTGTTTTAGATGTAATTCGGCTCACATTTGATTTGGAATTATCGGTTGACGGAAAACATTACACTTTAACGAGCCGTACAAACAAACAGTAAAGCTTTAAAGTCATGAAACCAATAAAATGGAATAAAATAAAACTTATCGTCCTAATGGCCTTGCTGGCTTTGTTAGTGGTACCTAACACCAGTTTTGCCCAGGAGACAAAGAGTCAGGCACTCGATCAAAACATAACTATTTATGCTGAAGATGAGCCACTTTCAGATGTTATTGAAAAAATCTGTAAGTATCTTGACATTGATTACTCATACAACGCTGAAATAGTTGCCGATAAAAAAATCAGTTTAAACGTTTCGAATAAGCCCATAAAATATGTGCTCGACAAACTGATGAAAGATTTCTATCTGCTATTTGAAATTGAAGACAACCTGCTGGTAGTGCGCGATTATGTTCCAATCGATAAAAGTATGGAATACGAAAATACCACGCAGCAATTTGCCAGTAATAATCGGGGTTTTCTGTTCGACAATCCTCGCGACAAACGAATTACAATCAAGTTCAAATCAGCAAGTAACCTAATTATTATTCCGGTTACGATTAATAATTCCGATACACTGAATTTCATTCTTGATACAGGAGTTCGATACCCGATAATTACCGAATTACCGTTTATTAATAAGCTGAATTTGAATTACATGATGCCAGTTGAAGTAAAGGGACTTGGCGAAGGTGAATCGCTGACAGCTTACCGCTCGGGAAACAACATGATGCAAATTGACGGATTAACAGCGCGTAACCAGGAAGTACAAATGATTATCGACGAAAACTTCCAGATTTCGCATATGTTAGGTATTCCTGTTCACGGATTAATTGGCTTTAACCTGTTTAAAGATTATGTGGTAAAGGTTGATTATGTGAATGAGAAACTCACGTTGTACAAACCGGAATATTATAAATATCGCGACAGGAATAAAGATATTATTATGCCTTTGCATTTTGACGGTAACAAACCATTTGTTCGCACAACAATTGTAACCGACGAAATGAAAGAAGTTCCTGTTAAACTGTTGGTTGACACCGGTGCCAGCGACGCATTGTGGTTATCAGAAAATTCGGACGAACGGATTAGTTTGCCACAACAGCATGTTGAAACATTCCTTGGCCGCGGTTTAAACGGCGACCTTTACGGAACAAAGGGACGTATTGATGCCATTTGGGTTGGACCAGTTCTGTTAACAAAGCCAATTGTGGCCTTTCCAAATTCGCATTTAATTGATAGCCTTATTTCGCAAAACGACAGAAACGGAACAATCGGAGCTGAAATACTACGTAGGTTTTATGTTACTATCGATTACCGAAACAGTAGATTAACCTTGCGTCCGAACAATAAAATTAAAGAAGACTTTAATTACAATATGAGTGGAATGGAAGTAACCAATCCAATGCCCGGATTACCGATTTTCACCATTGCCAACATTCGCGAAAACTCACCTGCTGATTTGGCCGGTTTGCAAACAAACGACCAGATATTATCAATAAACAGTAGTGGGCATCGCTCAATGGAATTAAACGATATTAATTTGTTGCTTCAAAGCCGCGAAAACAAAAAAATACGCTTAAAAGTGTTACGAGACGGAGAAGAATTCAAAACTTCTTTTGAGTTGAAAAAGATGTTTTAATGAAGCCGGTAAAACAGCTGATCATATTAATTACCATCCTGTTGCTTTCTTTTACTACAAAAGGCCAGCAACAGGATGGCTCTGTTTTCGAGCGTCGTGTAAGTATACATCAGACCGGTCAGACAATCGATTTTATTTTGGAACAGATCAGTTGGCAGGCTAACGTATTTTTTTCTTACGATGCCACAATAATTGATCCTGCAGAGAAAGCAAATATATCAGCACAAAACAAGTCGCTTTACACAGTTCTTAATGAATTGCTCGACACCGCAAGTTATCGTTTTAACGAACGTCAAAACCAGATTATCATTACACAGAAATCTGTTGAAAACGAACAGGTTGCTACACGCGACACGACGCCAGTTAAATACTTTTTTCTGTCGGGCCGCTTAATCGAAAGTCGAAAAGGAAAAGCCATTCCATATGCTTCGGTTTCAATTCTCAATAAACCTATAGGCACAATCAGTAATACCGATGGCGAGTTTCTAATAAAAGTGCATCCCTCAACAATCCGCGACACGATTGTAATTTCATGTATGGGATACGAGCAAAAACGTTTGCCGGCTTATCAGTTACTTGATGAAGATCTGTTTATTCTGGAGACGACTTCAATAAAAATAAAAGAAGTAAAAGTTACAGCTATTACTACCGAAAGGCTTCTGAGAAATATGCGGGCAAATTATTCCAAAAATTATACGCCTTCAACAAAACTGATGGATGCATTTTATCGCGAAACTGTTGAACAGGACAATAATTATATTAGTGTTTCTGAGGCTGTGATGGAAATATTAAAAGCTCCTTACGTTGGAACTACCCGGGGCGATTTGGTCCGCTTAATAAAAGGTCGGAAGAGTCGTGATGTTCAACCGTTTAAATGGCTGAACTTTAAATTAATGGGAGGCCCTTTTACCATTACCGAACTGGATGCCGTTAAAACAGTTGAAACATTTATTAATCCGGAATACGAAAACCTGTATTCGTACCAGATAAGCGATGTAATTTGGTACGAAAACCAACCTGTTTACGTAGTCAGATTTCAACCACAGAGCGATGACTTTTACCCTCCTTTTGAAGGCGAAATGTATGTTCATCGTGAAACATTTGCGCTGGTACACGCCAATTATCATTTAAATAAAATGGGATTAAAACAGGCCGAGGAGATAATGATTAAAAAGAAACCTCGTAAAGTTAAAGCACGACCTACCTACGTACATTACCAGGTTAACTACCGCCAGTACCAGGGAAAATGGCATTTGGCTTCGGCAAAAGCATCGGTAAAATTTAAAGTTCGCAGCAAAAGAGATCGTATAAATTCGGAGTTTCACAGCGTATCCGACCTTTTGATAACCAACATCAAACCAACTGAATTAAAACGATTTGATAAAGAGGAACGTTTCAATCGGAATGATATTTTCGTTGAAGTGTTGGGCACCTACGATGAACATTTCTGGGAAAACTACAACATTATTAAACCCAACGAAAGTCTTCGAAATGCCTTTAAAGAATCGCTGTTTAACTGATTTCTGCCCTTATTCCAAGGTTTTTGCGTAATTTTGTGGCTTATAATCAGTAACAATGGAACAATACAGCACAAGACAGAATAAAATCTCCAGGCTCATTCAACGCGAAATGGCCGATATTCTTTTAAAAGTAAATAAAGAACGATTCCCGGGCAAACTCATCAGCGTAACAAACGTACGGGTAACAAAAGATCTCGGAATTGCACGTATTCACTTAAGTATTTTTCCCTCGGAATTTGCTGCCGATATTTTGCAGGAAATTAAACTTTCGGGCAAGCAATTGCGTGGCGAATTGGGCCGAAAAACAGGAAAAATCCTGCGCGTTATTCCCGATCTGGAATTTTATATCGACGACAGTTTGGATTATATCGACAATATTGATCAGCTGCTGAAAAAATAGTTTCCGAAACTTTTCGTTTTCAAACAAAACAATAGCGTTTGAACTTACCATTTTTCATAGCAAAACGTTACCTGTTCTCGAAAAAGAAACAGAATATTATTAACATAATATCATGGATTTCGATGGCAGGAATTGTGGTGGGTACCATGGCAATCATCATCATCGTTTCGGTGTTAAATGGTTTTACCGACCTTATTGGAATGTTTTACAGCGACTTTGATCCGGACATAAAAATTACGTCGGTTGAAGGAAAAATGTTCGACCCGCAAACCATTGATATTGATCAAATTAAATCTTTGCCTGACGTAGTTTCATATGCTGAAATTATTGAAGAAGTAGCGATGCTTCGTTATGGAAAAAGACAATTTCCGGCTACGGTGAAGGGTGTTCCGGATAATTATCCTGATTACACAAATATCGACAAACTGTTAATTGAAGGCAAGTACTATCTTGAAAAAGACGGTATCAATTATGCTGTTGTAGGCCGTGGTATTGCAAATAACCTGGGCGTAGGTGTTTCGTTTCTCGATCCGCTGCATATTTATGTGCCTAAAAAAGGTAAACAGGTTTCGTTAAATCCATCGCGGGCATTTAACCACGACTATCTTTACCCGTCGGCAGTTTTTGCCGTTCTCGAAGATGTGGATGCTAAATACATGCTGGTATCGAAAGAATTTGCGGCCAAACTTTTTGAGAGTGAAAACGACATATCAGCTATTGAACTGGCCGTTTCCGATGGAGCCGACGTTGATGATATTCAAGATAAACTGGAGCAAATTCTGGGAGCAGGGTTCCACGTGAAAAACAAAGAACAGCAACACGACCTGGTTTTTAAAACCATGAAGTCGGAAAAATGGGCTGTTTATTTTATCCTTGTTTTTATTTTGTTGCTGGCTTCCGGAAATATGATCGGCAACCTCACGATGCTGTACATCGATAAAAAAGAGGACATATCAATTCTGAGCAGCATGGGACTTCCGGTAAAAAATATTAACCATATTTTTCTTTTCGAAGGCTGGTTAATTTCTTTGGCAGGAGGTGTTTTAGGCACCATTTTGGGCGTGTTTGTTTGCTGGCTACAAATCACTTTCGAGCTGGTTAAATTACCGGGGGCAGGAGGTTCGTTTGTTATTTCGGCCTACCCGGTTCACATCATTTTTACCGACATCATTCTGGCTTTTTTAGCTGTTCTCGTTATCGGTTTTATTGCCTCTTGGTACCCCGTTAAATTCATGTCGAAAAAACAATTGACCCCTTCAAATATCAGTTAAGCTAAGAATTTTCAAAACTGACTTTACTTAGATTTTCGACGATATTTTTGTCTTAACTTGCACCTGTAATAACTGACAAGCTTAATATTAATGAAGGCAATTGTAAAAAGTAAACCTGAGAAAGGCATTTGGATGGAAGACGTACCAATGCCACAGGTAAGACCCAATGATATTCTCTTAAAAGTTCAGAAAGCAGCCATTTGTGGCACCGATTTGCATATTTACAAATGGGACGAATGGGCGCAACAAACTATTAAAACACCGGTGACTATTGGCCACGAATACATGGGAACCGTGGTAGAAGTTGGCTCGGAGGTTGACCGAGTAAAAGTAGGTGAACGAGTTACTGTGGAAGGCCATATTTCATGTGGTTTCTGCCGAAACTGCAGGCGCGGTCGCCAACACATTTGCGATAACACCATTGGAATTGGTGTAAACCGCGACGGTGGTTTTGCTGAATATATTTCTGTTCCGGCAAAAAACGTGTTGCACATCGATCCCCGAATTTCGGATGAAATGATGGCTATTATGGATCCGCTGGGCAATGCCACACACACTGCTCTATCTTTCCCTTTGTTGGGCGAAGATGTATTAATTACCGGAATTGGCGGGCCAATTGGAGCCATGGCAGCTGCCATTTGTAAATTTGCCGGAGCCCGCAATATCATCGGCACCGATTTAAGTAAATACCGCCGCGATCTGGCCCGAAAAATGGGTGCTACGCGTGTTATCGATCCTACCAAAGAAAGCATTAAAGAAGCCATGGAAGTACATCATATGGTAAGTGGTTTTGATATTGGTTTGGAATGTTCGGGTTCGCCGGTTGCCTTTAACGACATGGTAAACCACATGTACAACGGCGGAAAGATAAGTTTGCTTGGTTTGCTGCCTGAACGCACTCAAATTAACTGGAGCAAGCTCATTTTTAAAGGATTAACATTAAAAGGAATTTATGGCCGCGAAATGTACGAAACCTGGTACCACATGGAAATGATGCTGACCACCGGCCTCGATATTTCGCCCGTTATTACCCACCGTTTTAAAGCCGACGATTACCAGGAAGCCTTTGAAATTATGGAATCAGGCGACTGCGGAAAGATCATTTTGGATTGGGAATAAAAGAATGATGAATGATGATTAACGAATGAAGATTTCGGAAGTAAAGAGTCAGTACATAAACTCTGCACGTATTTCAATTCTTAAATCAAAAATCGTTAATCATCATTCGATATTCTAATTTGTTCCACGTGAAAAATCATCAGGTGTTTCGGGAAATTTCCTGATAAACAGCAGAAAAACTACCTTTGCTGAAAATTGAACAATTTGAAAGAAGGATTAGTAATAAAATCGACCGGTAGCTGGTACACCGTTGAGGATGAAAACGGAAATACCTACGAATGCAAAATAAAGGGCAAATTTCGCATTAAAGGAATTCGGAACACAAACCCCGTTGCCGTTGGCGATCGTGTGGGATTCACGCTCCAAAACGTGTCTGCTGATGAAAATGTGGCGCAGGTTGGTTTGATTACCAAAATCAACGAACGCAAAAATTACATTATCCGGCGTTCTATTAATCTTTCGAAACAGGCGCATATTATTGCTGCCAATATCGACCAGGCAGTTCTGGTAGTAACCATGCAATACCCGGTTACCACTACCACTTTCATCGACCGTTACCTGGCATCGGCCGAGGCCTATCGCATTCCGGTAATGATTGTGTTTAACAAAGCTGACCGCTATAACGAAGACGAAACGGAAGAGATGAACCTGTTGATGCAGATCTATCGAAATATTGGCTATAAATGCCTTAAAACGTCAGCTAAAGAAGGAACCGGTATCGATGAACTTAAGGAAGCTTTAAAAGATAAAACCAACGTAATTAACGGGCACAGCGGCGTTGGAAAATCAACACTCATCAACCTAATTCAGCCGGGACTGAATTTGAAAACGATGGAGATTTCCGATTCGCACAAAACCGGAAAACATACCACCACCTATTCACAACTGTTTAAGCTGAATTTTGGCGGGTACATTATCGATACGCCCGGAATTAAAGCCTTTGGTGTTTTGGAAATGGAACCCTGGGAGATTTCGCATTATTTTGTTGAGATATTTAAATTTTCGGAGCACTGCCAGTACAACAATTGCTCGCATACCCACGAACCCGGTTGTGCCGTTAAAGAGGCCGTGGAAAACTATCAGATAGCCCCTTCCCGATTCAGAAGTTATTTAGGCTTACTGGAACCGGATGATAAACACCGACCTGCATTTTAAGCCAAAAGAAAGGCGCAGGTTGAATCAACGAGCGCCTTCAGCAAAATATTTTTATCCTTTTTTTAGTGATCTCTAAAATTCCATTTAGAATTGTCGCTGTTAAAATCAAATTCAGCAAGTGTAGGTGTACTGTCTCCTGAAGAAACCAACGCCAGCTTCTTAGTTGAATTTGGAACCACCTTTGGCATAATCCTGTACGTTCCGTCAATTAATTGCTCAATTCTCCACAATTGCTCGTCGGCACCCGTAAATTCCGGCACGGCAATTACTTCTGCTTCTGCCGTAGCTGCCAGGGCGCGTTCTGTTCCTTCAATAACTATTTTATAGTATGGCCCGCCCAGGTATCCGCCGGCTTCAGTTACGGCAGTTATCGTCCATCGCTGGTGCGGACGGAACATGTAATCACCAATTCTTACACCAATATCTCCGGTTGGCCAGGTGTCAATAACATCTTCTAAAGTTTGCGACGGGATAGGTTCAACCGGTTTATCTGCATCTTCCCAAAACCGGTGTGTTCCACGTGGCATACGTACAAAATCCACCACCAACTCCAAAGCATATCCTCTTCTTTCCGATTCAATTTCGTAAGTTCCTTCTTTTAACGGATCGCCTGCAACCGGCCAGTCGTTTTTCCAAAGTAACGGGCGAATACCCAATACACTGCGGCCACTCCGATCTAAATCAGCTTCAAAATGGCACGACATTTTTTGCACGCCTTCATCAATATTTATCAATCCGAAATGCCCCGGACCAGTAACTCGTCCGCCGGCAGCAATAACCATTTTACCACCACCTTTAAGCATTTCCCGTCCCATATTATCGACATAAGGGCCGGTAACTTTTTTCGAACGTCCAACTACTATATTGTAGGTAGAATTGGCACCATCGCAACAGGTTCCGTGTGTACCCAGTAGATAATACCACCCGTTACGGTACATCATTGTTGTTGCCTCACAGTCGATGGCAATATCTATTGCTTCATTGCCTTCAACACGCTTCCCGGTTTCGGGATCAAGCTCGATTAGGCGAATAAAGCCAAAATAAGTTCCGTACGAACACCATAAGCGCCCTGTGGTTGGATCGAGCAACAAGCCCGGATCAATGGCATCATTATCTTCCATTCCTTCCGAGCGAACCACTTCAACAGGCTCTGAATATTCAAAATCAGGAGAATTTGGATCGAGTGTTTTGTTCCACATGGTCAGAATTCGTCCGTTGTGTCCGCCTCCGAGGCCACCACCGGTTGCACCATAAACAACAAGATAACGGTCGCCGATTTTCATGGCATCAGGAGCTGCACCGCCACCGGGGCGTACTCCCCCACCATTCCAAACCCAGCCATCTTCAGATATTAAACCGCCTCTGCCGGTTCCAAAAGTATAATACTTTCCGTCGCATTCCATTATTGTTGAAGGATCGTGTATATAAGGTTTCCCTACTTGTGCCATTACCGTTTCGCAGAATAACAGTGATAAAAGAGCTACTGAGCTCAATATTTTGATTTGTTTCATAATAATTTCAATTCAATTAAAATTTAACTTTTTTGACTAAACAGTTTTAATTACAAGTAATTGTGATGTTTTTGATTGGTTCGCCCTTTTCATCGAGGAAACGAACACAAAAATCGCTCATTCCCGGCCCGTTGATTACAACGCCCCGAACAATATTTTTTCCTTTCTTAAGTGTTAGTCGCGGCGATACAGCATCGTCCATCACCATACGCCGGTCGCCCGAAAGCAGCAAGGTTTCTTCGCCGTTTAACCACCACATCGATGCTGAGTTTGAGCCCACTGCCATTCGCACATTTTCCATGTCCTCAGGCGCGTTAACAACGGTTACAGCCCAAAACACCACTCCGTAAATGGGTTTAGCTAATCCATAAGCAAAACGGAATAATTTAACGTTGAAAAGTTTACTGTCCAAAGCATGCCAGGCTAGTTCTGTGTCGCCAACTTTTACAATGTCGCCATCCTCAGGAAGAATTGTAAACTGATTGGGAAAATAAAGCGTATCGAACGCTGCACGAAGGTAACTGTCGGTAAAAACCGTATTGCTACGATTTGGCTTGCTAATTGGCTCTAACAGTAACCAACGTTGGATAAATCCATCAGCATCCGGGGTACTTTTCTCGAGCGATACCGGAGCAAAATAAGCATCAATACTTCTACCTGTAGTATCGGTTAAAGCCGGATCGTCCATTTGCCGTCCAATACTTCCTGGCTGGGCTTTTAATTCGGAACCAACCAAAATAAAAAGGCTGAGCGCCAACAGAAATGTTTTTTGTTTAAAGTTCATAATTACATTTTTACTTAGTTTAAGATTTATTTTTTTGATTAATCAATATCGCCAATGGTCATCATTCCATTACTCCTCTTTTTCAGGTATAAAAACAGTGTACTTTTTATTCAAAATTAAGACGATGTCCGTCAAGGGATTTTAGTTTTTGAATATTTGATTTCCATTTTTACACATATTTCATCATTTCCGGGAACAAAAAGACGCTATAACACTTCAAAATGGATAACTGACTATTGCCAATCGAACGATTTCTTATCATCTACCTTCAGAGACCCGTGAATGGCCATTTCTTCGCTTTTGATTAATAGATATTAAATCGAATTTACTATTTATAAAAACAGAAGTTAAATCGTATTAACATAAAATTTTGGAATTGCTCTTACACCAATTGTGTCTTAACAAATCATATCGAAAAAAACTTTTTCTGAATCCTGAGGGTAGTTATTGCAGTTGTAAACAAAATCTGATTCTTTAAAGAATCTGTACCTGATCGGAATTTTTAATAGATAATATCTATTCTGCTGATTTTATAAATCCACCACCAACTAATCTGTTGTTATGATAAAAAACTGCAGTTTGCCCAGCTGCAATCATGGCCTCAGGTTCTAATAATTCGACCTCAGCCTCAGTATCGTTTAAAATATGCAAATTACAGCGGGTTTCCTGAAGCCTGTAACGTACCTTTACTATCAATTCCTCATTAGTGCTATCTATCTCTCTATCAAATATATGATAGTTTTCAAGAAGGAGTTTAGTGCGGTATAAATCGTCGTATTTTGCCAACACAATTTCGTTGTCATCTAGACGAAATTCGGCCACAAATAGCGGAAAATTCAGATTTAGGCCCAATCCGCGACGTTGTCCGATGGTGTAATTGAAAATTCCCTTATACTTGCCCAAAATGTTCCCGGTTTGATCCACAAAATTTCCGGGTTGCGATTTTATGCCTCTCTTTTTTAAAAATTGCCGGTAGTCATTTCCCTCAATAAAACATATTCCAAGGCTGTCTTTTTTTTGCGATAAGGATAAAAAACCTTTTTCCCTGGCAATATTTCGAATCTCTGTTTTTTTAAATTTACCTAAGGGGAAAATCAGTTTATCTATTATTTCGCGAGGTAATCCCCATAGAAAAAACGACTGATCCTTTTCCGGATCTTCACCCTGAAAAAGATATTTCTGACCACTATAAATTCCGGTTTTCACATAATGGCCGGTAGCGATTGAATCGCAATTCATTGCATTCGCGTATTTATCCAGGTATTTAAATTTCAGGTTAGGGTTACAATACGCACACGGAAAAGGTGTGCGTCCGTTTATATATTCGTCGATAAAATATTGAATAACATATTCTTCAAACTCACTGCGCAGATCAACAGTAACATGTTGAATTTTCAAGCGATCAGCTAAATCCCTTGCCTCTGTTAAAAAGTGATGATTTTGATCATCGGTACCACTAAAAAGAAAGGTAACTCCAATTACCGTATATCCCTGTTCCTGCAAAAGCATCGCTGAAACAGAACTATCAATTCCACCGCTCATCCCGAGTAAAACACGTTTATTCATTTCAGTTTAATTCTAAATCTTTAATGGTATTCAATAAACTCACTAATAAGTATTGGTTTGATCAGCTGATTGGATTCGTTGTATTATTCCTTTTCTTTCTGAAAATAATCGTACACAACCCGTGCTTTGGCCTTTCCAATTGATGCTTCCAAAGCGTCGAGTTTTTGTTGTTTTATCTGCTTTACTGATTTGAAATCCTTCAATAATTTTTCTGTAGTCTTCTCCCCTATTCCATTTATATTACTCAACTCCGATGTTATAAAAGCTTTCGAACGCTTATCTCTATGGAAAGTAATTCCAAATCGATGCGCTTCATCTCTTAAATGCTGAATTATTTTTAGTGTTTCAGAATTTTTATTGATATAAATAGGAACAGAATCTCCTGGAAAATAGATTTCCTCAAGCCGTTTCGCAATACCAATGACTGTAATTTTTCCGCGCAATTCCAACTTATCCATGGCTTTCATGGTAGCGGATAACTGGCCTTTACCACCATCCACAACTATCAGGTTTGGCAAGGGTTTATTCTCTTCTTTTAAGCGCTTGTAACGCCGGTAAACCACCTCCTCCATTGAAGCAAAATCGTTAGGTCCTTCAACGGTTTTTATATTAAAATGACGGTATTCTTTCTTTGCCGGTTTTGCATTTTTAAATACCACGCACGCTGCAACAGGGTTTGTTCCCTGCAGGTTGCTGTTATCAAAACACTCAATACGCTCGGGTAACTCTTTTAATTGAAGATCCTTTTTTATGGTATTTAATATACGATCTGTACGAATATTAGGATTTTTGAGCACCGCTTGTTTATCCTTTTCCAGACGAAAATACTTTGCATTACGTTTCGAAAGATCCAATAACTGCTTCTTCTCCCCTCGTTGCGGAACTCTAAAAGTGACATTTTCGATTACATTTTCAAGCTTAAATGGCACCAGAATTTCGCGTGCATTACTAAATATTTTCTGCCGTATCTCTATAATTCCTGCCAATAGAAGCTCTTCTGTATTCTCATCCAAACCCTTCTTTATCTCTAAAGTAAAGGTCTGAATAATGGCGCCTTTTATAATCTTGAGATAATTAATAAATGCAAAGTTTTCATCCTCTTCTATCGAATAAACATCAACATCTGTAATTACGGGAGAAACCACAGTAGAGCGGCTCTGATAACGTTTCAGCGAATCATAATTTTCTTTTATAGCTGCCGCTTCTTCGAAATTTAAATTCTCCGACATTTCAGCCATCATACCTTCCAAATGTTTGATAACTCCTGAAATATTGCCTTTTAAAATATCCGTAATATCAGCTATTCCCTTCTCGTATTTATCGCTCGAAATATGTCCTTCACAAGGTCCTTTACAATTTCCAATATGATACTCCAGACACACCTTATACTTTCCCGATGCTACATTTTCAGGAGACAAATTATAATTGCACGTACGTAATTTATACTCTGCCTTAAACAATTCGAGCAATGTTCTAACAGTGTAAATGGACGTGTAGGGACCAAAATATTTAGACCCGTCACGTACCAGGTTTCTGGTTTTGAACACACGGGGAAAAGGCTCATTCTTTATACAAATCCACGGATAACTCTTATCGTCTTTCAAGCGGATATTGTAGCGCGGCTGATACTTTTTGATCAGGTTATTTTCCAGCAACAAAGCATCCTGCTCGCTCTCCACCACCATGTGCTTTATATCAGCAATATTTCGCACTAATAAAGCCGTTTTGCGATGATCGTGATTCTTTGCAAAATACGAAGAAACCCGCTTACGCAGGTCCTTTGCTTTTCCGATATAAATTATGGTATTCGACTGATCGAAATACTGATAAATACCGGGCTTATTTGGCAACACCGAAATAAGCGATTTTAAATGATCAATATTTTTATTTACCGTCTTATATTTCAATTACTGATATTTTACCAATACCTGTGTTTCATATTCCTTCAATAGTGCCTTATTCGGTGTCTCTATAAATTCCAGGTCGCATATAAAACTGAAATAAATATTCTCCACACCACACTTTTTGGCCAGATTAAGTGCTGCTACAGCAGTTCCACCAGTGGCCAGTAAATCATCATGAATTAGTACTACGTCGTGTTTTTCCAATGCATCACTATGCATCTCCACACTATCAACGCCATACTCCAGTTCGTACGATTCACTTAAAACTGTACTCGGCAATTTTCCCTTTTTTCTGATTGGTACAAAACCTGCATCCAGACGATCGGCAATTGCCCCACCGAAAACAAATCCCCTTGCTTCCAGTCCAACTACTTTTGTAATTCCCTTTTCTTTAAAATTATCCACTATCGAGTTGGTTACATATTTAACCGCCTCTCTATTCTTAAAAAGGGTTGTCACATCCTTAAAACTTATTCCCTCTTTTGGATAGTCTGGAATTTCGCGTATTTCTTTTTTTAAATCCATTTTATAAAATTGTTCCACGTGAAACATTAACGTCCTAATAAAACCAATAACACATTTATATCAGCTGGCGAAACACCGGAAATACGTTTTGCCTGACCGATAGTTTTCGGATTAATCTTTTCCAATTTTTGACGTGCTTCAGTTGATATTGACTTTAACTCACTATAATTAAACTTATTTTCAATATTAATATTTTCGAATTTGTCCAGTTTTTCAGCGAGTTGTTTTTCTCTGTTTATATAACCTTCATATTTTATGGCAATCTCAGCTCCTTCGATAATTTCGGTTTTTCTATCATCCGGAATCTTCTCGAGAAATGTTTTAAACGGGGTAATCACTTCAATCAAATCAAATATTGAAATCTGAGGGCGTAAAATTATATCAAATAACTTTACTCCCTGCTTCAATTCTGAGGTACCTTTTTCCGTAAGCAACTGATTAACAAAGCGTGGCTTAACTGAAAAACTTTTAGAAAACTCTAAAATATCTTGAATAAGTGAAGTTTTTTCTTTCAATAATTTCACACGTTCCAGCGAAGCCAGACCTAATTTATGCGATTTTTCAGTCAATCTAATGTCGGCATTGTCTTGTCTGAGTAAAATTCGGAATTCTGCTCTACTTGTAAACATTCGATAAGGTTCGTCCACACCTTTTGTTACAAGATCATCAATTAGCACTCCAATATAAGCTTCATTACGTTTTAGAATGAAAGTTTCATTTTCTCCGGCACATTTTAAGTGTGCATTAATTCCTGCAATGATTCCCTGGGCACCTGCTTCCTCATAACCTGTTGTACCGTTAATCTGCCCGGCAAAATATAGATTTTCTAAAATTTTTGTTTCAAGTGTATGATTGAGCTGAGTCGGATCGAAATAATCATATTCAATAGCATATCCCGGACGGAATATTTTAGCCTTTTCTAATCCGGCAATTTTATGCAAACCCTTTAACTGAACCTGCCATGGAAGTGATGATGAAAAACCATTTAAATAATACTCAATAGTGTTCTCTCCCTCCGGCTCCAGAAAAAGTTGATGTTTTTCCTTTTCTGCGAAAGTAACAAGTTTTGATTCTATACTAGGACAATAACGAGGACCGGTACTTTGAATAGTCCCATCAAACATCGGTGATTCTTCAAAACCTTGTTGTAATTCACTATGAACTTCTGAACTGGTATGTGTAATCCAACAGGAACGTTGTTTTAATTTTGTTTCAGTTCCAGGTAAGTAAGAGAATTTATAATGACCAACATCTCCTTTTTGTTCCGTTAATTTCGAGAAATCAATGGTTCTGCCATCAATACGGACAGGCGTACCGGTTTTCATTCTTCCGGTTTTGAAACCTGCATCCAATAATTGCTCTGAAATATTATAGGAAGCGGCCTCTCCAATACGGCCACCAGCCATCTTTTCCTGCCCTATATGCATTAAACCGTTCAAAAAGGTACCATTGGTCAAAATAACTGTATGCGACTCAAATTCAATACCTATTTTCGTTTTAACACCTTTAACTTTGTTATTCTCTATCAATAATCCTGTTACTGCGTCCTGCCATAAATCAAGATTATTCGTATTCTCCAAAATATTTCGCCATTCTTCTACAAATCGAAACCTGTCGTTTTGAGCACGCGGACTCCACATTGCCGGTCCTTTTGATTTATTAAGCATGCGAAATTGAATGGTTGTTTTATCAGCAATAATTCCTGAATAACCTCCCAAAGCATCAATTTCCCTTACAATCTGTCCTTTGGCAATACCTCCCATTGCAGGATTACACGACATTTGACCGTACTTTGTCATGTCCATTGTAATCAGCAAAGTTTTCGATCCAAGATTAGCAGCTGCTGTTGCTGCTTCGCATCCGGCATGTCCTCCCCCAACAACAATTACATCATATTTCTCCATCATACCTTCAGTTCTTTAAAATCAATTTTTCCAAGATAAAACTCTTCCATTTTGGTCATCTCTTCCTGTTCCTCGTCTGTTTTATCTTTATAACCTGTTAAATGCAGGACACCGTGCAAAACTACTCGATATAACTCTTTTATTTGTAACGAATTAAAAGATTCTGCATTTTCATTTACCCGATCAAGACTAATAAATAAATCGCCCGAAATTACATTATTATCAACGTAATCAAAAGTTATTATATCTGTATAATAATCATGATCAAGATATTGTTTATTCATTTCCAATAAATAAGCATCCGAACAGAAGATAATATTTAGCTCTCCTGTTTCGTATCTTTCATTCGAAATGAGTGCATCAATCTGTGTTTTTAAAAAATCCTGGTGTATTGATATCGAATCGATATCTTCGAAAAAAAACTCTATATTACTCATTTACAGACTATTTCAAATCGTAAGCTATTGCCTTTTTCATTTAAGCTTACCTTTTGCGCTATACTTTTTATAATATGTATTCCCCTACCCGTTTCCTTGCGGATATTATCCTTATGTGTCGGGTCAGGAATATCTTCAATGTCAAAACCTTCACCTTCATCGGTTATTTGTACCTGAATTAAATGATGTTTACAATCAACATTCAATTCTACCTTCTTTTTATAATCCTCTTTATTTCCGTGTACAATCGAATTTGTAACCGCCTCGGAAATGCACAAAAATACAGCATTAAAACATTTATGCGAGAATTGATGATATTCAAAAATATCTGCTACAAATGATTCAACTCTATCAAGTTCGGTACTAACTGATTTAATAATCAATATGTTAGGTGGTTTATTCTTCACTCTGGTTTTGTATTTCGTTCAAATAGTTTTTATATTTTTTGTTGTAAAAGTTACTTAATGTATTCGAATTTCGGTTTAAATATTCAATCGAAAAGTTTTCTTTTTCCTTATACTCAAAAAACTTAACAGGGTTACTATAGAACTCATCAGCACTTTCCGATTCGCGTTTATCTTCGAATTCACGTTCCGTTTCAGCTTTTTCGGCTTCAAGCAATCGTGTTGTAATGAGGTTCTGACGCGCAATGGTTTCCGCATTTATTGATTTATTCATCAATTCTTTACGGTTCTGTTCCAGCATTTCATCAATCTTTTTAAAGGTTTCTTGTGCCTGACTACCCACCTGACCATTATTCATCAAATCGCGAAGCATTTGTTGCATCATTTCGTGTTGCATTAAACTCTGCCCCATTTGTTTACTTAAACCTTGCGAATTACCATTTTTCATCTGCTCGATCATCTTCTGTAACTGCTGTTTTATGCTCTCCGATGATTCCTTTAAATCCTGCATTCCGTTACTTCCCTGTCCTCCCGGATTTTCACATTGCTGATCGCCTGGTTGCGCATTAGCCTGCTGTTTTTCCAACTGTTCAAGCGATTCGTTTAATAATAGAGCAAGGTTATTTGTGGCCGTAATAACGAATTGCTGACTGCTTCGAGCTTGAGGAAACAAAGCTTCTTCCAACTGCTCACCCGCCTTTGTCAGGTTAATTTCCATGTCAACCAGTTCGTTGCTAATCATGCTTGAAATTTGTGGAGTGCGCATTGCCAGGGTGTACAACGAATCACGTACTATTTGACTCTGATCTTCAATTTGCTTTTGTTTTTTATTTAACTCATTTAACCGTGGATCTTTTGCACTTATTCCACCCAAACCGGTTAATACATCTTCCTGGTTAAAGGACAATAATATCAGGTTACTTAAAATCTGACGTAAATTTTGAATATTTTCCTGATTTTGCTGCATACTGTTCATGTCGAGCATTTGTTGCATAGCGAAAGCAGCATTTTTCATTTGCTCCGAAGTTTTCTGAATACTTTGGCTTGACTTTTTACGGTTCTTTTTCTCCATATTCTCTTTACTTTCTTCGGTGCTATTTTGCATTTCCTCAAATTCCTCGTCAAAATCGTCAAAACCAATTGGTTTCTCTAATTCTTTATTCATCTCCAGCGTCTCTTTCAGGCGATTTTCGAGATCTTTAAGATTTTCCTGATGTTCAGACACCTTTTCGCTTATTTCGTCGTAATTCTTATTTTCACTTACCTCCTGAGCCATTTGCTCCTCTTCCAAAGCCATCTCTTGCATTTCATCTGTAAGCTGCTGTAAATTTTGCTCAACTTTAAATTTTTTGAGCATTTCCAGGTTCCTGTCGAGCTGCTTCTGAAGATCGTCCATTGTTACGTTCATATCACGTGACAACTGATTGAGTTTCTTACTATCGAATTCTTCTGCCAGCTTATTAAATTCTTCCATCAATTCGCGTAACTCATCGGTGAAAACTTCCTCCAGTAACTCTTCAATCTGTTTTTGTTTTTCAACCAATTCCTGCGAATTATCCTGAAAAGAATTAAGGTAATTATTTAGTTTTTCATTGTCCTGTTTAATTTTATCGTATAGTTTTTCAAGTTGATTTTGCTTCTTAACAATATCGTTAACCATTTGCGTTTTTTCCCAATCTGAAATGTTGGTATCCATGTTCTTTATTTGCAAATTCTGCAAATCGTTTTGTATGTCTTTCGCCAGTTCCTGACTTTCTGCTACCATTTTTTCAATATTTTCAAACTGTTCCTTCTCGTTGGCCAGCAATTCTTCTTTATCAGGAAAAGTGAAACTATAACTACTTGAAGTGGTTGTTTTATAACCATTTATAACATCATTATCCGACACTGAAAAATAATATGATACCGCTCCCGTGTTTTCCACGTCATTAAAATCGAAGCTGTAATAATACTCCTGATCGCGTAAATTTTTTGATACCGGAAGTGTTATAGTAGTATCTTCGTCGTTTATATTATAATGGAATTTTAAACTTGAAAATCCATAATCATCGCCGATAATCCCTTTAAAGAAGAAGCGCGTTAAACGTGTTGAATCTTCTATTCTTAAAACTTCAATATCCGGGAAAATATCAGGAATCACATCAATACGATACGACAGTGCCAATTCAGGTTCAGTAACATTATTTCTGATAAACACATGGTAACTTGCCGATTCCAGTAGTTTTCTTTCCAGCTCAAAACCTGTCTCAGTATTCTTTGAATTCACTCTTATTGAATCATCAAAAACGATGTATAACGAATCAACATCGATACCTTCAAAATTCCATTTTACCATTGTTCCACATGGAACCTGTAAATCACCTACATTTTCAAAAAACTGTTCGTTGATTAATGTATAATTTGGTGGATCGGTAGTAACCTGAAATGAATTTATACCGGGTTTTGGTAACAGTTGTAAGTTATAATTATCTGATTTATAGGTCAAATCGGTGAAGTAAAAACTAACAGGATTAATAACGGAAGCCATTTCAAACTCATAATTTCCAGTAGTTTCAGTCTTCATCAGGTAATTATTACCATCGATATTTATATATACGATTTGTGGAATTTCATCACCCTCTGCTTCAACCTTTATAACAAATGGATCTCCTTTTTTAGCTTTTAGTACTTTATTTTTTAAGCTAAAAACAAAAGGTGCCGGTTTAACAAATTCCTGGTTGTAGTGTACCAGTCGGTTTGTTGAATCGGTAAAAATATTTTTGTTAGAAATAAGAATACCAGCACTAACTAAGAAGCTTATTAGCAAATATATAGATATCATTCTGATATTTTTATATTCAATAGCTTCATTAAAATTAAAAACCTTTAATTCATCAATTTTCTGATCGATACTGGCTAAAATTAAATCGTTGGAATATTGCGACTCATGTGTATCGGCTAATTCGATAATATTTAAAAGCTTGTCTTTAATCTCCGAAAAATGCTTTTGAATAAGTAGCGTTGAAGATTTTAAATCAATCGGTTTAAATAAATGCAACAAACGAAATAGGGGTATAAAGAAAAACTGAACACTTAGCAGAATACTAAAAATGAGAAAGCCATAAAACACAATTTTTCTCGCTGAAGCAGATAAATAAACATAATACTCTACTATAGAAAACACTGTATATATGGTAATTAACAGAACCAAAGTTAAAATTACGCCTCGTATTAAACGATACAAGCCATATTTAAACCTAAAAGCATTTAGTTTATTAACAAGTATGTTGAAATTTTCTGTCATTCCTTTTAAAGTTCTTATTTTTCAAACGTTTATTTCTATCCTCAATTGTTAATTACTGTGGATAAACCGGTAAAAAAACAAAAGTAATCTTTTATAGTAATTTTTGCATTATTCAATTTTTTCATCATATAACTATGGCTTTTGAAAAACCGCGTTTATTTCGCTACTTTTTGACGGCATATTATTCACAGGAAATCCACCTGTTTAAAACTGAAATTTAACTTTAACTTTAGCTATTAACAGTTGTTAAAAACATTATTTATATACTTATATCAGAACAAATTAAAACCTGAAATGGTTGTTAAAAAATAACTGACAAAGCTGTTTACTTCCTCTTTAAAAAAAATAGAAAATAGTAATTAACAGTTGTGAACAGGATATAATAACTAGTATTAGTTTTTATATTTGTTAAATTATAAATAATAATAATTAGAAGTTTGGACATCTTACTAGTTGAAGACAATTTATTAAATCAGAAAGTAGTCATATTTAATTTGAAGAAATATAACTACAATGTTACAGCTGTGACTAATGGCATCGATGCTATCGAAAAGGTAAAACAACATCAATTTGATTTGGTGTTAATGGACATCATGCTGCCCGAAATGAACGGCTATGAAATTACCGAAGCTATACGGAAGTATGAAAACGAAAATGGCATAGAAAACCCTGTACCTATTATTGCCATTACAGCTAACACTCTTGATAATGATCGTGAGCGTTGTTTCAAAGTTGGAATGAACGAATACTTATCAAAACCCTTTACGGCTGCCCAGCTTATTGAAAAAATACGCATCTTTATTCCCGAATAAGATTTATTGATGGAAGAGGGATTAGATATTAGGGGAAATTCATATTCAGAAACGGAGCGGGAGCTGGATAAACGTTTGCGTCCACTACAATTTGATGATTTTAGCGGGCAAAAACAGATTGTTGAAAACCTGGAGATATTTGTAAAAGCTGCATTACTTCGGGGCGAAGCGCTGGATCATGTTCTGTTACACGGACCTCCCGGACTGGGAAAAACAACTTTATCGAATATTATTGCCAACGAACTTGGAGTAGGAATAAAAATTACTTCCGGACCGGTATTGGATAAACCCGGCGATTTGGCAGGCTTGTTAACTAACCTGGAAGAAAACGATGTGTTGTTTATTGATGAGATTCATCGTCTCTCCCCTATTGTTGAAGAATACCTTTATTCGGCTATGGAAGATTTCCGAATCGATATTATGATCGATAAAGGACCAAGTGCACGATCGGTTCAGATTGAATTAAATCCGTTTACGCTGATTGGAGCCACTACCCGATCCGGTTTATTAACTTCTCCTCTTCGTGCGCGCTTTGGAATAAATTCGCACCTGGAGTATTATGACGCCGATATTTTAACGCGAATAGTAAAAAGGTCGGCAGGTATTCTGGATGTGGAGATAAGTGACGAGGCGGCTTATGAGATAGCTTTCAGGAGCCGTGGTACTCCACGTATCGTTAATTCTTTGTTACGTCGTGTGCGCGATTTTGCACAGGTAAAAGGAGACGGTACCATTGAAATGGAAATAACCCGTCATGCTTTGGAGGCATTAAACATTGATAAACACGGACTGGATATAATGGATAACCGGATTCTGGTGTCCATTATCGATAAATTTAAAGGCGGCCCGGTAGGAATTACAACCATTGCAACAGCTGTTGGCGAAGATGCCGGTACTATCGAAGAGGTTTACGAACCATTTCTTATAAAAGAAGGATTTATTAAACGAACACCGCGCGGTAGAGAAGTTACTGAGCTGGCATATAAACATTTAGGCCGGATAAAATACGGCGACTCCCCTAGCCTCTTTTAAGTTTATAATGATGAATTTCTATTAACAATTTTAGATTTATGATCGGAAAAGAAGCAGATAAATTCAGTTGAAGGATACTTCTAAAATCTACATTCGTTAATCATTATTCGAAATTCTTTACTTTTCTATAAACTTTACTTCAAATAACATGGGCCAGAGTTTTCCGGTAACAAACATGCGGTCGTTTTCGGCATCGTAGGCAATTCCGTTTAACACATCAATACGGTCGCTTTCACGGTGATACATATCGATTAAACCTTCCATGTTTATTTCTTCAAGCACTTTGCCGTTTGTAGCATCAATTTTTACAATATAGTTGGTGGTATAAATGTTGGCATAAATAATTCCATTAATGTATTCCAGCTCGTTCAAAACATTCATGTTTCCGCGGTTATTGGCTACCTGAACTTTTTTAACAATCGAAAAATCATTGGGATTTAACCAGGTTAAAACATTGGTTCCATCGCTCATTATAAGGTTGGTACCATCGTTTGTTAAACCCCAGCCCTGCTCCGATTTATAGGTAAAGCTGTCGATAACAGCAAAGGTTTCCAGATCGTAAACAAAACCTTTTTTTGCGCGGTAAGTAAGCTGGTAAATTTTATCGTTTAAAATAGTTATTCCTTCTCCAAAGTACTTGTCTTCCATATCGAAAGACAGAAGAGGTTTACCGGTTTTAATGTCTACTTTCAATAATTTCGAGTGCTCATTTTCACCGGTTCCTTCGTACAAATAACCATTGTAATATTCCAGTCCTTGCGTGTATGATGTTTTTAAATGCGGATACTTTTCAATAACCTGATAAGTCAATTGTTTTGGGGCAATATCAGATAAAACATTTAGCGTTTTTGTTCTTGTATTTTTTAAACCATCCGTTTTTTCGGCATCAACTCTAAAACTGGTGTTTCCAACATTGCTTAATCTAACACCGTTAATTTCAAATTCCAGTTTATCAGATTCCTGCAACAACTCATTTTCATAATAAACTTTTACGGTTTTTATTTCACCGTCGCGTAACCTGGTTTTAACTTTTACAGTTACTTCATCGCCAAAAGCATATTGTTGTTTTGCAGGTTTTATATTGATTGTGCTTACCGGTTTACGTGGTCGTTTGTTCGATTTATTTGAACAAGAAAAAAAACTGACCAGCAAACAAAAAATTACTACTATGGGGAAAATATTTCGCTTCATTCGATCTTTATTTTTGTCTTCAAAGATAAAACATATTGTAAAAGGTTGTTTTGCAGAAAGCATCAAAGCAAATGATTTTATCTTTGCCTAAAACTTCAACAATTGAATTCTTTTAAAAAATTAGCAAGCGATACAGCTATTTACGGTGTTAGCAGCATTGTGGGCCGCTTTTTAAACTGGTGGCTTGTCCCCTACTACTCGTTTATGTTTTTGCCCGGCGAATACGGCGTGGTAACCAACATGTATGCGTATGTGGCATTTTTACTGGTACTGCTCACTTACGGAATGGAAACCTCGTATTTCAGGTTTGCCTCAAAAAGCGACGATCCGGAGAAAGTGTACTCCACATCAATGATTTCCTTGTTTTTTACAACATTTTCGTTTGTATTGCTGGCCGCTGCTTTCCGGCAGCAAATTGCCGGTTTTATTCAGTATCCCAATCATCCGGAATATATTCTGTGGTTTGCCATAATTTTAGGTATCGATGCATTTACAGCTATTCCATTTGCCCGACTTCGTTTAAAAAACCGCCCAATAAAATTTGCCTTTATTAAACTGGTAAACATTGCTTTTAATATTGGCTTTAATATTTTATTTATTTCATTGTGCCCAAGGATTTTAGCTAATAATCCTGATTCGTTTATTTCAATGATCTATTCGGCCGATATCGGTGTAGGGTATGTTTTTATTTCCAACTTATTGGCTTCGATAATTACCCTTGTTTTATTACTTCCTGAGATCTTTAAAATCTCGATCCGTTTCGATAAACAATTGTTGCAAAAAATGTTGAGCTACGGATTTCCAATTCTGATTGTGGGTTTAACAGGAATGATCAATCAAAACATCGATAAAGTATTGATACCATTTTTGGTTCCTGAAGATCAGGATCCGATGTTCCAGCTGGGAATTTACGGCGCCAACTACAAGCTGGCAGTACTGATGAACATGTTTATACAGGCATTTCGCTACGCTTTTGAACCGTTTTTCTTTGCCCGCGAGGGGTCGAAAGACGATCCAAAAGTTTATGCAACGGTAATGAAGTATTTTGTCATTTTTGGGTTAATTATTTTCCTGGGAATGGTGCTGTTCATCGATGTGGTTAAAGTAATTGTAGACAGTAATTATCACGAAGGACTCAAAGTTGTGCCGATTGTATTGATGGCCAACCTTTTTTACGGTATGTATTTTACGCTATCGTTGTGGTATAAATTAACCGACAAAACCCGTTTTGGTGCTTATATGGCACTAACCGGTGCTGCAATAACGCTTATTTTAAACCTAGCTCTGGTTCCGGTAATTGGATACATGGGATCGGCAATTGCAGTTTTTTGCTGCTTCCTTGTAATGCTCATTATGTCGTTCGTACTTGGTCAGAAACATTATCCGGTACCTTACGATTTGAAACGAATTGCCAGCTATTTTCTGGCCGCTATTGTTATTGTAATTGCAGCACAATTTACACTTGATTTAACACCGTTATTCAAATATTTTCTGAATACTATTTTTGTTTTTGCCTTTATTTTAGTGGTTTTTAAACTGGAGAAAAATGAACTTAAGCGATTTATACCATTTATAAATAAAGCTTAAGTTGCAGATATTCAATTATTATCGACAGTCGTTTTATTGTTGATTAGTGATAGTATTCAACAAATATTCAGAATAAATGAAATAAATATCAAAAAGTATTAATTTTGTAGAAAATGAAGAATTTAGAAGGAAAAGTAATAGCGCTTGCCAGCGATCATGCAGGTTTCGCTAAAAAACAGGTAATCAAGAAATTCTTAGCCGATAACAACATTTCAGCTGAGGACTTAGGATGTTATACAGATGAAAGTGTTGATTACCCGGTTTATGCACATAAAATTGGTGATGCCATTGAAAGTGGAAAATACGAGATTGGTATCAGTTTTTGCGGAAGCGGACAAGGTATTAGCATTGCAGCAAATAAACACCAGGGAGTGCGTTCGGCAGTGTGTTGGAGTACAGAAATTGCAGCTTTGGCACGTCAGCATAACAACGCAAATATTTGTGCCATACCAGGTCGTTTTGTATCTGATGAAGAAGCGATTGCCATTGTAAATACTTTTTTAAGCACCGATTTCGAAGGAGGACGTCACGCCCGTAGGGTTGATCTAATTCCGGTAAAATAATAGATGACAACGACTAAAAAAATATTTCTGAAGGATTCAAAAATTGCTTTTGATAAAAAACACCGGCAAACGTTGAATTTCAACATTTCGAAGTACGACGAAGCGGTGGCCAAAGGCAAACTTCGCTACAGAAATATGGATTTAGCCAAACAACGAGCATCTTATCTCAAGAAAAAGGTTGTTTCAAACCTGGGCGCTTATCTCGAAACTTTTGAGACCAACGCAAAAAAGAATGGTATAGATGTGGTTTGGGCGCGCAACGGGAAAGAAGCTGTTGCAGAAATCGTTTCAATTTTGAAAGAGAACGAAGCCAGGCTTTTGGTGAAAAGCAAGTCGATGATCTCGGAAGAAATTGAATTAAACGAAAACCTCGAAAAAGCAGGTTTTGAACCTGTTGAAACCGATTTGGGAGAGTTTATCGTTCAGGTGGCAGGTGAAAAACCATACCACATTTTAACGCCGGCAATGCACAAATCGAAAGAGGATGTTGCCGAACTTTTTCATAAGAAATTTGATACTCCCGAAAACGCTACTCCAACAGAATTAACCCTGTTTGTACGGAAAGTATTACGCGAAAAATTTACTTCAGCTGAAGTTGGCGTTACGGGAGCCAATTTTTTGGTTGCCGATGTTGGGGGAGTGGCACTTACCGAAAATGAAGGAAATGGATTTATGTCCATCTCGTTTCCAAAAGTGCACATTGTTATTGCCGGAATTGAAAAGATTATACCATCGGTAAACGATTTGCAGCTAATGTTTCCATTGTTATCAGCACTGGGAACAGGACAACAAGTTACAGTCTATAATTCGCTGATAACCGGGCCAAAACGAGCCAATGAGGCAAATGGTCCGGAAAAAATGGTTGTTGTTTTACTCGACAATAATCGTACAAAAATTGCTGCCGAACCCAAACATGTCGATGCCTTAAAATGTATTCGTTGCGGCGCGTGTTTAAATGCCTGTCCTATTTATAAAAATGTGGGCGGTTACACCTACAATACAACTTACAGCGGGCCAATCGGGTCGGTAATCACTCCTTTTATGAAAGGGTTTGATAAATACAACCATTTAAGTTTTGCGTGCACGGTTTGTGGTGCCTGTACCGATGTTTGTCCCGTAAAAATTCCTTTGCATGATCTGTTGTTGCTGAACCGAAAAATTTCAGTGGAGGAGAACCACGAAAATTTGTTTTGGAACAAGGGAATGAAAGCCTATGAATGGGCTTTTAAGAAGCGAAAAAACCTTGATCGTGTCAACGGAAAAGTTAAAAACACAGTGATGAAAGCCAACCGAAATGTGTTGGGAAAAGAGAAGAAATTTCCTGCTTTCGCAGAAAAATCATACAGTAAAACAATTTTAAATTTAAAGTAGTAGTCATGTTATCAAATACTTGCAAATATGCGCTTAGAGCATTGATTTATCTAGGGAAGTTCTCGAAAGACGACAAACGTATCGGTATTAAACAAATTTCTGAAGACCTTGGATTGTCATCACCATTTCTTGGAAAAATTCTCCAAAACCTGGTAAAACAAAAACTATTGGTTTCAACAAAAGGACCAAACGGCGGTTTTTCATTGTCGCGCGATGCGTCTGAAATTTCGTTGTGGGACATTGTAACCAAAGTTGACGGAGAAGAGTTTTTCACCAACTGTTTAATCAGCCTGGAACCGTGTAAAACACATGATCCGTCGAAACCACTTTGTCCGGTACACGCGCAATACGAAAAACTACGTCAGGACATTACGCATTTTTACAAAAATACTTCGTTGGAAACTGTTGGAAAAGACATCGAGAAATACGAAGATCTTGTAAAACTCTAAAGCCGGTTTGGGTCTTGAATACCGATTGAAACAGCATTTAAACGATGCGTTCCAGCCACTTTTTATTTACAAAAAGGGCGTAAAACATTGTTGCAGCCGATAAGCCTGCAGCGTTCGCCCAAAGGTCGTAAATATCGCTGTGGCGGGATGGCGAAATTTTATGCTGAATAGATTCAAGAGCTATCGCAACAACAAGTACAAGCAAGGGAGTCCAGAAATAGAAATTAGGGGTAAATTGTTTCACTGGTCTGAATGATAACAGGCAAAGAATAAAAAACATTCCGAAATGAACGATTTTATCAAAATTCGGAATTTGTATAAATGGTTTTGAAGGCAGCTGATTGGCAGGAACAAAAAGCATATAAATCATTATAAGTAACCAAATTGCAAGTCTCCAGTAAGGTGTAATCTTCATGCGTAAATTTTTAAGGTTTTGCTTGGTACCAATTAAAAACAATAACCTGATTCTGTGGTTATTATTGTCTGATTACCATAAAACTGTATTGTTATAAAATAATGGCTGGTATTTACATTCATATTCCATTTTGTCGTCAGAAATGTTACTACTGCGATTTTTATAAAACCGTAAACACGTCGCTGCAACACGATTTTATTAAAGCTTTAAAAAGCGAGGCAAACATACGCAAAAACTACCTGAACAACGAAAACGTTGAAACCATATATTTTGGTGGCGGTACTCCATCAGTTTTATCGGAGAAAGAAATAGCTGAAATTTTGGTGGTAATGAGCAAAGAATTCAACGTCAGTTCTGCTGCTGAAATTACACTTGAAGCCAATCCTGATGATCTTACAATTGATTATTTGAAAGACATAAAAAATGCCGGTATAAATCGTTTAAGTATTGGCATACAGTCGTTTCAAAACAAGCATCTCGAAAAAATGAACCGAAGGCACGATGCCGCTCAGGCCATTGGTGCCATTGAAAATGCTGCCAAAATTGGATTTTCAAACTTAAGTGCCGATTTAATTTATGGTTTGCCTGATTTAACTCAAAAAGAATGGGAAGAGAGCCTGAATACAATGTTCAGCCTGCCGGTGAAACACCTTTCTGCGTATCACTTAACTTACCACGAAGGCACGCCGTTTTACACCTGGTTGAAAAAGGGAACGCTAAAGGAGTTGAAAGAAGCTGACAGTGTTGATCAGTTTAACGCCTTGATTGACATGTCGGTCGCCAACGGTTTCGAACATTACGAGATTTCAAACCTGGCAAAAGACCAGCTTTATTCGCGCCACAACACCGCTTATTGGATGGGTACAAAATACCTGGGACTGGGACCTTCGGCGCATTCGTTCGATGGAAATTCGCGGCGCTGGAATAGCTCACATGTTGAAGCCTACATAAAAGCTTTGGCAAATAATAACAGCTATTTTGAGGAAGAAATTCTGAATGAAACAGACAAGTATAACGAGTACATTTTAACCCGGATCAGAACGAAATGGGGAGTTTCTGAAAAAGAGATTGAACAGCGGTACGGAGTCCAAACAGCACAGTATTTTTCGAATCAATTAGCAAAATACAAACAGGCAGGTGTACTTCAAATAAACGATCAGGCAATTACTTTAACCCGAAAAGGACTTTTTATTTCGGACGAGATCATGGCCGATCTGATTATTATATAATTGTTATCCAATTAGTTGAATTTATTTTCAGAACCATAAATATTGTTAATCCTACTGTACACACGCATTATTTACTATCTTAGCGGTTCTTTAAAAAAAACAGATTGATGCAGGTTAAAATTGTTAACAAATCAAAGAATGAATTACCGGCTTACAGCACCTTATTTTCGGCCGGAATGGACTTACGTGCAAACCTTGATGAAGCAGTTGTTTTAAAGCCGTTGGAGCGCAAACTCGTACCAACCGGATTATTTATTGAATTGCCTCAGGGTTACGAAGCTCAGGTTCGTCCGAGAAGTGGTTTGGCATTAAAAAAGGGAATTACTGTATTGAATACTCCCGGAACAATTGATGCCGATTACCGCGGAGAAATAGGTGTTATTCTCATCAACCTGTCGAACGAAGATTTTGTTATAGAAAATGGAGAGCGCATTTGCCAAATGGTTGTTGCCGCACATGCAACTGTGGAATGGGATTTGGTAGAGGTGTTGGAAGAATCAGAAAGAGGAGCGGGAGGCTTTGGCCACACCGGAAAACATTAACATGAAGAGAATTTTTATAAAAGGACTTGGTATTGCAGCGTTTTCATTTGTTGCTTTTGCATGTTCAGGACCTAAACAGGTTACTGAGCAGGAAGTGGCACAAGCTGCAGTAAATACACCAACCACCGAATTAGTTGAACAGAAACAGGCTGAATTTGAATACTTTTTTGTTGAAGCATTAAAGCAAAAAATGTTTGGTAACGCACAGGAAGCCATCCGTTTGCTTTCGAGTTGCCTGGAGATCGATCCGAATTCATCGGCAGCAATGTTCGAGTTGGCAAATATTCATGCGGCAAACAACGATTTTACAAGTGCTTCGTTGCTGCTGGAAAAAGCCATCAGTTTAAATCCCGATAATAAGTGGTATAAATTGTTATTGGCACAGGTTTATCAGCAAACGCGAAAGTACTCGGAGGCAGCAGATATTTATGCCAGACTTCTGAAAAAAGAGCCCGAAAATCTGGAATATATATACATGAATGCGGCGCTGCTGGCTACTGCACAACGTTTTGATGAAGCCATTGTAGCCTACGATCGAATGGAAAAAGAAACCGGGATTAACGAGCAGATTTCGGTAGCAAAACAGCAGATTTACGTATCTACAGGTGAAATTGATAAAGCTTTTGCAGAGATCAACAAACTGATTGAAAACAGTCCGAACGAAGCTAAATATTACGGATTACTTGCCGATCTATATCAAAGCCAGGGCGATTCTGAAAATGCCCTGAAAAACTACGAAAAAATACAGGAAATGGATCCGGAAAACGGATTTGTTCATTTTTCGTTGGCAAACTACTACCTCGAAAACGGCGATAAGGAAAAATCGTTTGAGGAAACAAAAGCCGGTTTTGCAAGCGATGCGGTTGATATTCAAACAAAAATGCAATTGTATATGATGTTAACGGCAAATCCGGCGCAGTCGACATTAAATGAAAAACAGCGTGGAGAGCTAATTCAAATATTGCTTGAGAAAAATGCTGATGAATCATTGGTACATACCATTCATGCCGAAGAACTTTTAAAACAAAATAAACTTGCCGAAGGTCGCAAAGCATTGCTAAAAGCGATTGAAATAGAACCAAACGATTACATGGTTTGGGAGCGCATAATGTACATCGACAATGATTTGCAGGAATGGGAAAAATTGTACGAACATACCGGTAAAATAATCGAGTTGTTTCCCAACCAGCCGCAGGGCTATTTTTTCAAGGCAATTGCTTGTGTTCAGTTGGAAAAATTCGACGAAACCATTGAACTAAGCGAAGAAGGAATGGATTACGTAATTGATAATCCGCAATTGCAAGCAAACTTTCTGATGTTGAAAGGCGAGGCCATTTACAAAAACGGCAACCGACCTGAAGCATTTAAAGTATTTGATAAAGCCGTTAAAATCGATCCCGAAAATTACCTCACTTTAAACAACTATGCCTACTATTTATCCGTAGAAGGAATTAATCTTGACAAAGCCGAACGTATGAGTGGTAAAGTTGTTGAACGTTTCCCGGATAATGCGACCTACCTGGATACACATGCCTGGGTTCTGTTTAAGAAAGGCGAATATACATTGGCCAAATTTTACATGGATTCGGCCATTAAAAACAGTGACGACGAAAGCGATACTTTATTAGAACATTACGGCGACATTTTATATAAAACGGGCAATGTGGAAGAAGCTGTAAAGTATTGGAAAAAGGCAAAAGAAAGCGGGAGTGAATCAAAAGTTCTTGACCGTAAAATTGAGGAACAAAAATATATTGAAGAGTAGCAATGGGTTTTGGAAAATATTTTAAAGTTTTAGTGTTTGCCTTCGCCTCCCTCATTGTTGTGTCAGCGTGTAAGACACCCTCTGAATTACCAATTGTTGAAGCACGAACAATCAGCACAAACAAGCTTCTGAAAAGAATTGAACAAAATGCTTTTGATTACAAATATCTTACCGTTAAACGTATTAATTGCAATTTTGTAAGCAGCCAGTCGAAAGCTACTTTCAAGATCAATCTAAAAGCACAAAAGGATGAGAAAATACTGGTGTCTATCAGTAAGCTCAATATTCCGGTTGGCCGTGTTCTACTTACTCCCGACAGTGTAAAATATGTAAATTACATCGATCACAATTTCTTTATCGACGATTACTCTTACCTCAGTAGTTTTTTGCACATCGACCTCGATTTTGCAACCATACAAAGTATAATTGCCAATAACGCTTTTTCTTACCGGAACGATCCGCGCGATAAGGATTTTAAAACCTTCGATTCGTTTATCGAAGACAACCAATATGTGCTACAATCGGAAAAGACAAGAAAAATCAGCAAACTGGAGGAAAAGGAAAATAAAGCCGAACGACATCTAAAACGACTCGACGACCAGGCGCTTATTTTGCAGAAAATGTTTTTTAGTCCCAACAACTTCGCATTGAATCGTTTATTGATCAGTGACAAATCAAACAACAGGAATATGAACCTCGTTTTCGATGATTACACCGAAGTGGAAAACAAAGAATATCCCGGTAGTATTGAAATGAGTTTTGATTCGCCGGAAGAGGAAATAACAATGAAGATCAGGATGAGCGGATTTTCAACGGAAAAAATATCGTCGTTCAGCATAAAAATTCCCGAAAAATACGAGGAGATTCGTGTAGACTAATAACCTGAATTTGACTTTAAAATAGCTCACAGCTTTAGCTATTTTTAGTCAGATACTTTCACCGGTTTTCGAAGAACTATTGGGATAATTAGAGAAAATTGGGGGAAGTTTATGGCAAAAAGAGCAAAACCTTAAAGGAAAGTTCTTCTCACGCCATCTTTGCATTTTTTAATCTTTGAAATAACCCGTTATTCCTGCATATTTAAAAATACAAATCTGACGCAAGTAAAACTTTCTGTGAAAATATTTTAAAGTTGAACTCAGGTTAATTCCGAAATCAATACATTCGTAAACATGATTTTACGAATTAAAATACTTATCGTCACCGTTGCAGCAGTGGTGTTGTGTTTTTCTTCGTATGCTCAATCTATTGAAAATCTGCGAAATAGAAAAGCAGAGGCAGAAAAGGAAATCGAATATACAACACGATTGCTGAATGAAGCACAAAAGAATGAACAGTCGTCGTTGAGCAAACTTCGATTAATTAATTCAAAAATCAGTTCCAGAAACACGCTTATCTCGAATATAAACCAGGAAGTAGAAATTTATGAGCAATTTATCGCCAACAATGTTTTGGCTGTAGAAATGCTTAAAAATGATGTTCAGGAACTAAAGGATGAATACGCCGAAATGATTCGCATGGCCTATAAAAACCTGAATGCCTACGATGAGCTCTTGTTTTTACTTTCGGCCGAGAACGTTAATCAGGCTTATCGCCGTTTGTTGTATTTCAAACATTACAAAAATTACCGCGAAAACCAGGCACAAACTATTCAGCAAGTTCAGCTGGTACTTTCGGAAAGTATAAAAAGGCTGGAGCAGCAGACAGAAGAAAAACAATCGTTGATTGAAAGAACAGAAGAGGAAAAATTACAACTGGCCACTGAACAAAAAGTACAAAATACGGAGCTTCAAAAACTAAAAAATCAGCGAAGTAATTTGCAGAAAACATTACGTGAACAACGTAAAGTAGAACAGCAATTAGAACGCGAAATTACGCAAATAATCGAAGAAGAAGCGCGTAAAAATCAGGCTGCCGGCGGTTCGGGTTTTGCGTTAACGCCCGAGCAGGAACTGATCGGAAATAATTTCGAACAAAATAAAAATCGACTGCCCTGGCCGGTCCAGAGGGGAGTGATAGTGGAACATTTCGGAGTACATCGTCATCCGGTTTTAACCAATGTGCAGGTACAGAACAACGGCATTAACATAGCCACTGATATTGGCGCTCAGGTGCGTGCGGTTTTTAATGGCGAAGTAAGTCGTGTGTTTGGTATTTCTGGTGGAAATACAGCTGTTATTATCCGTCACGGTAATTTCCTGAGTGTTTATTCCAATCTTCGCGAAGTGGTAGTAAAAAAAGGCGATAAAGTGGATACCAAACAAGTCATCGGGACGGTATTTACCGATGTTAAAGAAGGCAACAAATCCATACTGAAATTTCAGATATGGAAAGAAAGCACCAAGCTCGATCCTGAAGACTGGATAGGCCGTTAGTTCTTCTCGTCAAGTTTAGATTTTATTTCTTTAATGTTTTCCAAAATTTCCATGGTAACCGGATTTTCGGTTGCCGCATTTCGCATTTCTTCTTTTCGCAGGCCAAGTTTTGTATCAAGCCGTCCTAGAATCAATGAAAATAGCATAAACACAACCATCATCACCGGGTAAGTGATCAGCTTGTTTTCATCGAGAAATGCACGGATAGTTTCGTCTTTAAAATCGTTTAGGAACATGAAAGCGATCATTACAAAACTAATGTAACCAATGTACATCCGGGCACGGTCGATGTAAATTTTCCACCGGATAAAAGTGCGTCTGTTTAAGTGAATACCAAAGAGTTTCATTTTATTGTAGTTTTAATTTCATTTTGTACTGTTTCAGAAAAAGTTTCATTCCAATCGCTTTTAAAAAATCTTGCGTTTGCCCCGTTTTATCGGCTACATTTATCACCATCGGTGTGTTTGATGACAGACCTGCAAAATGGCAAAACAGTGAAGTTCCCAAACCTTTCCAACGCTGATCCGGATCAACAGCAAACTGGGCTATTCTTCCTGATTCCTGACTTCCGGTAAGATAGGCAATTGGTGTATTATCCTGGAAAATACTCCATGTTTTGTAATGGCCAGATTGTATAACAGTTTGTGTGGCATTTTGCCAGGTGGGCTGCCAGTTCCAAAAGTGTTCAGGAGGAGCGAAATTTTCTGCTAATTCTTCCTCAATAAAAGGTCCTTTCGATTTTGAAATGCTTGGAAATCCATTATAACATTCGAGTTCGTAAAGTATAGTAAATCCCACTTTTTTATAAGATTTTATTGCAGGAATGTTTTTATCAATAACCTCCAGAACGACTTCTTTTACGCCGCTTTTAGCCAGTTTTGGAAGTATAAATTTGTACATCAGAACTGTAGCATTCTTGCCTCTGAATTTTGGAATAACACCGGTTCCGGCGTTGTAAGCCATTTTTCCTGCCACTGAATTGCGCACAGCATGAAAGATAAAACCAACGGGTTTACCATCACTGAAAATACCCACCGAGTGTTCAAGACTAACATCTTCCGATTCGAATTTATCCTGTAATTTTTCAGGGGTCATTTCAATTTTTACCACGTAATCGGCAAAAGCTGCATTAAATAAGTTACAGAGTTCTTTTACTGTTCGGTTTTCCAGGGTTCGAAATTGCATTTTTTTAGTTTAGAACGGTTGAAAAGTAGTTTAAGTATCAAAAAAAACCGGCAAGGAGCCGGTTTAAAAAAGTTATGTAGTAAGCTTATAAATTAGCAACTCTTGTTAGTGTGGCTATATCCAGGAACTTGATTTTTCTGCCTTGTAACTCAATCAGTTTGTCGTTTTTAAACTCTGATAATAAACGAATTACCGATTCGGTTGCAGTTCCTACCATATTGGCTAGCTCTTCGCGTGTTAACGAAATTTGAAGTGTGTTTTGGTTATCCAGTTCAAAGTTCTCTTTTAAAAGAAGCAGAACTTCGGCCAATCGTTCCCGAACAGTTTTTTGTGCAATATCGGTAATGTAGTCGTTTGCTTCGCGTAACTCGTGACAAACAATTTGCAGCATGTGGTGCGAAAATTGCCAGTTACTCTGAATAAGATACAGAAGCGTTTGATAAGGAATATGGCATAAAGCTGCATCATCGATTACTTTTGCAGTTGTACAGGCCAGCTCCTGGCTTAACAACGAACGATAAGCAATGATTTCTCCCTTTTTTGCAAAACGAATAATTTGTTCTTTGCCATCTATACCCGTCTTAAAAATCTTTACAATACCTCGTGTAACACAAAAGAAACCGGTTAAGCGACTACCTTCGCGATAAATGATGGTGCCTTTTTTATAAAGTGAACACGTTTTTTCATAATTCAGCCGGGTAAATTCATCTTCTGTTAATTTTTTAAACAGTTGAAAACCACTCAAATTTGCTTCTTCTTCCGATGGCCTTTTAATTGCGCTTCTCATTTCCTGATCTGATTATACGTTTAATACTTGAATAACCTTTATTTAATTTTGCCTTAAAAATACAATTATCTGCATTATTCGAAAAACTATTTATATAGATAGTTAGATGTTGTATATTTGTGTGCAAATGTAATGTAAAGCAATTTAAAATAAGGATGTTATGAAGCATGTAGTAGATATGGCCTGGACCGACAAGCTGGCTTTCAAAGCCGATATGGATGGACACGAAGTAATTATCGACGCCACGGAAGAAGTGGGTGGAAGCGATTTAGGACCGCGTCCCAAGAAATTAATGCTTACTGCATTGGCCGGTTGTACCGGGATTGACGTAGTAATGATCTTAAAAAAGATGAAAGTGGAACTGGAAGCATTTAACGTTATTGTAGAAGGTGAACTTACCGAAGAACATCCGAAATACTATAACAAAATGACCATCGTATACCAATTTAAAGGAAAAGATCTTCCGATGGCAAAACTGGAAAAAGCCGTTAAACTTTCCGAAGAGAAATACTGCGGTGTTAGCGCCGTTTACCGTCAGGCCATGGAAATGAAAACAGAGATAAGAATAGTGGAATAAATTTTGATTCTGTAAAATATATGAAAGCAATCTTTTTACGAGGTTGCTTTTTTTATTTAACGTATTTTATGAGAACATACCTGACCCCCTATGAATCCCCTGAAGGAGAATCGTTCCTCCTCTTTGCGGAGGTTGGGAGGTGTTTAAAAACTTCAGGATACCTAAAAATCATAAAATGTTTTTTGTACTTTTAAAAGTTGCAAACAAAGAATCTCACTATGCTAAAATCGATTAATCCGGTAACAAACGAAATAGTAAAAACCTATCAAAAACACTCGAAAGAAGGCGTTGAAAAAATTATAAATTCAGTAGATAAGATCTGGCATCACTGGAGAAGCACTTCCTTTCATCACCGGGGACAGTTGATGCAAAATGCAGCCAGTATTTTACGAAGCCGAAAAGAAGAACTGGCCTTGTTAATGGCTCTGGAACTGGGAAAAGTAAAAAACGAAGGAATTGCAGAAATTGAAAAGTGCGCCTGGGTTTGTGAATATTATGCAGCCAATGCCGAATCATTTCTCGAAAACGAAATTATAGCTACGCAGGCAAGCAAATCGTATGTTTCTTATCAGCCGCTGGGAACAATTTTGGGTGTAATGCCCTGGAACTTTCCTTTCTGGCAGGTGTTTCGGTTTGCAGCGCCAACATTAATGGCGGGTAACACAGCAGTGTTAAAACATGCCAGTAATGTTCCCGGATGTGCAGTGGCAATCGAAGAAATTTTTCGCGAGGCTGGTTTTCCTGAAAACGTATTTCGCTCGCTGTTGATTGACAGCACACTGGTTGAAAATGTAATAAAGCACAAAGCAATAAAAGGCGTTAGTCTTACCGGAAGTACAGAGGCGGGAAAAAGTGTTGCGGCACTTGCAGGAGCTGAGTTAAAAAAATGTGTACTGGAACTGGGTGGTAGCGATCCGTACCTGATTTTAAAAGATGCCGATTTGGAAATGGCAGCAAAAACATGTGCTGCAGGCCGCCTGTTAAATGCCGGACAAAGTTGTATTGGTGCCAAACGTTTTATTGTTGAGGAAACCGTTTATCCGTACTTTCTGGAACTTTTTACTCATGAAATGAATGCCGCACATTTTGGCGATCCGTTCGACGAGGAAAGTACAATGGGGCCAATGGCACGAGAAGATCTTCGTGACGAGTTACACCAGCAGGTTATTCATTCGGTGAACAAAGGTGCTGAAGTAATTATTGGAGGAGAAATACCACATCGTAAAGGTGCTTTTTATCCGCCAACCATTTTGGAGAATGTAAAACCCGGAATGCCGGCCTACGAAGAAGAACTGTTTGGCCCGGTGGCATCAGTAATAAAAGTTAAAGACCAGGAAGAAGCCATTCGCGTGGCCAACGATACTGTTTTTGGATTGGGAGCAGCGGTGTTTACCAAGAACCTGAAAAAGGGTGAGCACATTGCCGAAATTGAATTGGAAGCCGGTGCCTGTTTTGTGAATGATTTCGTGAAATCGGACCCACGTTTACCATTTGGCGGAATAAAAACCAGCGGATTTGGCCGCGAACTTTCGGTGCACGGAATCAAGGAATTTATGAATGTGAAAACCGTTTTTGTAAAATAACCGGTCGGTCTATTTTCGTCTCCAGGGTTTTAATGCGTAGATTTTACGTCCAACAAACTGGCCAAGGAAAAAGCTTCCAAAGAGAAAGGGAGCTAGGCTCCAGCTTAGTTGTATGTCGAAAAATTTACGGATTAAAATAATCAACGGAACCGGTGCATGAATGGCTACGAACCACCAAAACGATAGTTTTCGAAAACCTCCGCGCAGGTAGCCAAAAGGCAGGCAAACCACAAAGGTTGCCACACAGGTGTATAATAGATGCCACTCGTAACTGTGCATATTTTCTGATTTTATGAAATGCTTTTGCGAACCAGGTAGGCAAGTGTTTCTACCCAGCTTTTTTCGGTGTTTAAACTATCAACCAATTGCAGCTTTTCGCCTCCTTTTTCAAGGAATTCTTCGCCATATTCCACGCCAAGTTCCAGCGTTGTTTCCAGGCAATCGGTAACAAACGACGGTGCGGCTATCAGTATTTTCTTTTTACCTTCTGCCAGTTTTTCTCCCAAAAGTTCATCGGTAAATGGTGTTAACCAGTTTTTCGACAATCGTGACTGAAAACCTACAGAATAATTCTCGGGTTGCAGGTTTAATTTGGCCGCCAACAAACGCGAAGTTTCGTAAACTGTAGCGCGATAACACAAAGTTCCGTGTTCCGGCATTGCATTTTGGCAGCTGCAATTTTCCACCGTAATTCCCGGATGGCACTTTTCCAGATGCCGGTTAGGTAAACCGTGGTAAGAAAAAATAATGTGATCGTAATCCTGCAGCTTGTATTGTTGAATTCGCTCGGCAAATGCATCGATAAATTTTGAATCCTCGTAGAATTGACCAATTTCAATTACCTCTGCTTTTATTCCCTGTTTTTTTATTTCCTTTTGAGCTGCAACCAGCGATGTTTCAGTGGTTGACATGGCATGATGTGGAAACAACGGCAGCAAAATCAGCTTCTCAAAACCTTTCTTTTTGATGTCTGCCAAAGCTGCTTTGTAACCCGGATTTCCGTAACGCATTCCCATAAAAACTTCGTAATCATCGCCTAGTTCATCCTGAAGTTTTTGTTTTAACTCATCCGAAATATAAATCAATGGCGAACCTTTTTCCGTCCACAACTGCTGGTATAATTTGGTTGAGTTTTTAACCCTGAACGGAATTATAATCGCGTTCACCAAAAATTTCCGAAGCATGTACGGAAGATCAATCACACGTTCGTCGTTTAAAAACTCGGTCAGGTATTTTCGAACCGCCGGAACGGTTGGTTTGTCAGGACTACCAACGTTCATCAACAAAACAGCTGTTTTCGCCTTCATAAATAATCTGTTGCAAATTGGTTAGCAATAGTTCTTCCTTGTTTTATCCGGTCCGCCATTCCAATTCCGTCGCGCATATTTCCGGCCAATGTCAGCCCTTTAAATTCGGTTTCCAAATCGCTTATGGCTTGTACTTTTTCTTCGCTTTCGAAACTGTATTGCGGAATGGCATGCGGATAACGGAAAATCTCCAAAAGATCGGGCTCATAACTATCGAGGCCCATCATTTCGCGTACTTCGCGCTCGGCAATTTCTTTTATTTTTTCATCGGAATATTCGAACATTTCCGGCTTTTTTATGCCGCCCATAAAAACGGAAAGCAAAGCACCATTTTCCGGCGCCCGGTTTTTCAGGAACGATGCCGGCAAAAGAATACCCAGCACATCGCGTTTTTCAGCCGAAGGAACCAGTCCGCCAAATGCGTTGATAGGAATACCTTCCCACTTGTTAAAACCAAGCACAACCTGTGTCACTTTGGCGTAATCCATTTTATCAATGGCCTGCATTTTCTCTTTCGGTAAGAAAGGAAGAAGATTTTCCAAAGCATGCGATCCTACTGTTGAAATAACATGTGTAAATGATTCTCCATCAATGGTAAAATACTGATTACCTGTATTTTTAATGTCCAGATTTTTACAACCCAGTTTTATATTTTTGTCGCCAATATTTTTTACCAGTGCTTTTATCAGGTTGTCCAGTCCGTTTTCAACCGAAAATACCTGTCGATTGGCTTTTCGTGGCGGTTCCTTTTTGCGGGCTTTTTTTTGTTTGATACTTCCACCGATAAAACTGCCGTAATTTTGCTCCAGCCAGTAAAGTTTAGGCAAAGCAAAACGTGTTACCAGTTTTTCAGGGTCGCCTGCATAAACGCCTGACAGGAAAGGATCAATAGCATTTCTTAAAAAACTTTTTCCCATTCTGCGACGCACCATTTGGGCTATTGTTTCGTTCGGATCGGTTCCCGGTTTACGAAAAGGCTCACCCAAAATCCGGAATTTGTCGTGCCAGGTAAAAAGGGGAGTGGTGATGGCTTTTACGCCGCCCATCTCCATTTCGTGCCACTTGCCGCCCATCCAAATCCAGCGTGCTTCGGCACTTTTGTTGGCGTATTCAAGCGTACAGTCATCTGCCAAATCTTCAAAAAGCTCGGCAGCTTCTTCCTGGCCCATCGAGCCGGTATTTGGCCCCGATTCGAAAACAAAACCATTTTTACGATGCGTTTGAATCACTCCTCCCGCATGATCTTTTTTTTCAAAAACCGTTACCTTAAAACCAAATTTTTTAAGGTAATAAGCTGTAGTAAGTCCGGTTAGTCCTGCCCCAATTAAGGCAATGTTTAGTTGGTTTTTTTGCATGGTTTTTATAGTGCGTTTGAGAATTTTAAGGTTGCATTCCGCATGTTCGGATCAAGGCTGGCAGCAATGTTTCGTACAAAGAACCGTCCTTGTTTACTTACATGCAGTTTGTCTTTTGAAACCGATAAAAGTCCTTCTTCAACAAAACCGGCAAGGAATGCCTCGTCGTAAACAATACTTTGTTTAATAACGTCGGTAGTTGTTTTTAGCACTTGCGCTGCTTCCTCCCACGAAATGTAGTAGTTACACATTACCTCGTTAATAACGTGGCGAATGATCTTTTCTGTTTCATTTAGCTGATAACCTTTTTCAATGGTAAATTTCCCACTGTTGATCTGGTCAACGTAAGTATTGGTATCCTTGGCATTTTGTGCGTACGCATTCTCCAACTGGCTGATTCCGGTAGCTCCAAAAGCATAAACCTGACCGGTAGTTTCGCGGGTGCAGTAACCCTGGAAATTACGGTGCAGCGTTTTGTTTTTAAAGGCAATGCTCAACTCGTCATCCGGGCGGGCAAAATGGTCGAGACCAATTGCATCGTAGCCGTTTTCAGTCAACAAACGATAACCAACCTCGAACATGGCCAGCTTTTTAGTTGCCGACGGCAAACCGCGTGCATCCAGAATTTTTTGTGCTTTTTTCACCCATGGCACGTGCGCATACGAGAACGTAACCAAACGATCGGGCGAAAGACTAATGGCGCGCTCAATGGTTAAGGCAAATGATTCTTCATCCTGAAACGGAAGTCCGTAAATAAAATCGAAATTCACACTGGTACCTTCATGACTGCGGATCATGGCCACCAAATCTTCCTCGGGAAGTATTGACGGATCGCGGTTTACATTGTCCAGGACCTCTTTATTAAAATCCTGAATTCCCAAGCTAAAGCGGTTAAACTTCAGCGCAACCAGTCGATCGATGTAATCCTGGTCGAGCATTGCCGGGTGACATTCCATGGCAATTTCCGGGTTCGGAATAAACTCGAAAAGCTCGTGAATCACATTCATAATATCTTCTACCAACTCAATTGATAACGAGTTTGGTGTTCCGCCTCCCCAGTGCACCTGCGACACTTTACGGTCGTCGCTCAGCAACTTTTTCACCATACGGATCTCTTTCTTCAGTGCGTCAACATAAACTTCCATTTTGTTTTTGTCGCGCGTAAGGTGCGTGTTACAGCCGCAGAAATAACAGATCTTCGGGCAAAACGGGATATGAATATAAATAGAAATATTCTGTGGATTCTCTGAATTGGAGTGTTCCAACACTTTAACGTATTCTTCCGGAGTAAATTCGGGAGAAAAAAAGTTGGCCGGCGGATAACTCGTGTATCGCGGTACCGGGGTATTGTATTTCTCTATTAACTTCTGTGATACTTTCATAGTACTAATTTAAATAGTCTTAATTGGTTTCTTGTTCATACTTCAGGTAAAAACTTTTTCTGAAGATAAACGGCAACAGGGCAAGAATAAGTATTCCGAGCCCGATTTCTATGGCGAACAGCCCGCGGTAGGTAAGCGCATCGGCTACTTTTCCGCTCATTATTGCAATAACAAGGCTGCTGAGGTGTGTAATTACAATTTGAATGGTAAAATCGGTTCCTTCGCGCCCTTTTCGCACTACTTGCATGCTCATGGTATACACAAATACAGACGACATGGCGTAAGCTCCCCAAAGCAGCGCTACACCCAAATAAACCAGCCACAAGGCATGATTAGTATGGGTTAGTCCGAAAAAGAAAGTGGCCACCAGCACATTTATTACCGGAAATATCCACACCGCCTTGGTAATTCCTTTTTTACGGAGCAGAAATCCTGCAGGCACGGTCATTATTACACCACACGCTGTTCCGAATATCCCGGAGATGATTCCAATTTCTTTAATATCGTAACCCAGGTCGACAAAGTAGGGTTTTATCATGGTTAAAATCCCGATTATTCCTGAATAAAACAGGAAGAGCAACAAAAGGTGAGCGCCAATTTTTTTCTGCCTGAAAAAGTAGATAAACTCCAGTGGCGACACATTTTTTGTTGAACGATCGAGTTTTTTTCCGTTTCGTGCGTTGTAAAGCGACACCGGAATGAGCGCAAACAACACAAACAACCCAAGTGAGCGCAATAACCATAACCAACCAAAATAATGGTAGATAATGAGTAAAACTCCACTTCCCATCATGGTTCCGATAAAACTACCGGCCGATTGCATGCTGTTTCCCAAGCTGCGTTCGTTTTTATTCAGAATAAGAATGGCGAAAGCATCGGTGGCAATATCCTGCGTCGCCGATGCCGTAAATGCAATTACCATCAGAATAATAATGGTGGTAAAATCGGTTTGCAGGTTTAAGTACCCGATGCTCATAATTATCAATGCATAAAATGCCTCCGACATGATGATCCAGCGGCGGTAGTGCCGTTTGTTTTTACTGGTTTTATCCACCAGCGGCGCCCACAGCATTTTCAGAATCCACGGCAGTTTTATTAATTGGATATAACCGATGGATTCCAGCGAATAGTTTTCCATCCGCATGATCACGGGGATCACCGTAGAGAAAAAACTCATCGGGATCGACTGCGCCAAATAGAGGCTCAGTAGTGTATAATATTTTTTTATTTCGCTATTTCTCATTTTAGAAGTTTACCTTCAAATTTACGCCCGCTGTTGCAGGTTTTCCCAGCTGGGTATAAGCATTTTGAAGCGATGAAATCTCAAAATAATAGGAATTGTACGAGGTATCCAAAATATTCTTCGCCCATATATCAAACTGAAATTTACCCGAGAAAAAAGATACTTTGGCGTCAACCAAACCATAATAATCCTGGTACAAGGTATTGTTTAAATCCCAATAGTGTTTTCCAACTCCGCGGTAAGAAAGATGAGCAACCATTTTTTCCAGGAAACTGTTCTTGAACTCAAAGGTTTTGTTGATGCTGGCATTAACCGTCGAGCGAGGTACGTAAGGAATATAATTGTCGTTGTAATTCAGTTCGTCGCTAACCACATAATCCGAGAAGGTGGCCTTTGTATAACCATAACCAATCGTTGCTTCCAGGTTATCTACCGGGCGTGCTCTCACAAACAGTTCCACTCCTTTACTAACCGATTCTCCGGCGTTGGTTTTCATGTTTCCGCGGCCTCCCGGAACCGGTACGTCAATTTGCTGGTCTTGCCAGTCGATGTAAAACAAGGCAGCATCAAAATACAAACGGTGGTTTGCCGACGACGATTTAAATCCCCACTCGTAGTTCCAGCTTTGCTCGGCATCGTACGAACGGTTTTCCAAATCTACCGATGAGTTGGTGTTGAATCCACCCGATTTATATCCTTTCGATACTGTTGCGTATGTGTTGAATTCATTGCTGAACTCGTATTTTAAAGCCACTTTCGGAAGAATTTCCGTGAATGTTTCTTCGTAATTTTCTGAAATTGATGTATTCCACGGTCCTCCACCAACTGACATGGCCATTGAATAATCCAGTTTGTCTTTCTCAACATCGAGTCGGATTCCGGCAGTTAAAGTCAGTTTTTCAATCAAAAAGTTGTTTATCGTTGATTGGTGGAAAAGCGCAAAACCTGAAATATCGAACTTACTTCTGATATCCTGTTGCATATTCGAGCGGTACAGGTCGCCAAAGGTTTTTTGGTCCATAGTCTGGTAAAAACCATAAGCCCCGAATAACCAGTTGTAACGCTCGTTTGCTATCGATTTTGCCACAAATTCCTGCGACCACATATCCTGGTTATCGCCAATTTCGAAAAAGTAAACCGAGTCGGCTGTAAAGTCCTGGTCAACCGCCATAACACCATCATAATACTGGTAGCTGGTTGTCGATGTCAGTTCAAAATCGTCGGTGCGGTATTTAAAAATCAATCCGTCCGAGAATAAATCGCGTTTATAGCTACTTGCCTGGTTGTAATTAATTTTCCCTGCAGTGTTGGTTTCGGTATTATAAACGGCATACGGAAATCCGTACTGCTCGCTGTTTTCGTAAGTGGCAATATTTTCCAAAGTTAGTTGGTCAGATATCTTCCAAACCAGTCGCCCGCGAAGGCTGAAAGAGTACTGGTCATCTGCCGGATCTCCATCAAATTCGTTCGTAAAATAACCGTCATGAGCCATGTAATTTCCACTCAACGAAAAGCCAACTTTATCGCTGATTTTGTTGTAATGGTTAACATTTACGTTGTAATAGCCGTGTGTCCCGGCCGACAGGTTCATGTTTGTGCCTTCGAAATAAAGCGGCGATTTACTGAATACGTTGATGATTCCGCCCATAGTATTTCGTCCGTACAACGTTCCTTGCGGACCGCGTAGTACTTCAATTCGGTCGATATCGAAAAAGTCGAAACCAAAAGTTGTTTTCTCAAAATACGGCACATTGTCAACGTACAATCCAACCGATGGCGAACCAAGGCGCGAACCAATACCGCGGATAAACACCGGCGATTGTAGTTTCGAACCGTAATCCATCATAAAAAAGTTGGGTACTTTCGATGAAATATCAGCCAGACTGGTGATTTCGTCGTTGGCGATCATTCGTGCCGAAATAAGCGAAATCGATGCCGGAACGTCCTTTACTCGCGGAAGTTCTTTTGCCGATTTAACGGTAATCTCGTCGATTAAAATATCGTTCGCCTGGGTGGTGTCGGTTATTACCCTGATATTTTGGGCGTTTGCGTAGCCTGCAATCACTAAAATGAAGACAAGCAGAAAATTGATTTTTTTCATTTTTTTAAGTTGTTCATCCACTTAACAAAATAAGGTGAATTTTGTTAATCTTTCTACAGAATAGATAAATGGGTCATTCCTATTGGAGAAATGGAGGTATATTTCTAATTCATAAAGTATTAAGCCACGGCCGGAGGTGGACGGCAGAACTGGGAGTCGGGAATAATATCGTTAGCATAAAAGCGGAGCGATTGATGGACTTTCCACTTTTGATTACTGCAAAGGTTATCGCAATTGTTGTGGCTTTCAAAATCAATTTCAGGTTGATCGAAAAATGCCAATGACCTATCAGCGTTAGCTTTTGCATGGTTTACATGGTACTCGATCTGAATCGATTTCTCGGCTATTTGAATTTTTCCCTCGTGGGCCTGCTCAACACCAAAAAGCAAAAACCAGGCATAACAAGCAATAAACACCAGGTAGGGGAAATGCGTTGTAAATATGCCGACTGTAAACATCTTTTTGCGTTGTTATTTCCTGTAAGTCGGGCAAATATAATAATATATAGTCGGAAAAGACCTTCGGATTTGCTGTTTTAAAATATGTCCGAAAAGGCTACATTTGTGGCTAACTAACATATAAAGAATGAGATTGTTTAAGGCACTAATTGTATTGTTTGTAATGGTATCGTGTACACCAAAAGAAAAAGTTGACCTGATTGTTTCGGGAGGTTCGGTTTATACAGTTGATGATAAATTCTCGGTTGCAGAGTCGTTTGCGGTTAACAAAGGGAAAATTGTTGCCGTAGGTTCTTCACAAGAAATCCGAGACAAATACGAATCGGATAATATTGTCGATGCAAAAGGACAATTTATTTATCCGGGATTTAACGATGCGCATTGTCATTTTAACGGTTATGCTGTGAATTTGATGCAGTATGCCGATTTACGCGGAACAAAAAGTCCGGAAGAGATTTACGAACTGTTAAAAGAACACCACGATAAATTTGGTGGCGAATGGATATTGGGCCGTAGCTGGGATCAGAATGACTGGGAAGACACCCGTTTTCCTGACAAATCAAAACTGGATGAGTTATTCCCTGATACTCCGGTGTACCTTATTCGCGTTGACGGACATGCCGGATGGTGCAACTCAAAAGCTTTGGAGTTGGCAGAAATCGATGCTGATACAAAAGTTCAGGGTGGTGAAGTGCTGCTGAAAAATGGCAAACCTACTGGAGTTCTGATCGACAACGCAATGGGATTTATAAGCAAATTAATTCCGGAAATTACACCTGAGCAACAGACAAAAGGTTTGCTGGAAGCACAGAAAAACTGTTTTGCTGCCGGACTGACATCGGTTACCGATTGCGGGCTGGATAAAACAACTATTTTACTGATGGATGAAATGCAGGAAGCCGGTAACCTAAAAATGCGGGTGAATGCTATGTTGAATCCTACGCAGGAGAATTTCGATTATTTTGTGAAAAAGGGAGAAGCCTACAAAACAGATCGATTACTGGTGAATACCATAAAAATATATGCCGATGGTGCACTGGGATCAAGAGGTGCGCTGCTAATGGCCGATTATTCGGATGACGAAGGAAACAGCGGTCTGCAGATTGAAACGCAGGATTATTACGATATGATCTGCCAATTGGCTTACGACAATAATTTTGCGGTTGCAACACATGCCATTGGCGACGGTGGTAACCGTTTAATGCTGAATACTTACGGCAAGTTTCTGAAAGGTAAAAACGACCGACGCTGGCGAATCGAACATTCGCAGATTATAAATCCGGATGATTTTAAAAAGTTTGCTGAATTCTCTATTATTCCTTCCATTCAGCCAACACACTGCACTAGCGATATGCCGTGGGCCGAAGATCGGTTGGGACCGGAGCGTATAAAAGGTGCTTATGCGTACCAAACCTTGTTGCAACAATTGGGGTGGGTGCCTGCCGGAACCGATTTCCCGGTAGAAAATATTTATCCGCTGTATACTTTTTATTCGGCTATATTTCGCATCGATCATAAAGGTTGGCCCGAAGGTGGCTGGCACAAAGATGAAGGATTAACACGCGAACAAACGTTGCGTGCCATGACAAGCTGGGCTGCCAAATCATCGTTCGAAGAAGATGAAAAAGGAGTGTTAAGTCCGGGAATGTGGGCCGACTTTGTGGTACTGGATACCGATTTAATGAAAGCAGAACCAAAAGAAGTATTAAACACCAAAATAATAAGTACCTGGAGCGCCGGAGAAAAAGTGTTTGAGTTATAGAAATTATAATATTCATTCAGGAAATAGGGATAGAAGCCGGTTGGCTTTTATCCCTATTTTTTGAAATATAAAATGGTACTTGCATTGAAATCAATTCGCGGCGGACTTGTGGATTTGGCTGGCTTTATTTTTCCTTTTTAGGTCCTTATTTATGGCGATTTTTACTTCATTTCTTCAAAAAACAGACATGCTTCTATTTAGGAATACGGAATCAGCATTTCGTTAAACTACTAAATACTTTTATCGTATATTTATGAGAAATATTTATAGTGTATATTACAAATAGATAAGAATATATAATAATAAACCTAAAAGACGTATATTTGTAATAAATATAGTGTAATGATTTTAAAATCAGACTTAAAAATATTAATTGATTCGCAAAAAATTCCTTATGACCAAATTAGTTCCTATATCGATAGAGAGTTAGTTAGTGAGATAATGAATGAAGAAAGTGAATTAATTATAATAACAGGTTTAAAACGAACCGGGAAAAAATCGGTGCTGTATCAGTTAAAAAACAAGTACTCCGATGCTGCTTTTTACGTTAATTTCAGGCATCCGGGCTTTTATGGTTTTGATCAGAACGATTTTTTTAAGCTGGATGAAATCATTGCATCAACTGAAAGTAAAATATTACTGCTCGACGGAATAACAGCTATGGAAGGCTGGCAGGATTACGTCCGCCAGAAACTGGATAAAGGTTTTCGGGTAATTTTTACAACTTCGAATGCCGGGGTACTGAATAATGAAAAGGGAAGGATTTTAACAGGGAGGTACATCAGTAAAGTAATTACACCGCTGTCGTACGACGAATTCTGTTCGTATCATTCGTTGGAGCAGGATGAAAATTCAGTAATGGATTACATGCGAAAGGGCGGTTTTTTTGTGCCTGAAACCAACCGTGACGAATTTTTAGGTCAGTTATTTGACGATATCGTGGTTCGCGAAATTGGATTAACCAACGGAATTCGCGATTTAAGGGCGTTTAAAAGGCTTAGTTTGCATTTACTGCGCCACGTTGGAGAAATGATTACTGGCAATCAGCTAAAGAATACATTGGGTATAAAAACCACTACCACGGCTGTCGACTATCTGAATTTTCTGGAGGCCGGTTTTTTGATGTACTATGTTCCAAAATTCAGCTACTCACTGAGGAAACAGATGATAAATCCGCGAAAGGTGTATGTGGCTGATACGGGTTTTGTAAGTGCTGCAACTTTTAATATCTCAGAGAAAATTGATCAGCTACTTGAAAACCTGGTTTTTCTGTATTTGCAATCGAAATTCACTGAGCTTTACTATTTCTCGGAAGACGGGTATTGCGACTTTCTCGGATTTGGGAAAGATCAGGCGAAAGTTGCTGTGCAGGTGTGTGCTTCATTAGAACAAGATTATCTGGAGCAAGAATTGAATGGTTTGCTGGAAGCTATGGATTTTTTCGATTTCAAAGAGGGAACTTTGGTAACCTTAAACCAAACAGATACATTTATTCGCGACGATAAAACTGTTCATGTGGTGCCTTTTCATCAGTTCGCTAATCAGAAATAGCGTCTCACATTTTTTGCGTAACTTTTGTAATCGTCCCCGTAATTTTCATGCATAAAACGTTCTTCTTTCAAAATAAAAAGGTGAATAGATACCAAGGTTAATACACTAATTCCGATAAAGAACGGAGTGGGGAACACCAGCGTAATACCTACAAACAAACAGTCAATAGCCAGGAAAAAAGGATTGCGCGACCACACATAAATTCCGGAAGTTACCAGTTTGCCCAGATTCTTCTTGTTTAATCCAAAACGCAGTGATTGTTTAAGTGCGCGCAAAGTGAGCAACATTAAAAGGTTTGCCAGTAAGATAAGTACTATTCCACTAATCGTAAGAGTAATCTTTCCTGTAAGTAAGGATTGGAGCGTATCAGGAAGAATCGAAAAATGAATGAGACCAGCCTTATAAACCAGTTCGTTTAAAAACACCAGGAAGAAACTTATGAGAAAAACGGTGGAAAACACTTTTGAACTCTGGTCTTTTTTGGCAGATAGCCGTGTTCCTTTTCGTTGCAAAACATAAGCATGTATTCCAATTTGCAAACAGAAAAGTAAACAGCCCAAAAGCGGTATTAATCGTATGGTTTCCACGAATTAAAAGTAAGAGAACCAATTCTTAATGCAAAAAAATCCCCGGCAAAATTTACCGGGGAAGTATTTGTATTTTTTATATAATCTTAAATATTCGGGAACGAGATGCCAATCATCAACGGGTAAGCTTCAGGTCCCTTTGCATCTTTGAACAATGATGTCATACTATAATTGGCAAAAATACAGAAATCACCAAATCCAATTCTACCGGTTAATTCATATTTCCATTGATTAATATGATTTCCGCTTTTCGATTTCTCTTTGCCTCCTTTGTAATATTTGTATTTGGTGTGCGATCCAAGGTAAAGGCTACCAATAACTCCACCTGCAAGGTACATGCGCGAGCTACCCATTCGAAGAGGTGTTTTTACTTCGAGCATTAAAGGAGCGGTGATATAATTTACGTGTAATTTCGATTTTTTAATTCCCCTTCCTTCACTGTCATTTGGCAAATAAACGGGAATTATTGTTCCGTAACCATCTCTTTTTTCAATAGTAACCGGATCGTTAAAAGCATAGTCGTTAAAACTAAAGCCAAGTCCGGTAACCACACCAAAGGTTTTACGTTCGTTGGTAAAAGCATACTCCAGAATATTAAGGTTCCATGTTAATGATTTTCCGGGATTAAGGTCAAGGAAATCGCCGTAATCGTCAAATTCACCATTGTAGATAGAGTAATCTGTTTGGGTCATAATGTTTACACCAACCTCTAGACCAGCCCAATGAGGATTAAAACGTCCCGACCATTTTTGGCGGTTTACATCTTTCTCAACCTTTACATAGGTTCCGTTGTGTCCTTCAATAACTTTAAATGTGCGTCGGCCAACACGAACGTGAGTGGTGTCGCCCCAGTCATCGGTAATTACTTCAACGCCATCGCCAACAGCTACCTGCACTTTGTCGTTGTCTTCAATAACTGTAACAACGTTCTTTTTTAATACTTTAACCTCGGTGGTATCGGTTTGCGCGAATAGATTTGTGGTTAGTGCGCAACATAAAATTAGTGTCAATAATTGTTTCATCTTTCTTCGTTTAAATGTTTCTGATGCTGTGACGGACTGGTTGTTTTAAAAGTTACAGGGAAGGTAAAAATTTATTCACTTGTTTCGCCTTTTCCAGGAATGGAAAACGCCAGCAAACGCGATTCGTAGGTGTAATTCACTACTTTGCCTTCGTTGTTGGTTTCGTATTCAAAGCGGTCGTCGGAAATATTTGCAATCAGGTCGAGACCGGCTTTTGAGATCTTGCGCAAATTGAGTTTATCTTTCACACGATCGGCCAAAAGCATTTCATCATCGTAAGTTTCGGCAGGGTAGATAATATACATGGTGGCAAGTGTTGCCACTGGCTGTTCGACATCGATTGACGCGGTGATAGAATTCAGTTCCTCAGGAACAACAATTGTCTCACGCATGGCCAGCAATGCTTCAGGAGCCTCCGTCGTAGTATTTTCCTCAATGATGTCTTTAACGACCGGCTTTTTAGGACTGATTTTTTCTATCCGAGTAGGTTCTTCCATTTCGATCTTTTTGGCAACTTCAGTTTTTATATCATTATCCGGAACGATTACCGGAGTTTCTTCAATTGTTTGTTGAGGTGCCTTTTCTACTTCTGCAATTTGTTGAGATAAGTTTTCTTGAACGGCGTTGTTTCGGTTTACAAGATTAAAAACAACAAAGCCAAGAATTAAAACAGCTGCCACTCGGCTTGTCCAGAGCAGAATAGTTTTGCCCGGTGCTTTTTTGTATAGCTTTTTCTTAGCCGCAAAAACAATGCTTTCATCAGCTTTCAAAATTGTTTTTTGGAAAGCTGCTGCCTGTTTTTCCTTTTCAGGATGATTGGCCAGGTAGGTTTCAAACTTTTGTTTGTCATCCTCACTTAAGTCGTTTTCGATCAATGCTATTGCAGCATTATCAAATGCTTCTTCATTATCGAAATCGCTTTTATAAAGCTCTGTTTTTTTGCTGAACGCCGCCTTTTCGGGCTTCAGCGAAATAGGTTCGTAAAGTTCCAGCTCCTGTTTCAGGTCGGGGTTGTCTTTCAGAAACGCAATAAAGCTATCGATCATTCCTTCATCGAGGTTGCCCTCCAGGTAATCGATAAAATATGCTTCGTAATTTGTTCTGTTAATCTCTTTCATTTTCCGCCCCTCTTTCTATGCCACAGCCTCAATACTGCCAATATATTTCTTCAGAAACAACCTTGCCCGATAAATATAAACCTTTACCTGCGACTCGCTCAAATTGGTCAGCTCGCCAATTTCCTTGTAGTTGTATCCCTCGTAATCGCGCAATAACACCACCATTCGTTGTATTTCCGGTAGTTTGTTTATGGCCTCATTCAGAATTTCGCTTAAGTCGGAATAATTGCTTTCGTGTCCTTCTTCCGGCAAGCTTAAATCCTCAGTAAGTGCCGAACGTTTTTCCTTGCGTATGCGGTCGATCATCGTGTGGTAGGCAGTAGTAAAAAGATACGATTTTACTTTCGCGCCATCCACATTATCATAATTCTTCCACAATTTCTCGAAACTATCCTGCACAATATCTTCAGCCATATGCACATCTTTTATACTTTTTAGTACAAAACGGTACAGACGATCTGAGTAATTGTCAACTGCAAGGTTATATTCGGTAATTGTCATTTGTTTCTGAACCTCGTTCGTAACATACGACGGACAAGTTACGGGATAGTTACAGTAGAAATAAAAAAAGCTCCGAATTTTTTCGAAGCTTTTTATTTATAGTAGATTATGTTTTACTCAATTATTTCCACCCAACCATGTGTGTCGGGCTCGTCGCCATATTGAATAGCGCGTAGTTTGTTGTACAGTTTTGTTGACCACTGGCCGGCTTCTTCCTGGTTGCCATACTTAAACCACTTGTCATTGTCGTTATCGTAAATACCTTTAATTGGCGAAATTACAGCAGCAGTTCCGCAGGCACCTACTTCATCAAACTCGGCCAGTTCTTCGTATGGAACTTTGCGGCGCTCAACGTTCAATCCCATTTCTTCGGCCAAAACAATAAGGCTTTTATTGGTGATCGATGGGAGAATTGAATCCGATTCCGGTGTAATGTAGGTGTTGTTTTTTATGCCGAAAAAGTTGGCCGGCCCACATTCGTCGATGTATTTTTTCTCTTTACTATCGAGATAAAGTACTGCCGAAAAACCGTTTTTCTTGGCTTTTTTGCCTTCGTACATGCTGGCTGCGTAGTTACCGCCAACTTTATATTTTCCGGTTCCTTGCGGAGCCGCGCGGTCGAATTCGCGGTAAATAACCAGGTTGGTAGGTTTAAATCCTTCCGGGAAATACGGTCCAACAGGCATAACAAATACCATAAACAAGTATTCTTCGGCAGGAGCAACACCAATTTGAGGTCCGGTACCAATTAACAACGGGCGAATGTATAAGGCAGCACCCGATTCGTAAGGTGGAACAAAACGCTCATTCATTTTTACAGCCATGCGAACGGCTTCCTGAAATTTCTCAACCGGAAGTTTCTGCATCAGAATACCATCGGCAGAATCCTGCATGCGTTTGGCATTTTCATCCATTCGGAAGACGCGGACTTTTCCATCTTTTCCTTTAAAAGCTTTCAGTCCCTCAAAAGCTTCCTGTCCGTAATGCAATGCCGTTGCCGACATGTGAATATTAATGACGTTTGACGAGCTGATTTCCAATTCTCCCCACTTGCCGTTGCGATAGTAGCAACGAACGTTATAGTCTGTGTCACGGTATCCAAACCCAATGTTTTGCCAATCGAGATTTTCCATTTCTTGCTATTAATGTTTTGGTTTTTTAAAACCGAAAAGCTGCTGTCTGCTTTTCAAAAAACAAAATAAAGAAATTTTCTTTATTCCTGATACGATAAAAGTCAATGAAACCGGCTCGGGGTAAATGTTTTATAACTGCTTAATATTTGCGCAAATTGACGGATTAACAGAACGAGTGTTTAATTTTGGCCGGATTGTAAAAAGTTGGCTTCAAAATTCTTAGGATTGAAGTTTTTCGTTGTTTTTATGCCGGTCGCCATCACGGTTGGTTTTTTTCTCCATGTTTTTCAGAAAGGCTTCGTTCAGGTCAACACCGGTTTGATTGGCCAAACAAATCAAAACCCAAAGAACATCGGCCATTTCATCGGCAAGGTTGTATTCTTCGTCTGATTTTTTAAACGACTGGTCGCCATATTTCCGGGCCATAATACGTGCCAGTTCGCCCACTTCTTCAGTAAGAACGGCCATGTTCGTCAATTCGCTAAAATAGCGCACACCAATGCTTTTTATCCATTCATCAACCTGTTTTTGGGCTTCGGGTATTGTAAGTTCGTTTTTCATATTACCTTAATTTTGTTGGGGAATTAAAACTCCTTTTGTTTCGAGTCGATGATAATCGTTACCGGACCGTCGTTGATCAAGGCAACATCCATCATGGCACCAAATTTTCCTGTTCCTACTTTTTTACCTAGTGCGCTTTCCATCGCAGCTACAAATTTTTCGTACAGCGGAATGGAAATATCAGGTTTAGCAGCCCGAATGTACGAAGGGCGATTACCTTTTTTTGTATTGGCCTGTAGCGTAAACTGACTCACCACAATAATGTCGCCGTCAACATCTTTAACTGAGCGATTCATCACACCATTCTCGTCATTAAAAATTCGAAGTTGAGTCGACTTTTTTACCAGGTAATCAATGTCTTCCAGTGCATCTTCGTTTTCAATTCCAACAAGAATTAATAAACCATTTTTTATGGCAGATATTTTCTCGCCTTCAACCGTTACCGAAGCTTCCTTTACTTTTTGAATGACAACTCGCATATACTTTCTGCTTTTTCGATGGCTAATTTATAAAAACAATAGTCCTTTCTCAACTTTTATTATTTAGTTTTGTTTGATAATTTGACATAAAAATTAAACAGAATCAATGAGAAAAGTCGTATTACTTTTACTTTTATTCGGATTGCCATTTTCCATGCTTGCACAGAATGCTGCTGTAACCGGAAAAGTTGTAGATGCTGTAAGCAACGAACCGTTGCCTTTTGTAAATGTACTGGTTTCAGGAACTGCTAACGGCACTGTAACAGACGAGACAGGTCATTTCGAGTTTAGAAACCTGACGCCCGGTTTTATTCGGGTTGAGGCCAGTTTTGTGGGCTATAAAAATGCTATTTCCTCGGAGGTGGAGGTAAATAATGCGAGCACTCATTTTATTGAGATTTTGTTGGAAAAATCTGTGTCGGAACTGGATGAAGTTACAGTTACCGCTTCACCATTTCGAAAAACCATTGAAAGCCCGGTTTCGCTGAGGAGTATTGGTATCGGCGAAATTGAAAAAAGCCCCGGTGCCAACCGCGATATTTCAAAAATCATTCAGTCATTCCCCGGTGTGCAGTCAACACCCGCTTTCCGAAACGATATAATTATTCGTGGTGGCGGCCCGTCCGAAAGTCGTTTTTACCTCGATGGTGTTGAGGTGCCGTTTATCAATCATTTTGCTACACAGGGAGCTTCCGGTGGGCCGGTTGGTATTTTAAATGCCGATTTTATTCGCGAGGTAAATTATTACTCGGGCGCTTTTCCGGCCAATCGTGGAAATGCATTAAGTGGCGTGATGGAATTTTACCAAATTGATGGAAACGAGGAGAAACTGAACTTTCATGGAACACTTGGAGCATCGGAAGTTGCAGCAACTTTAGATGGCCCGATTGGTGAAAAGACAAACTTTGTTGTTTCAGTGCGTCAGTCGTATCTGCAGTTTTTGTTTAGCGCTTTGGAATTGCCTTTTTTACCCACGTTTACTGACATGCAGTTTAAAGTGCGCACCCGTTTCGATAAAAAGAATGAGTTGACCCTGATCGGTTTGGGAGCCAACGATTTGTTTGAGTTGAATGAAGATATTGAAGATCCGGACGATGAGCAGAAATACATTCTCAGCGAAATTCCGGTGAACAAACAATGGTCGTACACGGTGGGAGCGGTTTACAAACATTACCGCGACAACAGCTACCAGACTTTTGTGGTAAGTCGCAGTCATTTAAACAATAATGCCTATAAATATTTGGATAACGATGAAAGTTCGGAGGAGAATAAAATTCTGGACTATGATTCGGAGGAGGCAGAGAACAAGTTTCGTTTTGAGAACACCTCGCGCATGGATGGTTTTAAGTTAAATTTTGGTGCTAACCTTGATTTTGTAAGCTACAAAAACAGTTCGCAGTTCCGCCGTTTTTACGAAGAACAGCCGGTTGATGTTAGCTATAACACCGATCTTAACCTGGTAAAATACGGGCTGTTTGCACAGTTGAGTAAATCGGTTTTTAACGAACGTTTGGCTTTGTCGCTGGGTGTGCGTGCCGATGCAAATAATTACTCGTCAAGCATGAAGAATTTGTTGGATCAGTTTTCGCCACGTTTTTCAGCATCGTATTCGTTAACTGATAAATGGAGCCTGAATTTTAACACTGGTCGCTACTACCAGTTGCCGGCTTACACTTCGCTGGGTTATAAGGAGAACGATGTTTTGGTAAATAAAACCAACAACCTGAAATACATTGCGGTAGATCATATCATTGGTGGATTGGAATACCGTCCGCGATCAACAGTTCAGTTATCAGCCGAGGCATTTTGGAAAGGTTATTCCCAATATCCGTTTTCGGTGAAGGATCAGATCAGCTTGGCTAATTTGGGAGCGGATTATGGTGTTGTTGGCGACGAAGAGGTAACCTCAACTTCCGAGGGCAGAGCCTACGGAGCCGAGTTTCAGGCACGTATTAATGCGACTGACGGATTTAATTTTAACTTGTCGTACACTTTGGTACGCAGTGAGTTTAAAGATGGAGAAGATGTTTATATTCCATCGAGTTGGGATTCGAAACATCTGATAACACTAACAACTACAAAAGACTTAAAACGCAACTGGCGCGTTGGTGCACGCTGGCGGTTTGTTGGTGGTTTGCCATACACTCCGTGGGATTTGGAAAAATCGTCGCTGGTGGAAGCCTGGAATTTACAAGGTGGGCCTTATTACGACTATAGCCAGTTAAACGCTAAACGTTTTGATCCTTTTCATCAGCTCGATATTCGTGTCGACAAATCGTATTATTTCGATAAACTCACAGCCAAATTCTACATCGACATTCAGAACCTTTACAATTTCCAGGCACAGGAAAACGATATAATCGTACGTGCCGAAGATGCCAACGGGAATTATCTTACAACCGACAACGGAACGCGTTATGTGCTGAATGAAATTGAAAGCAAGTCGGGAACTGTTTTGCCAACCATCGGAATTATAGTTGAGTTTTAATATTTCAGGTAATTGATTCTTAATAAAATTTGTAGCCGACAGCAGAATAGAACACATCAGAACTCTTTGTCGGATTTTGTTGTTTTCGTGAAAAAGAGTTGCTAATTTTAGCAACCTGTAACTAAATCAACAAAATCGAATATATCATGATGAATCGAAAACTTCGTATGGGCATGGTTGGTGGAGGCACCGATGCATTTATTGGAGCAATTCACCGATTAGCCGCTTTTATGGATAACCAAATTGAACTGGTTTGTGGCTGCTTTAGTGTAAATCCTGAAATTTCAAAAGCCTCCGGGAAATTATATTATCTACCAGACGATAGAGTTTATGAAACTTACCAGGAAATGTTTGAAAAGGAGGCGCAGCTTCCGGAAGGAGAACGAATGGATTTTGTGTCGATAGTAACACCAAATTTTGTTCATTTTGCGCCGGCAATGATGGCACTCGATAACGGATTTAATGTAGTGCTGGATAAACCAATAACTTTTACACTTGAAGAAGCACTGAAGCTAAAGGCTAAATTAGAAGAAACGGGTTTAACTTTTGCGCTAACACATACCTATTCGGGCTACCCGGCAGTAAAACAGGCAAAGCATATGGTTGCCGAAGGACGTTTTGGGCAAATCAGAAAAATATTAGTTGAATATCCACAAGGTTGGCTTTCATCAAAAGTAGAAGATGCTGGCAATGCACAAGCTTCCTGGAGAACAGATCCCAAACGATCGGGGAAAGCCGGTTGTATGGGTGACATTGGAACACACGCACACCAGTTGGCTGAATATATAACAGGATTGAAGGTTACAGAACTTTGTGCAGAGCTCAATGTTTTTGTTCCCAATCGCTTGCTTGATGATGACGGTGTTGCTTTGTTGCGTTTCGATAACGGAGCAAAAGGCGTTTTAATGGCCAGTCAGATTGCAGCTGGCGAAGAAAATGCAATCAAGATTCGTGTTTACGGCGAGAAGGGAGGTCTGGAATGGAACCAGCACGAACCCAATTCGTTAATATTGAAATGGACCGATCAACCGGCACAGATCTTACGAACCGGTACCAACCTCGATGCTCCGGGAGCTTTACACAATACGCGAACTCCGGGCGGACACCCGGAAGGTTACCTGGAAGCTTTTGCCAATATCTACCGTAATTTTTCACTTACCGTTCGTGCCAAAGCCAACGGCGAACAACCAACTCCGGAAATGCTCGATTTCCCGGGAGTGGAAGATGGTATTCGTGGTATGCAATTCATTGATACAGTAGTGAGCGCCGGTTACAACGACGATGTGAAATGGGTAAAATTTGGTGAAACGCTCGATTAATTGCGCAGGTGACTCGAAGTCAGCTACTCAATAAATATTTATAAATCAGAACTAAAACAATAGCAATAATGGCAAGACCAGTAACACTTTATACCGCACAATGGGCCGATCTTCCCATTGAAATCATGTGTCAGAAAGCAAAACAATTTGGCTACGATGGTTTGGAACTTTGCACCTGGGGCGATCACATTAATGTGCCGAAAGCCGACCAGGCATACTGTGATAGCAGAAGAGAATTACTTGATAAATACGACCTTAAGTTGTATACAATCTCAACACATTTGGATAGTCAGTGCGTTTGCGATCCTATCGATCAGCGACATAAAAACATTGCCAGCCCGCATATTTGGGGCGATGGCGACCCGGAAGGTGTGCGGCAGCGGGCAGCAGAAGAAATGGTAAAAACGGCGGAAGTTGCCAAACGTTTGGGAGTAGATACTGTGGTTGGGTTTACCGGAAGCCCAATCTGGCATATGTTGTACTCTTTTCCACCGGTAACACCCGAAATGATTGAAGAAGGTTATGCCGAATTTGCACGGCGTTGGAAACCAATTCTCGATGAGTACCAAAGTCTTGGTGTAAAATATGCATTGGAAGCACATCCTTCCGAAATTGCGTTTGATATTCACACGGCACATCTGGCGTTAAAAGCATTGGATTACCATCCTGCTTTTGGTTACAACTACGATCCGAGCCATTTGGGCTACCAGCACGTGGATTATGTGCGTTTTATCTACGAATTTGCTGATCGTATTTTCCATGTGCACATGAAAGATGTTTACTGGAGCGATGTACCAACCGGAGTTGGTGTGTTTGGCGGCCACATGGAATTTGGTGATAACCGTCGTTACTGGAATTTCCGCAGTATGGGACGAGGAAAAATACAATTCGAGAACATTATTCGCGCACTAAACGATATCGGTTATAACGGGCCACTTTCGGTAGAATGGGAAGATAGTGGTATGGATCGTGAAGCCGGGGCAGCAGAGTCGTGCGAGTTTGTTAAAAAGGTGGATTTTGCGCCGTCGGATGTGGCGTTTGACGATGCTATGCAAAATTAAAAAAACTGTAAGCCGGAAGCAAAGAAGTTTTCGGCTTAATATTTTTCGTTCTTTTGCGAAGATATAATTCAGAAAACAGAATGACCGATTCAAAATACCACAAAACATTTGAGAAGGATGTGTTTGCCGCCAAAAATGGGATAAAGTTAGTGGAAGCGAAGCCCGGTTATGCAAAATCGAGCATGGAAATTAAACCAAGTCATTATAATTCAGTCGGAATTGTGCATGGTGGAGCTTTGTTTACTTTGGCTGATTTTACTTTTGCCGTGGCATCTAATTCGCATGGAAGGGTGGCATTGGCGATTGATGCTGAAATCTCGTTTTTTAAAGCTACATCAACAGGAACATTAACAGCTGAAGCAAAGGAGATTTCGCTGAACGGAAAACTGGGAACTTACCTGGTTGAGATTAAAAACGAAGCAAATGAACACATTGCTCATTTTAAAGGAACAGTCTATCGCAAGAAAGATAAAATGGAGTTTGAGTAATTTTCTGCAATACGAACTGTGTTGCAGAATACGTTAATAAGTGGGAGTAATAAGACAAAAAGTCGACGTTAAAAATGGATAACTTAAAATTATTCTACAAATTTGAGGTCGGTTTCGCGAAAGAAGATCTTCTTGAGCTTACAACAATGAATTAAGATTTATTTTCTAATACCAACTAAATATTAAAATGACTAATAGAAGAGACTTTATTAAAACATCGGCAATGGCAACAGCGGGCGTGGGGATTGCGTCAAGTATGCCTTTAGCGATGGAATCGTGCTCGGGAGCAAACGAAAAATTAGTTTGTGGTTTGATAGGAGCAAAAGGTCAGGGTTTTACCGATCTTCAGGCTTTCTTAAAACAAAAAAATACAGAGTGCGCAGCCATTTGCGACGTGGATGACAAGATTCTGAATCAACGTATTGCCGACACCGAAAAAATTCAGGGAACCAAACCAAAAGGATTTAAAGATTTCAGAAAATTGCTGGAAGAGCCCGGTATTGATGTGATCATTATCGGTACGCCAGACCACTGGCACTGCTTGCCGTTTGTTTACGCAGCACAGGAAGGAAAACATATTTTCTGTGAAAAACCGCTGGCAAATTACATCGAAGAGATTAACATCATGGAACGTGCGTGGAAACGCTATGGAACAATTGCCCAGGTAGGGCAGTGGCAACGTAGCGACAAGCACTGGAAAGATGCGGTTGATTTTGTTTATACCGGAGCGTTGGGTAAAATTCGTACCGTACGTTGCTGGTCGTACCAGGGTTGGATGAAATCGATTCCGGTAATGCCCGACGGACCTGTTCCTGAAGGTGTAGATTACGACATGTGGTTAGGACCCGCAAAAGCACGTCCGTTTAACCCGAACCGTTTTCACTTTAATTTCCGCTGGTTCTGGGATTATGCCGGAGGTTTAATGACCGACTGGGGTGTGCACATCATCGACTACGGTTTATATGGAATGAAAGCCAAAGCGCCTAAATCGATTATGGCAATGGGTGGTAAATTTGGCTATCCTGATGATGCTTGCGAAACTCCTGACAGCATGCAGGCTTTATACGAATTCGACGATTATACTCTACTTTGGGATCACGGTCTGGGAATTGATGGTGGTTACTATGGCCGCAGCCACGGTGTAGGTTTTGTTGGTGAAAACGGAACTTTAGTGGTTGATCGTAACGGCTGGGAAGTTATTCCGGAAGGTGGCAGAAACCCAAGAATGGAGCGCGTTGAATTGAAAAAAGGAGATGGCCAGGGATTGAACAACCACACGGCTAACTTTATCGATTGTATTAAAAAAGGCGATCAGAATACGAACTGTCATGTTGGTATTGCAGCTAATACTGCTCGTGTGGCTCACTTGGGTAATATGGCTTTAAAAACCGGTCAGCGCTTGTACTGGGATGCTGATAACAGCAAGTTCATCGGTAACGATGCGGCTAACGAACTATTGGTACCGACCTACCGTGCACCTTGGGAATTACCAAAAGTATAGAAAGACAACTACCAGATATTATAGAAAGCAGGCTCATTTTGGGTCTGCTTTTTTCATTTCCAAGAATTTTCAATTTGCTTAATAAGGTGTGGTATCCGTATATTTGAACGAAAGAAGAAGACAATGACATCCAGAAAACAAATTGAGTTAATAAATACGCTTCCCAAAGCTGAATTACATGTACATATTGAGGGTACTTTTGAGCCGGAATTGATGTTTACCATTGCCGAACGAAATGATATTCGGTTGAAATATAAATCAGTTGATGATTTGCGTGCGGCCTATCAATTCAACAACTTACAGGAATTTCTTGATTTATATTATGCCGGAGCCTACGTGTTGCTTTACGAGCAGGATTTTTACGACCTTACCTTAGCCTACTTGAAAAAGTGCCACGAAGAAAAAGTGGCACACACCGAGATCTTTTTCGATCCGCAAACACATACACAGCGTGGCGTTCCGTATGAGAATGTGATTAATGGTATTCAACAGGCCTGTATCGACGCCCGAAATGAATGGGGCATTACTTACCGGCTTATTCCTAATTTTTTGCGTCACCTGAGTGAGGAGGACGCCATAAAGACCTTTAAAGAATCGTTGCGATTTGGAGAATTATTTTCTGCTTTCGGACTCGATTCCAGCGAAAAAGGTCATCCGCCTGCCAAGTTTAAAAAGGTGTTTGGAATGGTACGTGCCGAAGGTTTCCTAACCGTGGCACATGCCGGAGAAGAAGGACCTGCACAAAACGTTTGGGATGCCATTGAAATGCTAAAGGTTGCCCGTATCGATCATGGAGTACGTTCGATCGATGATGCAGTATTACTGGATGAACTGGCCCGTATTGAAATGCCATTAACGGTTTGTCCGCTGTCGAACCTAAAGCTTAAAGTGGTGAATGATATGGTTGATCATCCATTAAAAAAGCTTCTGGATCATAACATTGTGGCAACAGTAAATTCCGACGATCCTGCCTATTTTGGTGGGTACATGAACGCCAATTTCCATGCGGTTAATGAGGCGCTTAATCTTTCAAACGAAGATATTGTAACACTGGCAGCCAATTCGTTTAAAGCCAGTTTTCTGCCTAATGAGGAAAAAGAAAAGTGGCTTGATGAGATTGCTAAACTGGGAATCTAATTCGGAATGACGATTAACGAATTACGAATGTCGAAGTACATTTAACGGAACTAGTTCGGGCTTTCAGAACGATCTATATTCGTAATTCGTTAATCTATATTCATCATTCAAGTTTTAAAGTCCCCTTCAGGGGATTTTGGGGGTAAAAGACTTAGTGACTTTGTGGCTTCGTGGTTTTCCTACCGGTTATCAATCGTCTCCGGATTCAAATCATGATTTTGCATACGATGCCACGCCATATCTTCGTATTTAGTCCCCGGTTTTCCGTAATTTGAAAACGGATCGATGCTAAGGCCGCCGCGCGGTAGAAATTTTCCCCACACCTCAATGTATTTTGGATTCATCAAAGCGATCAAATCTTTCATCATGATATTGATACAATCCTCATGAAAAGCACCGTGGTTGCGGAAACTAAACAAATAGAGCTTCAAACTTTTGCTTTCCACCAGCTTTTCATCAGGGATGTAACTGAGGTAGATAGTTGCAAAATCGGGCTGCCCGGTAATGGGGCACAGACTGGTAAACTCGGGGCAGTTGAATTTAACCCAATAGTCATTTTCGGGGTGCTTATTATCAAACGACTCCAATACATCAGGACGATAGTTAAAATCGTAATTCGTCTCGTTTCCCAGGTGTTTTAATTCGCTCATTATTCTGTTGTTTATTCCTTTTCCTAATTCACTCAATTACTCATTCACTTTCTTTTCCAAATATAACTTCAGACCTTTATTCCGCAGTTCACAAGCCGGACATTCTCCACAACCTTTTCCTTTAATGCCATTGTAGCAGGTAACGGTTTCGTTCTGTACCAGTTCAAGAATGCCCAGTTCATCAGCCAGTTGCCAGATCTCGCTCTTGTTCTTCCACATCAATGGCGTATGAATCTGATACGGATAATCCATCGACAGATTCAGTGTATCATTCAGCGAAACGATAAAATCATTCCTGCAATCAGGGTAACCACTAAAATCGGCCTGTCCTACACCCGTTACAAGATTATGTATATTATGCACTTTTGCAAAAATGGCGGCGTAAGTTAAAAACAACATATTCCGGCCTTCCACCAGTGTGTTGGGTGGTGTGTCTTCAGGTTTATGGCGGTCAACCTGCATGCTGTGGTGCGTTAATGAATTCTGGCTTAGTTGTGAGATCAGATCCATATGAAAAACCTGCAAAGGCACTCCGGCCGTTTCTGCAATTGTTTTTGCCGATTCCAGCTCTATGGCATGGCGCTGCCCGTAGTTAAACGCAATGGCAAATACTTCGTCGAATTCTTGTTTTGCCCAGAACAAGCAAGTAGTAGAATCCTGTCCGCCCGAAAAAACCACCAGCGCTTTTTTCTTATCTATGTCATCTGTTGATGTCATTTTTACCTAAAATTTATTAAAGCATTCTTGCATTTCTGCATTCTCGCATTCGTAAATCAGTTCTTAAGTCCTTCAAACTTCAACTTAAAAGGATTGTACGATATCTGGTAATCGTAAGTATCGATACCTTCCAGTTTTTTTACTTTACCAACAACCCAAATTGTTAGCGGAAGCACGGCAATTTCGTACACGGTTTTGATGATGGCCTGGGTAATGATCATGGTAAGCAGCGCATTTACAGGAAACATCCCGGCAAAAGCGATGGTAATAAAAATGGCCGAATCAGCACCTTCTCCAACAAGTGTTGACACAACTGCACGAATGGAAAAACCTTTTCCTTTGGTAAGCACTTTAAACTTGCTCATTACATAGGCATTCAGAAAAGACCCCATTAGGTAGGCCAGCATACTGGCAGCTACGATTCTCGGTGTACTGCCCAAAACGGTTGCAAAGGCATCCTGGTTTTCCCAGAAAGGAGCAGCATTTACAGTAATTGCAAGGGTAAAGAACAATACGGCAAGTACATTTACTCCAAATCCTGCCCAAATAATCAGGCGGGTTTTCTGATAACCCCACACTTCAACCAGCACATCGTTAATGATGTATGCCAGTGGAAAGATCAATACTCCGGCCGGTGCTGACCACGGGCCGATCATCATAATTTTTGAAGCAAGAATGTTGGAAATCAATAAGCAGGTGGCGAAAAGAATACCTGCAAGCATAAACAGAACGGATACTTTATTCTTCATTTCTCTTGTTTTTAACGTGGTTATCAAGAACACGTGGTTAATACGCCGCGAAGATATAAAAATTTCTATATCAGGAAACAAGGCTAAAAGGGAATCTTTTCTTTCATTACGTTACTTATTGTATAACGTAATTTCAGGATGAGGCGATTAAAAAAAGAAAGCCTCCCCAGAAACTGAGAAGGCTTTTCAGATATATAGCGTGAATTTTCTTATTCGCTAACTTTTGCGCACAAGTACTCGCGGTTCAAGCGGGCAATGTTGGTGATAGAGATGCTTTTTGGACACTCAGCTTCGCAAGCCTGAGTATTGGTACATCCACCAAAACCAAGTTCATCCATTTTTGCCACCATACTTTTGGCACGGCTGGCAGCTTCAACTTTACCCTGAGGCAATTTTGCCAGGTGCGAAACTTTTGCTGAAACAAATAACATAGCCGATGCGTTTTTACACGCTGCTACACAAGCACCACAACCAATACATGCTGCTGCATCCATAGATTCTTCTGCATCATCTTTAGCAACTGGAATAGCGTTTGCATCAGGAACACCTCCGGTATTTACCGATACGAAACCACCAGCCTGAAGAATTTTCTCGAAAGCTGTACGGTCAACAACAAGGTCTTTAATTACCGGGAATGCACGTGCACGCCAAGGTTCAATAGTAATGGTTTCGCCATCTTTGAACTTACGCATATGCAACTGGCAGGTAGTAACCTCTGTGTCTGGTCCGTGTGGGCGGCCATTAATATACAGACTACAAGTACCGCAGATACCTTCGCGGCAATCGTGGTCGAAAGCGATTGGATCAATTCCTTCTTCAATAAGCTGGAAATTCAGAATATCCATCATTTCAAGGAAAGAAGACCCGGTTGAAACATTCTCAATTGTATATGTTTCGAATTTACCTTTTGATTTGGCATTCTTTTGACGCCAAACTTTTATTTTGAGTTTTTTTAGAATCTTATCAGCCATAATCTTACAGATTTATGATTTATAATTATTCGATCGATTATTTGTAAGAACGCTGCGTAAGCTTCACATTCTCAAACACCAAATCTTCTTTATGCATATCCGGCTCAACGCCCTCTCCTTTGTACTCCCAGCACGAAACGTAAGTGAATTCTTCGTCGTTACGTTTTGCTTCACCTTCTTCGGTAGCCGACTCTTCGCGGAAGTGTCCACCACACGATTCGTTTCTGTCGAGTGCATCGCGAGCCATCAACTCACCAATATCGAAGAAATCGGCAACACGACCGGCTTTCTCCAACTCAGGGTTAAGGTTGTCCAATTCGCCAGGAATACGAACATCTTTCCAGAATTCAGCGCGAATTTCCTTAATCATCTCGATCGCTTTTTTCAATCCTTCAGCATTACGGGCCATACCAACGTAATCCCACATTACTTGTCCAAGTTTTTTGTGGAAATAGTCAACCGGTTTCGAACCTTTAATGTTGTATAATTTTTCGATACGATCTTTTACTTCTTTTTCAACCGCAGCAAACTCAGGAGCGTTTGTGTCGGCCATTGGCGTCATAATTTCGTCAGCCAGGTAATCACCAATTGTGTATGGCAATACGAAATATCCGTCGGCCAAACCTTGCATCAGTGCCGAAGCACCAAGGCGGTTAGCTCCGTGATCGGAGAAGTTAGCTTCACCAATTGAATACAAACCGGGAACCGAAGTCATCAGGTTGTAATCAACCCAGGTACCACCCATTGAGTAGTGAATAGCCGGGTAAATCATCATGGGCGCTTTGTACGGATCAACATCTGTAATTTTCTCATACATCTGGAAAAGGTTTCCATAACGTGCTTCAATTACGTGTTTACCTAAACGGTCGATGGCATATTTAAAATCAAGGAATACTGCTTTACCTTCAGCATTTACACCGAATCCGGCATCGCAACGTTCTTTTGCAGCACGCGACGCAACGTCACGAGGTACAAGGTTACCGTAAGAAGGATATCTTCTTTCCAGGTAAAAGTCACGATCCTCATCAGCAATATCGTTCGGGTGAAGTTCACCTTTCTGCAACTTAATTGCGTCTTCTTTTTTCTTCGGAACCCAAACACGACCATCGTTACGCAACGACTCCGACATCAAAGTCAGTTTCGATTGCTGATCGCCATGAACAGGAATACAAGTTGGGTGAATCTGTACGAAACATGGGTTCGACATAAAAGCACCACGTTTGTAACATTGCCAGGCAGCCGATCCATTACTTCCCATTGCATTTGTCGACAGGAAGAATACGTTTCCGTAACCACCTGTTGCAACTACAACAGCGTGCGCACCAAAACGTTTAATCTCGCCCGAAACAAGGTCGCGGGCAATAATACCACGAGCTTTTCCGTCGATCTTAACCAAGTCCAGCATTTCGTGGCGGTTGTACATTTCAACAGCACCTTTCGAAATCTGACGGTTTAAGGCCTGGTAAGCACCGATTAACAACTGCTGACCGGTTTGCCCACGTGCGTAGAACGTTCGACTTACCAACACACCACCAAACGAACGGTTGTCTAACAAACCACCGTATTCGCGACCAAATGGAACACCCTGTGCAACACACTGGTCGATAATGTTTGGCGACACTTCTGCCAAACGGTAAACGTTAGCTTCGCGTGCGCGGTAGTCACCACCTTTAATAGTATCGTAGAACAAACGATAAACCGAGTCGTTATCGTTCTGATAGTTTTTAGCAGCATTAATACCACCCTGTGCAGCAATTGAGTGTGCACGACGTGGGCTGTCCTGGTAACAAAATGCTTTTACTTTATATCCTAATTCTGCTAAAGAAGCAGCTGCCGAGGCACCACCTAAACCGGTACCCACAACAATAATTTCTAATTTACGCTTGTTAGCAGGGCTCACTACTTTAATGGCAGCTTTGTGTTTGCTCCACTTTTCTGCTAATGGCCCTTCAGGTATCTTATTCTCTAAAATGCTCATAATTCTTTCCTCTTTTTTATTTATACAATCCTACCATGAAATAAAGTGGAATAACGGCGAAACCCACAGCAACAAGAATTGCGTAAATCGTACCAATAACTTTCCAGCGGTTTAACCAATGTTTGTTGTTTAAACCTAAAGTTTGGAAAGCCGACCAGAAACCATGCGACAGGTGAATTCCAAGTAAAATACCACCAAGAATGTAGAAAATACCCAGTGCAGTGCTGTTAATAAAAGCGGCCGAAACCAAAGCGTATGCATTGTGCATGTGTTCGCCGTTTACGGTAACTTCTGCCAAAAGCGGATCACCGGTAAACTTCATCTTAATAAAGAAGTTAATGATGTGGATGATAAGGAATACCAAAACCAAACCGCCTAATACCAGCATGTTACGCGATGCCCACGAGCTTGCTCCGCTCATGTTCTTTTTGGCATACTTAACCGGGCGTGCTTTCCAGTTTTGATACTCTAGAAAGAATGACCAAACAATGTGAATGATAAAACCCAATCCGAGGATAGGTTCCATAATTTTAATCAGAGGGTTAGTAGCCATAAAGTGAGCTCCCTGATTAAACAAATCACCGCTGTTGTCAAAGATCAGTAATAAGTTGAGGCCCAAGTGGACTGCAATAAAGACTACCAGGAATAATCCCGACAGGCTCATCACAAATTTTCTTCCAATCGAGGCTGTTAAAAATTTGCTCATAATCTATTATTTATTTTTGGTTGATTCTTAATCTAATTTTAAGCGCCACAAATGTAGACGAACACAAATATTCCTGCAAAAAAGGCCATCTAAATTAGCTAATTTATAACGATTCTACAACTGATTTAATTTTTGGTTTAAATTGGAAAAACAATCCACTCATTCGGAAGTATTGCAATTGTACTGATTAAGCCTGTAGATAACGAATAACGGTGGAATTAAAAGTTCAGATGCTTGTCATTCTGTTACCTTTCTGGTTTAACAGGCCCATTATCTTTTTCCTGCTCAAACTTGAGGATCATGTCAATTCCTGAGTCTTTGGCACTTCCGCTTTGCAAACGCAAGAAAAGCTTCTCATTAATTTCGTATTCAATAATAATCGTTTCGGGGGTAATCTCGTCACCACTTACTTCCCCAAAACCTTTTTGATAGATTACAAATATGTCGTTGGTTATGTATTTTCCCACAACAAAGGCTGCACTTTGCCAGTTTTCGGTGGTTGTAACTTCAATCATATCAAGATTAAATGTAGAACCAATCGTTTTACTCAGCTGAGACGAAATCATACTGGCCAGCGCATTTGAACCGATAGAGTTCAGCAGGCCATTGTTCCCTCCGTATCCAATTTCGTCGCTGGTAGCACCAAAAATCAAAACGGAGATTCCGTCGGTCTCAGTAATCTCAACATCGTCGAGAAAGAATGTAATCTCCGGTTCCGACAGATTTCCTGTTATCATCAGATTGAGATAACGTTTTTCTTTATCGCTACTGCGGTAAACATATTCGGCCTCGATATTTAAAATCGGATCAAACTCTTCCCCTCCCTGAAAAATGATTTCACTTTCCTGAATATTCAGCTTACGGCCATATAAAATGTAATGCCCCCTTAAAATTTTCACATTCCCGAAAACTTCGAAAAACGGGCCATCTTTAACAATTTCGAGCTCTCCATTTAACTCTGCGCGAATATCGCTGCTTCTAATCCAGGTATTGCGCGGAATTTCAACCTGCAAACGGCCTGTTAGCTGGTCAACAAATCCCGATTTCTTCTTAGGTTTCACTCTTGCTTCAGCCTCCGCCGTTTTCAAATCGTTTGATTCGTTTAATGCCTGAACCAACATTGGCACATCAGCCCTAACATCACTTTTCGATTCTTTCATAAAAGCCGGTAAATACAAGTCGGACCGAAGTACTTTTATTTCTCCGCCAAATTCTGGCTTGTCTTTTTCAGTTCTTAAAAATGTATTCGCATCAATTAGTATTTCGTAATTGCGGTGCCGGGTGAGAAAAAAGTTATTCGCATCCACTTCTACCGAGGAACTGCTGATATTTCCTTTTATTATCGTGGAATCGAAAGCCACCTCGCCATTAACCGAGATTAAACCGTTTTTTTGTTTAACCCATATAGTGTCGATTGCTATTTCGTTGCCGTTAAAACTAACTGATGCAAAAATATCATTGTAATCAATACCCAGATTTTTGTTGCTGTACATTCCGTTTCGAACATAAAAATTCCCAAAAAACTGAGGATTATCAAGTGTTCCTTTTGTTTCGATCCTGGCATCGAAAAATCCTTTTACACTATCATTAGGAGCATAAGATTTTACGGCCTTGGTTATATCTATTGAATCGAGAATAAATAATCCTTCATAGGTTTCCGGCGGTTTGAATCCGAATTGTAATGAATCAAGAGAAAGTGAAAAAGGAGCGCTGATTCCTGCAAAAAATGAGTTACCCATTTCAGGAAGAGTTAACTCCATATTGCCTTTTCCGTTTGCATAGGTAAAATCAGTGTGCATCGATTGAAATGCATAATTTCCATACTTCGGATCAGTTATTTCCAGGTGCCCATCGATAAGTGGATTATTGGAACGACCATAAAGTCTGAAATTGGAATTTAGTCTCCCTCCCAGTATTATTTCCTCACCCAGAATCCGATTTAGCTCATTTAAATCAAGATCATTTATTTTTATTTCAAAATTGCCGGTGTCGCTGGCCGATATGTTTCCATCAACTGCAATTACAAAATCATCCAACTGCCGGTCTTTTATTGTCAGATTATTGATCTCAAGAAACTGATTATTATCGAGAGTTGCAGTCATGGTGTCAACAAGATAGATATCGGCCCAATCAGAATTAAACTCAAACCCAAATACGGAGAATGACATGGTATCGCCAACCGCAATTGCAGCTTGTAGTTGTGCATCAAACATGTCGGTCCATTTTAGTTCGGCATCTACTGCCATTTCTCCGTCTGTATAATCATAATCGAACAAAACGGTATCTAACTCAATATTCCCCGATTTTAAATTGTGGACATTGCCCTGAAGGCCAACATTTAACGAATCGCTGGTTAAATCTACCCGGTAGTTTGTGCGGGTAGTTTCCGCACTAAGAGTATAGCCATCGGCATTGAACAGATCGAGTATTCCATTGATTTTCAGAGCAGAAACGGGCCCCGAAAGGTTTGCTACTGTATAAGCAGAATCGAACGTTATGGGTAACTCAAAAATGGAGTCGAGGAATTGAAGCGAACTGATATTTCCGTATAGTTTTGATTGTAACAACATGGAGTCGAGTTCCATCTGCCCACTGCCGGAAATTGCCGCTCCGGGCGCAAATGCCTGTAAAGTGTCGACCTTAATGAATTGTCCGTTTACATCTACAAAAGCATTAATACTATCAAGCGGGTATTCGTAAATTGTGCTACCCGAAAGAGAAATACCGGCATTTACTCTCAGTGCATTTGGATCGAAACCTTTGCCTTTTGCCACAACTTTTCCGTTAAGCATGGTATAAGCCAAATCCGGAATCATCTTGCTAAGCTCAAATTTTTCCATAAAAATGTCCGCCTCATATTCAGGCACTTCTGCTAAGTTTAATTTCCCGCTGAGGTCTGCTTCCCCAATATCGGAACGAATAACAACCTCGGCCCATAAACTATTGCCCAAATACACACCTTTAAGATTAAACGTTCTTAAATCAATCTCGTTAAATGAGGAATTTTGAAATTTTCCAATAACAATGGTTTCCGATTTTAAATCCTTAAGATTTGCTCCATCCAGTTCTACCGTGCCATTTAAATGTGTTTTTTCAATGCCTAGGTCAAGCCAGTTAGCAACATTAACATTATTGAACTGAACACCGGCCTGGTAAGGAGCATTTTCTTCTCCCGACTGCAAAGCCGACAATGACTGTAACGAGAGATTTGCCTGAAGCTGTTCTCCCCGGTTTTCCAATACAGCACTGGCATTTAGCGAATCATTCAACACTTGAAAATCAACTTTAATTGATGGCGAACAAAGCAATTTAAATGATGGAACAAAAAGTGCCAGGTCGTTGTTATCAATCACTCCTTCACTAATTTTTCCTTCCATATTTTCGGGCGAAAAATACGTTCCACTAAAATCAATGCCCGATTTATTAGCTAAAAGCAACAAACTATCGATTTGAATTCCTGCATCAGTCATATCCAGGCTTCCTCTTAGCTCTTTTAGTTCCACATCCGGATCTTTGCTCGCAAATTGGAAACTATTAAGTCTCACCTTCATCTCCGAACTACTATATTTCCCCCCTGCCGATAGATTGATCTTATTAATTTTTGTTGGTATCGGTGCAATATGCGAGGCAATATTAACATGCCCGTTACGAATTGTAAGCATTCCGGCTTCAATGGTATAATCAAAGGATTTAGTGTTGCCCGAGGGTTCTTCGTTGGCGGGCAAAATGGTACTAAAATTCCATAAACTGTCGGAATCTTGCCAGGCATTTACATAAGGTTCGTTTAGAATGATCGAATCAATACTGATCTTTTTCTGCAACAAAGGCCTTAAATTATAATGCACTTCCAAATCGCTGAATGCGGCGAGTATCGAATCTGCATTACGAAGTTCAACCTTGCGTAAAATTATATGATCGTAAAAATTGCCATCAAGCTCTTCAATGTTAAAACTCAAGTTCAGCTGATCTTCAACCATAGCAATTACCCGCAATTTCACTTTTTCTTTAAAAAATGAAGTTTGAGTTAACAGCAAAGTGCCGGTAATCAGCAGTAAAATTACTGCTAACACTATTGCCAGATATTTTATCAATTTTCCCACTTATCAGAAAGAATGACCAATATTAAAATGTACTTGCCATTTATTTTCGCTATCGAAAACAGGCCTTGCAAAATCAATTCCGGCCGGCCCTACCGGTGTTTTAAAACGCAAACCTAAACCTGCAGCATAACGAAGATCGGTAATATGATACTCGAAACTATCTTCCCAAACATTACCTGCATCTATAAACACATTGAACTTCATCCTGCGTCCAATATCAAACCTGAATTCGGCACTGGTTTCTAACAAACTGTTTCCACCAACGGGAATACCATTCTCATTCTGCGGACCAAGATTACCTCTTGACCAGCCACGTACAGAGTGACTTCCACCGGCATAGAATTTCTCTTCCACGGGGATGAAATCTACACCGTCAGTTCGCTTAATACCGCCAATTTTTCCTTTTAATGCCAACACCACACCAGGTTGTATTCCGAAATAGGTTTTAAACTCCGTTAAAATCCTGAAAAAAGGGAAGTCTCCGGAAAAAACAACATCGTTGGTTTTCATATTAAATGAAATAGCATATCCCTGAACCGGATCGAGAATGGGATCGGCATTATTATATATTGCCCCTAAAACAAGGCCCAGTTTATTGTATATTGTCTCATCAAAATCAAAATCATTATCTGTAAACAACCCGGTTGTATCCTGTGTAACATCCTCGTAAACAACACCAATGGAAGTATTCAATTCTTTTGAAAAGTTCTGCAAAAAAGTGAGACTTGCTCCATATTTTTTAAGCTTATATCCAGGTTCATCCTGTTTTTGTATGAAAGGGTGAATACTCAAGGTATTTATTGGCACCAGAAACGATGGTTGTGAAAATTTCAGGTAAACATTATAGGGTTCGAGCCCTGAATGTTTGGCATAAAAATTTAAACGCCCGGTATGTGTAATAAAGCCCAGGTATTGCAAATCGGTGTACGCCCTTAGTTTATCTTCGCGGCCATAACCCGCACCAAACCTTGCCGACCAACGCGGTGCTTCCCTGATTTGTATTTGCAGGGGAATGGTATCAAGCTGCTCTTCCTCGATTCTTGTTCGTATTGAAGCAATTCTGTAGTTACCCTGATTGTATATCTGTTTCTGTGTCTGATCAATCTTCTTTTTACTCCATACTTCACCTTCCCTGTAGGCAACCTGGCGAAGTATACTTTTTGAAGGTACACGCTCGTTTCCTGTAATTGTTGTTTCTCCTATATACGCTAATTTTCCGCGGTCAATATCCCACTGCACCGAGGTAATATTAGAAATTGTATCAACTTTCAAATTGTAATCAACACTGGTATACGGGTAACCATAATCATAAAATGTTTCGGCAATTAACTGCTTATCATTAAGTATGGCCTCATCGCGGAATTTTTTCGATGTGTTTACCTGTGTTTGAAGCAGAAGTTTCCTTTTGTCTTTAGCCTGTAAAACATCGTCGAGGTTTTTTAAACTGTCAACTCTGTAAGATATATCAGATATCGTCACTGGTTCACCTTCATGAATAATAAATGTAATGGCTACCCTATTCTTCTTTCCAATAGTAACTTCCGGTTCGTCAAATTGCACATTCAGGTAGCCTTCTTTTTGGTAAAAAATCCGGAGTCGGGCAATATCATCATTATACAGCGCCCTGGAATAATAAACCGGTTCTTTCCCAAAAATCTTACGTTTCATCCACGTACTCTTTTCAATGGCAATTTCATCTTCCAGTTGCGATTTATGCACATGTTTATTCCCCTGAAACTTAACTTTGCTTATCATTAAGTTCTCCTGAGCAAAACCAAACAGCGTGCAAAAAAATAATGCTATTGTCAGAAGGATGTATTTCAAGTAAAAGAATTTAAGGTTTAGTCAAAGATAAAACATGGTAACTTCATAACGCAAAAATTACAAAGAAAGTTGAACCACAAAAGCAGTTCAATTCCTGACGAAACTATTATTTTGACAGAACCACTACAAATTCTAACTTTAGCAGATACTAAATCTAAACCAAATGGGTACACCTTTTCTGATCTTCATGGTGCTTTCGGCAGTTGCTTTGCTGCTTTTTATGGTACTAAAACTAAAAATCTCGGCATTTATCGCTTTACTTATCACGGCTATTTATGTTGGTATTATTGCCGGTATGCCACTGAAACAGATAACTCAGTCGATCCAGGACGGAATGGCCGGAACATTAGGTTTTGTAGCCACTGTTGTAGGGTTGGGTGCCATTTTCGGGCAAATGCTTGAAAGCTCGGGCGGAGCAGAATCGTTGGCACATTACCTGGTTAAAAAATTTGGTAAAGACCGGGCTTCATGGGCAATGGTTGTTTCAGGTTTTATTATTGCCATCCCCGTTTTTTTCGATGTCGGTTTTATCATCCTGGTTCCGATTATTTATGCGCTTTCGCGTGACACAAAAAAATCGTTGTTATACTACGGTATCCCTTTGCTGGCAGGGCTGGCTGCTACTCACAGTTTTATCCCGCCAACACCCGGGCCGGTTGCTGTTGCCGATATTGTTAATGTACAACTGGGGTGGGTAATTCTGCTTGGCTTTATCATTGGTTTGCCCACTGCGATTATTGCCGGTCCAGTTTGGGGAAAAATTATTGCGAAGAAAATACATCTAACACCTCCCGAAGAATTTATAATCGAGAACGTTAAAGAATATGACGAGAACAATCTACCGTCATTTCGAATGATTGCATTAATAATAGCAGTCCCTCTTTTCCTGATCCTGGTAAATACTTTTACGGGGTTGGCTGTTACGAAAAATGTTGTGGAGCAATCCATTTACACTGATATACTTGAATTTCTTGGGCATCCGTTTTGCGCGCTAATCATCGCTACACTAATCGCTATTTACTTTCTTTGCATAAAACGCGGAATGGGCAAACAAAAGATCCTCGATCTTTCGACCAAAGCACTAGGCCCGGCAGGAATAATTATTCTGATTACCGGCGCCGGCGGCGTTTTAAAACAAATTTTGGTAGATAGCGGAATTGGAAAAATCATGGCCGAGTCGATGGCGAACTCTGCCCTCCCTCCAATTTTACTGGCCTGGATTTTGGCTGCCATTGTACGCGTAACTCAAGGTTCGGCAACGGTTGCAATGATTACGGCAGCCGGAATTATTGCCCCGGTACTTAACGAATTTGGCTTAAATGATCCGCAACGTGCGTTGGTTGTTTTATCCATTGCATCGGGAGCAACTTTACTATCGCATGTAAACGATAGTGGTTTCTGGCTGGTAGGAAAATATTTTGGGATGAACGAAAAACAAACCCTGCAAAGCTGGACGGTTATGGAATCGATAATTGCCGTTTGCGGGCTGGCGTTTACGATGTTGGTTAGTTTGTTTTTTTAGAAAATAGAAATCATGGATTCTGATAACCCAAACAAAAAACCAGGCTGGCAAACTGCAAATAAAAATTTCTATAAGCAGTATAAAGACCACCGCGAAAAGCTGAAAAATGAAATGACCAAAGCGGAAAAGTTGCTTTGGGAAAAGTTAAGAAACAAGCAGCTTGGCGTAAAATTCAGAAGACAGCACATTATAGATTTTTATATTCCTGATTTTGTCGCACTTTCAATCAAACTGATCATTGAAGTGGATGGAAAAATTCATCAATTTAAAAAACGTGAGGAAATCGAGAGAACCAGTAGACTTGCTGCAATCGGCTATAAAGTGATACGTTTTACAAATGAAGAGATTGAAAATGATATTGAAAAAGTTGTTCGATCGATAAAAAATGAAGTCGACAAACTAACCCCACCTAACCTCCCCAAAGGGGAGGAATGAGGATAGTGGTCCGATTTCAAGATCGCTAATTCTATTCACCGGCCAAAAGTCCCCTTCGGGGATTTAGGGGTCAAAATTCAATCCAAAGAGTTCCCAAAAATTACTATCATTGCATCTACTATGACTTTTAAATTCAAACATTTTTCAGAACTCACCACAAACGAACTTTACGACATTCTTCAACTTAGGGCAGAGATTTTTGTGGTTGAACAGGACTGTGTTTACAACGATATTGATGGGCTGGATAAAAATGCCATCCACCAATTTATGGAAAAGGACGGACAAATTGTGGCCTACTCACGCTTATTGAAACCGGGCACACGGTTTAATGATTATTCGATTGGGCGAGTTGTGGTTAAAGAATCAGTGCGTGGGACAGGATTGGGAATACAAATGATGGAAGAAGCCAAACGCTATATTCTGGAAAACTGGAAGCCAGAGAAAATAAAAATAAGTGCGCAAAAATACCTGCGTAAATTTTACGAAGACCTGGGATTTAAAATCGTTACCGACGAATACCTTGAAGATGGAATTCCGCACTACGGAATGCTGTTTGAAAACCACGCAGATTAAACATGCAAAAATTTGTAATTCTCCTATTGTTGTTTCTCTCCTCTCAGGCTTTTGCATCCACAAAAGATAGTATTGTTGAATGCATTTTTAATGAAATGTACAACCAGCATTATACACAGGCTGAAGAAATTCTTCGTGCCAACAAAAACAATATCGACTCCATTTTTTTTGCCGTACTTTCTGTTGACATGAGTTACTGGAAAAATGTTACCGGCACCGACACTCCCGATTATCAAACTTTTGAAACTGATTTACAAAATCTTTCACCTGTAATTCCAACATCAACAACGCAGCAGGCAATACGCCTGGTTACGTTGTCGTATCAGTTGCGTTACGAGCTCAAACGTTTTAAACTCATAAAAGCCATTTCAACACGGCAGGAAACAAAAGCGCTTTTCTCTTCTCTAAAAACAAACGAAGAACTTCCTCCCAAGCAGATGGAACTGTACCAATTGTATTCCGCTTTGTTTCAATATTTCGACAATTATTTAAAACCATTTTTTGTTTCCACCAAGAAAAAAAACTGCAGCGAGGCATTAGCAACCATGACCAGGTTGTACGAATCGGAAAGCCAAATTACAAAAACGCTGGTTGCTTATTTTCTGGGAAAAACCTGGCTAAAATACGAGAACAATCCCCAAAATGCTGTCGACTACTTTCAATGGCTGCTCAAAACTTACCCCGAAAATATAAAGTTTAAAGCGCTGCTGAACGAATGCTACAAGCAGTTAAAATAGGTTTTCAAACATTTTGCGTAATTTTCTGTTTTATCCGCAAGATTTGATCAAAGAAACTTTTTACTTTACACAAAATTTGTGAGATGATTCAAAGGGTACTTTTTTCGATTTTTTTAGTGTGTTTCAGCCTGTCAACGTGGGCAAATAATGCAAATAACGACAGCATTGCCAACCGTGTTTTCACCTTAATTTACCAGCAAAATCTTATCGATGCCGAAAAAACTTATACAAACGGCAAAGACGAACTGAACGACTTTTACCGCACTTTTTTAAACCTCGATTTGCATTGGTGGAAATACCGCACTACCTATTCAAAAGAAAACTCGAACAAATTAGGAGACTTAATTGATGCATCGCTGCTTCCCGAAACCGATACCTACGAGCAAAAGATGCGTCAGATAATTGTACGATCGTACCAACTGCGTTATGACAAAAAGAAATTCAACATTTTCGGAATGCTTTCCGCCCGCTCCGATATCAGAGATTTAATTGCCGATATTGAAAAAGAAGATCCGCCTTTTACCGGCGACGAACAAAAACTTTTCGAGAGCTATGTAATTATGTATCAATACATCGAAAACATTAACTTTTTTGCCAACGCCAAAAAATCGGAAGCCCGCGAAAAGAAACTTAAACGAATGGAAAAACTCGCCGCCGAAGACAATGTGATATTAAACACTGTGGCTGATTTTTTCCTGGCGCGCATGTATCAGAAAATTGAGGATAAACCGGAAGTTGGGTTGCAACATTTTAAAATACTCACCAAGAAATACCCAACAAACAAAACCTTTGCCGAGTACCAGGCCGAGTGCGAAGAAAAAATCTAAGGAAATAATTCGTGCTGCGCATAATCGCGATGAAAAGTACGTTTTCGGCAACGCGGACAAATTGCTCTTTTTAAGCGATGAATATTGGTGAGTTTTAAGCGCGCCTTACAATCGCGGCAGCGGAATTCGCTTTTGTGAACCACTTCTTCCTCGTCAAAAACTGTCACCTCAATTTTATCATACAAGGTTTTGCAATGCGGGCATTTATAAACCTGAAAACCGGCTTTCAATTGCAGATTTTCATTGGTTTTAGCCATCTTCCAAAGCAGGTTGTGCGTTTTGTAATGAAAAATACGGGTACGTTGTTTCAGGTACTCGCTAACCGGCTGCGAGTGCACCAAAAATCCATGTCCCTGGTTAAAACTTTCGGTAAAGCCGCAATGATCGCAACGGTATGAATAGGCATGTCCCATTTGCTAAAATTAACGATTTTCATGCGGCTTTTTAATGTTATATAAATTGTTCCTGAAAAAAACTCCTCTGCCAGAAACAATTTTTAATCTCGTATGTATTAATGACATACATATAAAATATTCAATCATGAAACTTTTTGTAATTGCAGCACTTTTACTAAGCATATCTTTTAGCAGTTTTTCGCAAGAATTAAAGGTTGGCGACAAAGCACCAGCATTTTCTACCTTGTCCGATGATGGCTCAACATGGAATATGAATGATTATTTGGGCGACAAATTTATTGTGGTTTATTTTTATCCGGCTGCAATGACCGGAGGTTGCACCAAACAAGCCTGTGCTTATCGCGACATGAAAACTGCGATTGACGGAGCCAATGCTGTTGTTGTTGGAATTAGCGGCGACAATGTTGACGGTTTAAAACTTTTTAAACAGGCCAACGATCTTAACTTCCCCTTATTATCGGATGAAAGTGGCGATATTGCCAAAAAATTTGGTGTTCCGGTGCGCGATGGTGGAACGATAACACGCGAAATAAACGGGCAAGAATTTGATTTGGTTCGGGGAGCTACAGCGTCGCGCTGGACATTTATTATTGATAAACAGGGCAATATCGTTTATAAAAACACAGAAGTAGACGCAAGTAAAGACTCTGCGGAAATATTGGAATTTCTAAAAAACAATTCATAAATTGCACAAATTACAAACCCATAAATAAGTGAAGATGAAAAAATTGTGTACGCTTTTTACACTGATTTTTGTTTTCTCCCTTACCATTTCAACGAATGCTTTTGCTCAGACAAAACCAACATTTAACTCTGATGTAACCATTTCTTTCGGAAACGATGTAATATCGTTTACACTGAATTCAGGGATTGAAATGATTAAAATTACTCCTTCCGGTAATTTTGTTCGAATCCTTACTTTTCAGCTTGATCCGGACGATCCGTTACTTAATTTGGCAATGCCTTTTGCAATTGTAAAGGTTTCGCTAAAAGCCGATACAGATGGCGATGGTGAAACAGATTTAAGTTTAAAAGATGAACGCGCTGTTATTACACCAAGTGGAGTAGTAAAACTGGTGTACCATCTCAACGGGAAAAAGAAAGAATAAATTAATAAAAGGAGCAAAATTGCTCCTTTTTTATTTTCATCTGTAAGGTAAAAATTATCTTTGCCAAAAATTCATCGTTTGGAAACAAACACGTTTCTAAAATATTTTGAGGGGCACAGTGCCATTACCAAAGTGGTAAAACAAGCGGATGCCCCCCCGGGTGAAAAAATTCACCTGCATGGGCTTATTGGGTCTGCCAAAACCGTTCTACTTGCCAGGGTATTTCTTGAAACCCAAAAAAATTGCATTGTTCTGCTAAATGACCGCGAAGAAGCAGCCTATTTTTACGACGATCTGAATAACCTTGGGTTGGCTGAAAATACACTATTTCTTCCATCATCGTACAAACGGTCGGTGCAGTACGATAATCCTGAACAGGAAAATATTGTGCAGCGCACCGAAGTGTTAAACCTGCTTTCGGCGGCAGAAAAACCCTATTTTGTTATTTCGTATCCCGAAGCGATCATCGAGAAAGTAATCTCAAACGACAGCCTCGTGAGCAATACCCTTCAGGTTAAAAGTGGCGATAAAATCTCTATCGATTTCATCAACGAGTTTTTGTATGAATATGGTTTCGAACGGGTAGACTTTGTGTACGAACCCGGTCAGTTTTCGGTGCGAGGAAGTATAGTCGACATCTTTTCGTTTTCGCATGAAGATCCGTTTCGCCTCGATTTTTTTGGCGATGAAGTAGACTCTATCAGAAGTTTTGATATTGAAAACCAGCTGTCAAAAGATCGCCTAAACCGCATTACCATTGTGCCGAATATTCAAAACAGTTCGGTTGAAGGTGATCGAATTTCATTTATCGAATTTCAGAATAAAGAAAGCCTGTGGTTTGGCAATAACTCGAACCAGTTTGTAGACCGGATTGCAGATTTACACCGTCAAACAATCATCGCACGTGAAGATGAAGATATTGTAGAACTACTTTTAACTTCGGGCGAGCTGGAAAAACAGTTGAAGGCAAAAACAGTTTTTGATTTTGGTAACGATGTGGCTTTTTCTCCCGATGAAAAAATAGAGATTAACACTTCGAGCCAGCCGGTTTTCAATAAAAATTTTGAATTGCTGGGATCGAACCTGACTGAGCACAGGAAAAATGGTTACGAGCTGTTTATTCTCTCCAGCCAGGAAAAACAGATAGAACGACTGCAAACGATTTTTAAAGATACCAATGTTAACGTCAGTTTCAATCCGGTAAATTTTGTGCTGCATGAAGGCTTTATTGACCACGAACTAAAAGCCTGTTTTTATACCGACCACCAGATTTTTGAACGTTACCATCGCTTTAAATTAAAAAACCGAAAAGCGCAACGCGAAGCCATTTCTCTTAAAGAACTAAATAAACTTCATCCGGGAGATTATGTAGTACACATCGACCACGGAATTGGAAAATTTGCCGGGCTGGCACGTACCGAGGTAAACGGAAAAATGCAGGAAGCCATTCGTTTGGTTTACAAAGATAACGACTCGTTGTTGGTGAGTATTCACTCGCTGCACCGCATTTCGAAATACAAAGGTAAAGACGGTGGCGAGCCAAAAATTAACAAACTGGGAACCGGTGCATGGCAAAAAATGAAAAGCCGCACCAAGTCGAAGGTGAAGGACATTGCTAAAGAACTGATTGCCCTTTATGCTAAACGGCGCGCTGAAAAAGGTTATGCGTTTTCGCACGACTCGTACCTGCAAAACGAATTGGAAGCATCGTTTATATATGAAGATACACCCGACCAGGAAAAGTCTACAGCCGCGGTAAAAGCCGATATGGAAAAAACCATGCCGATGGATCGATTGGTTTGTGGCGACGTTGGTTTTGGAAAAACGGAGATTGCTATTCGGGCAGCATTTAAAGCCGTTACCGACAGCAAACAAGTGGCCGTTTTGGTGCCAACAACCATCCTGGCATTTCAGCATTTTAAAACCTTCACGGAGCGTCTTGAAGATTTCCCGGTAAAAATAGATTACGTAAGCCGCCTGAAATCTACTGCCCAGGTAAAAGCTGCGTTAAAAGATGTTGCCGATGGAAAAACCGATATTATTATTGGCACACATCGCCTGGTAAGTAAAGATGTAAAGTTTAAAGATCTTGGCTTGCTGATTATCGACGAAGAGCAAAAGTTTGGTGTTTCGGTGAAAGAAAAATTAAAGCAGTTTAAAGTAAATGTCGATACCTTAACGTTAACAGCAACGCCGATTCCGCGTACTTTGCAATTCTCGTTGATGGGTGCCCGTGATTTATCGATTATTCAAACGCCGCCACCCAACCGATACCCCATTGTTACCGAGGTGCACGGTTTTAACGAGCAAATGATAAAAGAAGCCATCCTGTACGAAATGGACAGAAACGGGCAGGTTTTCTTTATTCATAACCGCGTTCAGAATATTTACGAAGTTGAATCAACAATAAAACGTATTGTTCCGGGTGTAAAAACAGTGGTTGGCCACGGACAAATGGAAGGTCCGAAGCTGGAAAAAGTAATGCTTGACTTTATAAACGGAAAATTCGATGTGCTGATTGCAACTACAATTATCGAATCGGGGCTTGACATTCCAAATGCCAACACCATAATTATTAACCACGCACAAAATTTTGGATTAAGCGACCTGCATCAATTGCGCGGACGCGTTGGACGTTCGAATAAAAAAGCGTTCTGTTACCTGATTGCACCGCCACTTTCAACGGTTAGTGCCGAAGCACGCCGACGTTTGCAAGCCATCGAGCAGTTTTCAGAACTGGGCAGCGGCTTTAATATTGCCATGCAAGACCTTGATATTCGTGGTGCCGGAAATATGCTGGGTGCCGAACAAAGCGGTTTTATCGCCGACATCGGTTTCGAAACTTATCACCGCATTTTGAATGAAGCGATTCAAGAACTTAAACAAGACGAGTTTAAAGACCTGTTTGCCGAAGAAGACAAAGCACAATCGCAGGCATTCCTGTATATTAAATACGTGAACGACTGCACCATCGATACTGATATGGAGCTGCTATTGCCAAGCGATTACATTCCGGGCAACTCGGAACGCATGATGCTTTATCGCGAACTGGATAATATTGAAAGCCAGGACACACTGAATGCTTTTATAAAACAACTCAAAGACCGGTTTGGAGAACTTCCGCGCGAAAGCCGTGAACTGATCGACATTCTTCCGCTTCGTTGGAAAGCCATCGATCTGAGCATGGAAAGAATTATTCTTAAGAACAAAAAAATGATCTGCTATTTTGTGTCGGATCAGAAATCATCATTCTACCAATCAGGCGACTTTCTTAAAATTGTGCAGTACGTACAAAAAGGCAAATCGAAAGGCCGGATGAAAGAAGCCAATGGTAAATTGACGCTCAGTTTTTCAAATGTTCCTAACGTTGAAACTGCAGATTACATTCTTCGTGAAATCATTGAGGAACTAAAAAACGGGTAAAATCCACCTCTAAACCATCATTCTGTAAAAAGAATGACAAATGCCTATCCATTCATTTAGATACAATTAGTAAATGTAGATTAAAAAAAATTCACGATATTGGCGTGCAAAGACAACCAAATCGAAGAAAATATCATCTATTAGAAAATACTATTCAGAAAAACATAAAAAAATAGAGAAATGGACACAATGAAGAAACTTGGAAAAATTCTGACATTCTTATTAATTGGCGCCGGATTTTTTGCCTGCAGCGACGACGATAACTCAGCACCGTTTGAAATAATTGGTGATGTATTTGTTATAAAACGTACCATCGGCGATGAGGTAAAATACGCAAATTCGTATGTTGCATGGGGTAACCAACCTATGAGCCATGCAGAAGTTACAACTCCTGGTGGAGCGAATTTGACTTTAAATCCCGCTTCCGACAACCTTTATACCTATGCCAAAGAACCTGGTATAAATGATTATTTTGCATCAGCTCCGGTTGAAGGGAACTACCAATTTTTGGTGATTAATGAAGACATAACACATCAATCGGTAGATTTGCTCGACTTTGATGATATTGCTTTTACAACCCTCTCGTCGGCAGAAATGGTAAATGGCGTTTTAAGTGTGCAATGGGAAACTAACAGTATTGCAGAAGCATATTTGATAAGGTTGATTAATGTAAGTGGAGATGTCGCCTTTTTGAGCCAAACACTTCCTACACAAATGACTCGTTTGGATATTGGGGCAAACACAGCTTCAGGCTCGTGGAGCGAAACACCTGAAGCAGGCAATGATTACACAGTTGAATTAATGACTTTCAGATTTGAAGACGACGCTATTAGTAGCGATGCTGCATACCATATTCAGGAAGTTGCTGTTACCGAACAAGAAATCACATGGGAATAAACAATTTGCTAAAAATAGATCAACCGTCTGAATTTCAGGCGGTTTTTTTATGCCCAATTTTCATTTTACTATTCTTATAGTAGTTTTTCTATTAAAATAGTTTTATTTCTAAATAAATAGTACTATGTTTGTAGTAGAAAATAATTTGGCACGATAATAGAAAGGAATAATAAGATGAAGACATTAACAAAAGCAGAAGAACAGGTAATGCATATTCTCTGGAGTTTGCAAGAAGGAGTTGTTAAGCAAGTAGTTGACGGATTTGGCGAGGACAAACCGGCTTACACCACCGTGGCAACTGTTTTAAATGTGCTGGAAAAAAAGGGATTTGTTACCCACAAAAAGATTGGCAATACGAATCTTTTTTCGCCTGCCGTTAGTAAAACGGATTATACAAAAGTGCAGTTTTCATCTTTATTGAAAAACTATTTCAACGGTTCGTTCCCGAAAATGGCCACCTTTTTTGCTAAAGAGAACAACCTGGGAATGGAAGAGCTGGAAGAAATGTTAAAGCTGACAGAAAACGAATTAAATAAAGAAAAGAAAGAATAGCCATGGAAACTTCTCTGTTCTATTTATTAAATGCATCGGGCGGAATTGTTCTTTTCTACCTGGTATACTGGTTGTTTCTTCGCAACGAAACGTTTCATGCAGCCAACCGCTGGTTTTTGCTGGGATCCTTGCTTTTGGCCATCCTGCTTCCGCTGGTTCCGGTTCGCTACGAGGTTTTAGTTGAAGCAACTGAAGGTGCGAAATCCGGCGCACATACCATTGCCAATACTTTCAAAAACATTCCGGTTTTTAAATCTACCGAAGAAAGTACTGCGCACTTTAGCTGGCAACAGGCAATTTTGTTGATTTACCTTACCGGAGTGGCTATTTTCCTGCTTCGTTTGTTAACACAAACTGCTGTTCTAATTCATCTAATGATAAAACACCGCGTTAGTTCACTACAAGGAATGCGCGTGGTAGAAAACGAAAAATACGGACTCCCCTTCTCATTTTTCAACGTTGTATTTATTAATCCGAAATTTCATACACAGGACGACCTGCCGGAAATTCTGGCTCACGAAAAAGTGCACATTCGTGAGAATCACTGGTTCGACCTGCTAATGATAGAGCTGTTAACAGTCATCTTTTGGTTCAACCCATTTATTTGGATGTTTGAACGAGCAATTAAACAAAACCATGAGTACCTGGCCGACAAAGGTGTTCTTGCGCAGGGACACACTGTGGGCCGCTACCAGGCTTTATTAGTAAACCAGCTGATGGGCATGCAAATTATTGGTATCACCAATAACCTGAATTTTGCCTTAAGCACAAATCGATTAAAAATGATGACGAAAAAGAAAACATCGGCCCGCCGGCTGATACGATTTACCTGGGCGCTACCCGCTCTTGCGCTGTTGTTGTTCGCTTTTGCCGAACCACAATACAGTTATACCGAAACTGATATTGCTGGGAACAAGCTTGTTCCTGCCGATACGCAGTCGGGAAAACAATTGACTATTCACGGAAAAGTTGTCTCGAAAGAAACCGGCGAAGTTATTCCCGGAGCATCTATTGTTATTAAAGGTTCAACGGTTGGATGCGTATCTGACCGCGACGGAACTTTCAAATTAGTAGACGATAATCCAACGGTTAAAGCTGATGGAAGTTTAAGTTCGGAAGTTGTGGTTTCGTTTGTTGGAATGAAAACCGTTGTGAATAATATTTCTGCTTCAGGTTCCGGCGTGGACAAAGCGAAATATACTTTTAAAATGGAGGAAGCGGTACAGGTATTGTACAATCCAAATTATTCAGGGGAACAAATGATTCCTCCACCACCTCCTCCACCACCAGCTGCAGAAAAGGAGAAACCGGCAAACGGAGAAACTCCACCACCGCCTCCACCACCTGTTGCTGATGGCGAAAAAGAAGTATTCTTTGTTGTGGAAGACATTCCAAAATATCCGGGAGGTTTTGGGGCCTTACAAGAACAAGTGGCAAAAATGCAGAAAAAACTTGCGCGCGAGAAAAACCTAAAAGGAAAGGCTACAGTTACATTTACTGTAAATGCAAAAGGAAAAGTAAGCGATATTAAAGTGGTAGAAAAAGATAATGATGCTGCCGCAAAAGGCGCTTATGTAATTGCCAACGAATTGGAAGACTGGAAACCTGGCAAACAGCGAGGCAAAGCTGTTCCGGTAAAATTCATGCTTCCTGTAGAGTTTAAGTAAACAGAAAACAAAATACCATTTAAGTAATTCACCCGTTGGCTTTTAGTCATCGGGTGTTTTTTTTATCTTTCTATTCTGAAAAAGAAAAACCGATGCAGAAAAAGTACTTTAAGAATAGTGAAGAATGGGAAAAGTGGTTGAAAAAAAACCACAACAAAGAAAAAGAATTGTGGTTGGTGTATTATAAAAAGCATACTGGAAAAGAATGCATCGCTTACGATGATTCAGTTAAGGTTGCTCTTTGCTATGGCTGGATCGACGGTTTGGTAAAACGCATCGACGATGAATGTTATGCACGGAAATTCACTCCGCGAAATGCCAAAAGTCTTTGGTCGGAAACAAATAAAAAACGTGTTGCCGAATTATTGAGAGTGGGAAAAATGAAATCTCCGGGTTTAAAATTGATTGAAGCAGCAAAAAAGAATGGCAACTGGGATAAAGTGATTCAACCACCGAAAGTTGATACTACCCTCTCTGCCGAATTTAAATCAGCTCTCAACGGAAGTCCAGAAGCCAAAACCTTTTTCGAGTCGCTTACCGCCAACCACAAAAACCAGTTTGTTATCTGGATTAACATGGCGAAACGTGACGAAACAAAACTGAAAAGGATTAAAGAATCGATTAAAGTGCTGAAGAGTAAGAAAAAGTTGGGATTGAAATAGAATGGCTATAAAAAACGAAAGGCCGGTTCAACAACCAGCCCTTTCTCAATCAACCTAAACCTAAACTAAACCAAAAACCAAACCATCTTTTATGGTATGTAAACCTTTATGAAAAAAGATTTGTAACAGTAAAACACCAATTGATTAAAAAGGTTTACCGAATTGTGATTTTTTTTATTTGAATGCTAATTTTTCCCGCAGATAGTGCAGATAACCGCAGGAACTTGTTTGTTTAAATTATTCTGAGAAATCTGAAAGCACATCCATTTTCAAAATGAATGATTCCAGGCCTGGTAATTCCAGTTCAACCTTACCCTTTCCGTTTTTCACCTCCAGAACAAATTCATCCTCACTCAACAGTTGATCAGTTAGTTTATATAAACCGTCTGCTAAATGCAAAGCTTTTACTGTTTCCTCATCCAATTTTAGTTGAAAATTGAGTGACGTTTCCTCGAAGTTACTTATCACAATCAAGCGGTCGTTGCCACTCCAACGAACGAACGAAAATACTTTATCATTGTAGCCTTCCGTGTTTTGGCGATTGTACGAATGAATCTCTCTGAACTTGCCCATCAAAGCAGAAGATGTTGCAGAAAAACTCAATAGGTTTTTGTAAAAAGCATTTAATTTCTTCTCAGCTTCGATTGATTGCCCACCATCAAATTTACCATTGTTCATCCAGCGTTGATGTGCCGGTACACCACAGTAATCAAATATCGAAGTTCGTGTTTCATCGCCAAAACCCATATCGCCGTCGCCGGGTTCACCTACATTTTGCCCAAAATAAATCATCGTTGGCGAAGTGCTCATACAAGTCGAAACTACCATTGCCGGCTTACCTTTTTCGGCACTTCCGGCAAATCCGGCACTGGCAATACGCTGCTCATCATGGTTCTCCAGAAAGTGCAACATATGATGTTCAATATCAGCCAATCCATCGTAAATCGCCGGAAGATTATCTGTGCTGCCGTATCCCTGCATGATGTGTTTTAGTGTGTCGTACAACTCTACTTTATCGTACAGGTAATCCATTTTCCCTTTGTGAATATAGTCCCTGTAAAGCGCAGGATTATAAACTTCTGCCAGCAGAAAAGCATCCGGATTTTTTATTTTCAGCGCCGAATTCATGTAACTCCAGAATTCCACCGGAACCATTTCAGCCATATCGTAACGAAAACCATCCACTCCTTTTTCCAGCCAGAACAAAGCAATGTCCTTAAATTTTCCCCACGAATCCGGTACATCTTTATCTTGCCAGAATTCAAAATGTGCTTTATAATCTTCCCTTTCAAAATCTTCAGGGAGCAAATCAAAATCGTATGTTCCATCAGGTTTTACTCCGTAATTTACTTTTACGGTTTCGTACCAGTCGTAAAATCCGGGCTGTGCTAAGCGCGCCCCGTTGCCGGTCCATTTCGCCGGATTTTCATCAAACTTCCCATCCGATAGCGGATTTTCATCGCCTCCCAAAGGCTGGTAACCATTCAAAAACTCAGGTACCTGAAACGCCTCTCCGGGAATGTAATAAAAGTTATTATCGCGCTTGTATTCTACCGAAGTATCGTCGTTTTCGCCAAAATCAGAAACACCTTCAGGTTTCGAAATCGATTGATAATTCCGGGCGACGTGATTGGGAACAATATCGATGATCACTTTCATTCCGTGTTTGTGCGTGCGTTCAATCAGGGCTTCAAATTCTGCCAGTCGGTTTGCCGGATCAACAGCCAGATCGGGATTTACATTGTAATAATCCTTCACCGCATAAGGCGAACCGGCACGGCCTTTTACCACATCGGGATCGTCGTTTGAAATGCCGTATGCGGTGTAATCAGTTATCACATCGTGATGTGGAACACCCGTGTACCAAATGTGCGTCACACCCATCGATTTAATTTCTTCCAATGCACGGTCGGTAAAATCGTTGAACTTTCCAACTCCGTTTTCTTCGATGGTTCCCCATGGTATATTGGTGGTGTTTGTATTACCAAACAAGCGGGTAAACACCTGGTAAACCACAAATTTTCCTTTCGGCGAATCTAGTTGTTCTGGCTTCTGTTTTTGCGCTGGCTGGCAGGCAAAAAGAGCCAAAATCAAAAGTATGGATGATAGTTTTTTCATGATATTGGAACGCAGATTACACGGATTTAACCGAGAAACGCAGATTTGATCAGAGTTAATCTGTTCAATCTGCGTTCTCGGTATTCATATTTCCTATTTATTGAACTCAACAATTACCGCTGATTTTGCAGGTACTGTAACTTTCGAAATATCAGAAATCGAAGTCCCTGAAATAATTTCTTTACCCGACTTATAACCGTCGATCACTTCGCTAAAACGATCGGTTTTAATTGTTTTTGCTTCAGTGTTTTTATTCAGAATAACCATTACTGCTTCGTCATCGGTGTACCGAAAATAGGTGTAAGTCCCATCTTCAGGTACAAAGTGCATCAATTTTCCATCGTGAATCGCATTTGCATTTTTACGCCAATTCTGGATTTTCGAAACATACTGCTGCATATCTTTTGCGGCATCGCTCATTCCTTCGCCTGTAAAAGCATTTACTTTGTCGCCTTCCCAACCGCCGGGATAATCGGCACGAATATCGCCGTGTTCGCTTCCGTCGTGACGCATTAAAATTTCGGTGCCGTAATAAATTTGCGGAATTCCACGGGTGGTTAAAAAGAATGCTACTCCCATTTTCAGCAGATCAATATCTTCGCCAACCTGCACGTAAAAACGCGACATATCGTGGTTATCCGGGAAAATGGTCAGATCATAAGGATTAGGATACAGAAAATCGTTCGCCAGTGCATTATAAATCTGAATCAGTCCAAAGTCGAAACTTTCTTCGTTGCGCAATCCTTCGGCAGCTGCACTCTGCAACGGAAAATCCATCATACTTGGGGCATAATTCTTATAGCCATCCTGATTGTATTTTCCTTTTTGCCAGTACGAAACAATTGCCGGATTGGTGGTCCACTCTTCTCCAACCACATTAAAATTCGGATATTCTTCCAACAACTCTTTTGTCCAATCGCTCATCATGTTCTTGTCGGGATAAGGCCACGTGTCCTGTCGAATTCCTTCCAGACCAACATATTCAACCCACCAAATACTGTTTTGAATGAGGTATTTTGCCAGAAATGGATTTTTCTGGTTCATGTCGGGCATCGATGGAACAAACCAACCATCCACCATTGCACTTTTATCTGCTTCCGAAGCGTGTGGATCTTCATTCACCGTACGGCGGTGACTGGTAATCTTCATTTCAGGATAATTGTTGATCCAGTCGCTCATTGGCATATCGTGCATCCACCAGTGTTCTGATCCGCAATGGTTAAAGATCAAATCCATAATCAGTTTCATACCGCGTTTATCTAGCTCTTCGTTCAGTTCCTGGTATTCTTCATTCGAACCATAACGTCGGTCGACCTGGTAAAAATCGGTACAGGCATAACCGTGGTACGACGATTCGGGCATATCGTTTTCCAGCACCGGATTTAACCAAACGGCTGTAAATCCCATGTCTTGCAAATAATCCAGCGAATTGATAATCCCGCGAATATCGCCACCGTGACGGCCATAGTTATAATCGCGATCGAGGCCTTCTTTCATGCCTTCCACCTCGTCGTTGCTGGTATCACCATTCACAAAACGGTCGGGCGTGATCAGGTAAATCACGTCAGATGAATTAAAACCTTCTCGTTTTGCCGATCCTTTTTCACGATCCCATAATTCGTAATTGTAGCTATCTACAACTTTATCGCCTTGTTTAAATTGAATTTCGAATTCGCCGGGTTTTACATCCTTTGCCAGCTTCAAGTCGACAAACAGGTAATTCGGATTTTCCACTTTTGTGGTGGCCTCCAAAGTCACTCCCGGATAATCGATAACTACATTGGTTTTTGAGATATCCTCGCCATAAACCAGTAACTGCAAATCAGGGTTTTTCATTCCGGCCCACCAGTTTGGCGGCTCAACTCGCGACACTTCCTGCCCCACAACATTCAGGGTAAGCAGGATGATAAACAAAGTGATAAGTTTCTTCATTTTTATAACGTTTTATTCGTTTCTAACTTTCCTTACCCCTTACCCTGTCGGGAGTTCCCCTAATTAGGGGAACACGTATCAAACCAGCTTTCTAACTTACATTAAAGCTCCGGCTTTTTTGTAACTGTTTTCCCTCGCGAGGGAAAATGTCGACAGACAAAAGGGTAAATTAGCTAATTCTTACTTTTTAATTTCAAGGGTTGAATTTCCGGCAATTTTGTGCTCAGTTCCCCAAACTGTTGCAGCCACATCAACTGCAGAATGATTAATTATTAAGAACAACTCGCGTTGTTTTTTCACCTCCAGATGTGCTCCTCCAAAATCAATTCGGAATCCATATGATTTCCACGATTCAGGCAGGAACGGATTAAATGTAAGTTTGTTATTAACCACGCGCATTCCGCCAAATGCCATTACAAACGACATCCATGTTCCGCCCATACTTGTAATGTGCAGACCGTCTTCGGTGTCGTTATTATAATCATCCAAATCGAGGCGCGACGTGCGCAAATACATTTCGTAAGCTTTCTCCTGGTAACCGATCTTTGCTGCCAGAATGGAGTGAACACATGGCGACAACGACGATTCGTGCACCGTCAACGGTTCGTAAAAATCAAAATGTCGTTTCAATTCTTCAGTAGTAAAATTCTCCTGGAACAGATACAAACTCTGCAATGTATCGGCCTGTTTTATGTATGGAGCACGCAAAATACGATCCCACGACCAGTTCTGATTAATAGGTAAATCCTCTGCCGGAAGCTCAGCAACCGGAGTCAAATCCTTATCCAAAAAACCGTCCTGCTGCAGGTAAATTCCACGCTTCTCGTCTCTTGCGAAATACATTTTATCAATGATATCCTTCCAACGCGCGGTTTCGTTCAACTCATTGAATTTCCACTTTTTAACCAATTCCTCGAACAGGAACGGGAATTCCTTTTTCAGGTATTCAATGGCTTCAAGTGTATATTTTAATGTCCACACGGCCAAATAGCTGGTGTGGAAATTATTGTTTACGTTATTCTCGTATTCGTTTGGCCCGGTAACGCCCAACATTACATACTGTTCTTTATCGGCCGACCAGTTTACGCGCTGGCTCCAAAAACGACTAATCCCCAGCAACACCTCAAAACCCATCGGGGCAAGGTATTCTTTATCGCCGGTGTAATTTATATAATCGTAAATGGCATAGGCAATGGCTCCGTTACGATGAACTTCCTCAAAAGTAATTTCCCACTCATTGTGGCATTCTTCGCCGTTAATTGTAACCATCGGGTACAATGCTGCGCCATTTTTAAAGCCAAGTTTTTCGGCATTCTCAATGGCCTTTTCCAGATGCTTACGACGGTAAACCAACAAGTTACGCGAAACTTTTTGAGGCGCAGTACTCAGGTAAAAAGGCAAACAATACGCCTCGGTATCCCAATACGTTACACCGCCATATTTTTCACCGGTAAATCCTTTTGGCCCAATATTCAGTCGCTCATCTTCGCCCGAATAGGTTTGATTGAGCTGAAAAATATTAAAGCGAATTCCCTGCTGGGCAGCAACATCGCCTTCAATTTTGATATCGCTGGTAGCCCATTTTTGCAGCCAGCGGTTTTTATGACTTTCGAACAGGGCATCGAAACCGGCTTCAACTGCCAAATCAACGGCTTCTTTCGCCTTTTCGGGAAGAGATTCTTTTTCATAATCAAGGGAAGAAACAGTAGAAGAGAATTTCTCAACTACTATTTCATCACCCTTCTCCACTGAGACACTTTGCGATGCCTCAACGTATTTCTCACTTTCCCTGTTCGTGATATCTGTTTCTACTTTTTTTCCATTTTTTGTTACCTGAAACCACATCCCGCTACTTACCTGAAATCCGGTTTTTAAGGTTTCAACGGTGAGATAGCCTTCCGGTCCGCCTACGGCGCGGGCAACTTCTACCCAGAATTTCTCGTCGTAATTGGAGTCTTCGTTCTCTACATCGCCATCAAGATATGGCTTAACTTTTATCTCCCCATCAAAGTTCAGTGCTTTAACGGTGTATCGGATAGCTCCTATTTCGGTGGCAACGATACTTACAAAACGGTGCGAACAAACCTCAACCTGGTTGCCATTTTGCAACTCGGCAACAAAACAACGCGACAACAAACCGTGTTGCATGTCGAGCTCGCGTTTAAACGAAAGTACTTTTGCCTTTGCCAGATCGAGTTCTTCACCATTAATGGTAACTCCTATTCCAATCCAGTTAGTTGAATTGATGATCTTTGCAAAATACTCCGGATAGCCGTTTTTCCACCACCCCACGCGGGTTTTGTCGGGGTAATAAATACCCGCCACGTATGTTCCGTTCAGCGTGTCGCCTGAATACTTCTCCTCGAAATTGGCGCGCTGGCCCATTTTCCCGTTTCCGATACTAAAGATACTTTCGGAAATCCGGTTATGTTCGGGAACAAAACCCTCTTCAACTATTTTCCAGTCGTGATGAATGATATAATTCTTCATCTCAGTGTTTTTAATTTTTAATTTTCTGTTGCAACGTCTTTTACAAAAAGTACCAGCACGGCAGCTATTACCATTGATACTCCTCCAAAAACGAGTGCTAAAATCGACTCTCCTCCAAAAAGATCTTTTACCATGAACCCAAGAATGGTTGCCGCCAGAATTTGCGGTATTACAATAAAGAAGTTGAAAATCCCCATGTAAATTCCCATTTTGTTCGATGGCAACGATCCGGTAAGAATGGCATAAGGCATAGAAAGAATACTTGCCCAGGCGATACCAATTCCAATCATTGGTACAATCAGCCAATTAGGATCGTTAAACAGGTAGATGGAGGCCAGGCCCACACCACCAATTATTAAACTAATGAAGTGCGTAATTTTTCGGTTGGTGTACTTTGCTATTACAGGCAATGCAAATGCCATAAGCGCAGCAACCCCGTTGTAAACGCCGAAAAGAATGGTTACCCAGTCGGCACCGTCGTTGTATAATTGCGATTGCGGATCGGTGGTACCATAAATATGGCTGGTAATTCCTGATACGGAATAGATCCACAAAGAAAACAAACCAACCCAGGTAAAGAATTGTACCAGCGCCAGTTGTTTCATGGTTAACGGCATACGCAATAAATCGCTGAAAATCTCTACCAACGCATTCTCATCTTTTTTTTGCGATTTTAGCAAGGCTGCCATCATCATCAGTAAAAAGAACAGAAAAAGAATACCTCCAAGAATGTACAGCTCCTTTTCCAGCTTCATCAGTTTTGTAACCACTACTATCAGTAAACCAAGCATTCCGAGTATTCCTCCAACTTTGGCAAACCGGTTGCTCACAACTTCCTCTTCGTTTATTACCTCTTCTTTATTGGTTGTCTGTCTTTCATTTTCTTCAAAAGCTTTTAAATCTTCAGGCGGATATTCTTTCGTAGTAAATATCGTCCACAGAATAGCCAGAAAGAAAACAATAGCCCCAATGTAGAACGACCAGCGCACCGATGGTGGAATAACTCCTTCGGGAGCGGTATTGGCAATGTTCAGCCAATTGGTCATTGCATACGGAAGTACCGATCCCACAACAGCACCGGTGCCAATAAAAAAGCTTTGCATGGCAAAACCCCGGGTGCGTTGTTCGTTGGGCAACATATCGCCAACAAAAGCACGGAAAGGCTCCATTGAAACATTAATGGAAGCATCCATTATCCAAAGCGTTCCGGCGGCTACCCACAAAGCGGGCGAGTTTGGCATTAAAAAGAGGGCAAGTGAAGCGAAAATTGCTCCAAACAAAAAATATGGTCTTCTTCGTCCGAGTCGGTTCCATGTTTTATCGCTCATATGCCCGATTATAGGCTGAACAATTAAACCGGTAACCGGTGCTGCAATCCACAAAATAGGGATGTCCTCAACATTGGCCCCAAGTGTTTCGAAAATACGACTTACATTGGCATTTTGCAGGGCAAATCCAAACTGGATACCCAGAAAACCAAAACTCATATTCCAAATTTGCCAAAAACTCAGCGTAGGTTTTTTGCGCATAATAGTAGTTTTAATTTATAGCTAAGCTGTATGTATGTACATAAGATACCACAGCAAAAGAATTTTTGCTGCTAAACACGAAGTATGTTCAAATTGAAAATTGCCTGCACAAATATACGTTACAAATCAGGTAAAATGCAAACAGCTCATTTCGTGAACACCTTAAAACAAGGGAATTTTAGTTAAAAATGATCATTTCAAACGTTTGCGGAAAGTGAAAATATATTCTATAACATGTTTTTGTGTAATGACCGAAATCGATTAATAATTACAAAAAAGAGGGAAATTTTAGGGTATATTATATAATAGATGATCCACGAACGATCAAATCGGCATTCAGAATTTTGGTTTCAGCCGGATACTCATCATCTTCCGATGTAATTCGCTTCAGCAGCATTTGAGTAGCCAGGGTTCCCATTTCGTAACCATGCTGATCGACAGAAGTAAGTGTTGGATCGGTAATTCCCGAAAAACGACCATCGGAAAAGCCAACAATAGCAATCTCGTCGGGTATTTTATAGCCCTTTTTCTGAATGGTTTGCATGGCTCCAATTGCTGTCAGGTCGTTTGTGGCAAACACGCCGTCAAACTTTTTCTTTTGGTTTATCAGCTTCATAATTGCCATGCGTGCTTTTTCAAACGAGTCGGCTTCAATAATCAAGTCTTCATCAACCGAAATTCCCGCTTCGTTTAAAGCCTTTATGTAACCATCTTTTCTTCTTTGCCCTATTAACAAAGCCATTGGGCCACCCAAATGAGCTATCCGGCTTCTTCCACTATCAATTAAATGACGGGTTGCTTTGTAGGCTGCATCAAAGTCGTCGATAATAACCTGGTCGGCAATAATGTCTGGTACAACGCGATCGTAAAATACCATGGGTACTTCGTTATTGCTAAAGTTATATAAATGCTTGTAATCGGTAGTTTCTTTCGAGATCGACACCAGAACTCCGTCAACACGACTTGAAAGTAAGGTTTTTGCATTGGCTACTTCACGCTCGTATCGTTCGTTGCTCTGGCAAATAATTACGTTGAAACCGGCATCGTAAGTTACATCCTCAATTCCACTAATCACCGATGAGAAGAAATAATGTACGATTTCGGGAATAATAACACCAATAGTATTACTACGCCGTTGTTTTAAACTCAGTGCTACTGCATTAGGCTGGTAATTCAACTTCTGCGCTAATTCCTGTACAGCACGCTTTGTTTCCTTGCTGATATCAGGGTGGTCCTTCAAGGCACGTGATACCGTAGACGCTGAAATATTCAATTCACGAGCTAAGTCTTTTATGGTAACCAGTCCGCTTTTCATCTTCCTCTAATTCTCCCTATTGTTGATTAATGATTCTTCCAATTCCTCGGTACAAGGCTTTACACAAATGTAAGCATTTACCCTAAATCTACATATATATTCTAATGGTTTAATCGACCAACCACTAACCACCTGTTTTATAACATATTGGGCGCAAACGACATCGCAAACGTTTGCGGAATCCACTGTGTTAAAAAACGTAATCTTTTATTAACATTTATTATACATTCGCTATAGAATTTTAGTATTTGTTGAACACGAAGTCTCTGTAACGAATTGATTTATTGCCTATTAAAATGAGTTAAAGAGAATTTAACAAACAGAAAAATTCATAAACTAATAACATGTAAAATGAGGATTATTCGTAAAAACCTTAAAGTAGTCTTGTTTTTGGTTGCCATGCTAAGTTTTAGTCTTAGTTATGCGCAGGTAAAAACAGTTACAGGTAATGTTAGCGATGCCGGCAACGGCGAGCCTTTACCTGGTGTTACCATTGTAGTTAAAGGAACTACGCAAGGAACAATTACAGATTTTGACGGAAATTATAGCATGGATGTTGAGGAAGGACAAACACTGATCTTTTCATACATTGGTTATAATCCGCAAGAAGTTGCAATTAGTGCTTCCAACCAACTAAACATTCAACTGGAACAGTCGATGGAAAATCTCGACGAGGTTGTTGTAATTGGTTATGGTCAGGTTAAAAAAGAAGATGCTACGGGTTCGGTATCGGCTGTTAGTTCTGAGGATTTTAACCAGGGAGCAATTACTTCGGCACAAGAACTGGTTACCGGTAAAATTGCCGGTGTACAAATTACCAACAGCGGCGGTGCTCCGGGAGAAGGATCGACAATCCGTATTCGCGGTGGTTCTTCACTTTCGGCAAGTAACGATCCGTTAATTGTAATTGACGGTGTTCCAATGTCGAGTGATGGAGTTAACGGTATGAGAAACCCGTTGAACATGATCCACCCAAGCGATATTGAAACTATGACCGTTCTGAAAGATGCATCAGCAACTGCCATTTATGGTTCGCGTGCATCGAACGGTGTTATACTTATTACCACTAAAAAAGGTCGTAAAGGTGCAGGCCTTAAACTAAGTTACAACGGCTTTAGTTCATACAGCACACCGTCGGGTAAAGTTGATATATTGTCAACCGACGATTTCAGACAAACAATTATCGACGAGAATGGCGCGGGGTCAAATGCAGCCAGCTTGCTTGGTAATTCAGATACCGACTGGCAAGACGTTGTTTTTGATCCGGCAGTTAGCCACGACCACAACTTCAGTGTTACTGGTAATATTAAAGAAATGCCTTTCCGTGCTTCGATTGGTTATTCAGACCAAAACGGAATTTTGAAAAAATCGAGCATGGAACGCTGGACAGGTACTGTTGGTTTTAACCCAAGCTTTTTCGACGATCATTTGAAAATGAACCTGAATTTTAAAGGAATGTTGATCGACAACAATTTCTCTAATCAGGGCGCCATCGGAACAGCAGTCAGTTTCGACCCAACCCAGCCGATTTACGTTGGAAGCGACAGATACGGTGGTTTCTACACCTGGTTGCAGGGCAACGGAAATCCAAATACGCTGGCACCAACCAACCCGCTTGCTCTTATTATGATGCATGATGATACTTCTACTGCAAAAAGAGCAGTGAGTAATGCACAATTCGATTATAATTTCCATTTCCTTCCTGATTTGAAAGCCACCCTTAACCTAGGATACGAATACACAGATTCTGAAGGTACAACCATCGACGATGACGATGCTCCGTGGACAATTGGAAACGGCGGTGGTTATTACAGCGAATACACACAGGAAAAGAAAAACAAATTGCTTGATTTCTATCTGACTTACGACAAAGATCTGGAATCAATTGCAAGCCGACTCAGTGTAATGGGTGGTTACTCGTGGCAGCATTTCTGGAGCGAAAGCTATAACTTTGCACGAAGTGGTATTACCAACGAGGTTATCAATCCTGAGAACTGGGACCCAACTGAATATTACCTGGTTTCATTCTTTGGTCGTTTAAACTACACCTTGAAAGACAGATACCTGCTTACCTTGACTGTTCGTCAGGACGGAACTTCACGTTTCTCGCCTGATACACGCTGGGGTACATTCCCATCGGCAGCTTTTGCCTGGAGAATTAAGGAAGAAGAATTCCTGAAAAACAGCAATGTTGTTTCTGATCTTAAACTCCGTTTAGGATACGGTATTACAGGTCAGCAAAACATTGGTAGTGGCGATTACCCATATTTGGCCCGTTATACATACGGTCAGGAAAATGCACAATACCAGTTTGGCGATCAGTATTACACAACTATTCGCCCAGAAGGTTACGATTCTGAGATTAAGTGGGAGGAAACCACAACCTACAATATTGGTTTAGATTACGGTTTTATGAACGACCGCATAACCGGTACATTAGATGTTTACAAACGTGTTACCGACGACTTGCTTAACTTTATTCCGGTTCCTGCAGGTACCAACCTTACCAATATGTTGTTAACCAACGTGGGAGACCTTGAAAACCGTGGTTTTGAGTTCTCTATTTTAGGTCGTATTATTTCGAAACAAGACCTTTCGTGGGAAGTTGGATTTAATGCTACCTACAACGAAAACGAAATTACCAAACTTACTGCAACGCAAATGTCGTTGGAAGACTACCCGGGTGTAGAAACCGGAGGTATTTCGGGTGCTGTGGGTAACAATATTCAGATTCACTCGGTTGGTTATCCGGCTAACTCGTTCTTTGTATACGAGCAAGTATACGACGATAACGGAAAACCGATCCAGGGACTTTACGTTGACAGAAACGGAGACGGACAGATTAATAGTGAGGACAAGTACCGTTACGAAAAATCGGCTCCGGACTGGTTTATGGGTTTCAACTCGAAAGTTTACTGGAAAAACTGGGACTTTGGTTTTGCCGGAAGAATAAGCCTTGGCAACTATGTTTACAACAATGTTTGGTCGTCGAGCGGTTCGTTGAACAACTTGTACTGGTCATCAAACTACCTGTTAAACGTAAACAGCAATGCTTTAACAACAGGATTTGAAAATCCTGAATATTTTTCTGATTACTATGTGAAAAATGCGTCGTTCCTGCGCATGGATAACATTTCGCTGGGACACACATTTAAAAATCTGAATGACGACAAAATGAGTCTTCGTTTATACGGTACGGTTCAAAACGTATTTGTGATTTCAGATTACGAAGGTCTTGATCCAGAGGTTGGTAATGGAATTGACAACAACATTTATCCACGCCCACGCGTGTTTATGATGGGCTTAAGCATTGATTATTAATCTCTAAAAACTGATAACCATGATAATAAAGAAATTTAAATATTTAAGCATAATAGTACTTGCAGCGTTGCTTGCAATTACATCATGTACCAACGATTTGGACACTGTGCCGATCGATGAAGATGTGGTTACTTCGGAGAGCGTTTATGAAAATCCGAACAATTACATCAATGTTTTGGCGAAACTTTATGCAGGTTTGGCAGTAAGTGGCCAGCAAGGACCAAGCGGAAACAACGACCTTAGTGGTTTGGATGAAGGTTTCGGTCAATACCTGCGTGCATACTGGTATGCACAGGAGCTTCCAACCGATGAAGCAGTTATTGGTTGGAACGATGCTACATTGCGTGACTTCCACGATATAGATTGGTCGGCCGACGACGGTTTTATTACCAACCTGTATTACCGTATTTTCTATCAGGTCTCGTTGTGTAACGAGTTTATTCGCGAAACAACTGCCGATAAACTGGACGGACGCGGAATCGATGGTGCTATCCGTACCGACATTGAATTATACCGTGCAGAAGCCCGTTTCCTGCGTGCTTTAAGTTACTACCACGCTGTTGACTTATTTGGCAGTGTACCGTTTGTTACTGAAGAAGACAACGTTGGAGCATTTTTCCCTGAGCAGATTTCAAGAACTGACCTGTTCAACTATGTTGAATCGGAGTTATTGGCTGTTGAAAATGAACTTTCAGCACCGGGAGGTGCAGAATACGGAAGAGCCGACCAGGCAACTGTTTGGATGGTTTTGGCAAAAATGTATTTGAATGCCGAAGTGTACACCGGATCAGCAAGATACAGCGATGCACTTGAATACTCAGAAAAAGTAATTAACGCAGGTTATTCACTCGATCCGGAATATACACACATGTTCCTGGCCGATAACCATACATCAAGCGAAACCATTTTCCCTGTTATTCAGGATGGAACTAACATTCGTACCTGGGGTGGAACAACTTTCCTTGTTCACGCACCTGTTGGAGGAACAATGGATCCTGCAGAATTTGGTATTGATGGAGGATGGAGTGGTTTAAGAACTACTAAAGAGTTTGTTGGCAAATTCCTTGATTTGGAGACTTTAGCTCCAAAACTGAAAAGTGCAAATGCAACTGCTGATTATCCGGTTATTTTTGTACCCGGTGGATACCAGAGTGGTTCAGGTTACAGTGATGGCGACTGGTCGCCGGATGTAGCACCAACATTAGGCTCAGTTAACTCTGATGATAACTACGAAGGTTACATATATTTTGCTGATGCAGGTGAGTTTAAATTCACTGCCGGACCTAACTGGGATGTAAACTGGGGTGGTACCGATGGTGTTTTAGAAGCAAATGGTCCAAACCTTTCGGTAACCGAAGCCGGATATTACAAAATGAATGTAAATACTGCCGACCTAACTTATTCAATTACCAAAACCGACTGGGGTATAATTGGTTCGGCAACTGCCGGTGGTTGGGTTTCAGACCAAAACATGGAATTTGATGCCGACAGCAAAACATGGATTGCAGAAATCGACCTGGCAGCAGGAGAAATTAAATTCCGCGCCAACGATGATTGGGATTTGAACTATGGCGATGCGGGTGCCGACGGTATTCTTGAAGCAGGTGCCGACAACATTGCAATTGCGGAAGGCGGAAGCTACAAAATTACCATGAAACTGGAATCTCCGGATTATACTTACACCGTTGAGAAATTCAGCTCTGATGGTCGTGCATTGTTCTACACTGACGGACAAACTCTGGAGATTGATGATCTTTTCGAGTTCACAAATGGATATGCCATTACAAAATGGCGTAACGTTACTTCAACAGGTGTAACTGGTGCCGATTTAACACATCCTGATACTGATTTCCCAATGTTCCGTTTGGCAGATGCTTACCTGATGTATGCTGAAGCAGTATTGCGTGGTGGTGGTGGTAGCATGAGTACTGCACTATCATATGTTAACGCACTTCGCGAAAGAGCTTATGGCGACGACTTTGGAAATATGACAGAAGACGATCTTACACTCGACTTCATTTTAGATGAACGTGCACGTGAATTGTACTGGGAAGGACACCGCAGAACCGACCTGATTCGTTTTGGCATATTTACCGGTTCAAACTACGTCTGGGCATGGAAAGGAGCTGTTAAAGAAGGTATTGGAGTTGACGACAAATACAACATTTATCCACTTCCTTCTTCAGATGTAAGTGCCAATCCAAACTTAATTCAAAACTCAGGATATTAATCACTTGCAAAAATTAAAGAACATGAAAAAGATAAATTATATATTAAGTATTCTGGCTGTTTTGCTGGTGTTTGTTTCTTGCGAAGACGAGAAATTCGACCCGGTGATTGACTACGGAAACAGCCCGGTTCTTACCGCATCAGAGGCTGCCGGTGGCACTTACCTGCTTACGGAGGAAGAAGCCGATGACGTGTTATTCTCGTTCGAATGGACAGAAGCAGACTTTGGTTTCCAGGCAGCAATTTCTTATTCGCTAAAAATTGACGATGCAGGTAACGATTTTGCCAGCTCAACCAATATTGTTTCATCCGCTAATATGGATTACGAACTAACTGTTGGCGAATTAAATTCACTTTTGACATCGATGGAATATCCAACGGGTGTAGAAACTCCGCTTGAAATCAGAGTTGAAGCGTCGGTTAGCGATTATGCTGATGCATTACCATCGGAAGCATTCGATTTTAACGTAATTACTTATTCTGTGAAACTGCCTCCTATTTACTTATTAGGAGATGCAACCGATGCAGGGTGGGATAATAACACCACACTGGAAGCACCGTACATGTCGAGTGGCAAATACGGAATTGCAGCACACTTAGTACCTGATGCATGGCTGAAGTTCATTAAAACTCAGGGTCAGTGGGCACCAATGTGGGGATCTGACGGAACAGGTGACGCATATAGTGGTACTTTGGCTTATCGCCCAACAGAGGATGATGACGACCCGGCTTCTATTCCATCTCCTTCAGTTGAAGGCGACTATCGTATTGATGTAGACATTACCAACCTTACCTACGCTGTATATCCTATCCCGGATGAAATTTACCTTGTAGGTGGTGCCACAACTGTTGGCTGGGATCCTGCAAACGGAATTCCATTTACAAAAGACGGTGTTGGTAAATACTCATTGGTTACCGATCTTTCAGTTGGTAACGGAGGAATGAAAATTATGGCTACCAACAGTGGTGCATGGGCTCCTCAATGGGGATCTGACGGCAACGGAAACAGCTTGTTAGGAAAACTTGCTTACCGTTCCGGTGACGCTGATCCTGATCCGGCAGAAATTCCGGAACCAGCATCGGCTGGTACTTATAAAATTGAGATTGACTTCTCAGAATATACGTATAAAATTACAGCACAATAACTGTAATCAATAATATAACAGGTAGTGCTTTTAATTGGCACTACCTGTTTTTTTATATAAAAGCAGAAACAATGTTAAAGCCGTTTATATTCCTGATAAGCCTGGTTTGTTTTGCACAAATTAGCCTGGCGCAAATCACAACTGATCCTGAACTTCCGGTGGCCAGTAAAGCAGTTACTATTACTTTTAACTCGGCCGAAGCAAGTGGACTTGGTTATTACACCGGCGATTTATACGCTCACACCGGTGTAACAATCGACGATAACCGCTGGCAATACGTTATTGAATCGTGGGGTAACAACGAAACTCAACCCCAACTTACCTATGTAGGTGACGGTATTTATGAATTGGAAATTACACCAGACATCAACACATTTTACAATGTTGAAACAGGTGACAACGTAACCGAACTCTGCTTTGTTTTTCGCACGGCAGACGCTTCAAATCAAACTGCCGACCTGTTTGTAAGCGTGTACAATGAAGGACTTGCTGTTACATTAAACGAGCCCAACAATAATGACATCTTCACGATAAACGAAGAAGTAACTGTTTCGGCAACTGCATCAGAGGAAGCAGCACTAAAACTGTATCTGGGAGAAACGCTTCTCAATGAAACTACCGGCACAAACCTTGCCACAACACATACTTTTACTGAAAGCGGCACCTACCTTTTAATTGCCGAAGCAACAACTGATACCACGGTTCGCGATTCGGCAGAGATCATTATCCGAGGAGAAGTAATTGAAGAACCAAAACCGGCAGTCTACAAAAAAGGAATTAACTACACCTCCGAAACTTCGGCTGCCCTTGTTCTTTGGGCACCACTAAAAGAATCGGTTTATGTTACCGGCGACTTTAACAACTGGCAACTCTCAAACGATTTTCTGATGAAAAAAGATGGCGACTATTTCTGGCTCGAACTGGATGGATTGGAAGCCGGAAAAGAGTACGCTTATCAATACCTTATCGACGGAAATATTAGAATTGCCGACCCCTACACCGAAAAAATATTAGATCCCTGGAGCGACAGCTACATTGATGAAGCTACTTACCCCAACCTGAAAGCTTATCCTGAAGGTAAAACCGAAGGCATTGTTTCTGTTTTGCAAACAGCACAATCGGAATACAATTGGCAAGTTGAGAATTTTGATATTCCAGAGAAAGAGAAGCTGGTAATTTACGAGCTACTTGTCCGCGATTTTATGACTGAACACACCTACCAGGCTGTAATCGATCAACTGGATTACCTTGAAGACCTGCGCATAAATGTGCTGGAATTGATGCCGGTGAACGAATTTGAAGGAAACAGCAGCTGGGGATATAATCCGTCGTTTTACTTTGCACCCGATAAATATTACGGGCCAAAAGAAAAATTAAAAGAACTGATTGACGAGTGCCACCAACGAGGTATTGCAGTGGTAATAGACATGGTTTTAAACCACAGTTATGGTCAAAGTCCGTTTGTGCAAATGTATTGGAACAGTGCGAACAACCGACCTGCTGCCGATAATCCATGGTATAACGAGGTTAGCAACTTCCAGAATACAAGTGCGCAATGGGGGTACGATTTTAACCACGAAAGTGCAGCAACACGCGAATTGGTTGACAGTGTGTCGGCTTTCTGGATGAATGAATATAAAGTTGATGGTTTCCGTTTCGATTTTACAAAAGGTTTCTCGAATACACCTTACGGACCATCAAGCTGGGGCAGCGATTACGATGCCGATCGTATTGCCAATCTTAAACGAATGAGCGACGAAATTTGGAAACGAAATCCGGATGCATTGGTAATTTTTGAGCACCTTGCTGAAAACTCGGAAGAAACAGAACTGGCCAACCACGGTATTCTGCTTTGGGGAAATATGCATGGCAGCTACCTGAATGCCGCCGCAGGGCAAACGGGAAGCTCCGACCTTAGTTGGGCATTGTACTCGGAAAGAGGCTGGGACCAACCCAACCTGGTTTCGTATCCTGAAAGCCACGATGAAGAGCGGATTATGTACACGATAAAAAACTCGGGCCTATCGAGCGGCGATTACAACATAAAAAACCAAACAACTGCATTGCAGCGAATTGAATTGAATGCACTGTTTCATTTGTTGCTACCCGGCCCCAAAATGATCTGGCAATTTGGCGAACGAGGTTACGACCAATCGATAAACCGTTGTACCGACGGATCGATAAGTAACGACTGCCGCCTGGCGGAAAAACCACCGTACTGGCAATACCTGAACAATACCGACCGTACAGACTTGTTTCAGGTGATGGCAAAACTTAACGAGTTGAAACAAAAGTACGATGAGTTTACACCGGAAACTTTTACCCATAATCTTTCGGGCGCAACAAAATGGTTTGTCTCGGGTAATGCCGGCAACCATGCCATTGCCCTGGGTAACTTTGGTGTGGTTGAAAATGAGATAAACATCAACTTCCCGGAAACAGGAAAGTACTATGAGTTTTTTAGTGGCGATTCTATTGAAGTAACGAGTACAAGCCAAACATTTACATTTGCTCCTGGCGAATACCGCCTCTATTCAACACAGCAGTTTGAAGAGCCAAGTGTAATTACCGATATAGATGAAATTGAAAACACAACGAGTGATTTGCAGATTTATCCGAACCCGGTATCAAACCGGTTAACGATATCATCTGCCAAAACAATTTCTGCTGTTCAGGTATATTCAATTGCCGGCACACTGCAATACCAAAGTGTTGATTTGCGTGAAAATAAGATTGAAATTGATGTACAGAATTATATTCCTGGTGTGTATTTAATCCGGGTTATACAAGCCGGAAACAGTACCACACAAAAGATTTTAGTGAAATAAAAGTAAGAAAAGATACTATTCAAATGCCGGGGTAATACCCGGCTTTTTTTATTATCAATACTTTTTCAATTTTGGTTTCTTCTGGTGCGATAAGGTGCAGTTTTCGTATAAAATGGTAACTATCGCATGCGAAAGAGGGCATTTTTGTGAAAATCCATTGCCTTTCGTATGCGACAGGTAGCACTTTCGCTAAAAAACACTGCCTTTCGCATGCGATAGGGGCTACTTTTTTGCACAAACACACTTAGTAGCATGCGATAGGTGGTACTTTGGGAAGAAAATGCTCCCTTTCAGGTGCGACAGCATACATTTTTGGAAGTATTTTTTTTGATTGGCAAAAGCACGTGAACTACTTTTCAGCCATTTCCTCGCTTTTACGGTTAAAGAGGTCGAGATCGTAGCTGAACATAATTTCGTGTGTTCCGGCGTTAAAAGCGCTTAATTCCGAAATTGTGATATCATACGAATAACCAATAGTCATTTTAGCTGTAGGTTTAAACTGAGCAATTATTCCGTAAGCTGCATCAAAACGATACATGGCACCCACCCAGAATTTATCTCTAAAACCACCCATCACCGTCATGTCAAACGATACTGGAGCGCCACTAACCTGACGTATCATTGCATTGGTTTTTAGCTGAAAATCTTCGCTGAAATCAACTCGGTGTCCGGCTACAAAATATATGTGCATTTGTTGTTTATTAACATAGTCGGTGGTAACATCTTCGTGTGTAATTGTATTTTCAATAAGTTTTGGTGCCGATAATCCGAAATAGGTGTTTTCTGAAAATAAAAACATTCCTACACCTACATTGGGCAGAAAGTTTTCGTAAATATCGCGACTAAATACCGGGTCGGAATCAACAGTTTCGAGTGCAACAAGGTTAGCCCTGTAAAAACTTACGCCACCTTTAAGTCCTAAACCCAACTTAAACTTTTCCGAAACCCTTATAAAGTAGGAATAATCAGCATAAAATCCGGTTTGTTTTAGGGGCCCAATTTTGTCGGACATTAATGAGAAACCAATACCAATATTTTTACCATCCTCTCCAATATTATAGGTAAACGATCGTGTTGCCGGAGCACCGTCGAATTCCACCCATTGTGTGCGTGCAACCATCAATACATTTCCAACGCCCGCAGAACCGGCATATCCGGGATTTATTACCTGGAGATTGTCCATGTATTGTGTATACATAGGATCTTGTTGGGCACTTACGTATTTTCCTTGCAGTAAAACTACAACGGTAATAATCAAAAATGCTGTTATTTTTTTTAATCTTCCCATTTATCTGTCGATATATACCGAGCCGGCAATTGGTTGTTCTCCGTTTCCTAAATCCAATACATAGAAATATGTTCCGGTAGGCAGGTCGCTGTTGCCGCCTCCCTGATTTGATTTTCCATCCCAAAACTGTGGTGTAGTTGATATACCATAGCGCTGAGCTTTGTATACTGTTTTTCCCCAGCGATTAATTATGGTAATCGAATTTTGTTCAAATAATTCAATTCCCTTAATCTCGAAATAGTCGTTTACGTTATCGCCATTCGGTGTAAATGCTTCGGGGATAAAGAAATCAAGCGTCATTACATATACGTAAACATGCGCATTATCGCATTTCCCGAAATAGTTGCAAATGCTGTATTCAAAAACATCGCCACCCAAAAATCCATCGTTTGGTGTGTATATTACAGTTGCATCGGCATTAGCGCTAACCGAACCATTAACAGGGTATTGTAAAATTTGTAACGATAAGGGGTCAAGTTCTCCCTGAGGATCTTCGTCGTTGGCCAAAATATCAATTGTTACCGATTCCTGATATTCAGTAGTATCGTAAACGTCGCGTGCAATTGGAGCAGAAATAAAGCGGCTAACCACTACTGAATCTAAAGAACTGCAACCAAAAATATCGGTCACCTCTAAATAATACGTTCCGGCAGAACTAATTTCAGGAGTAGCGGTATTCTGTCCTCCAACAAAAGCCCCGTTATCGGTTGTCCAGTAGAATTCTATTTGCTCACCAACACTGCCCATCCCGTTTAAAAGTGCGGTTGTTTGGTCTTCAAGCATAAAATCTTCTCCGGCATTGGCCAATAGCGCAGAAACAAATATTTCAACTGTATCTCTTCCCACAACGCCTTCTGCATCGCGAACGGTTAAATTAAATTCGGTGGTTTCTCCGGGAGTAAAGACCGGATTTAAGCGACTTGGGTCATCAAGATTATCTGAAGGATTCCATTGGTAGGACAATCCGGTTGTATCAGAAACCCATGCCTGTAAAATGTATGGAACACAGCTTCCAATAATTGTATCCTTACCGGCAGAAACCACAAGGTCGCCACCCGTTTTTATAATACCAATTCTTTGCTGAACGGTGTCACTCATACATCCGTTTCCATCAATTGCATATACATTTACCTGGTAATCACCCGTATTCCCATCCCAAAGGATGCTTGCTACACTATCGGTGATCATTTCCAAATCCGTTGAAGTTCCGTCGGCAGGTTCTACAAACCAGAAATATTGTGCATTCTGGTTATTACCACTTACCATGCTCACCTGGTGTTCATAAACTGAATTCTGTTGCAACTTTATCTCAGTAATATCGAAGGCTAAACGTGGTTTTGCGTAAATAGTTCTTGTGTGACTGTTTTGCGAGGGGGGCTCGATAATATTATTATCATTATCAACAGCTTCAATTATTTCAACCTCAATAATATTGTCGATATCAGGATTAATTGTGAGCATCTCGGATGAAATACTTAAGGTCTGATTTTCGAAAGGAACCTGCTGTGTATATTCATTTTCATTAACCAAAAATCTAACATTTATCGGATAAAGGTTTTCTACCAGAGGCTCTCCTCCCACGCCGTTAATAATAAGCGAAAGATTAAACTGATTGCTGATTGTGTTAAAACACGCATTACTTGAATGTTGTAGAAAACTGATAGAACGGTTGTTTGGTAAAACGGAAACTGCCAGTGCTTTCAGGTTAGAACATCCTGAAATATCAGTTTCAAGTACTGTCAAATAATAAATTCCGGCCTGCAACCAGCGCACTGTTGCCACATTTAAATTATTGGCATTGGTAATGTAACACTCTGTCGGGTCGGCAAGAATATCGGGGTTGAGATTTTTATAAATTTCCCAATTATATTCACTTCCTGAATGATTTACAACATCGTGTGTTGTTACGGCACCTTCATACACGACAATATCCTGCTGGGCTGCCCCATTCAGGGCAGCCAGCAGGGTTAATATCATTATGAAAAATGCCTTAAACATCAACTAAATAGCTTAATTGGTACCGATTCCGCTTGTATTTGGTCTTGCAACAGCTGTTGAATCCGAATTATCATCATCAGTATTGTTTTCAGATACGCCGTTTGCCGATTTTCCGTTTGAAATCTCTGCAGTTGCCGTGAAGTCTTGTGCATCAGCCGCCGAACCATTGTCGTAAGAATTGCCATTTTCAACTTCGTAGCTAATTGTTACTGCATTATTATCAGTTACAGTAACTGTTGTTCCGTCCCATGAGGCATTGCCCGATGTAAATGTTGGCGTTGAAGAGAAACCAGTTGGAATTGTCATGCTTAAATCGAACTGATAACCGTCGTAAGATGATGACAGGTTATCAGGAGTTACCGTAAATTCTAATGTTGCTGTTCCATGATCATAAACCGGTGCATTACTTACAATTGAAACCGATACAGCATTATCGTAACAAGCAGTTGCTGCAGTTGCTGCAAGCGTTAGAGTAAAGTCACTTTCAACAATCTGAACAGGCAAGATCTTTGTATTAGAGCAGGTTCCATCTGTTTCAATAACCTGCACATAATACCAGTCGCCAACAGTAACAGTGTCTGCCCAGGCAATACTAATCGAATCGGATTCAATTACTGAAATTATCCCGGCATCTGATGCAGACAAATCATCTTTTACGATCGACCAGGAAATGTCATTCCCGGCGTCACCGGGTGTAATAAAATAACTATGTGTAGCACCTGGGGCAGGGTTCTCTCCTGTACTTTGTGCAAAAACACTCGTGCTAAATGCGGTCATAACAACCGCTGTTAAAAGAAAGACTAATTTTTTCATAATGATAAATTTCTATTTTGTGATTTAAATTTTTAATCTGTTGTAATACCTGAAGTATTAGGTATTGCGTTAATGATTTGTGTAGCCGTCCAGTCATTACTGTCTACGTCAGAAGTGTTATATGTCAGTTCAGTTGCTGAAGTAATGTTAAGATCAACATCCAGCACGGTGTAAATATCACCCGTTACATCCATTGTGATATCAACCATTCCGGTACCTGATGCACTGGTAATTCCGGTAATTGTATAAGGTCCGCTTCCCGACAATGTTCCTTCTGAAGCAGCAACATTGGCAATAGTAGCTCCGGTTCCGGGAGAAAGAGTAAAAGTGATTTCCCAGTTTGGATTAAAGCCGGCATTACCGGTAGCCATGTCAACTGTGAACGTGATAGAAGTTGTTGAATTGCTTCCAGCATAATTCACTTGTCCGTCGGCAGCATTACAAGTTTCTGTCGGATTGGTGGTAGAAACATCAAATGTATTTTCTCCTACCACAACGCTAGCTTCTTTGGTTGTAATACAGCCTGTTCCATCGGCAGTTTCTGAAAACGATACTGTATAAGTACCTTCTGTTAACCATGTAATTTCAACCTCCTCGGTTGCAGCACCCGAATTAACAGTGAAATCAGTTCCGGCAGTTCCTCCGGTAACTGTCCATGCCAATGTATTATTCGTAGCATCTTCAGCAGCAACTGTATAAACGTGTGTAGATCCGACAAAAGGAGCCAAACCTCCTTGTGCCATTGCTGCTGCACTCAAAATCATTAATGCGGTAGTTGCGATTAAATAAGTTAATTTCTTTTTCATCTTTTTTATCTTTTTGTTTTTGATTTAATCTGGTATTATATCGCCTGTAGCCGGTAAAGGATTTACCACTACTGTTTTTGTTTCAGTTAAAATATTAGTACAGGAACCATTATCAACAGAAATCAGGTTTAATGTTTGGTTTTCGGTTGCACTGTTTACTGTTATAAAATTGCTTCCTCCACTTAAAGAAATCGTGACATTTGTTGCGCCGTTTAAATTGTAGATAAGTGTTGCACCGCTCGTCCCCGTAATTGTAAACTCTACATCATCTCCTTCACACACCGGCCCGTTGTCAAGGGTAATCGTTGCACTTGGCAAAGGATTAATCGTCATTACAATCGAGTTTGATGTCGCAGGACTTCCACTTGCACATGTTGAACTTGATGTCATTTCACAAGAAATAACATCTCCGTCTATAGGAGTGTAAGTGAAACTATCGCTGTCTGTTCCATCATTAATTCCGTTTACTTTCCACTGGAAGGACGGCGAAGTACCACCATTTGTAGGTGTGGCCGTATAAGTAACTTCGGTGCCGGCACACACCTCATTGTTGCCTGCAATAACAACAGATGCAGGGACACTCTCGGTAACTGTTATTGTTACCGGATAATCAATACTTGAACAGGCAGGATAATTTGTAAACACCGTTAAAACACCATTGTAAACTCCTGCAGCAACATCAAATGGCACGTTAATAGGAATTGTTCCCGGTGCCGCAGCCAGAGAACTGCTTTGCGGAGAAGAAAATTTGGCAGCAACAGCAGTCGCATCAAATTCTAAACGCCATCCGTCAGGAGATCCTGTGATTTCAGAATAGGAAAGCGATGTAGTTGTTGTATTCTGACAAATTTCCGGATCAGATCCTAAAGTTATCGTCAGTTCGGGATTTACTGTTACCGTTTGTGTTGAAGAATAGGCTTCAGTACATGTTCCACTTTGCACAACAGCACGATATTCCCAGTCTCCTCCGGAAGGTGGAGTGTCGGTTAAAGTTGTTGAAGTTCCTGCAACATCCTCCCATGTCCCGGAATTCAGGCGTCGTTGCCAACCAGTTACATCACCTGTATTTCCGTTCAAAATTAATGTAGCTGCATCTCCTTCACAAATTGGGTTTACAAAAGAAATCCATCCCCCTACAGAAATTGGATCAATTACTACCTCCGTTGTAACTGCTTCGCTGGTACATCCATCAACAGTTATGGTTACCGAGTATGTTCCGGAATTGCTGTAGAAATTAGCAGTCAATACAGGATTCTGATCAGTTGAAGAAAACCCACTTGGTCCGGTCCAATAATAGCTGGCTCCGGCAACAGTTGGGGTGCTTAACTGAATGGTTGAACCATCACAAACCGGACTATTACTTGAGGCAGTTGGTGTTGAAGGACGAGGATTAACAGTAATCGTTTCCGTGTTGCTATAGCTTGTCCCGCAACTATTAGTTGCATAGTATTGCAATATCTTTCCATCATCAGCGTGTGAAACAGTATAAGGAATTGTGATAACATCACCTCCCAATTGCCAACCCTGATCCGTCACTGGCAATCCATTATCGCTAACTGCAGGGGCAGTTGGATTTATCGACTCTCCAGCACAAACCGCATCAATTGGAGCAATGGCAGCAACAGATGGTAGGTCAGCAATTGCAACCGTGATACTGTCGCTAACAGCATTCTGAAGAATTTCAGAAATTGACAAATTATCCAATGTTGGAATGCCACTTCCAGAAGCATCCATTTCATTCCCAATTATTAAATCGCCTGCTCCTGAAATATCCAGCAATTGTCCCGGTGTTGCCGATGGAGAAACCCAAATTTGTGTTCCGTCAATAAACAATCTGCCGTATCCATCAAAAGGATTGTAAACAAATCTGTAATCATGAAATCCAGGATAATCTACTCTTGGGTTTACTATGCTTCCACTTGTTTGAATTGTTGATACTCCCAGATCATCAACAACCGTGTATGCTACTTCGTAACTGTTTCCTCCCGAAATTGTTAACAAACTACCCCAGTTTAATAAGTCTGCAGAGTTTTCACCCGGTTGGTATGCTACTGAAAAATCAATACTTTCAAGATTAAGCTGAGGAGTACTATTAAAAGTTAAATTAATATCTGTTCTTGATGGATTTGGAGTGGGAGCCAAAGCTGTTGACCCGGCAATACCCCCTGCAACGAACAAACCACTTCCCGAACTTGCATTTAATCCGTAATCAGCTTGTAAAATGGTTTTTGAATTATCATCCCAGGAGAAAGATGTAACGGGCACAGTGGCTGAACCGGTAGCACAAATTGCATCCGATACCATAACACAGCTTACGATGTCGCCGTCCGAAGGAATATAGCTATAATTATCACTATTAGCTCCTACATTAATTCCATTCACTTTCCATTGGTATACCGGATTTGCTCCTCCATTATATGCAATTGCAGTGTATGTAACAGTTGAACCCGGACAAACCAATCCCGATGGGTTAGTATTAATGGTGACATCAATACTGGTTGGTTGAACATTTAAAATTACATCTTGGGTAAAAGCCTGTACACAATTTGGAGTGGAACTGGTAATTGTTATGCCGGTTATCTGCAAAGTTTTACCATCATCATTTTCATCCAGCACTGGTGTTAAAAACGTACTGTTTCCACTACCATCGGCTGTTAAGCCTGTTTCTTGTGTTTGTGGTACTCCATCAATTGTATAATCCAGAGAAAAAGATGTGCTGGGAACCAAGCCTGACAAATTAATGGTGGCCTGTACTCCGGCACAAATTGTTTCATCCTGCTCAGCCCCTGTCAGACTTGGCAACGGATTAATTGAAACAATTACATTACCGGTCATTTGTAAATCACAATCTTCTGAAATATTGTGCCCAACCACGGTATATGTTCCGGCCATGGTTTGAAATCCAAAACTTATGGCATTCCCGTCTCCTGCAATAGCAGTACCAACAGGCGTTATTCCATCTCGGTATAACTGATATTCAACACCAGTTTCCGAACCATCAAGTCCTATTTCAACTCCACTCTCTCCTGCACAATAATTACCTCCACCAACTATATTTTGAGCAACTATCGAACAAAAAGAATTTATATTAACTGAATAATCTTCTACCTCTCCCCAGGTAAATGCTCCACAAGGTAATGCACCTGTATTATCACCATCTCCTTCAATAACCACCCTCATTCTTGTAACACCTACACTTGCAGACAAAGGAATTGAAACAGCTCCTGTCATTGTTTGATTTCCATTGTATGTGCTTCCAAATACAAGCTCGCTTACTTCATCAAAATCTCCATTTCGGTCGAAATCAATATATACTTTACAATACCCGCCATATGCATCGGCCAAAAATTCTTCTGTTATACCAATTGAATAGTTTTGTCCCTGAACCACTTCAGCAGGAGTAACTGAAACTGTATAATCCGTATATCCTGCTGTTTTTGACACAGGAGAGGAATTGTTAATCCCTGCAAAATCAACATTGGTAATCGACTCGTAAAGATCATACGATGTTGAGCTTGCCGTGCAATAACTAATATCACCAGTTGTAAAACTCCAGGTAGAACATCCAGTTGCATTTCCATAAGAATTATAAGGAACAATTCGCCAATAGTAATCAGTAAGGAAATTTAAATTAGCTGAAGGTGTGTAAGTGGTTACATTTCCAAGATCAGTACCGTTTTCAATATTAGTTGCTCCCGCATCAGAACCAAAATAAATATAATATCCAGTAGCGTTTGAAATGGAATTCCAGTTTAAGATTGCATCTGCCGCAACACCGGTTTCATTATCAACGGGTGCTAAAGGAGTTGAACAGAGAGGTGGAGTAGTGGACGATCCCTGAACTAAAAGGTTGTCAAAACTATACCTTTCCTGACCTCCATTGTTTGAAATTGAAACTCTGATCCATAAAAATGTACCATTTAGCCCTGTTTGACTTGCCTGAACTCCATTGGTTGTAATGTCATTAAATATTTGACCATTTGTCTCAAAAACAGTCCAGCTTCCACCATCCACTCTATATTCGTATAGAATATAATCCGGATCATCATTGTTTGCTGATTGAGGAATATCTATTGTAATAGAAATGTTTGTATATCCGGAAATTGAAATTTGTTCTGAAAGAAAAAGGCCAACTCCGTCAAGATCTCTACCTTCAAACCTACCGGAAGTTACCTTAAAATAATCACGATTATTGCTAAGCGTGCAGTTCGAAACATCAAGCGTCCATTTTGATACTAATCCCGGATAATCTCCGATATTTCCGGTGCCATCAATTCCTGTATTATCCTGATAGCTTTCAAAATCCTCACTCCAAATAGTAGTTTGGGCAACTGTTAATTTTGGAAATGCAAGTGAAACGAACAATGAAAAAAGGACAAGTAGGGACATTAACCTGATTATGGTGAGTATCTGGCATACCTTAGCCATCCTCATATTGATAGCATGGGGTATAATCAATATGTCCCTACAGCACACTGTCCGCACAATTCTTTTACTCTTACAACTCGTTAATTCCTAATGATTGCTTTTTTGCACAATTCAACAACCATTCTTATCAGTAGTTTTAACAAATGGTGAAATTCTTTCAAATGTTCGTTTTACTACTTATATCCAATCCTTCAACTTTGTTATTCAAATTAACAGCCAGGTTTATTCCTGACGAGTCAAATATAACAAATACAACTTGTTACACAACAACAGCCAAAAGTAAAGAATTAACATAAACGTGTGAATTTAAACACCTTGATTTAATAGGTTTGTTTCATTTTGGGACAATATTTAATATTGAATTGTTGTACGAAATACAAATTGCACAAAAAACAGAAGGTCGTTGCACCTATATTTGCTTACAACGACCTTCAAACAAAATCTTCTATTATAGTTTCTATTCCGACATATCTCGTCCCTGTGCTTCCAGCTTATCGATATCATTTACATTAAAGTCACCAAAAAAGGATACAACAAAACAGTTGCCTTCCTGATTTTCATTTGTAATAAATATGTGACACTCTGTATATTTCTTTTTTCCTCCAAGAAGCCAGATCTCGGCATCCGAGTCCTCGTCATCATCTTTGTATTTCTTATATTTACCAGGAAGCAGTGCAATCGCCTTTTTCGTAAACTCGCTGCCCTTTAAACTTCCTTTTTCCGGATTGTACGACATAAAACGTATGCGATTCAAATCCCCGGTTACATTCTTTTCATCATCATCACCAAGATCGATATCAACTGCATCAATCATATCTTTTGAGAACGAGAAACTTGTTACGCCGTCTTTGTTGGCAAATACATCGTACATTTTATCCGATTTACTTTGTGCCGAAGCCAGCATCCCGGCCAATAATAGCCCGAGGGTAAATAAAATTGTTGTAATTGTTTTCATCCGTTAAAATTGTTTTACTGTTTAAACGCAAAGGAAGAACGTTTTCCAAAACTTCTTCCTTCTGTTTTTTTATTCTAATTCATGGTTTTCTCTGTCAAGCCTTCCTGTTTCATTTCCCAGTATTTACCCACCATATCGCCATCCCAGGTATTCGATACGTTTTCAATATCATGAATAATCTCATCCATATCGTCGCCAAGAAATACTGCTTTGCCTTCTGGTACCCTAACTTTTATATCTACTTCCTGACCTCTCCATTTTGCCTCGTCGCCAATATAAAAGTACGGATCAAAATAAAGCGTTGAGTCTGTTCGCTCAAAAGTGTACACCATTTCCTCGCACCATTGTTTTGCATCATCGCGTGTTTTGCCTCTTGAAGAATAACGCACTGTTACGCCAAAATCATCACCCGACGAACGAACAACATCCAATTTTGGATAACCAACCACCACTTCTTCTCCATCAATTACAGCCACTTTAAAACCTTCAACATCCCAATCAATCTCAGCGTAATCATCCAGCTTATCGTCGGCTAAATGCAGGTACAAGGTTTGACATGAATCGCAAGAAATGGTCTCGCTTTTGGTAATTGACGAGCTTTGCTTATAGTTTCCAACCTGACTAACAGAAACAATCAGTAGAGCAAAAAGCGATACCAACCAAACTCCTGCCATCGATAAAGCCACTGCTGCATTGTTCGATTTATATCTGAAAACCAGCTTGGTTCCAATATAAATAAGTGCTAGCAACGGAATACCCATTATCAGTCCAACTAAAATCAATCCCCAGGTTACAGTTCCGGGCTCAACAAAGTGGTTCAGCATATTGGGCACATGTATTTCGGGACCCCAAATCAGCGGCATTCCTTCTACAAACGATTGGCCAATTATCATTGACGAAACCAACCCCAGTATTCCAAAAAAGCCTGAGATAATCAGGAATACACCAAACACAATTACAAATACTTTTAGGATAACCTTAAAGATATTATAGACTACATCGCCGGCTCCCTCCATCGACTTTTTTCCTTTCGAGTAAGTATCCGACTCTTTAAATTTCTTATAGCTTTCTTTTACTTCCTTTACTTCTTCTTTTATCGACTTTTCTATGTTCTTCACGGTTGCTTCCTGCCCCCTCATTTCAAGGCGCTGAGCAGTACTAACTGCCTTTGGCACAGCAATCCATAAAATTACATATGCTAAGCCTGCTGCTCCTGAAGTTACAAAAAACAGGATTACAAAAATTATGCGTAAAATCACCGGATCCATATTAAAGTAGGCTCCCAGTCCTCCGCAAATTCCACCAAGTACCCGATGATCGGGATCGCGATACAAACGGCGCTTACGCTTAGCTTCCGAAGCAATGGACACCTCTTCTTCCTCGCCTTCTTCCTCGGCAAAGTCCTCCGGCGTTCCCATAACTTCAACCATTTCGTTTACCCACTCAACGGTAATTACTTTTTTCTCTTCATTGCTTTTCGAGCTGAATATTTCTGCAATACGTGCTTCAATATCAGCAATAATCTCTTTTCCTTCCTCATCGGTTCCGAAATGATTTTTCAGATTGATCAGATATCTTTGCAGCACTTCGTATGCATCTTCTTCTATGTGGAATATGGTGCCGCTTATATTTATTGTGAATGTCTTTTTCATGTGTTTAAAATTTATTGTTTTTTATCGGTAACACATGGAACTCGCTAAACCTATAATCTTGCAACTTACGCTTATAAAATTAGCTCGTTTCATCTTGTTTTTTGTTTGAATTTAATAGGATGGATTAAGCTTTGTTTTCTCTGATTTGTCTGACAGCCCCAACTAGTTCGCCCCACGACTCTTCCAGTTCGCCTAAAAATTTCCGGCCAGTCTCGGTTAGCTCGTAATACTTCCTTGGTGGCCCCTGGGTTGATTCTTCCCACCGATAGCCCAGCAATCCGGCATTTTTAAGCCTTGTCAACAAGGGATAAAGTGTTCCTTCTACCACTATCATTTTTGCTTCTTTCAGCGACTGAATAATATCGCTAGCATAAAGTGGTTTTCCATCGAGAACGAGCAAAATACAGTATTCCAGTACGCCCTTTCTCATTTGTGCTTTTGTGTTTTCTATCTTCATTTTATGTCCCTTTCTATCTGTTAGTCCTTTATTTTCCTCACTGTTAATTGGCCGTACCCGCTATTAAATAGCCCAGGTATTTTCCGAAACCATCCAGGCTTCCAGCTCCAATGCAGCTTCACTTTCCTCCTCCGATTGAAATAGCGACTCATCCATCATCCAATCTTCAAGCCCGAGACTTTCGTCTGCTGCTTCCTCAAATACAAATTGACTAGTGGTAAATCCTGAATCATCAGTCATCCAATCCTCAAGTTCCATTGCAGGCTCAACTTCGTTTGTATAATAAAAGTATGTCTCTGTTTCTGCCCGAACTCTTTCATTTAATTTCTCATCTGCGGGTGCTGCCATGGCCATGGCAATATCGCTGAATCCTGTGTTTTCGAGCAGCCTTTTCCAAAATGTTTGCGCACTTACTGTAAAACTAATAAGAATAAAACTTACCACTACTGCTGCTGAACGTAAAATTGCTTTCTGAACATTGTTTTTTGTTTTCATCTCGTTTTCATTTTTAGTTTTTAATGGTACTCGATGTAACGCGCAATCAAATTGTTTTTTGTTTTCATGGCTTTGATTTGTGATTGCTCGTTTCATGGCTTTTTGTTTTTGTTTCTGTTTTCTAATTGCTTGTTTCCTTGACTTTGAGTTTTGCTTTGCTTTTTGTTTTCTTTTTTGCTTTTCGTTTTTAAGACGACTGTTTTTTGTTTCCGTTACACTTATAAAGATCTTTTTTTAAGATTGTACTTTTTTTTACATTGTTATTTGCATTACAAATATATATCATTAATCTAGTACCGTGCAACACATAGTACCATATTTTTTACATTTTCGAGAACACAAAAATCCTATATGCTTATTTTTCTGCTATTTATGGAATTTATTTTTTAAAAATAATTTTCAGATAAAAATATACAACAAGACTGTACTTAACAATATATTGTGTTTTTTGCTGCTTATTCCGTTTTGGCAACTCACTCAATGTGAATAAAATTGTTAATAACTCAACAAGATCATTTAACAACTTAAATCAAGTTGATTTGTTTTTACTGTGCATTAATAGGAATTTTAACTTGTTATAATGAGTGTAAAAATTAAGGCATTGTACACAATAAGATAACATCCATTTAACAAAAAAATGTAAGAGAAGAGTTTCCTTTGTTCCGCAATTAAAGCAGGTTGTGGGGGTAGTTGATTTTACTATCAATAAACTACACTTAGATAAAAAATGAGAGCCAAATTAGGATACACAAAACAAACCATCCAGTCAAGCCATTCGATATCTTACTACATTAATAAAAAAACACATAAATTCGATTCAATAATTATTTAAATTCCAAATCTATGATTAAAAAATTCGGTTTTTTATTAGTAGCGCTCATTCTTTCGTCAGCTACTATTATTCATGCGCAGGTAACCTCTTCCAGTATGGGTGGACGTGTTACTGATGCAGAAGGAGCTGTCATAGGTGCAACTGTGATTGCTACACACACACCTTCAGGAACAACTTATGGTACTGTAACCAACGTGGAAGGCCGATTCAACCTAAACGGTATGCGTGTAGGCGGACCTTATACTTTAAAAGTGACATTCATTGGATATGGTGCATACACACAAAACAACATTACATTGAGTTTAGGTGAAAACTATGTAGTGAATGTTGTACTCACAGAAGAAGCATTATCACTTGATGAAGTTATTGTTTCAGCTAGCCGCACAAAATTCTCGAATGAGAAAACAGGAGCTGTTACCAATATCACAAACGACCAGATTGATAACTTGCCTACAGTAACACGTAGCATTATGGACATTACTCGTCTTTCTCCCTACGGTGGTGATGGTATGAGCTTTGTCGGCTCAGATGGTCGTACGGCCAACTTTACTGTTGATGGTGCGAATTTCAACAATAACTTTGGTTTAAGCGATGCGCTTCCAGGTGGAGGTAATCCAATCTCAATTGAAGCAATTGAAGAAATGCAGGTTGTAATTGCCCCGTATGATGTGCGCCAGACAAACTTTATTGGTGGCGGTGTAAACGCCATTACAAAATCTGGTACAAATACCTTTAAAGCAAGCGCATATACTTATCACCGAAATGAAAACATGCGCGGAAATGCGGTTTATGATCAGGAAATAGCTGGAGCCCGCGAAAAAGATCGTAATACATTATACGGATTCACTGTTGGAGGTCCAATCATTGAAAACAAATTGTTCTTCTTCGTAAACGCTGAGAAGGAAGAAACACCGACAATTGCCAACCGTTGGAGAGCTTCAACTGATGGCGTTGCGGATCCCGACAATTATATTTCACGCACAACAGAAAACGATCTTCAAACCGTTTCTGATTTTGTTAGAAATAAATATGGTTATGAAACCGGATCTTTCACCAATTTCCCGGCAGATGAAAGTAACAAAAAACTACTTGCCCGTATCGATTGGAACATCACTGACCAACATCGTTTGGCATTACGTTATAACTACACGAAAAACACTTCATGGAGATCACCTAACGCATCTTCTATGGACGGAGGTACTCGTATGTCGGAGGCCAGAATGTCGAAGGCTTCAATGTCGTATGCTAACTCGATGTATTCGATGGACAATCTTGTTCATTCATTCTCTTTTGACTTAAATAGTCGTTTATCAGAAAACATCTCTAACCAATTTCTGGCAACATTTTCAAAACTTGACGATGTTCGCGGAACAAATTCTGCTCCGTTTCCTTTTATCGACATTTTGAATGATGGTCAAGCATACCTCTCTTTAGGTTACGAGCTATTTACCTGGAACAACGGTGTTCATAACAATGTTTGGAACATTAAAGATGAGATAACCTATTATTTAGGTAACCATAAAGTAGTTGGCGGTATTGCTTACGAGTACAAAATGGCAGATAATGCTTATATGCGCAACGGAACCGGTTATTATCGTTACTCAAGCCTTGATGACTTCTTAAACGAAGCAACTCCTGAGATTGTAAACTTAACCTATGGCTACGATGGTGAAGCTAATCCTGCAGCTCGTGTAACAAGTAACAAATTCGGAGCTTATGCACAGGATGATTGGAGTGTTACTGAAAGATTCAAACTGTCATATGGTCTTCGTATTGACGCACTTGTCTTTAACAACAACGATTTGATTACGAATCAGGCGATCAAAGATCTTGATTATAACGGTCGCAGTATCGACACAGGAAAATGGCCTGATGCCAATATCATATTCTCTCCTCGTGTAGGTTTTGTATGGGATGCTTTTGGTGACAAGAGTTTGAAAGTTCGTGGAGGTACCGGTATGTTCTCTGGAAACTTACCGCTTGTGTTTTTCACCAACATGCCAACCAATGGAGGTATGGTTCAATATCAGGCACAAATAAATGAAAGAAATGCAGCAAATAACGGTTTCTCAATGGATGAATTTGCCGGCGGTCTTGTAACCGATGCTGAAGGAAATGCTACAATAGCGGCACTACATGATAAATTAGCCGCTTTAGGTTATCCTACTACTATTTCACCTGAAGATGGAACAGTTCCTTCTTCAATTGCAGCTGTAGCTTCAGATTTTAAGATGCCACAAGTTTGGAAAACATCATTTGCTGTTGATTATGCATTCCCAACATCTTTCCCACTGTCTGCAACAGTAGAAGGCATCTATAACAAAACAATCAACGGTGTTTCTATTTCCGACTGGAGTATTCCAAACGTAGGTGGTTTTGCCCGTTTTAACGGTGTTGACAATCGTCCGATTTATCCGGCAGGTTACCGCACAGGAACTAAGGCTTTTGTTTTGGATAACACAAGCCGTGGTTATGGCTGGTCGGCCAATATCACTGTAAATGCTCAACCAGCAGAATGGATTAGCCTGATGGCTGCCTATACACACACCGTTGCAAAAGATGTAACCGGCATGCCGGGATCGAATCCGGAATCGGCATTTACTTACGTTCCAACCGTAGAAGGTCCTAACAACATTAAATTGCACAACTCGCAATACACCACACCCGATCGTTTGGTGGCATCGCTTACAGCACATGACAAAAGCGGTAACCACTACAGCATTATCTACGAAGGTTGGCGTGGTGGAGCTAACGAATCATTTATGACGGTTAACGATATGAATGGTGACGGATACAACTACGATGCAATTTACGTTCCAACCGACGATGAAGTGGCTAACAATGAATTTCGCTTTGTGTCAGCAGACGATCAAACCCGTTTTATGGACTATGTACATTCTAATGATTACCTGAAAGACCAACAAGGCGAATATGCAGAGGCCTACAGCGTTTACTCTCCATGGGTACATCGTGTAGACTTAAGCTACAAACATGATTTTTCGTTAAAAACAGGTAACAATCAACACAAACTACAACTTAGCTTTGATGTTAAAAACGTGATGAATTTCTTCAACTCGGAATGGGGTGTAGCTAAATACCTGAATCCTGAAATTGGTTCGGATGCTCGTATTCTGAAATACGAAGGTGTTGATGCCGACGGTGTGGCTACATTCTCTACACCAGCTTCAATCCACGGTGATACCAAAACATTCACACCAAGCTATACATTGGGTCAAACCTGGTATGCTTCTATTGGTATCAAATATATTTTCAACTAATTAAAAGTATAGAATAAAATGAAATTAAAATATTTATTTCCAGTATTCATCGCGCTAATTGCCCTAATGACAAGTTGCGAAGATGAAGACACGATGACACTGCTTAAAGAAATTCAGGTATCATCGTCTTACGTTTCTATCCCTGTAGATGGTGGTTCTACATCAATTACTGTAACAGCTACCGATAGCTGGACAGTAGTTAGCGATATTGAATGGTTAACTGTTTCTTCAGCCTCTGGTAATGCCGGTGAATCAACACTAACATTTTCAGCTCAATCTGCCATAGATGGTCGTACCGGAGAGGTTTTAATTCAATGTGGAGACGCAACTCAGAGGATTAACATCATCCAGGGTTTGGCAGTTGTTGCACCTGCCACAGTTGCAGAGATACTTGCTGGCCCTGAAAGCAAGACTTACCAGGTAACCGGTGTTGTTACAGCAATAACCAACACAACTTATGGTAACTGGTATTTAGAGGATGAAACAGGTTCTATTTATATTTATGGTACTCTTGATGCAAAGGGAGGAACAAAAAACTTTCTAAGCTGGGGACTTGAGGTAGGTGATGAAATTACAATAGAAGGACCTAAAGGTTCTTACAAAGGTACTCCACAGTTGGTAAATGTAACTGTTCTCAACATCAATAAATCGCTGGTTAAAGTTGATTCGGTACAAAACGCACAACTTCCTCTCGAAGGTGGTGATTTTGTTGCATACGTTACCTGTAAAGGCGACGGCTTATCGGTAGATATTCCTGCTGATGCCGAGTCGTGGTTATCTATTTCATCCATCCAAACTGTAGGAACAAACTCTGTTGTAACTTTTAAAGCAGCGGCAAATGAAGGCGGAGATCGTGAAACGACGATTACATTCAGTACTACCGATGGAACTAAAAACTATACATCACAAACCTCGCTTAGCCAAACAGGAGCAATTATAGATGCATCTATCGCAGAATTCCTTGCAGCGGAAGTTGGCAATACGCAATACCGATTATCAGGTGTTATTACCAGTATTACTAATGATACTTATGGCAATATGTACCTGCGCGATTTCTCTGGCGAAACATTTGTGTACGGTATTGAAGATTTTCAGGATAAAGGTTTAAAAGAAGGCGACATTATTACAATTGTTGGAAAACGTTCGGCTTATAACGGAAGTCCACAGGTAGGAGGTGCCGTTTTGGAAGAAGTGATTCCTGTAACTCCTGTTACTATCGCTGAGTTTCTGGCTAAACCTGAGGATTCCAATACATACTATATGATAACCGGTCAAATTTCAGAGATTGACTACGCTCCATATGGTAATCTATATCTGAATGATGGCGACACCGAAGTTTATGTATATGGTTGCTATCCGGGTTGGGGTGCAACCGGCGATGACAGAAAAGGTTTGTTAGCTGCCAAAGGTATTGAAGTTGGAGATACACTATCGGTAATTGGTATAAGAACCAGCTATAACGGACAAGATCAGCTTGGATATGGTATATATTTCAGCCACGTTAGTGCACAGTAAAATCTATTATTCTACCTTAACTCAATATAAAGAAAGCCGCAATTATGCGGCTTTTTTTATGCTTCAAAACCAAACATTTAACTGATATCACTGTTTTTCTTGCAGGAATTTATATTTTTGCGCCCTGTTTATTCAGAACAAGAGAGATGGAACAGCTTCAGATAGATAAAATGTTGGAAGAGAAGGGTTATATAGAGGAAACTATTGATCCAAGCCTTAAACTGGTTGAAGAAATTAAACGCCTGAAAAAGGAGAAAAACGCTGTAATACTCAGCCACTTTTACGTTGAGGGCGCCTTGCAGGACATTGCCGACTACGTTGGCGACAGCCTTGGATTGGCACAGGCAGCAGCAAAAGTAGATGCCGACATTATTGTTTTTGTGGGCGTACATTTTATGGCTGAAACAGCAAAAATTATCAACCCGGATAAAAAGGTAATTCTTCCCGATTTGAAAGCAAGCTGTTCGTTGGCCGAGTCGGCACCAGCCGACAAATTTGCAGAATTTAAAGCCAAATATCCCGGCCATAAGGTAATTACCTATGTAAATGCAACAGCCGCGCTAAAAACAATGTCCGACATTGTTTGCACATCGGCCAACGCACAAAAAATTGTCGACAGTTTCCCAAAAGATGAGAAGCTGATCTTTGCTCCGGATAAAAACCTTGGAAACTATATTAACAGCATAACCGGCCGCAGCATGGTGCTTTGGGATGGTGCCTGTATGGTTCACGAGCAATATTCGGTAGAAAAGATTGTTGACTTAATGGACAAAAATCCTGACGCTGAATTTATCGCTCACCCTGAGTGTGAAAAACCGGTATTGTTGCTGGCAAAACACATTGGCTCTACTACTGCCCTGCTAAATTATGTGCAGAACAGCGATGCAAAGAAATTTATTGTTGCCACCGAAAGTGGTATTCTGCACCAAATGACCAAGGCTTGTCCGGATAAAATATTTATTCCGGCGCCATCGGTTGATTCTACCTGTGGTTGTAATGATTGCGAGTACATGAAACTGAACAGCCTGCAAAAGTTATACATCTGTTTAAAACACGAACAGCCTGAGGTTACACTTCCGCAAGATGTAATAGAAAAAGCCCGCATCCCGATTCAGCGGATGTTGGAGATATCGAAATAGAAAAAAAAGAAGCCCGGTAACGAAAAATTACCGGGCTTCTTTTTTATATAATTTTATGATTTAATTTATGCTAACCACCGAATCGGTAGCCACTACATTTTCAACCATCAGGTTTTGTTGCGACACTTCAATGGCCCGCAACAGTGTTTTATCAATTTGTTTGATAATCGGATAGAAACCTTCTTCACCAATAATATTTCGGGCAATATAAGCTTTCAATTGCGTATTAATGATCTCCCGTGAAGTATTCAGACCTTTCGCATCTTTCTTAACCCCCTTCTCATCAGCATAAGCAATAAAATCATTCAAAGCCTTATTCTTATTGAGATAATTTTCAATCTCATCAGCCGAAGTTAGTTCTGTAAGTTCATCGCGATGTGAATCGGCATAGGCATAGGCGAACGAGTAAATCAGACCTTTGCGTGAAATCAGACCATAGTACTCTGAATTTCCTGTGGTATCAACCGGAACAAAAAAGTCGGGCATTATACCGCCGCCGCCATAAACAACACGTCCGCCTTTGGTTTCGTAGCGCAACGAGTCGGCAAAATGAATACTATCGGCTACCAACTGTTCCATATTATGAAAACGCTCGTAAATGTGGTTGTAATACTCGTCGTTACCTTCTTCGTACGAGCTCTGAATACAGCGACCACTTGGCGTATAAAAACGAGCAACCGTGAGGCGTAAGGCCGAGCCGTCCATTAATGGAATTTGCTCTTGCACTAAACCTTTTCCAAACGAACGGCGCCCGATTACCAATCCGCGATCGTTATCCTGCATGGCACCTGCAAAAATCTCGCTGGCCGATGCCGAAAACTCATCAATCATTACATAAACACCAATGTCGGCAAAGGCAGCTTTTGCCGATGCATTGTACGTTTTACGCGGCTGGTTAAGTCCTTCGGTATATAATATCGGCTCTCCTTTCTCCAGAAATTCATCAACCATTTGCAACACTCCAACTAGTGAACCGCCGGGATTACTGCGCAAATCGACAATCACTTTTTTAGCTCCTGAATTCTGGAGTTTTAACATTCCCTCCACAAATTCGCGATAAGTGGTATTGGCAAAACGGCTTACCTTTATAAAACCGGTTTCATCGTCGATCATGTACGACACATCAACACTATATAACGGAATGTCGCCACGGGTAATCTCAAACTCCAGCTCACCATCGTAACCCTTACGCATTACACCAATTCTAACTTTCGAGTTTTTTTCGCCACGCAAAAGCGACATCACCGTATTATTATGCACCTTAACACCTGCAATCACCGAATCGTTTACACTAACAATACGGTCGCCAGGCAGCACTCCTACTTTACTCGATGGTCCACCCGAAATCACCTCAATAACACGCACCGTATCTTCCTGAACCGAAAACTGTACGCCAATTCCTGAAAAGTTTCCACTCATCTCTTCCTGCACTTCTCCCATATCTCTGGCAGGGATGTAACTGGTATGCGGATCAAGGTTTTTCAGTATCTCCGGAATAGTTTGCTCCACAATATTTCCTGTATTTACGCTATCTACATAACCTTTGTCGATTAAATCGAGTATAGTGGAAATTTTATTGGGCTGCGCAAAACCAAAGTTATTAAAAGTTGGCGCGGCATTTCTGTTCAGCATATTGCCAATCAGAATACCGATAGCCACAGCCATACCAATTATTACGGGTAAAAGTATTGTTGTTTTCTTGTTCATATGCTTTATTCAGTAACCAACGCTTTGTTTTTCAACGTTGGTTTTGTTTTAATTGTTTATCACGAGCAACAACAGGCTGATTAAATATCTACCTGCTTCACTTCAATGTCGGCACGTTTTAGCAGGTTAATGCCATCTTCAAGCCGATAACTTTCGGTAAAAACCACGCGTTTTATTCCTGCCTGAATGATGAGTTTTGAACACTCTAAACATGGCGAAGAAGTAACATACAATGTGGCACCATCACTGCTGTTTCCCGATTTAGCCACTTTAGTAATGGCATTAGCTTCGGCATGTAGCACGTAGGGTTTTGTTTTGTTGTCTTCGTCTTCGCAAACATTTTCGAACCCTGCCGGGGTACCGTTGTAGCCGTCAGAGATGATCATTTTATCTTTTACAATTAACGCTCCAACCTGCCGGCGTTTACAATACGAATTCTGCGACCAGATATCGGCCATCTTCAGGTAGCGTTGATCGAGTAGTTTTTGTTTTTCGTCTTTGCTCATAAATTGTTTTCTCTAATTGAACGGGTATAGTTTTTTTGCAACGATTACAAATGTAATACTGATTTCCAATAAATTCTGAAATTATAACACCGATAAGCGCTTTGTGGTTGATTTTAAGAATTTTTAAAGATTGATATGATCATATATAAACAAAAAACGCCGCAAAAGCGGCGTCTTCAAATCAATTTGAAAATATTTTTACTCTTTAATTAAAAGCCATACATCGGAATATTTCGGGAAAGCATTACGCACCTGCGCCACTCGACCGCGTGCCTCGCTCTCGCTTTTATATGAATTTACACAAACACGGTAATAACCGGTTTCACTGTGAAGGATGATAGGTGTAAAACCTTCATCGATTAAAGTAGTACGGTAATTTTTTGCATTATCAAGCGAACTAAACGAACCAAGAATCACAAAGAATGTATTTCCGGCATTGGCACTCTGGTCGTTCTGATTGGTAAAAGAAACCTGCTCTTTACGTATCGCAATTGGCTTTTCGTCAGCCACCGGTTCGGGCTTTGTTGCCGCGGTTGGCTGAGCATCGTTGGTTTCGGTACCCGGAACGGTAAATACTTTTGTTGGTGCTGTGGTGTCGGTTGTATATTGCGACTCAGCCTGACCCGACGATTTTTGAAATATTTTACAAGAAGATGCAGTAATTGCAAGAATCGCTAAAAGAACAACTATCCTATTCATCTGTTTAATTTTTAATTCTGTTTTCTGTTTAAAACTCACCACGAAGATACGCATTACACCTTCGACGCTATTTGTAAACAAACGCAAGTTTTACACAGCATGTTGTTCGCAACTGCAAAATATATTCAACGTCAAGCTATTTTTTACACTTAGCTCCCGCTCCTCCGCCACCAAAAAACAGCATTACACCAATTAAAAAGCCAAAGTTATACCAGCCGCCAGCGTTAGGGAAAGCGTAAATTTCGTAATCGGTAAACAGGCTGGCAATAAAACTAAACAGGAGGATAAATCCGTGAAAGACACCTTTTATAAATCCTGGTGGATCGCCAATATTTTGAAGCGATTGTGTTGCACATCCGGCAAAAAGTAAGGCTGCAGTTACCACAACTGTAAGAAGCATTAATGTACGTTTCATTTGCAATATCTTTTATTTTAAGCCGGGTGAATTCCAGACTTTGCAGACAAGTTAAAATAACTTTTGGAGAAAGAAAAGGCAGATCGACTATCTATTCCTGAATAATTTGATGCATGAATGTCACAAACTCGGGTGTATTAAGCCTTTCATTCAGCATTACAAAATACGGGTTTTTAAGAATTGGCTTATTGTAAGCCATGGTTTCAAAGGTATCTTGCCGGAAAACTATTCCGCCAAACTCTTCTACCATCAACTGCCCTGGTGCAGTATCCCACTCCGAGCAGGGTCCGGCTTTTAGATACATATCGGCATTGCCCTTAATCATTTCAATTTGCTTTTTCGAACTGCCGCAATGCAGAATTTCCAGCTCAAAAGTGCGCTTCATTTTTTCGATGAGCTCAGCTTCGCGTGGTTTAAAAAACGAGCGACTGGTTGCCACCCTAATCTTGCCATTGTATTTTTCGGGTTTCTTAATTGCTGAAAAATTTCCTGCACTATCGAATTCGAAAATACCTTCTCCTTTACTGCAAAACCAGCCCTTTTCTTTTAGTGGCTCATAAATCCAACCGGTTACCGGAGCTGTTTTGTTTATAAGCCCAATGTTGATACAGAACTCGCCATTTCGCTTAATAAACTCTTTTGTCCCATCCAGCGGATCAACCAGGAAATAATTTTCCCATTTTCTCCTGATCTCATATTCAGGGAAATTTGTCTCTTCGTCTAATACCGGTATCTCAGGAAATATTTTGGAAAGGCCTGCATTTATAATCTTACTGGATGCTTTATCAGCTTTTGTAACTGCCGTGCTGTCGGATTTCATCTGCTCATCGAAGTCGTTGCTTTCATACACTTCAATAATTGCTTTTCCGGCAGTGACAAGCACATCAATCACATTATGTACTTTGTTTATTTCCATTCGGTTTTTTAGTAGTCATGTAAATTTAAGCTATCTGTTCTATCTAAGAAATTACCATATCCAAAAAAGATGGTATTTAAATGTTTCTTTACAATAGAGAATAAACCTATTTCATTTGCGTGCGTAATAAAATTACTATCTTTTATACAGGTAAAGTGCCAATGAACTTCAACAAAAATAGAAACAGAGAAACAGCGGTTGCGGGTCAGTTCTACCCTTCTTCCGTGGGTTCACTGCGTAACGAATTGGAAGAATTTTTCCTGAACGAAGAAGAGGTCGACAGCACTCAACCATTACGTGCCATAATTTCGCCGCATGCCGGTTACATTTTTAGCGGACAAGTTGCCGCATCGGCCTACCAACAAATACCACCTAACAAAACCTACAAGAATGTATTTGTAATTGCCTCAAGTCACCGGTATTCGTTTGGCGGAGCATCGGTTTATACCCGCGGAAACTACGAAACACCACTTGGCGAAATAGTGGTGAACAGAAAACTGGGCAAAGAACTTCTTGCCTCATCTTCAGTTTTTACCGATCATACCGAATCACACCTTTATGAACACAGCCTTGAGGTTCAACTCCCGTTTTTACAGTATCGACTGGGTGCCGGTTTTAAATTGGTTCCTATCATTTTGGGCACCAACTCGGCTAAAGATTGTAAAAAGCTGGCAGAAGCATTACAACCGTATTTTACATCAGAAAATCTGTTTGTAATCAGTACTGATTTTTCGCATTTCCCGAATTATGAAGATGCCTGCCAGATAGACCAGGTAACTGCTGATGCCATTTGTCAAAACAATGCAGATGCGCTTCTAGACACACTGGAGAAAAACAAAAAGAAACACATCGGTCATTTAGCCACATCGCTGTGCGGCTGGACTTCAGTGTTGACATTGCTATATCTTACCGAAAACAGCAACATTGAAATAAAACAACTAGCCTATAAAAACTCGGGCGACAGCAAATTATATGGCGAAAAAGAAAGGGTAGTAGGCTATTGGGCAATGGCTGTTTATAAAAAATCAGCTTTTTCAATCAGCACTTCTGAGAAACACGAGATCTTGCAACTGGCACGTAACTCAATTGCCGGTTTTCTGGGAAAGGAAACGGAGAAAATAAAAAGGACAACAAAAAGCAAAAGTATCCTGGATAAAAATGCCGGTGCATTTATAAGCGTTTATGTTGACAATGAATTGCGTGGTTGTATTGGCGGATTTGCCGGAGAAAAAACCTTGCGCGAAATGATAACGCGCCATGCAGTATCAGCAGTTAACGATCAACGTTTCGATCCGGTTGAGCCGATTGAACTCGACCGAATGACTCTGGAAGTTTCGGTGCTCACTCCGTTAAAAAAGATCAGTTCTATTGATGAATTTGAATTGGGAAAACACGGCATCTATATAAAAAGTGGATTTAATTCAGGAACTTTTTTGCCACAGGTTGCCGAAAAAACGGGTTGGAGCAAAGAGGAGTTTCTGGGCAGGTGTTCTCAAAATAAAGCAGGAATTGGCTGGGAAGGCTGGAAAACAGCCGAACTGTTTACCTACGAAGTAGCCATTGTAAAAGAAGATTAGGAAAAGACTTCCTGAAGCACCTTTAACGATTTCATCTCACCCAACGTATCAAAATGTAATCGGTAATAATCAACCAAACTTTCCAACAGCGAATCGCGCATTCTTCGTTTTATTTTCAGCTGATCGAGTTCGTTAATCTTTAACAGCGCCAGTTTTACCAAATGGGCTGTTGCTTCTTTAGTTGCAAACAACGGATGCGAAGGCTCAAACGGAACTACTGCTCCCTTTTGCAAATCGAACCATCCCTCGAAACCCGGCAAGGTTGTATCGGGCATAAAACCAAGGTACTCGGTTAAATGAAACAAAAAAAACAAATGAAAATTTGCCTTTCCTTCGTCCATTAAATCCAGGTACAAAAGAGCATGTTTCATAAACTCAAAAAGCTCGGGATAACTTTCCTGCTCGTGGATGGTTTTATACAGTAATTCTGCTAAAAAGATAGCTTGTGTCGACTTTACAATATCAAAAGGAATATCCTGGTAAGTAGTCAGGCTTTTTAAAGTTCTTATTCGTTGCAGGTCGCGTGTTTGTTTCTGATAAGCTTCCAACTCAACTAAAAAAAGGGGCTGCAATAAACCAGCTTTATTTTTCGATTTTTTGCTCCGTGCTGCATTGATCATGTAACTTTGCCGCCCAAATTCTTTTGTAAAAATGGTGGCAATTACACTGCTCTCGCCATATTTTACCGAGTGCAAAACAATACCTTCAGTTGCAGCTATCATAAACCGTTTAGCGTTTTGGGATAGTACCCGATCAATGAATGAACAATATTTTTGTAATGTGGGTTTCCGCCCCATTTTCGTCGTTACAAAAAACGAGGTAAACACCGGTTTTTACCCTATTCCCGTTCAGGTTGGTTCCGTCCCAAACGGCCTGCCCGCCAAACGAAGTGGTTTTAAAAACCAGGTTTCCGCTGATGTCGGTAATTTTTACATCGGTATTTTCAATTAAACCGGCAATGGTAACCGGCCCATCGTAGGTTTCGCGAACTGGGTTCGGATACACATAAACATTGTTGTACGAATCAGCACCGCCGGTCGCTTCTCCCTGGTACGAAATCAATCCATTATCGGTACCAAAGAATACCTCTCCGTTTTTCTGGTTAATAGCAATCGACAGGATATTATTCGACAAAAGCGGACTATTTTCAGTAGTAAAATGCAAAACTTCTGCCTCACCGGTCTCTGACACCAGAAATACACCTGAACCTTGTGTTCCCAACCATTTGCGATTGGCTCCATCAACAGCAATAGCGGTAACTGTTTCGGTTTCAAGCAGCGGATGATAAATACCATCGTTGAGATCGAGTCCCGGCTGGGTGGCATAAAAATTATCAGAACTCCATATTCTGGAAGGATTACTGTATACCGCCACACCTTTTGAACTGCCAATCCAGATAGCCCCATCCTGGTCTTCTGCAATGGAATATACATCATTCATGCGGGTAGTAATATTATCGGTCCCATTACTGAAATAAGTAGTAACCAAAAGTCTTTTTATCTGATCGCCGTTTTTGTTAACAACATAAGCATCATGTCCGCTCGGAACCAATATCCATTTATCGTCGTTCTCATTCACAATAATATCAGTTACATTGTATCTGTTGGCGACTTCCGGCAATTCAAACGACTCCCAATCGCCTGACGGCGATAATTTATGCAGGTTGTGTGCGCACTCGGCATTGGTCATCCAAAGGTTTCCGCTGGAGTCGAAACTTAAACCGCCAACTCGGGTAAAAGGCTCATTTGGTTGTTCAGGCAAAGCAGTTTCCAGAGGACTGTTGAGATTATAATATCTTTCCACAAACTCATCGTTGCGGTACTCTAATAGTCCGCCTCCCCAGCTTGCCACGAAAAAATGATTGGGATCGTTGGGATCCACTTCAATAGCCAAAATGTTGTGAAAACCTGTCAGTTCAGGATGAGTTTCTTCGGTAAAATACGTCCATCCATTGTTATTAAAACGTTGCCAAAGTGGCCTGATGTAGCCAGTTCTACCGCCCGGTGCCATCCAAACCTCGGAATTGAAAGCTCCAACAAAGTACATGCTGTTATTTATTGGGCCGGGTGGAAGCGTTTGCTCAAAACTTTCGCTATAGTAACGCACCAAAACTTCGTCGTGATCGGCAATCCATACCGAACCATCGGCAGAAACTGCAGCACTTCTGGGATCTATGTCCTCCTGTGTTCGGTCAGTGAATGCATAATCCCTTATTTCTCCTATTCTTTGATGATTACTATCGATAATGAATACAACATTTCGACCGGCAATGGTTAGGTAGTTTCCATTACTTTGCATATCAAAAGCATACCGAATTGAGCTGTTATAAGGCTCCCACGTCCCGTTATTCAAAATAAACATCTCATCCATATTCCACTCGCCGGCAGCGTAATTGGCAATTATATTTCCCCCATGATAAACCAGGTGATTAAAAGTTCCATTTGAATGTGGAATCGTTTCCGCATGAATCCAGTTGGCATAATTAGCCAGGTCAGTATCGTTTTTATCAGCCTGATAGATACCCTGGTTGGTGGCAGCAAAAATTGTGTTATTGTCGGTTTCCACATCGTTTACTTCCATCGAAGAACCACCATCGCCAATATAGTAGGTATCTTTTACTTCCTGCTTATCGAGATTCAGCACAACAATACCAAATCCACAGGCCAGATAAGCCTCGTTGCCCGAAAAACAGATGTTGTTAATATTCTTGTTTCCTGGAATACTTTTTCTTTTTATATCCGAAAGATTTACAAGTTCACCATTATCAAAAAGCAAATCAATATTACTGTTTGAATAAACAATTACCAGTACATTGTTCTCGTCGCTGTATGCAATAGTACTTACGCCAAAATCTGATAGTTGTATGGAATTTCCAAGTTTATTTACGCTGTTATCTTCCAGGTCGTAATAAAACAGTCCACCTTCAGTAAGGCAATAAACTTTGTCGGATGCAACAGCAACTTTACTGGCATTGTTATACGACAGGTAATCTTGCCACGAACCTTGTTCGCGCTGGGCTTGCGAAACAAAAAACGTCAATAAAAATAGTGCAGGTAGTATAAATCTTCTCATCATTTAATCCAGCTTTTGTAAATAGTCGACCAGTTTTTGTACGGCTCTCCCCCGGTGACTGATCTTGTTCTTATCTTCGAGGCCCATTTCGGCAAACGATTGGTTGATTCCTTCAGGTTTAAAAATAGGATCGTAACCAAATCCGGCGCCTCCACGTTTTTCCTTTAGTATTTCGCCGTTTACAATACCTTCAAATTGTTTTTCCTCACCGGCAATCACCAGCGAAATAACAGTTCTAAAACGTGCTTTTCTATCATTTATTTTAGCCAGTTTTTCAAGTACCATATTCATATTCGCCTCCGGGTTTTTGTCTTCGCCGGCATAACGTGCCGAAAACACTCCGGGCTCACCATTCAGGGCTTCAATCTCCAAACCGGTGTCGTCGGCAAAACAATCTATGCCGAATTTGTCATAGACATAGTAGGCTTTCTGGCTGGCATTTCCTTCAAGCGTGGGCTGTTCCTCCGGAATTTCGTCGAAACACTCAATATCTTTTAAACTAAGCAGGGTAAAATGATCGCCCAAAATAGCTTGCAATTCTTCCAGTTTATGTTTGTTATTTGTCGCAAAAACGAGCTTCATAATCGAATAATTTTAGGTAAAAATAAGAAAATGGCCATACTTTACAGGAACTTTCAGATATAGCTTTTTCAGGCACAAAAAAACCGCTTGATTTTTATCAGCGGCTTTTGCTATCGTACATCGTATTTTTCTAATCGCAAGTGCAAGTCTCCAAGCAGTCAACTATCTGGCTAAGAATATTATACCTCAAGTAATAATAGGTATTTTTGCCCTCTCGTTTTGAGCACAAAACGCCCTTATCGCGCAATATTCCTAAATGATGTGAGGTTGTTGACTGTTCAATCTTCAACAACTCATGAATCTCGGTAACAGTCAATTTCTTCCCGCCCTCAAGATGCTTCAGAATTGCAATCCGCATCGGGTGTGCCATTGCTTTTAGCATACTGGCGGCAACCTCCAAACGTTCAACATTTATCTCCTTGATATCTACCATACTTATACCTTTATAAATGCAAATATATAAATATTTGAGATTTGTTGATTGCTTTTTTGTCTGTGGATATCTAACATTTGTACAAAACGGGTAATTTTTAGTTTTTTTAAATAAAAAGTCTGTTTTTATTTAAAATTATTCTATGTTCGTTCATCGAAATAGAAGTTGGTATAAGGAATGACAACGATAAAGAAAATAAAGGCCCCCATTGAACAAGAATTGCATGATTTTGAGCCTTATTTTAAAAAATCGTTGCAGAGCGATATTCCATTGCTGGCAACTATTCTTAATTTCCTCTATCGTACCAAAGGAAAACAATTACGACCCATATTTGTGTTTCTTTCGGCCAAGTTGCACGGCGGAACCAATGAATATTCAAAACTGGCAGCCTGTTCAGTGGAATTATTACACACTGCCACGCTGGTACACGACGATGTGGTTGACGAATCGTACGAACGCCGTGGATCATTTTCGGTTAAAGCCCTCTGGAAAAACAAACTGGCCGTTTTGGTAGGCGATTATATTTTGGCCCGCGGACTTTTACTTCAGCTTGAAAGCAAAAAATACAACTTCCTGCATCTTATTTCGCGCGCAGTTCAGGATATGGCTGAAGGGGAAATCCTGCAAATGAAAAAAAGTCGTAAACTGGACATTGACGATGAAACTTATTTCGAGATCATCCGCAAAAAAACGGCTTCGCTAATTGCCACCAGTATGGCAATTGGTGCTGCATCGGCTGTTGATGATGAGGCCATTATTGAAAAAATGTACAGCATTGGGCAAGATGCCGGAATTGCGTTCCAGATAAAAGATGATATTTTCGATTACCAGTCGAAAGGCCTTCTGGGTAAACCAACGGGCAACGACATAAAGGAGAAGAAAATTACTCTTCCGCTACTGCATGTTTTAAATGAAGCCGACCGATCGGAACGGAAGCGGATTTTGCGACTGATTAAACGCAAAAATAATAGCTCGGCAGTTGTTGAAGAACTGATTCAACTGGTAACCGAAAAAGGTGGTTTGGAGTATGCCGAACAAAAAATGAATGAGTTTAAAGATAAAGCGATTGCCGGTTTAAAAGAATTTCCGGAATGTGAGGCACGCGAATCGCTTATCGAACTAATGAACTACATTGCCACTCGCAAAAAATAACCATTGTGTTTCCGGATATTTAATACGCGACTGTCATCAAAAATTAAATATTGCCCCTTTATTCCTGCCAGCCTTCCTGTGATTTCATGGAGTTTGTCAAAACCAATACTCTTAATTTTTACCGGAAACTGCTCAACCGGATAATTGATTTCGGTAATCTCATTTTCAGCGTCAACATATTTCTGCAACTCCAGCGGAAGCAGGTTTGTAATTCGTTCCTTCTCGGCAGCCAGATCGAAATCCTTCAGAATTTCGTTTTTTAACATAGCTCTCCAATTGGTTTTATCCGCAAAATGATTTTTCAGAAACACCTCCATAACTCCGGCAATGTGGCGGTTTGGCGTTTTTGCAATTTTAATGGCATAGCTGGCTCCCTGGTCAATCCAACGGGTTGGAATTTGGTGCTCGCGGGTTACGCCAACTTTTAATGCGCTCGATACGGCCAGGTATACAAAATGATCGATAAGATCGTGTTTCTCGGCCCACTCAACATCGCGCGCAATTCCAAGATGTGCTTTCGACAGTTCTGGACGAATGATTGACTCGCTGGCTTCGGGAGCTGTTTGAAGACAGTTGTAACAGAATCCCTGATTAAATGAAGTTTTTGTCTTTTTGCCGCAAGAGATACAATTGATCTGCCCGTCGAATCGCATCGAGATTTCCTTCCCAATTAACGCGTTCATATCAATTTGCTCTTCGCCAATGGGAAGTGTATATTTTACCGGCGCATCAAGCTCGGTTTTCATTTTTCGAATGTTGCCTTCAAATTCCATGATAATCATTTTCTGACGTGAAAATAATACAGAAGAAGAACGTTACAAACTTTACACGAATTTTAATCATCAAATCCCGGTCGTTTGAAGTCCATCACTCCGGGAAAGGTACTCAGCATTTGCTTTTTAATTTGCGATAACTCCAGCAGAAATTTCAGTATCTCATCTTCCATTTCTTTGAAAGCTGAATAATAAACCGAAAGTGCGTCCATGGAACGCTGGATGGCAATGATGGCAATTTTTGCCGATCCAAGATTATCCGCGTATAAATTAAATTCATCATCAGGATTATTCTGACGTTGCTCCAGCTCCAGATGTGACCGGTGCACCTTGGCTCCAATAAAAGGACCATACCATTGAATTACTTCCATGGCATCCTGGTATTTAATCATTGATGCTTCATCGTTAATCGTAACCAATTGCTCGGCTTTTGCAGCAAAAAACTGTTGGTTATCTTTCATCCAGTTATGAATATTGGTACCATAATCACGAGATCTCACTTCCAGCGGTGTTTCAACGTGCTTTGGCAGCTCAATATCAGGGACATCACTAAGATCAATTCCACGCTCATCTGCGTCTTCTTCCAACATTTCAAGTGTAACTTCCCAGGCCATTCTGATCTGATCCCAAAAATTTTTGTTTGCCTCATCCGGATTCATAGAATCTGACTCAGCTTTTACTTCCTGCTCGTGTAAATAAGTCAGACATTTTTGTGTCATGGTACAGCGTTCACACCAGCGGTCGCAGTAATTATATATTCCGGGAATAAGATCTTTTCTATTCGACAGATCGAGCAATGCGCGTTTGTAATGTTCTTTTTTCGACTCCATAGAAGTTGCCCAAGTAGTAGTGTTTAGAAAGTAACAAGGCAAATTGGAAAAAAGTTGAGCCAGTTTACAATCAGTTGCTAAAGTTTAGTATCGTTGGCCACGCCCAAAACACCAAGATAAAGTAGTTTGGCGGCATCTTCCATAATTTCTGGAGTAAGTACATTGGTTTTATCCATGGGATGATGATAGTACACCGGGTAAACAGAATTACGCGTCCATAAGCTAAAAGTATTAATACCGATATCTTCAAAAACGGAAGCATCAGAACGCGGCCTTCCATAGTTTTTCTGCACTGCCGAGGCTTGCATTTCGCGATGGATGAAAGTATTGTTGGCCGTTTCAAAATGACTAAACAATTTCGTATGCGTTTTCCCGCCCGAAACAAAAAATCCTGTTCCATTACCCACCATATCCAGGTTAATCATCAGTTTAGTTTTCTCAACCGGAAATAATGGATTCTCGCAATAATATTTTGAGCCATACAGCCCACATTCTTCGCCTCCGAGAAGTATAAACAAAACCGAGCGTTTAGGTTTTTCTTCTGAGCTCGCCAATGCTTTTGCAGCCCCAAGAATATCGCTGATACCTGAAGCATTATCAAGTGCGCTTGGAAATATTACATCGCCCATTTTACCTTGTCCATCAAGGTGACCACCGATAATGATTACCTCATCTTTTAATTCCGGATCAGAACCTTCGATCATTCCAACTACGTTACAAGCCTGTGCTTCGGGAAAATATTTTGTTTCTGCCCGAATAAAAACCTGCTGCTCTGTGGGTAGTTCAAACGATGGAGTTTCCATATCTTTCAACTGTTTTCGCACTTCAATTAAATCTTTCCCGGCATCAGTAAAGATCTTTTCTGCCACTTTTATATCAACATGGGCGTAGATAAAACCTTCAAGATTTACGGTATTCGGATTAGCCAGTTTGCTTACATATATCATTCCGGCTGCACCATGTTTTACTGCATTTCGGAACTTATAACGATGGTAGGCGTAAGGTGTCCACTTTGCCAATGTTTCATCATTTTTAGTATAGGGTGTTCCGCTTTCAAGAATGATAATCTTCCCTTTAACATCCACATTCTTGTAATCGTCGTAATCAAGTTCAGGGGCAGTAATTCCATGGCCAACATAAACGAGTTCGGCCTGAACAGTGCCACTTGCCGAGTTCGATCCGGGAAAATAATCTTCTGGAAAATCGAGGTATGTTTTTTCATCTCCGTTAAAATAAACTACCGAACCCAAAGCCTTTACCTCTGAATATTCGTTCGGGAAATACTGAAAGTAACTGCCATTGTTAGCAGGTTGAATACCCCACTCTTCAAATTTTGAAGCACACCATTTAGCCGCTTCAAGATACTCAGGAGTACCGGATAAGCGGCCTTCATATTTGTTTGAACTCAGCTCAGCGGCATACTCCATTAATTGGTTGCTGGAGATGGAGTGAAAGGTTTTTAATTGCAGATCTTTATTACTCTGTTGGGCAAGTGCATTTAGTGTAATTGCTGCCATTAACAGCACGTATAAAATTGTTACTCTCATCATTAAATTTTCAGGATCGTTAAAATTATAATTTTTTGACATCGATTGACGGTTAAAAACCAAAAAGTTAAATACTGAATTCTAAAATACACGGCAAACAACTCATCAGTTGCACCAAAACCTTCTATTGTATTCTGCCGTAGAAAACAAGTGTGTTCAATTAGTTTCGCTAAACTTTAAATAACTACGCTATGAAAATTCTCAGGGGAACAGTTTTTGGCGGCATCGCTTTTTTCTTTCTGGGTTGGCTATTTTGGGGAATTCTGCTCATGGATTTTTCAGCAAACAACTATAACCAGGATGTTTACTTGAAGAATAACGAAATGGTTTGGTGGGCAATTATTCTTTCCAACCTGATTTATGCACTGCTTAATACCTTGTTTTTAAAATGGGGACAGGCAAAAAAATGGATCGATGGTTTAAAAATTGGGATTCTTTTTGGTGGTTTGTATGCCCTAACCACCGATTTAGGAATTTATTCAGTGACCAACATATTACTGAATGTTTGGGCCATTATAATTGATGCTCTGGCCTATGCAATAATTACAGGAATATTAGGAACTATAATTGTTCTAACCTGGGGAAAGTCGGATTAGCGAATTAAATTACGACTATTTGAATTGAAATATTAATTGCTGAATTAAAGTTACTAACCAATGTCATTCTGAATTTATTTCATAATCTGGTGAGGCAAATTTCATTAATTTGAAGATATTGAATCAAGTTCAGGATGACGAAACACATCTTCTGATGTCATACTCTTTATTCTTCATCGTAAACCATTTCCACATCATCGATGATAAGTTTGCTGCCAACTGCACCGGCAAAAATTGCCCCATTGTAACTTGACGAAGCCACAAAAGTTATATGCGTAGGTAACATGTAAGTTGCTGAATCACCCGACACAAAATCCATATCATCCGGTTTCATGTAGTCCGGGAATGAATTATCAAGCGGCCCATAAACAACTTCAATTTCTTGTGTGATCATTTCCGGCTGGTTTGCATCGCTGCGAAACCATGCCGTTCCCAAACGCTGAGTATTGCCTCCAAGACGCACCTCAAACAATGCATAAATGTCGCAGTTATCATCATAATCCAATACGTTACCATTTCTGTCTTTATTAACCGGGCCGGGTACATAAGAATATTTAAAACGGATTTTATCAGGCCGCCCGGTAAAAGGTGTTCCAAAATCGATGGCTGCTTCCGGGTCTGTTGGATCTAATTTGTCGGAATCAAAATATCCGGTAAACAGCGATCCTGCAGCGATGGGTGTTTTTAACGGAACACCGGCCAATCCCAAATCATAGGTTTCCATAAACGCAGCCAAATTTTCATCCCCTGAATCGTATGGCGTAGTTGCTATTTTACCTAAAATCTGAGTTCCCTTGTTTCCTGTTCCCCAAATGGTTGAAGCGGCATCGGCTCCTGGTTCATAGTAACCAGAACTGGTTTTATACCATGCATTTAAATCTCCGTTAATAAGTTGGGGAGTTGCCGATGCTACATATGATTCTATTGTCCATGGATGTACGTTTCCATTCTCGGCAATAACATTAATGGTGGCTTCATCGCTTAGATCAATTCTGTCTCCAACAGCTTTATCGGCAGTGGCAAACGACGAAAGTTCCAATTCCTGAATAACCAAGGACGTAAGCTCCACACCCCCAGGAATTTCAACAGTAATCGATTGATTGTCTGTGTCGATAATAGCATTTCCGGCCTGGTTACTCACCAAAAATTTTTTAATATTTCCGTATGGCGACAATCCAAAATGATCTTCCTTAACACAGGAAAACAGTATCAAAACCAAAATGACCAGGTTGATTAATTTTTTCATTTGCCTGCCCCCTTTCTGATTTTATCTGCTCCAAAATAGTATGCCAGTCCCAGTTCCAGCGAGAGTAAGTTAATGTTAAAGTCGACATTCTGGCGCACCTGTTTCGATTCAGGACCATCGTTGGTGCTGCTTTTGGCAACATTTAACTGGTAACCCAAAACGTTGTTCAGCTGCACTTCGAAAGCAAAATTCTCCATCGCAAAAAAGGTAATTCCGGGACTTAAACCTAAACCAAAAAAGAACTCCTGTTTGTGGATTTTATCAATCTCGTCGATGTTTTTCACTTTACGGGTAAGTGAGCTGCTGCCGCCTAAAGTAAAACCAACTTCGGTGTAAAAACTCAACCTTTCGTTTGGTGTTAAAGGTACCGATGAACGAAAGCCCGGACTAATAGCAAACCCGCGTTTTAGTGTATTTGATTGCAAGGTGTCAGGATCCTGAAAAACGGTGCCGCCAAAGCGATTCTGAAAGTAATTGAAATTAATAATTACCATCCCGTAATCGCCGGTATAATAACCACCTTTAAGCAATAAATCATAATCGAGCCGATCACCTTCAACAATCTGCTGAAACAGGTAATTGGTATTGGTCAGGCGTTTGTCGGTTACCGAAAAAGCCAATCCCGCATAAAAATTACCTTTTTGAAAGGGACGAAAATTATCGGTGTAATAGCTTGATAACAGGTCGTAGGGAGTAGTTTTATGTTCCACCATCAGAGAATCCTCCTGGGCGAACAAATAAGCCGGCAAGGTGAACAGAAATACAAGTATCCGGATGTTTTTCATTTTCATGGATTAACAGCTTTTGACTACCAAATATAAAGTATTGATTTCAAAAACAGATACATGCAGGGGGTATTTATACCATCCCCAGCGTGTTTGTGTTTTAACTTTTACTATTTACCTGGTGTTTTATCTTGGGTACAAATAGCAAACCTGCGTTTGCAGCGTCTTATAATTTGCACAAATCACCTGTTTTCACAGATAAAATCCCGCCCACATTTGAGCTATTTCCGGCCTTTGCCTGTAATTCTATATAGCTTTTACCCCGCAACAAAGTTCAGCCACGATGTATCTTCGTCGTAGCCGTCAACCACTTTTTCTTCATTGGAATAAGTAAATACTGACATTAATTTGGTGATTTCTTGCTGCAAAAAGATCACGCTTCCGTCGATCAATTCTTTGTTAAAACCTTTTTCCGAAAGATCCAGTACCTGGTTCATCGAAATTACGCGGCCAATAATTTTACCCATTTCAACCAATTTACGCTGTGGTAACTGAAGATCGAGGTTAAAATCAACCTGTTTTTTTACAAAATGAACCGCCTTATCCGTCAGGTCAAAATCCTTTAAAAACTGATACAGGTTACGCTCTTTGGCGCGTTTCATCATTTTTACCAATCCTTCCGAAATTTGTGCATATAGAATATCGTTCGATCCTTCAAAAATTTGAAATGGCCGACTATCGGCAGTACCACGACCGGCAATATGGTTAAGTTTATAGGCTTTTGCACCTACCAACTGTACTACCGATTGCGCAGCTTCCTGCATCAAGTCGGTAATCACACTTTTTACCGCGTTAGCCTCCATTCCTATTCCTGATAGGTCCTTATCCAACCCGGCTTTTTCGCTACTGTTAGCACACATAGCCGAACAAATGGTGTACGATGCCTGCAGTTTCGATAAACGGTGCTGCACACGGTCGTAGTTAAACAGGCTTTTCCCGCCTACAAGTCGCTCTTTGCAATGTGTTAAAGCTTCGTCGAGCATGCGTTGAATGAAGCCCATTCCCATACCGGGGAATTGCATACGGCTGCGGTGTAACAGGTCCAGCATCATTTTAACGCCCGTTGTTTCGGGTACCAGTTTATGTGTTTGCGGCAGTTGAACATCAATGCGGTTTCGTCCGTAAGGAATGGCATACAAACCCAGGTTTTCGAAGAACTCTTCCACCACAATATTTTGTCCGGGTGCCGTTACATCGCACAGAAAGAAGTCGATGTCTCGTTGTAGTTTTTCTGATTTTGATTGCTGACGTGCTGAAAGCAGCCAAAAATCAGCCCAGCCGGTTAGTCCGGCCCAGTGTTTTTTCCCTTTCAAGTGAAATTTAGAATCCTGTTCGGTGTAGGACGTTTGCATGTTCAGTGCGTCGCTGCCATAATCCGGTTCGGTAATCATTAGTCCGCCCATGGCTTTATCGTTCAAAAAACGATTGAAAACGGGGGCCTTTACTTCTTCCTGTCCAAATTTGCCAAAGGGCTGAAGAAACAAAGCCGAGTTTATGCCAAAAGTTAACGACAGCGCCAGCGATTCGTAGGATGCTGCAGCCAGCAAACCAATGTTTTCTTTCATTACTCCGCCACGGCCGCCATATTGTTTTGGAATACCCACGGACAGCGGATTTACCGACATTATTTCGCGCATTACAAACGGTGGAAGCCCTCGTTTTAAGCTCAGTTGATCAATATCGGCCCGAACATGAAACACCTGCTTCATTTTTTCTTTCAGGTTTTCTAAGAATTGTGAAAACGGAATAGACGAGGGGTGATTGTTATTGGAAACCGTTGTAAGTCCGGTTGAAGCTGTTTGCATAAATATGATTTAAAATGATAGCAGCTAATTAGTGCTGCCAGATTTATTTTAACGAAATCTGCTCCATATTGTTCTGACTGAACCACGATAATGATTAGCGTATTTGATTACCAGAATTGACGACCGATTTTATAATGTTAAACAAAAAATATTGAGAGAATTTTAGCTGCCTGACAGAAAGCGAATTACTTTTATTAAAGAATTCACCCCGTATAATTTATTGTTTAAAGCTGCTGCTTCCTTCCGAATAAAATCAGTGAGAATAAGTTGCAGGAAGCAACAGAACCACAGTAGTTCCCTTCCCTTTTTTACTATCAATCTGAATGGTTCCGTTGTTTCTTTCAACAAACTCTTTTACAAGAATGAGCCCCAGACCGTTGCTCTTCTCATTTTCAGTACCCTGTGACGAACTTGAAGTACCTATGTCAAATAGTTTTGAAAGTCTGTCAGGTTCAATACCAATTCCTGTATCGGTAATCTTAAGCATTACGGCATTTTGTTCCGAAGCACTTGTTTTTACTGTAATTTTACCGCCTCGAGGCGTAAATTTTATGGCATTACTCAGAATATTTCGCACCACGGTTTGCAACATATTTGGATCGAAAATTACTTGTAACTGATCGTCGGTATTTAAAGTAATGGTAATTTGTTTTAGCCTTGCAGATTGCTCCAGAGTATCCAGTGTATTTTTGATGGTGTTGGTAAGTTGTATGCGATCCGGTTTAATTTCAATTTTTGTCACTTGCGATTGTGCCCAAAGTAAAAGGTTATCGAGCAGGGTACTAACATTTTCTGATGATTTATGCATTAAGCTCAGCAGATTTTTCAGTTCTTCTGGTTCTATAGTATCAAATTCTTTATTTAAATGTTCAAGTAAAGTGGTTTGGGTGTGAGTAGGTCCGCGCAAATCGTGAGCAATTATAGCAAAGAATTTATCCTTTGCAGCATTGGCTTCGGCAAGTTGAATATTGTTTTGGCGCAAACGACGGTTAAAAATAAAAATAACGGCAGTAATTATGATCGCCAATAGAATAATAGCAATCATTAATGAAAGTGATGCACGGTGCTGACGAAGTTTTAAAGAATTGATTTCATTTTGTTGTTCCAATTCTTCAATTTGGTCATTTTTAGCATCCAGCTCGTAAATGCCCTGTAACTGTTCCATTTTAATATTCACCGCCCCCAATAGCATTGAATCCTGAATGCTAATCAGTTGTTGCTGACAGGCAATTACTTCTTTTGGTTTGTTGAGTTCAGAATAGATTTCGCCAAGTGTTGAATAGATATCCAGCTGAATGTGCTTTTGGTCATTGGTAATTGCCTTTTCCAATCCTCTTCTAATAGTGGTAAGTCCTTCCTCGGTTTGCCCGGTACGAACCAGGCATAATCCCAGGTATTGATAAATTGAAGCCTGACTGAGTAAGTCACCAATTTCAATTTTTGTAGCCAGGGCTTCACTTAAAAGTCTGGTAGCCAGGGTGAAGTTTCCTTCTTCGAATTCAATCCGTCCCAGGTTTTTTTTAGCATTTGAAATTCCATAAACAGAACCGCTTTCCTGGTGTATTGCTAGGGTATATTCGATATTTCTGCGTGCTTCTTCTGTATTACCCGACGCCAGATTAAGTAGACCGATTTGTTCGTAGCAAATAATAATTCCACTTTTGTTATTATCGATTTTTGCCAATTCTTTGTATGTATCCAGTGCCATATTGTAATACGATAGCGCTTTTTCGTTAAGCTGAAGATCGGTGTAAATACGTCCGAGGAGATAGGCAGCCCAGGCATAACCTTCGGTATAACCGGCTTTTTCGTAATTCAACCGCGATTTAATAATGTATTCAATAGCACGGTCGTACAAGCCATTTACCCTAAAAATTGTTCCCATCATAGAATAAGAAGCTCCAACAATGCGGTAATTACCCGATTCGCGGCCTGCCTGAATGGATGAATTAAAAGATTTGAGAGCCTCCAAATGGTCGCCGGAAGTATGCTGGTTTATTCCATAACGCAATAAAATCTCGCTTTTATACCAATTGTTATTTAGTTGGTTGGCCAGGAAAAGTGCGCTGTCAAGATAAGTTTGCGAAGAATTAATATTGTCGAGCTCGTGGCCGATTCTCCCTAATATAAAGTATGCACGAATTAGGAATTCCCCTTCGTTTATTTGTTTGGCTTCGGCAAGTGCTGATTTTGCTAAAACAGAAGCTTGTTCATTCTCTTTTTCAAAAAGTAACATTGCCAATTCAAGCTGCGCATTAATTCTTTTGGTTCCTTCACTATTTTGGATAAGTATTTGTAAACTGTCAGACTGTTCAATAAAGGTAGAAGCCGCAAAGGCAACACTTTGTGTAATAATAAATTGTACGGAAATAAAAAACAGAACCAGTTGTATATTACTCTTCATTGGGTATTCTATTTGTATTCTACCTGTGTTGTACAGGTAAGTAAAAATACACTTTTCCTTATGGAATAGAAAAGAATATTTCTACACTTAAACATAAAAGTAGTTCTAATCCAATTAGGTGTTCGGGGTTACATGCCAAATATATTTACAAAAAAATTCCTGTTTATGCATGAAAAACAAGCAACGGAATATGGGTGTGGAAAACCATTTTACGCGCTAAACTCGGGTTAAATAGACGCGATATCATGCCGCGTTTATGAGTAGTAAGTGCCAGAATATCCACGTTGTCTTTTTCAATGGTACTTTCAAGCGTATCAAGTACATTGTTACCCATAATCAGTTTGCATTCAAATTCCTTTTGCTCGTATTTTTTGTTCAGAATATCCTTCATCCCTTCCAATCGTGCAATGTCCCAGCCATATTCGTCGGGCAAACCAACATGTGCGCAGGTAACTTTTACATCGTATGCCTTTACAATACTCATAAGTTTATCGAGTGCAGTAAAATCTTTTTCATCGAAATTGGTGGCATAAAGTACATCGTTGAATTCGTCAACCGATTTTGGCTCCATATCTTCCGGAATAACAAGTACGGGTACAGGTGCATTGTACATTACATCGGCGGTAACACTTCCCACTGTTCCGGGCCACGACTTATCTCCTCCGCGGCCAATAACTATTAGCCGTGTTGGCTGTTCATTGGAAAAAGCCAGAATGTCTTCCTCGGCATATCCGGGCTTAACAATATATTCAGGATTTACTTTTTCCCACTTCTCTGCTCCGATACTTGTCACCAATGGAGCCAGGAAATTTTTGAATTGTTGGTTGGCTTCTTCCTCGGCGTCCTCGGTTTGTTTTAGCAGCGTGGTATCGTAAGGATAAATGTCGCCATAAGGAATGGAGAAACGCACAGGACTAATGTAGGAATGCATTATTACCAGTTGCGATTTTAGGTGTAGTGCGATGTTGAAAGCCATCTGAACGGCTTTTGCCGAAACTTCTGAAAAATCGATAGGGACAAGAATTTGTCCGGGCTTGCTACTTTTTTTCGGTGTTTCGGTTTTTAATCCCAAAAATTTATCTACTTCTTTGAATGCTTCGTTCAGGTCGTTTTCCATAATTTTTACCCGAACAGTTGATGTAGTTGCTCCTTCAATTAAATGCACGTCTTCCAGTTCACATTTAATCCCTTTTTCTTCCAGGCGCATTTTTAGAATATGTGCCCTTGCCAATGGCAATACTACGATTGTTATTAGTTTTTCGTTCATGGCTATTTGATTTAAGTTTCCGTATTATTTTATATGGTTTTATGGCCGATTGGTTTCAGAAAAGAGGGAAAAAGTTTCTTCGTAACCCTTTTGCAGAGGGATTTTGAACGTTTCCGAAATGATTTGGTTTAGAATAATGAGAAAAGAATAATAACTTTATCCAACAAAGTTTAAGACAATAACCAATTAAATTTAATAACATGACTTATTTACCAAAAGAATCACGTTACGATGGTATGCAATACAACCGATGCGGGAAATGGGGACTAAAATTGCCTGCCGTATCGCTGGGGCTGTGGCATAACTTTGGAGGAATCGATGTATTTGAGAACAGTCGGGCTATGTTGCACCGTGCTTTCGATCTGGGTATCACTAATTTTGATCTGGCTAACAATTATGGTCCGCCTCCCGGTTCGGCCGAAGAAAATTTTGGCAAGATATTAAAACAGGATTTTAGTGCTTATCGCGATGAACTTATTATTTCAAGCAAAGCTGGTTACCTGATGTGGCCGGGCCCTTATGGCGAATGGGGAAGTCGCAAATACGTACTCGCCAGCCTGGATCAAAGTTTAAAACGAATGGGATTGGAGTATGTGGATATTTTTTATTCGCACCGACCCGATCCGGACACACCACTTGAAGAAACGATGATGGCACTTGACCAGGCTGTACGTTTGGGGAAAGCTTTGTATGTTGGTATTTCCAATTATCCGGCTGATATGGCCAAAGAGGCGGCTCGTATTTTAAAGGAACTTGGAACTCCCTGTTTAATTCATCAACCTAAATATTCAATGTTTGTAAGATGGATAGAAGAAGGTCTTCTGGATGTTTTGGAAGAAGAAGGAATTGGCTGTATTCCGTTTTCGCCGCTTGCACAAGGATTGCTAACCAACAAATATCTAAAGGGTATTCCGGAAGGTTCGCGTGCAACCCGCGAGGTATTTCTGAAAAAAGAAGACGTTGATTCGGCGCACGATAAAATTGTGGCATTAAACAATATTGCTCAGGAGCGTGGGCAGTCTCTGGCACAAATGGCTTTGGCGTGGGTGCTTCGCGATAAGCGCATTACTTCGGTGCTAATTGGAGCCAGTTCGGTACAACAAATTGATGATAATGTGGAAACATTGAAAAATCTAAATTTCTCGGAAGAGGAATTATTGGCTATTGAAAAAGTGTTGAAATAGATCCATTCGGTTATTACTTTGGCATAAAAAAAGGCTCGCAATTGCGAGCCTTTCCAGTTCTATAATACAATTCTTACATTCCGAATATTTTCTCCAAACCCCAAAAGAGGCTGAAAATAACTGCCATTCCGGCAATAGCACCTGCTGCCAGTGTAAAAATAAAATTCATTGGCAACATTTTTTTCTCATTCTCAGTATTCATTTTAATGACAATCTGATTCTGATTTGCTTTAGTTTCCATTCAATATTTATTTAGTTGCCCAATCCAGAAATAATAATGTATTAAATGTTTGTTTCTGTGTTTTACCGGATCGGGCTGTTTCTAATTCTTACGTTTTGCCTAATAAAAGACTAAAAAGTATGCTACAAAGGTATAGCTTTTTATTTTAACATGCTAAAAAACATGTTTCGCAAGTCCTGTTTGTTAAATTCGTGTTAACGTGGCAGTTACAGAATGGAACGGAATGCTTCTTTAAAAAGACAATTGAGAATAAGACCATAATACACCAAAAAGAGGAGCTAATGTAGCTCCTCTCGATATTATTTTTTAGTTGTAGTTTTTACTAAGTAGCCGATTCAAATTGCTTCAGAAAACGTACGTCGTTCTCAAAGAAATGACGGATATCTTTAATACCGTAGCGCAGCATTGTAATACGTTCGATACCCATTCCAAAGGCAAATCCTGTATATTTTTTGCTGTCGATATTGCAAAGTTCCAGTACGTTTGGATCAACCATTCCGCAGCCTAAAATTTCTAGCCATCCGGTGTATTTACAAACGTTACATCCTTTACCGCCACAAATCGAGCAGCTTACGTCCATTTCGGCACTTGGCTCGGTAAACGGGAAGTATGATGGACGAAGACGGATTTTGGTGTCTTCGCCAAACAATTCTTTGGCAAACTGCAACAAAGTTTGTTTTAAATCGGCAAACGAAACATTTTCGTCCACATATAATCCTTCAATTTGGTGGAAGATACAGTGCGAACGCGCAGAAATGGCTTCGTTACGAAAAACACGCCCTGGGAAGATAGCACGGATTGGCGGCTGGGTGCGTTCCATTACGCGAATCTGAACACTTGAAGTGTGTGTGCGCAACAATACATCCGGATCTTTTTCTATAAAGAAAGTATCCTGCATATCGCGGGCAGGGTGCTCTGGCGGAAAGTTTAAAGCTGAAAAGACATGCCAGTCGTCTTCAATCTCCGGCCCTTCTGCAACAGTAAATCCAAGACGAGCAAAAATTCCAATAATCTCATTTTTTACCAGCGACAACGGGTGACGGGTTCCCAGTTTCATAGGCTCGCCTGGCATAGTCAAATCTTGTCCGGCCGATTCGCTACCATTATTTTCAAAACCTTCCTTAAGCGTGTTAATTTTTTCTAAAGCGAAAGTTTTAAGCGTGTTAATGGCCTGTCCAACCTCTTTTTTCTGCTCGGCAGGAACAGTTTTAAAGTCGTTGAATAATTGACCGATCAATCCCTTTTTGCTGATGTATTTTATGCGTAGCTCCTCAACCTCTTCCTTGCTTGAAGCCACTATCTTATCAATTTCTTCCTGTAATGCTTTGATTTTGTCTAACATCCTTGTTCGTTTAAACTGAGGTGCAAAGATAATGATTCAGATTATAGTGAATAAGAACAGGGCAACAATATTTTAGACCGATTTGTCGGGATTAAGGTTTTTAACTACTTTTGCGCCACATTTATGGTCCCGTAGTTCAACGGATAGAATAGCAGTTTCCTAAACTGTAGATATGGGTTCGATTCCCGTCGGGACTACAAAGGTCGCTGATTATCAGCGGCCTTTTGTTTTTTATTATCCATGCATAAATACCGGCTTAGTATTTTTGGCTAATGCCAGCAATTCTTTTGTTTCCTCTTCCTCGATCGGATTAAAATTCTGTATAAATTCTAAAGCCTTTAAAAACAGGGTGTATTCTCCTGGTGGAATTGCGGCAGTTACTTTTTTTGACAAGGTATAGCGAAGTGCTTGCTTCATAATCCTTTCATCGTCGATTGGTTTATACCAGCAATTTTTAAAAATCAAATCTTCTTTATCGCGAAATGTAGTAAGTGCCATTGCTTTTAATGCCAGTATTCCAATGCCTTGTTTTTCGGCTTCTGCGTATACCTGGGGGCCAAAATTACCGGCATTCCAGCAGGCAAAATTAATTGGGAAAAGTATGGAATCAAATTCAAAGTTTTTCAGTGCAAATAAAGCTGCTTTAACCGAATGTGCTGAAAAACCAATATGTTTTATTTTTCCTTCCTTTTTGGCTTTCACTAAAGTTTCAAGGGCACCGTTTTTTCCAAAAACTGTTTGAACTTCTTCGTCTGTAGTAAGCTCATGCAATTGGTACAAATCAAAATAATCCGTTTGTAGTTTTCGCAACGAGTTTTCCATATCCTGTTGAGCACCTGCGGCATTACGTTGCCGGGTTTTACAAGCCAGAAATGATTTTTTTCGATAGGGCTTTAGTGCCGGACCTAACCGATCTTCTGCATTTCCGTATTTCGGTGCAACATCGAAATAAGTTATGCCAAGATCGAAAGCTTTGGCAACCAATTCGTTTGCAAACTCTTGCGGATTATCGTTTAACATTATTCCTCCAAATCCAATGATGGATAACTCTTCATTGGTTTTTCCTAATTTTCGTTTGGGAATAGTAAAATCGTTTGAGAAGTCTTTTCCAAAATCTTTAATAAGAGAAATAGAAGTATTCATATCCTTGGTTTCAGTAGTTTTTTTTCGTCATTAAAACTACAATTTTTCTGGTCGATTTAAAAGCCAAACCACAATGACTGTTTTCATGTTAAGCAAAAACATAAATAGCTACAAAACAGAGGGTATAGTAGTTCATTTTTAGCGTAAAAGCGTTAAAAAGACTAAAAAACTAAAAAATATTTATTAATGTTTTTGATAACTTAATACTTTTTTGTTCTTTTGTATTGTCGTGCGTTCAGCACGATGTGTGTTTGGGGGTTAACATTAGTAAAAGGGCAGTTGTTGAACTGCCCTTTCTTCGTTTATATAGTTTCAATTATTCCTAAAAGATGTATCTTTTATTTTTATTTGCCTGGTTTTAAATTTTAATCTAAATAAATCGGATATCATGAAAAAACTGTTTGTGTTAGTGCTCTGTAGTTATTTCATTATGCTAAGCGCTGTTGCACAAGAAAAGGAGTCAAAGGTAGAGGCTGATTCCATATTCCGGATAAACGAAATAAGCCTAGTGGTTACTGATTTAATCGATGGTAGTTATCAATTCAGATACGAGCGAAAATTTAACGAACATATATCTATTGGATTAGGAACTGCCATTAAAACCAAAGAAGGGCTTATTAATATATCAGGAATAGACAGGGAAAGGTTAAAAACCGGAGATATAACCTATTCAGGAATTAAATTAATACCGGATGTAAGGTATTACCTCAATAAAACACAGCAATACCAGCTTGATGGGTTTTATTTTGGAGCATATGCCAAATATTTTCATTTTACATCTAATATAAATGGAATGTATATTAGTTCAAAACCACGTGAGTACACCATAGATATGGATGCTAAAATTAACATCTTGTCACTGGGTTTATTGGTAGGCTACAAGCTTGCCCTAAATAGCAGGTTTACGATTGATTTTTTAATACTTGGGCCAGGTACAAGTCATCACAAATATAAATTATATAATCATACAGAGTTACCTGAAGAGTTTTACGAAGATTTGAATCAGGCATTACAAAACCTCAGTTTGTACGACTTGGTGGAAAGTGATTTTCGTTTTGATTTTAAGGACAGGAGAACTGAGTTTTCTACCATTTCTTTTCGTTATGGCTTAACTATTGGCTATACTTTTTAATAAAAGCAAATAGAATTTTAAGAAATCAATAATTGAGTGAATCAAGGTAGATTATTTCGTATTTTTTCAAATAATTCGATATAATTTAATTATTGTTAACCGCTGAAATATAGATAGTTAGTGGAAATTTGCTGCGTTTTGTCATACGTGTTTTTACTTATTTGTTGTAACTTGCAAAGGTTAAACTTAATGTGCTGTATATAGACTTTAACAAGCATTAAGAGGAACACATTCATAATGGGCCGGTTGTTGAACCGGCCTTTATTTTTACCAAAAATTCCTATCCAAATCTACTATTCTACTGCAGATGAAATCCTGTTAATGCACTTTTAAAGACGAAAAAGCCTGATTTTCAGGAAAAACTACATGATTTTTAGGCGCTCCCGGGTCAGGTTTTTTATCCACTGGTTGACCACAAATTCGTTTTGCTCCATCCATTTCTTCACCCCGAATACAGGATCTTCGCTTACCCTTATTTCATAAACGAGGCTATTTAACTGCTTCTCGGTAAGCTGCATACGCTCGAAAAAACGAACAGCATTTGGATGACTCTCTTCAAGGTTTTTGTTTGCAATGGTGTAAATATTTTCTTTCCGATCGAAAATATTATCCGTATCATCCAAAAAACGAACATCATATCGCGCAAACATCCAGTGAGGTTCCCAGCCGGTTACCACAATTTCCTTTCTTCGCTGAATGGAATCACCCAGTTGTTCCACCATTTCTTCTTCAGAAAGCTCAAGAAGTGAATTCGCCAGCGAATATTCATCGATTGCAGCTTTGGCTTTTTGCATAATTCCGGCACCGGTATCAATCCCCACAATCGGATGCGGATAGTTTTTCAGATCAGAAACTGATTGTAGTTTGCTGTAAACTGGAACAACAAGGCCGGTTCGCGCTTCGGGATAGGTAATGCCCAGCATTTCAATGTTGTCCTTGTGTTCATCGAAATATTGTTTTTGCGTTTCGGGCAACCAGGCATCTGTAAAAACATCAGCCTCGTTGTTGGCTACTTCGCGATATGCCGATTCTACATCGGTCATTTTCAGCACAACCTCATAATCCATGTGCTCTTCGAGCAAAACATACGATAAATAGGTAATTGCAACACTTTCCGACCAATCGGTGTAAACAATTTTTAGCGAACGTTCTTCCTCCGGTTTTGTTCCGGTGCTACACGAAACAAAAAAAGCGAACAAACTCAACAGCGCTATTACTTTGGTATTTGATAAATATTGGTTCATTTCCACTGGTTTTAATTGAACAATGATTTTAGAAATCCCATCGATTGCTTGCGGTCGTTAACAATGAAAACCGGAATGTTTTTCTCTGATTCGGCCAGCTTTTCCGAAGTAGAATCTACAATAATATCGTTTAGGTCTGACTTTATAATCGAGCCAATTACAATCATATCCGAGCCGGTCATCAGTGCTTTTCGGTACAATATCTGCGCTTCTTCATTTTCGGTGTCAAGCGAATAGGAAAACGGAATTTCGTCGTTCTCGTGTTTGTATCGTTTTACAAACTTCTGGAACTCTTTATTACTGATTTTAGCCACGTATCGCTGAAGTTTTTCGTCGTCTTCAGACTGGGTTTGCGGGAAATAGCTCAACGGCAATTTGTGAACATGGTGGCAAGCTACATTTGCTCCGGTAAGTTCTTTTATACGAAGCGCCATTTGTAAAGCCATTTCGCTAATTTTTGAAAAATCCATTCGGACTAAAACGTTCTCGATCTTTTCATGAACAGTTTCGCTAACCAACAGTACTGACGAAGGAATAATGCCAAGAATTTTCCTTATAATACCACCGCTTCCTTTGTAGCCCATTTTCTTACCTACTAAGGTAAGTGTGATGTGATTCTGTTGTGTGTACTTAACGATCGTTTCCGTAGGATATCCTTCTTCAACTTTTGTATTGATTTTAAGATCGACATCGGCACTGAATTGTTCATCAATTTTTTCTTTAAGCTCTTCGCGAATAATTTCGGGAATGGGTTCGTCCAGTTCCGGAAAAGCTTCCAATATTTCTTTTGGTATATCGAAAGGTCTCATTACATGTAGGAATGTAATACTTTCGGGTTTAATTTTATTGGCCAGAAAACCTGCGTAACGAATTAAGGAATCGTCCATCTCGGTTAGGTCGAGGCATACCAGAATATGATTTAATTGATACATGTTTATACTTTTATAGGGTTATGAATTGTCTTTATTTGCTTGTGGTTTTGCAGCCGATTGTGTTTTACCGCGTTTTTGCAACATCCTTGAAATAGTATCGAGGTATTCCTGATGCTCTTTTTCGCGTTTCACCTCCATCAAATCCTGGTGTTCTTCACGTAATCCTTTTAACAAACTCCAAACTACAAAAAGTAAAATAATAGCAAAAGGTAAACCTGTTGATATTGCAGCTGTTTGTAACGCTCCCAATCCGCCGCCAACTAATAAAACTGCAGCCACTGCCCCCTCGGTTAAAGCCCAAAAAATACGTTGAGGAACCGGTGCGTCTAATTTTCCACCTGCTGTTAATGAATCGACCACCAATGAACCCGAGTCGGATGAGGTAACAAAAAAGCTGGCTACCAAAATCACTCCAACCGTAGAGGTTACGGCAGATATTGGAAATTGTTCCAGCAACACATACAACGATGTGGCAATATTACTGGTTACTGCACCGGCAATATCGGCCATCGAGTTAAGCTCAATAAACATGGCACTTCCACCAAATGTCGAGAGCCATAAAAAAGTAAGAAGTGTTGGTACGATCAGAACGCCCAAAACAAATTCTTTTATTGTTCTTCCTCTTGAAATTCGGGCAATAAACATTCCCACAAATGGCGACCAGCTAATCCACCATGCCCAGTAAAAAACAGTCCAGTCGTTTTGCCAGTTCGATTGCTGATAGGTTTCTGTCCATGTCGACAACTCAAAAAAGTTCTGAACATAACCTCCAAGATTTTGAATAAACGAATCGAAAATGAAGAGTGTTGGCCCAACAATAATCATAAAGAGAAGGAAAACTGCTCCGATAATCATATTCAGCTCACTTAATCGTTTTACACCACCACTCAGTCCGGCCACCACCGATGCTGTTGCCGCAAAAGTTATTACGGTAATAAGTATAACTTGTGAAGTTAGCGTATCAGGCATATTAAAAAGGTGTGCCAGTCCGGCACTAACCTGTTGTACGCCCATTCCCAGCGATGTTGCAAGCCCAAAAAGTGTAGCAACAACTGCCAGCACATTAATTGCTTTTCCCCAGGGACCGTAAATTTTCTTACCCAACAGCGGATAAAATATGGAACTGATTGTGAGCGGTAGTTTTCGGTTAAAAGTAAAAAAGGCCAGGGCCATTCCTACAAGAGCATAAATACCCCACGCATGTAATCCCCAGTGTAAAAAGGTAATTTCCATCGACATACGGGCGGCCTCAATGGTTCTTGGTTCTCCACCCGGAGGATGGATAAAGTGATTGATGGGTTCGCCTACACTCCAAAATAAAATACCGATTCCCATACCCGCACTAAACAGCATGGCAAACCAAGCGCCTTTCGAAAATTCGGGTTTGGCTTTACTTCCTCCCAGTTTGATTTTGCCATACTTGCTGAATGCAATAAAAAGTACAAAAAAGAGGAATAGATTTACGGAGATCACAAAAAACCATCCACCGTAATCTGAAATTGAAGTTTGAATGGTGGAGAAGATTTTGTCCATTGGCTTGCCCACAATTAATGTTACTGCAATAAAGAGGATGATTAATATTGCGGCAGGCCAAAATACAGGTCCGTCTACATCAAAATATTTTTTAGTGCTTACCAGGTGAGCTTCCCCCTCGTGAGGAACATTTTCTTTTTTTGCCATAATCTTTTTTTAATTGATATATGCCTGATCAATAGACTGTTTTATGTCGTTTTACTTTTTTGATACATATTTTCAGCAAAAGACTTTTAAAGTTTGATTTTGAGTAAATATTATTCAGTCGATTCAAATAGATGAACACTCAAAAGCTGCTGAAATAAAAGTCTGTGATAGGAGGGTACTATTTTTTTTGCAGAAATCCAAAAAAACATTGGGAGAGGCATTTTTCGCTGTTGTCAAATCATCATTACACCCTCCCTATTGGATTACCAATGTATTTTCTCATAAATGTGATAATTCTTATGTTTTACATAAAAATTATCGCAACATCACTTCTTACAAAAGTTTAAAATTTCGTATATTACACACAGTTAATTCGCTATAAATGAAAAACAACACAAGAAACCAAGCAATACTACTTTCAGAAAACAATTATAAACCAATAAAAAATGAAAAACATTAGAACACTAATCGCTGTCTTTGTTATCCTCGTGGTAACAGCCTGTTCTTCAACCATGCAGTATACGTGGCAAAACGATAATTACCAGGGACGAACCTATGAGAAGATTCTTGTTGTTGTTGAGGCCAATTCTCAGAGCAGCAGAATAAACGCCGAGAATGTTATGGTTGACCGATTGCAAAGTGAAGGAATAAATGCAACAAACAGTTTACCTGTTTTTAAACCGGGCGAAAGAATCGAGGAACTGAGTGAGGACGAAATTGAAAACAGGATATTATCGGGAGGCTACGATGGAGTATTGATAAGCTTGCTGGTTGATGCCAATTCACGCGAAGTACGCGAAGGAGGCGGAACCTACATGCAACCGGTTACTTATCGTTACGGAAGACGTATCAGAACAGGATATGTTCATTTGCAAGAGCCTGAATATTACCGTAAGGAAACAACTTTTGTGCTTGAAACACAACTTTACGACACAAAAGATAAAGCAACAAAACAGAATGTGGTTTGGTCTGGCCAGTCGGAATTAACCGATCCGTCATCGCTTGATTCAGCCGTTAAAAGTTATTCAAAAAAATTGGTGAAAACACTCATCGAATCCGGAATCGTTAAACCTTAAAAAATCATTGAAAACTTTAGAGATATGAAAGCAAGAATTATAGTAAGCTTAGTTGCATTGACCTTTCTTTGGTCGTGTTCAACAACCATGAAATACACATGGACGAAAGAAAACTTTGAAGGAAAGAGTTTTGAAAAGGTGTTGGTTTTAACCATCAGTAAAAACCTGAAATCACGTACATTGTTTGAAAACACAGTAGTTGATTTGCTAAAAGAAGAAGGAATTAATGCAACGAATGCATTAAATGTTTTCACTCCGGTTGAAAAGCTGGATGAACTCTCAGAAGACGAAATTGGAAACCGAATAAAAAGCGGTGGTTACGATGGTGTTCTGATAACTTCATTGGTTGAAGTAAATACGAAAGACGTGCGGGTGAACAATTACAACTATTACCCCTACATGTATGGAGGCAGATATGGTTACGGCTACCGTAGTTTTATTCATTACAATTACGATTTTATGTATCGCGATGAGTACCGTCAGGAAAAAACCTATGTGTTGGAAACACGTTTGTATGATGTAAACGAAAGCGATGCCAAAGAAGCAATCGTTTGGTCGGGGCAATCGGAACTGGTTGATCCTTCGGGCTCTGAATCAGCATCAAATGCTTACTCAAAAAGTCTCGTTAGAACATTAATGGAATCTGGTACTATTAAGAATTAAATTTGTACAACGATGATATGGTGGAAGGTATACCTTTTTAAAAGGTGTACCTTTTTTTTGAGTCAGATTGTAATTAACTTGCACCATCATCTGGCTTGGCTACTCCAATCGGAATGTTCACCTTAAAATGCAACGAATGGTGAATACTTCCCGACTTGTATTTAAACACATCAGTAAGTCCCTGGTAATACCGTATTCCAATTGTCCAACCTTCGCCCTTCATAAGCTTATAACCGGTTCCTACAGCAATTCCTGCATTTAGCCAGTTAAGCTGGTTATCGTTATATTCTTTAATTTTCCAGTCTTTGTTATTTTTATCCGAATTAAATTCAACCCATCCTTTATATATTAAACCAACTTGTGGCCCTACTTCCACATAAAAATGATTATCGAATTTATAGTTGGCAAGAATGGGAACCATAAAAGAGCTAATCCGCTGATCATAGGTACCCTCTACATCATATATCTCTGCATCCAGAAACTCAAGGTCACTTGCCGAAAGATCACCCATTCCTAATCCTGAAATTCCCTGCACACCGGAATATAAAAACAGGTTGTTTTTCATCCTTATGTCGAAATAAAAACCAAGGTTAAAATTCCCCAGGCCGCTATTATTGTCAAAACCATTAATATCAGTCCAGTTAAAACCTCCTTCAAGGCCAAACTCAATGTTTGGCGAATTTACCTTGTCTCCTAAAAGTAACGAAATTAAAACTTGTGAGTTTGCTGCAAGTGTTGTGATTAACAGAAAGCATAGAACCAGAAACTTTTTCATTGATTTGCTCTAAATTAAAAATAGACGTTCATGCATAAATATAAGGAATATAGTTCTCCTGGCAACCGGTAAAGATAGAATAATCTGATTATTATGAACAATATAAAATTAAAAACGATAATAAGCTCAATTGATTTGCGATTGAGCGCTAAAAGCACGAAATTGGAATAAATTAATAATCAAACATAATTTTAAAGTTGAATCATGAAAAAGATCTTTGCTTCACTGCTTTTACTATTTGCAGGAATAATTGTTACTGCCCAGAATATTGAATTAACACCCATTTTTGGCTACACTTTTGCCGGGAAAGTAAATAATTACGGAAGGTATTTCGATGTAAAAGACGACATGCTGTATGGAGGATTGCTCAGCATTCAGTTTGACGATATGATGTATGCAGAACTGAGTTATGAAAGAAATGACACCAAAGGATATACCGCATTAAACATAATTGATATAGCCACCGAGCATTACCAGTTCGGCGTCCTTAGGGAATTTGGTGTTGGAAAAGTAGTACCCTTTGCAAAACTGAGTTTAGGAACTACGCGTTACGTCCAGAAATCTGGTGGAGACGAACGTGTTTGGTTATTTTCCGGAGGATTGGGAGCCGGAGCAAAATTGTTTGTTACTGAGAAAGTTGGATTTCGACTCTTTACCAATCTTATGCTGCCCCTTGAATTTGATGGTGCTGGTTTTTGGTGTGGAATAGGTACCGGAGGCAGCGGATGCTCGGGAGGAGTGAATTTTAATGTTCCAATTGTGCACTGGGATATGGGAGTTGGTTTAATTATTCGTTTACAGGATTAGAAACATAAACAATGGAGATATGAAAACTTTACGGCTTATTTGTTTTTTTCTGGCTACACTTACGAGCCTATCAGCCAACAGCGAAGAAAACCTGGTTTGGCCCCGCGAAATTGATGTCGATGGCAACATAATAACCTTATATCAGCCTCAACTGGAATCGTTAAATAAAAATATATTGGATGGGCGCATGGCCATATCGGTTAATCCCAAAGACAGCGAAATAATTTTTGGCGCATTGTGGTTTAATGCAACGCTATTAACCGACATGGACAACCGCACTGCCGATTTGGTTAAACTGGAAATTCCAATGATCAAATTTCCGGATGTGGAAGATGAATCACAACTGCAAAAGCTAAAAGAACTTATTATCTCAGATTTGGAAGCCATAAATATGAAAATGTCCTTAGACAGGATTATTGCGGATCTTGAAGACGTTGAAAATCTTGAACTTTTGAATGACAAAATAAATAATAATCCACCCAAAATTTATTACCGTTCGTCTCCATCTGTACTGGTAATTATCGATGGCGATCCGATCTTAAAAAAAGTAGAAAAATCGAATCTTGAGTATGTACAAAATACACCATTTTTAATTCTTAAACAGAAATCAGATTATTACCTGAAAGGAGGAGATTACTGGTACAAATCGAACGAGCTGGTAACCGACAACTGGAGTGTTACTAAATCGGTGCCAAAAGAAGTTGAAAAAGTAGCTGCTCAAATGATGGAGGAACCGGAGGAAGAGCCGGAATTAGAAGGTAATAATGCGATTCCGGATGTAATTGTCAGTTCTGTTCCTTCCGAACTGATTAGTTCTGATGGTAAGCTGGAATACGAAAGCATTAAGGGAACTTCGCTGCTTTTTGTAAAAAATTCAGAAAACGATATCATTATGGATATCAATTCGCAGCATCATTTTGTACTCATTAACGGTCGCTGGTTTAGCTCAAAAACATTGGAAGATGGTGATTGGACTTTTACTGAGCCTTCAGACCTTCCTGATGATTTTGCAAAAATTCCGGAGAATGCAACAATCGGAACTGTAAGAGCCAGCGTGCCCGGAACACCCGAAGCACAGGAAGCAAAATACGAACAACAAATGCCGCAAACAGCAGTTGTTGATCGGAAAACAGCAACGGTTACTGTGGAATATGATGGCAATCCAAAATTTGAAAAAATTGAAAATTCGAATGTGCAATATGCCATAAATACGGCAAGTACAGTACTGCTCATTAATGGAAAATACTATTGTGTTGATGATGGAATCTGGTTTGAATCGGCAAAAGCAACCGGCCCGTGGGCAGTATCCGACAATCGTCCGGCAGAGGTAGATGAAATACCTCCGAGTGCTCCGGTTTACAACGTAAAGTATGTTTATATCTACGACTCAACGCCCGATGTTGTTTATGTAGGTTATACGCCTGGCTACTGTCACTCGTACTGGTACAATGGCTGTGTATTTTACGGAACCGGTTATTATTACCGTCCCTGGTATGGGCACTATTATTATCCACGCCCCTGGACATTTGGTTTCGGAGTACACTACAATCCATACACCGGCTGGGGATTTTCAGTAGGATTGAGTTATGGATGGTTTAACATGAGGTATTACGGAGGTTATGGTTATTGGGGGCCTGCAGGTTATCGCCATGGTTATCGTCACGGCTATCATCATGGTTATCATCATGGCTATCGTAATGGCTACCTGGCTGGCTACAGAGCGGGTTATGCCAACGGGCGTTACGATTCAAGAAATGTTTATAATCGTAGAGACCGTGGAATTAAGAGTACACGCGATGTACGCAATACATCATTACCAAACCGAAGAGACAATGTGTCATCACGGCCATCAACACGACCCAACAATGTTTATACCGACCGTGATGGTAATATTTTAAGACGTGATAACAACGGTAACTGGCAACAAGAAAATAAACGCCCCAGTACACGTCCTGATTTGCCAAACAAATCGGCCAGGCCGGGTAATAACACTTCTACAAGGCCGGCAACAAGACCTACTCAGCCGGTTGAACGTCCATCAACACGACCTACTCAACCAACGCAACGTCCTTCAACCCGACCAACACAGCCAACGCAACCAGCAACGCGGCCAAATAATTTAGAACGCGATTTTAATAACCGCAACAGGGGAACTACCCGATATAATAATTTCCAGAATAACCGCCCTGCAGCAACACCACGCAGCAGACCTGCACCAGCAAGAAGTGGAGGAAGACGATAGCATAAAAAAGAGCAGACATTACGAATATGTCTGCTCTTTTCTTTATCGTCACATGCGAGGTTATTTCGATACTACTTTCTTATTCAATAATTGTTTTACAACGATATAAGCCAGTGCTTTTGATTCTTCTTCAATAGATTGTGGATTTGATGTTTTTGTTTGAGCCCTCCAGATTAATTTTTCGGAAGCCACATCGTATAAATTACATTCTACAAAATAAGTTACATCATCGGTGTAATATCCTCGATCCATTATTGTTCCCATCGAGTAATAGTAATAATCGTAATAGGCTCCTCCAACGGCATAAGGTGTTCCGTAATAGCCGGTTCCTCCCATTGCAAATCCACGATCGGTTACCCAGCGCTGTTCTTTTGTTTTGTCGAATAAGGTAATAATCATTAAAGCATCAATTTTATTCTCAGCAACTTTCGAAATTACATTCTTCTTAATTTCATCCGATTTATCCATTACTTTGGTAATTTCATTTAAACGGTTGGCCATTGGAAAAACATCAGTAGTAGGCATTGCTTTTAATCCTTTTTCATTTAAGTAATCTACTACATTGTGTTCGGTAATATATCTACTTGATGCTTGTGGGAATAGCACGGTAACACCTATGTTATCGTATGTTTGTGGCGTATGTTCTTTGTCTGACCACGAATTGATAAGTTTGGTTGAGGAACAGCTTGCGAGTAAAAAACTCAAAGCAAGAATGAGGTGGCTTAACTTTTTCATAGTTTTTATTTGTGTTTTGTAATTATACAATAATACAAAAATTATATTGGGTGGCTAGAAGGAATGAAAATAAGGTGTAAGAAAAAGATTACCAGCTAATAATAATTGTTTAGAATGATAATCTGATAAAAATGCATTAATTTTAAAACAGTAATTTTAACAAAATCCAAATTTCAGCAGATACATTATGAAAAGTTTATTTACCGTTTTATATCTGATTTTCTTTCTGAATTTTGCTTTTGCCCAACAAGAAAAAGACAGTTCTCTATTCGAACCAATTGGACAAACGCTTGAGAACATAAGCTTTTTTGATATAGACGAACCGCTAAAAATTACTTTAAAATACGATATTACTTCGTTTATTAGACACAAGGCTAAAGGCGAATACTTACCTGCCGAACTTGCGATTTATCCGACTGGAAGTGATTCAATTATTAAAAACATTCGATTAAAAGCCCGGGGTAATTTTCGTCGGGGACATTGTTTTTTCCCGCCAATCTATTTGAACTTCAAAACCGATCCTATCGACAAAACAGAATTGGAAGGGATAAGAAAAGTAAAAATGGTAACCCACTGCAGCTCCTCAAAAAGCTATCAATCTTATGTAATGCGTGAATACCTGGCTTATAAACTTTACAATATTTTATCCGATAATAGCTTCAGGGTGCGACTGTTGGATATTGATTATATCGATACCGGGAAGAAAAAACGGCACTATCAGCAAATAGGATTTCTGATAGAGCCCGTTGAATTAATTACCAAAAGACTTAACGCTATTGAAGTAAAATCGGACGTGGTTTTTGGAAAAGATGTATTACCAGACGAAGGAACACTGGTTGCTCTTTACGAATATTTTGTTGGAAACACCGATTGGCGTTTTAAGGGAGGACATAATATGAAATATATTAAACCCATGGATGTAGTTTCAAATTATCTTATTCCTTTACCTTATGATTATGACCACGCAGGAATTGTAAACACCAGCTATGCAATGCCGCAGGAGTGGAGCAGCGCAGAAAAAATTACCGAGCGCGATTATCTTGGCTACTGCCAGGAGGATTTAGACAACTATCGTCAGGCAATCGACCTCTTTAATAAAAATGAAGACAAAATAATTTCTACCATTGAAACACTCGAACACTTGGGGAAAAGAGATAAAAATGAGGTATTGAATTTTGTAAACGAGTTTTTTCGGATGGCAGAAAATCCGGAATACCTTATAAGAACCCTGCAAAGCGAATGCAGAGACATTGATTTTTAAAATTTGAACTATATGACAGGTCAACAACTTATGAACATTAGCGGAGAATCCTGGTCTGATTTTTTAATCAGGCTATTGGTAAATATTATTTCAATATTTTGCCTTATACGTTTTATATATTACCCCAAAAACAGCAGGGTAAAATACTTGTTTACTTTTTTCCTGATGGGGATGATGATCTTTCTGATTGCTTCGTTGCTTGACCGGGTTAGTCTTGACGTGGGATTGGCTTTGGGTTTATTTGCAATTTTTGGAATCGTTCGGTATCGTTCCCCCTCAATAGATTTAAAAGAAATGACCTACTTATTCCTTGTAATAGGCGTTTCAATTATAAATGCCCTTGTTGAGTTCAATGTACAAACAATTACCGGTCTTTTGGTTGCCAACCTTATTATTATTGTTTCAGCGCTTGTAATGGAACTTTATAAACCCCGAAATTATGTTTTGAAAAGGGCGTTTGTTTATACTCCCTCTGATTATTCTGTTTTAAACGACAATAAAACTTTGCTGGAAGAAATCAGAAAAAATACTGGCATTGATGTTTTACGTGTTGATATTGAAAAGATTAATCGAGTTAAAAATGAAATAACGGTTTGGATCTACTTCCGGGAAAACAGACCGGAAAGTGTTGTGCCGCCTCATTTGGAAGTTATAGAAGAAAGCAGCTCGAAAATGGAATGGGAGAGTACAAACAGTAACCATTATTAAACAAAAAAGGTCCGGAAGTACCGAACCTTTTTCCTGATATTTCTATTTAAGGCCAATGCCAACTCCCAAACTTATAAACGACTGAGCCGGGAAATCTCCCGATTTAAATCCGTAGTTGTATTTTAGTTTTAACGACAGAAAACTTTTGTAATTCATATCATAAAGCATTCCAACTTCGGGAGCAATATTAAATAACCACTTGTCTTCTGATATAGAAAAAACACCAACATCGTTTTGTTTTTCATTGTATGAGGTACCAAGCCCAAATCCTAAATAGGGAAAGTAGTCCCCCTCACTCATAAAGTATTTTTTAACGTTAATATTTAATGGCACCACATTCGTGTAGCGATATTGAATGCCGGTAATAGTGACATCCTCGTAATCAAATGTTTCTTCGGGTATTTTTTCCCTGAACAGGTTCCAGCCAATATTAAATCCCACCGAAAGATCTTCGTTTAAAAAACGTTGTACTTCAAAGTCAATTCCACGCGGGCTGATATTATTGCTAAAATCAGCTGTTTCTCCGAGCGGAATGGATGGCAAATAACTGACAAAAATAGATGTTCCTTCCTGCGCTTTTGTTCCAAATGCAGCAATAACGAGTAATAATATGATGATATATTTCTTCATAGTAGCGGTTTTATTTTTGTAGATATGGGCTTTGTTCAAATACCTGGTTAATCTCTTTTGTTAAACGGTCCTGAATGTAAGAATCAGAGCCCGCAAGTATTCCGATTGCAGATCCTTTCCAGGGCATCGGAACCTTGAACGAGGTGTCGTTTGCATCCGGCAGTTCAACATCATCCATGTTCCACATATCAATAAAAAGTGTGCCTACCGTATATCCGTATGACGGGTAAGTCGGGTAACCCGGCCAAATCGGATATCCGGGATGCCAGTATGATTCGCTATACCAGGGATACCACCAATCCCAGGGATACCAATACCACCAATCCCACCAGTAGTAATAATAAAAATTTACATCTGTTTCCAGAACCGATAGTACTATCGATACGTCTGCATCAATTTGTCCATCAGTTGGCCCGGCAACTTCGGTCCATCCCAAATCAAGGAAATTCTGCCGAACCAAAGATAAGATTTCATCTTCATGAGAATGACTTACATTAATGAGTGAATTCGATTCTTCATCGTTTATATAAATGATTGAATCGGCAAGATAAAAGGTTTGAAGTTTTGAGAAGTCCTGTTCTTTATCATATTGCGTAACTGCAATATCCAATTCTTCAACTGTTGCATCGTATTCGGGATGACACGAGAACAGCAAAGCCAAAATTGGTAGGAAAAGGAACAGGCTCTTACAATTGTTTTTTTTAATCATAATTCGAGTAGTTTAAGAATTCAACAGTTTATATTACATCCTGGGTGCATATATATTCGCATCCGAAATCAATTTATTATTTACATAAGTCAGGTTAAAATGCTTTTATGTGTTTGTTGCATTGTTTCTTTATTCTTAATCTTGCAGGTTTTCTGTTTGCATCAATTTAATAATTAACTAAATTTACGCCATTAAAATGTATTAGTCAAGTGGAATCAAAACTAAAGATATCGAATCTTCTAATTTCTTACCGGTGTTTATTCGAATGCTGGATCTTATATGTGTAGATGTTTGATCCGTTAACCCTTTTCCTGCTTATTTTATTGTATAACTTATTATTTTGAAGTCATGTCTTTTGAAGATGAACTAACCATAAAGACACCCGAGCGCCCGGCTGGTGCTGAAGGGAATTTTTATACACCGCACCCTGATGCCATTGGTCCGGGTATGAACGAGCGCATACAGCGTTTGCGCAAACTAAGTGTTGAAACACAAGAATCGCTGTCGATTGAGCGCGCCATGATTACCACGAAGTTTTACAAAGAAAACTACGGCAAGTACTCGGAGCCGATGATGCGTGCCCTGAATTTTCTTGAAATTTGCAAGCAAAAAACCATTTATATTGGCGATGATGAACTGATTGTTGCCGAGCGTGGCCCGGTGCCGAAATCGGTTCCAACTTTTCCGGAATTAACCTGCCACAGCGTTGAGGATTTTCATGTGTTGAACACACGCGATCAGCAACAGTATACCATTTCGCAGGAAGATATTGATACCTACGAACAGGAAGTAATTCCTTACTGGCAGGGCCGCACCATGCGCGAGCGTATTTTTAGCCACGTACCAAACGAATGGAAACGTGCCTACGAGGCAGGTGTATTCACCGAGTTTATGGAGCAACGCGCTCCCGGCCATACCGCGCTTGATGGGGCGATCTACAAAAAGGGGATGCTCGATTATAAAAAGGAGATCAACGATCATATCAATCGTCTCGATTTTATGAACGACCCGGAAGCCACCGAAAAGCTGGAGGAATTAAAAGCGATGGACGTGTCGTGCGATGCAGCTATTGTTTTTGCTGAGCGCCATGCCGACCTGGCTGAGAAAATGGCAAAAACCGAAAGCGATCCGAAACGTGTTGCTGAGCTAAAGCGAATTGCAGAAGTGTGTCGCTGGGTGCCTGCCAACGCACCACGAAACGTGTGGGAAGCCATTCAGATGTACTGGTTTGTGCACCTCGGAACTGTTACGGAATTAAACGGTTGGGATGCTATGAATCCTGGTCACTTCGATCAGCACCTAACTCCGTTCTACGAAAAAGAGCTGGCCGAAGGAACACTGACCCGCGACGAGGCCAAGGAATTGATCAGCTGTTTCTGGATAAAAGTAAATAACCACCCGGCGCCACCAAAAGTGGGTATCACGGCGCGCGAAAGTGGTACATTCAACGATTTCACCAACATCAACATTGGTGGTGTTAAACCCGACGGGACCAACGGCGTAAGCGAGGTGTCGTATATGATGCTTGAAGTAATTGAAGAGCTGCACGTACTGCAGCCGGGTAACTCGGTGCACATTGCCAAAGTTACGCCCGACGAGTTTTTACAGGCCGCCGGAAAACTGATTCGCCAGGGACACGGTTATCCATCGGTGTTTAATCCTGATATGTACATCCAGGAAATGGTGAACCAGGGAAAAACCCTGCAGGATGCCCGCGAAGGCGGCTGCAGTGGTTGTATCGAGGTGGGCGCTTTTGGTAAAGAAGCTTACCTGCTGACCGGTTATCTGAATGTTCCAAAAGTTTTGGAGATCACACTGAATAACGGAATCGACCCACTTACAGGAAAAGTAGCAGGTATTGAAACCGGCGATCCGCGCAACTTTAAAAGTTTTGATGAGCTGTACGAAGCATTCCTGAAGCAACTCAATTTTGTGGTAGACCAGAAAATACGTGTAAGCAACTACATCGACCAGATGTTTGCCAAATATGCTCCGGCGCCGTTCCTTTCGGTTGTAATTGAAGACTGTATCTCGAAAGGAAAAGACTATTACAATGGTGGTCCACGCTACAATACCAATTATATTCAATGTACCGGTTTAGGTACAACAACTGATAGTTTATCGGTGCTGAAAAAGCATGTTTTCGAAGATAAGACTTTCTCGATGGACACCATTCTGGGTGCTGTGGCTAAAAACTTTGAGGGCGAAGAAGTGCTGCGTCAGCGCATTCTGAACCGCACCCCATTCTTTGGTAACGACGACGAATATGCCGATACGATTGCCGTGCAGGTGTACAACGACTTGCTGGCTGCCATTGAAGGAAAACCAAATACAAAGGGAGAAGTATTTCATTTAAATATGCTGTCAACCACCTGCCACGTATATTTTGGCCTGGTGCTGGGAGCTACGCCAAACGGACGTTTTTCAGGTAAATCAATTTCCGATGGTACATCACCGTCGCACGGTTGCGATACACATGGACCAACAAACGTGATCCGCTCGCTGGGAAAACTCGATCAGTCGAAATCGGGAGGTACTTTGCTGAACCTGCGTTTTGTGCCAAGTTTGTTAAAACGCGACAAAGACGTGGAAAAACTGGGTCACCTTATCCGCAGTTATTTCTCGTTGGGTGGTCACCACATTCAGTTTAATATTGTTGATACGGCAACGCTTTTGGCGGCACAGGCTTGTCCTGAAGATTACAAGGACCTGCTGGTGCGTATGGCCGGATACAGCGATTATTTCAACGACATGAATGCCGACCTGCAGCAGGAAGTTATTGACCGTACACAGAACGAGGTGCTTTAATAAAGCCCGCGAGGATAAAGTTATAAATACCCCCCGTTTCGGCCTCGCTCCGTCAACGGAGCTTGCGGCCTCCACTGTCCCCCTAAATTAGGGGGACAGTTGGAGCCGGAGACTTCGAAGAAGGTCCGGCGGAAACGGGGGGTATGCAACAATTACTTGGTAAACATTTAAAATGAATCAATCATTAATATTCGATATAAAACGATACGCCATTAACGATGGCCCGGGTATTCGCATTACCCTGTTTATGAAGGGATGCCCGTTGATCTGCAAATGGTGCCATAACCCCGAAAGCCAGTCGCCGGGTGTACAAAAGCTGTATACCGAGTCGAAATGTATCGGGGCGCAGGAGTGTGTAAACATGTGCCCGGAAGATGCGCTGACACTTACGCCAAAAGGAATTGTTACCGACTACCAGGCCTGTACCCTTTGTGGTATTTGTGCCGATGTATGCCCAACGAAAGCCATCGAAATGTCGGGGCGCACGTACGAGATTGACGAGCTTATGCAGATCATCGAGCGCGAACGTGTACACATCGAGCAATCGAATGGGGGCGTTACGTTTTCGGGTGGTGAACCGCTGATGCATCCGGAGTTTCTGATGCAGATGCTCGATGCCTGTGGCGAAAGTAAGCTGCACCGAACCGTTGATACCTGCGGATTTGCCGACACCGACACTTTGCTGGAAGTAGCTAAAAAGACCGAGCTTTTCCTGTTCGACCTAAAGCTGATGGATGAGGCGAAGCATAAAAAATGGACGGGTGTAAGCAACAAGCTTATCCTGAGAAACCTGAGGTTGCTTGCCGAAAGCGGAGCAGAAATCAATATTCGTGTACCGTTTATCCGCAATGTAAATGCCGACCACAATACGGTTACCGAAATGGCGGAATTTATTGCCGCATTACCGGGCAAAAAACCGGTGGTAAACTTGTTGCCATACCACAATATTGCGGTTAATAAATACAATAAGCTGGGGTCGAAATACAACGAGTTCAATATGGAAGAGCCCACCGAAGAGGAACAAAACAGGGCGATTGCCATATTCGAAAAATACGGTATTGAGGTTGAGATTGGTGGATAAATGCTTATTGAAATTTACGGATGAGCCGAACTACAAATTCTACATAACACGCTTTTCCCTAAACATTTTTACATTTGCAGCCTTATACTAAACATGCGAATTTTTAACGATTTAAACCCGCAGGAAAGCCGTACCCTGAAGCTGCATTTGTTTTACAGCGGTATTGAAGGGATTGCTGCCGGAGCCTTGTTGCTTACGGAGTTTATCTTTATTAAGTCGCTAAAGGGAAGCAATGTACAGCTGGCTTTTCTGTTTCAGTTTAACATGGTGGTATTTTTATTTGCCATGGTAGCCAACGAAATCCTGCGCCGCTATACCAACCGCAAGGTATTGTTGCGCACCATTGCCGTTGTTTCGAAATTACCACTGGTTGGACTGGCCTTTTTCCCCGATGTGAGTCACCAAAAAGGACTGCCACCTATTTACCACACCCTTTTTCTCAGTATATTTCTCTTCTATTTTATTACGCGTATTGTTGTAATTCCCTCCGTAAACCAGTATTTGAAGGGCAACTATCGGCACGAGAATTTTGGGCGGTTGTTTGGCTATTCTGTTACCATACAAAAAGTGGCCATGCTGCTTTCTACTTTTGTCGCCGGATTATTGCTCGACATCAATCCAAATTCCTACAAAATATTCTACCCCATTGTTGGTATTCTGGCCATGATCTCTGTTTTCCAGCTTACTAAAATAAAATTCGTTCAAAAGGAAGAAATTATCGATACGCCCTTATGGAAATCGCTGCACCAATCGTTTATACGGATTTTCCAGATTCTGAAATTCAATAAATCATTCCGCCACCTTGAAATGGGATTTATGATTTACGGTTTTGCCTGGATGAGCACCCACGCTGTAATTACCATTTTTTACGAACGTGCCCTGCACTTAAATTATTCGAGTGTGGCCTTTTATAAAAATGCGTTTAACCTGGTTGCCATTGCCTTTCTTCCCTTTTTTGGAAAAGTAATTGGTAAACGCGATCCGCGCCGTTTTGCCATCATTACTTTTGGCTCGCTGCTGCTGTTTATCCTGTTTACCGCATTAACCGAATACTACAACGGCTACACCGAAGTGTATGGCATTAAAATTTACTACATGCTAATGGTGGCCGTTCTTTTTAATGGACTGTTTATGGGAAGCATGCCTATTTTGTGGGGCATTGGCAGCTCGTACTTTTGCCAACCCGACGAAGCGGCCGACTACCAGAGTGTACACCTGTTTTTAACCGGAGTACGTGCGCTGCTGGCTCCTGTTATCGGAATAAAATTATACGAATGGGCAGGGTTTAGTTATACCTATGCCACAGGAGTTGTGCTGCTGTTTTTTGCTATTTTACTAATGATCTGGTCGGAGAAACGCTTTCCGAAGACGAGGTAAAACTGCTTTATATGGAACACCGCCATTGACATTTACAACTCCTTTAACTCCACACAAACCAGCTTTTCGTTATCGCGGGCCAGTAGTTTGCCGTCGGCATAGGCCATTGGTGCCCACGCTTGTGAACCTTTCATGGTAAAAAACGAGGCTTTACCCACTTCTTTGTACCCTTCGGGTGTAGGATCGATCAGGTGCAGATCTCCGTTTTTACCGTTCTGGTTGATGATCATTCCGTCGATCATGATGATGGCTCCAAGTTCAAATCCAGGTGCTGATTTTTGAGGCCAGCAACGTTCGCCCTGCCAGTTTAAACACGCCATTTCGTTTACACGGTGGTTGTTATTCAGGTAAATATGCTCGCCAATCACAACCGGAGGGTGCATTTTACAGCCGGCTTCCTCAGTTCTGAAAAGTTCGTTAAAGCTGTATGCTTCGCCATCCGGATTTACTTCCAGCAGAATAGTCACCGGATCGTAGGCATCTTTGTAGGCGCACGAGGTGAGCAGCAAATGGGTGTCGTCAACCGCAACAGGCGGTGCAATGCAGGCAAAAGAATCAAAGCCTTTGTAGCTCCATAGTTCTTTGCCGGTTTTTACTTCAAAAGAAACTACCTCATCGGTGGTAAATCCATCGCCTTTAACACACGAGCTGGTCATAATTACCTGCTCGATACCGCCATAGTTCCCCAATATTGGCGACACATGAAAACGGTAGCCTGTTAACCTGCGGCTTTCCCAAACCACGTCGCCACTGAGTTTGTTGTAGGCAACTACTCCGGCTTTTTCGCCTTGTGGAGCCACAATTACCAAATCGCCGGTAACAATGGGCGACACTGAAAAGCCCCAGTTATCAAGTTCGCCACCGTAATCGCCTAACAAATCGTGCGACCAAACTGGCTGATGCGTTTTTTTATCGATACAATGAAAGTGCCCGTGCGGACCAACACTCCACACATAGTTATCGTCAACCACAGGCACTGCCCGCGATCCCGGGTAGGGCAATTCGCCTTCTGCCTCGTAAGTATAGTTCCATTTTTCGGTTCCTGTTTCCAGGTCGATGCAACGTAACACATCGCTTTCGCCTTTTATGCGATCGAGCAGAAACACCTCGTCGTTATATACTGCAGCTCCACCAAAACCGGGACCAAGTGGGAACTCCCAGGCTTTGTTCGGACCGGCTTCAGGCCACTCGCGCAGTATACCTTCATCGCTGATGGTGGCATTTCTGTCGGGGCCAAGGTATTGCGGCCAGTTGCTACTTTTTTGCTGCGAACAGCTCACTAAAATAAATGTAAATACGGCTAGAATAAGTCGATTTTGCATAACGAGATAATAAAATGGTTTTTCTCAAAAATAACAAAAAAGTGATTGTATTAAAGGGGTATTGAGGTTAATGGGTTGTTAAGTTCTACTCTGCCCGTCGTTTGTAATGAGGAGCAGGTGAATACCTAAAAGTTAGTTGAGGTGAATTACCTCCTGTTCTCATCTAACATGTCGTCGACCATGCTGAGTTCATGTATTGTTTTAATTTCTTTACACGATTCTATCATCATCCGCCTGACTTCATTTGCTTCTTCGGGAAGTTTGTCGCCTGAGTTTGCCCATGTTTCCCTGTCCGGCCAAACTGCGTAAGCAATGTATCTATGTTCGCTTTCTTTATGCAACCTCGAACCAAAGCTACCTTCATATTTGAATATCAATCGGGTTAATTCCCGCCAGGAGTTTTCAAAATCATTCTTCCTGTCTTGTTTTACTTCAAATGAATAGATTACTGCAAACATATTTTTCTCTTTACCTGATGATGTCAACACGAATGACTTCTTAAAAAGGCTTACCATCATATTACAATCTGAGATCAGAAATAGTTTAATAATCCGGTCAATATCTGCAGTTTATTGGTTTCTTCAAGAAGGAATTTAAAGCACACACTGTTTTAATGTAACAGAATCAGTTGAATGGTGGTTTTTAATTTTGAAATATAATCTCATCGAAAAACTGCACAACATCGTTCTTTATTTCCTCGGGATGTTTATGGCCAATGCCTTCGTATAGTCGAATGTCGGCATTAACCTTTAATTCCTTATACAAGTGATTACATTTTTTCCAGCGTTCAGGGAGCATTTCTTCTCCCAAAAGGTTCAAAATCTGTTCCCTTTCAGGTTGTGAAAACGCGTCGTCATAGGGTACGGCATCATTATCATCGAGCTGTCCCATAAAATAAAACTGCGGCGTTTTTAAAAATCTGTCTTTCTGAAAAGCCCTACCAGTAAGCTTTTCTATGTCGTTGGTACCAATCGGATAATTCAGTGTTTTCTGCTCCAGTTTATCTTCAGGAAGCATTAATAATCCGTTGAGTCCGCCAGCTGCGACAGCACAAACCCAATCGGGGTGAAGCAGTGTAAAACGGTTGGCAAAAGTTCCGGAAGCAGAAAATCCGGTAAGCAGAAATTGATCATGCGATGAAATATTCTTGTCTTTTAAGATCGTTTGTGCATGCTTAAACATTTCGATGAGTTGCAGGTCAATCCGTTGTAAGGGCGATTCCTTTTGCAACATTACATCCCGATCGAGAGCATGGGTATAGATCTTCCAGTTTGTTTTCGAGCGTGGAAATACCGGAACTACCAGCGGACAATTGAACTTTCTTGCTACGTAGTTGCCCAGATAATAATCGAGTGTTGCAGTTCGTTCGGCCTTTTTAATATGCTTTTGCAAATCATCATCGGCAAACCCTGAATTATTGGGCTCAACAATTACAAATGTCTTTTCATTTTCCGTCACCCCGTTAGGAATAAATAGAAAATAGGGGAATTGAAAAGCATCTGTTTCGTTGGGTTCAATAAAAAGAAATTCTCCTCCGGGATTCTTGCAACCTGCAATAAGCAAAACCAGGAAAAAATAGATCAGACGTTTATTCATTGTTCTGTTTTATTTTGAAAAAGTAAGTTTATTGGTCTTTATATGGTCGGTTCTGTTACGTTCTTTTTACACTACTTTTTTAACGCCCGGCACTTGCCTAATCGTCCAGGCCACTGTAAAACACACTAACAAAGCTACCGGCGCCAGAACAATAAATTTCACTAATTGATTAATGCTCTGCCAGTTTACAAAAAGGGCACTTAATCCAACAATTACAGGGGTATGAATAATATAAACACCGTAAGCACTATTTGAAAGTTGTCGCGCCAAAGCTCCCTGCTTATTGAAATATCTTTTACCGATTCCTAACAAACCAATAATCATGGCCACACAAACCAATTGTTCCCAAATGGCCCATGCAAAACTCTGCCAGGTTCCACCACCCACAAAGGCTTCTGCACCACCATTTTGTCCGCCGATATAGAGCATTACCGGCAATACCAACCAGATCATAACTTGTGCAAAAATAAACCAGTGTTTGGCACTTTTAAAGCTTATCGCTTCGAGCCAGTTATTGTTATACGCGATAACGCCAAAAACAAGCATTACGATGTACTGCACAAAAAACGGAAACTGTAATCCGGTATGAGGTAAACTCCATCCTACAGGTAACCAAATTCGGATAATAAACTGGCTTAATCCAATAAGTAGTGCACTCAGCAACAGCTTAATGGTTCCGGGATAGTTCATCTTTATCGTTCTCTCCCGGTTAAAAAGCAGGAGATAAATTACGGTAAAAATCAACAAGGTTTCTACAAACCACATCGGACCAAATCCCCAGGACGGAGGATCGGTAAGAAAACCGACAAAGGTAACTGCTTCGTGTTTGATAAAATAATAGTGAATGAAGTTGGTTACCGGACTCAAAAAGAAATAAAAAACGACAAGTGGGATGCCCAGGCGTACGAGACGATCTTTTAAAAATCGGCCAGTTGATTTACGTTTTAAAGAGGCCACTGTAAAATACGCCGAGATAAAAAAGAACATGCCCATAAAAAAGGCCTGATTAGTCATATTAAACATGGTTTGAATAATAATTTCGGGGAATCCGGCTTCCGATTCGTTGTAATACCAATCGCCCGGAGCTCCATAAGTGATGTTAAAATGTAATAATACAACTAAGGAAATAAGAAAAATGCGGAGGTTGTCGATGTAATACAAGCGTGATGATGACATAGTTGTTGTAGTTTTGGTCTGTTCAATTTATTTATGGCTTAAACGGAATTCTTAATTTTTAAGTTTCCCGTAATTCGATACAAAAATTGTGAGTATCATCCATTTTTCGAAAAGATTTCGACAACAAGCTGAATTAATTCGATAAACGACTTTGGTTAAAGGATTAAAGATAAGATGCTACTGATTAGTGGTTTACGATATTTGTTACATCAAAACACACTATGATAACCAATTTCAACTAATTACGTACAGGGAAACATAAATCCATAAAATTAACCAAAATGAAAGCAACAGGAATTTTTGTTTGTCTATTCCTATTTATGGGAATTGTTTCGCTTCAAACACAAGCGCAGGAAGCACCTGCCATGCCCGAAAATTTTTTAGTATTTGAAGAGTTTGTTCAACCTGCCGACTTACCGGCTTTTAGTGATGCACAGCAAGAGGCGATTGACCTCTGGAAAAAATTTGAATTCGAAGTGCCAATATTCACCTATTCAACCGACGTCAGCTCTTTTTACTGGGTAGTACCTTTCGATAATTTTTCAGCCCTTGACCAAATGTTTGCAAAAATGACCGAGTTATCCAACAAAATGAAAGAAGATGGATACAATGGTGAAGCAAAATTCCGTGATCTCTCTACCACGCGCGAAACAATTATCCACTGGGAAAAAGACTTGTCGTACCACCGCGACGGTGCCGAAATGCAAACAAGAGACAACAGGTATTGCGAATGGACTTTTTTCTATTTAAAAGCCGGCCATCAAAAAGAAATGGCTGAGGCCGTGAAAAAATACATCGAATTCAGTGAGAACATAGATGAAGAATGGAGCTGGGATTTATACACCGTTTCTATGGGTTATGATTCTCCCTGCTGGATTGTTATGGATCGTGCAGATAGTCCCTTGTCTATGCGCAAACTGGAAGCATCACTCCAGGAAAACCATACAGAAAAACTAAGCGAGTTATGGGGGAATATACAACCACATCTTCGCAAAATGGAAGTTGTAACCGGTTGGTTCCAACCCGACTGGTCGTTGAATTTTGAGCAATAAGCAGATAAAACAAAAGCCGGAGCTGCTTTACTTAAATACAGCTCCGGCTTTCACTGTCAGACTCTCCTGTTAATCATCATCGTCATGATCATCATCATAACCATCGTGCTCATCTTCGTCGTGATGTTTGTGTTTGTTATACGTGCGGTGGTCGTGCTCCAGATTACCAATTACTGTTTGGTAAATTCCCGTATTGCTGTCGGATGAAATCAACAACACACCATCTACAAGCTCTGCATTGTCGAGATCGGCCACATCCACATCTGCCATCAGTTCATCCAAATAAAGCTGAATGATCGATGTAAAATCAATTTCCTCCTCAGTTACCTCCACATTTTCCCTTTCGGTTTTAAAATATACATCGTGGCTTACCATCACTGCAATCGGAGTTGTTCCGGTGTCGTTCGTGTATGTCCCTGCAAGATAGAAAACCGGATCGTCGCCCGCATCTTCCTGATCACCGCTGACTTTAAGCTCAATTTCGTCGTAATATCCGGGCTGAAGTACAAAATTTCCCATAGTCAGCTCGTTGTTCAGCAGGTCGACCATTTCGGGGCCATACCATTTGTATTCAATTTCAATCGAATCTTCGCCGGTAACGATACTTTTTAATTCTGCCTCAAACTTAATACTCGAAACCACCAGGTGTGCCGAATCCCATGCAATGGATTCTGAATCAACGGTAGCCGATTTCATTGAAGCCTGCACAGGCAATGTAAAGTTGGTGTTCAGCGCTTCTATGCGCACCCCAAATACCGATTCTCCGTCGGTAATCATATCCTCATTATCGCTACAGGATACAAAAAATGCCGTTATCAGGGCCAGTGCAAAAAATAATCTCCTTCCTGTTTTCATAACTTCTAATTTTGTTTTGATTGTTGTGTACAGATAGAACGAAAATCCACTTAATATATTTTAATACCTTTAAGTGTCTTTTTATAAAAACGTCGTTGAGATTTCGTCAATTTCAACTTTAATAACTCAAATTAATACGTAATCCGGCAAGAAAATGCTCGGATTCGGCGGAGCGCCATGTTTTTATCCATTGCACATGTGGCGAGATGAAAACCCACTGATTGAGTTGAGTGCTAAAATAAAACTCGGCCAACTGCTCGGGATGTTCGTAATCTGTTGTTTGCGTTTCGGCATAAGCCAGCCCCACTTTGAGTTCGCGATTCAGGATATATTGCCGGAAACCAATACCTCCGCTCCAGGCATTTTTTATACCCAGCCAATCGGCCAGCTCGTTACTGTTGGCACCATAACGCCCAAAAATGGTAAAATGGTTGGCAATTAACTGATCGAAGGATATACCAAATCCCCGACTACCGCCGGCCAAAGGCTGCTCATGACCAAACACCCTGAGATTGGCTTCCCATCCACTTTCTGGTAAAAGTTTTATTCCTGTTTCAAGCAGTTTTAGGTGATTTTTCATGATATTCTCTTCCTGAGGATTGGCCATAAAATGTCCATACTGAATATAAAAACGCTTAACAAATGTGGTACGAAAACGAATTCCCGGACTGTTAACACCTACCGGCAAAACAGGGTTATTCACAAACACACCGCTGATAAATTGCGAGGTTTCGTCGTTGGCATGCAGGTTATTATCGAAATAGTTGGTGGGATCCAACTTTCCAAAAGTTACTGTAAAAATATCCTGCAGCATTTTAAATTCGGTCCAGGCTTCCAACACCGTGAGATTCTGGCCTTTTCCATCACCTCCTCCCGCATCGGCATTCAACACTGATACATTAGGAATTAATACATCGGGGCCTTGTCCCCCTCCGGCTTCCAAATCGAAAAAGAGCAGTGCCGACGGTCCAAAACTTACAAAGGCAAAAATATCAAACGAACCGACTCCTTTCCAAACCGGATTGTTTTCAAGAGGAGCCTGCAATGATGCTGTTGCCACGCCGCTAAACTGCAGTTTACCGGGTTCTTCTAAAATCGATTTTAATAAGGCATCAACCTGTTGCCGCCTCGAACGCTTTGTTTCGGGAACCTGGTCGAGGTCGCTTTCCTGAAACAAGCCTAAAAACTGATCGACAAGGCTGGTATCTGCAACAATAGTATCGTTTTGCTGAGCTTTTACATGCTTACTCAGAAACATCACCAAAAATAAGCAGCAGAATACTTGCAAAAATATTCGGTTCATACACTTGCTATTTGTGTAACTTAATTTAAGCAATTAGTACCACAAATAAAATACTGATATTTTCGGGAATACTTTGGAAATACACGTTGGCTTCCTTAAAATTCAACACATTTACTTATTCTTACTCCAACGGTAAGCTAAAAATTTCCAATGCCCACTTGTTCATTTCCAGGCTATAATCTACATTCTTAATGGCATAAAGTTGTGTCCCCTCTGAATCGGTGAAAATAAAATGAACATCCATATCGGGATTATACTGGTTGTTTAGGTATCCGGGATAAGGACTAACTTTAAACGATTTTACCGATGAATAACTTACTTCATCAACCTGATAGATGGTTTCCGAAGCTTCAGGTGCCCACCAATAATCAGATCCTACAACAAAATAAGTTTTTAGCGTTTCATTGTAATCCAGACTTTGAATTGAACTGCGTGGAATATCTATAGTTCCCAACCGCGAAAGCTCCTGGCCATTATCCCACTCAGTAATATAATCGGGCGTACGATAAATAACTTTACCGGCCCCGATAATTGCACTTGCATCAGGTGTAAACCAGAATTCTTTGCCAATACTCTCGTGCCAATACGGAAGTGTGTCGTTAGCCATGCCGTTTTCAATATTGGCAATAAGCAAACCGGTCGGCGACAACTGTGGTCGTGTCATATAAATAAACGGTTTCCCGGGTATTTTTCGTAAGACTGTTTTCTCGTAAATAGCTACCGAAGAGACAGAACGGAAAGTTACGCCTGTTTCAAGGTTCAGGCTATAGAAATGTACCCACTGATCTTCGTCGGGTGCCAGATAACACCAGCCGTTTTCGCCCAGTGCAAGGTCGAATGGTACACAGTCGGTTTCAATTAACTGATCGCGTTGCAGCGTTTCGGCATTCCATACATCAACGTAAGCCTGATTATAGCCAATTACAAGCATTTTTCCATCAACACTTACATCAATACAATTTGGAACACGCTCAAGATCGTATTCACTTAACTCGTTGCTTCCGGTATTTTTTACCAATAACTTATTTGGCGAACGGGTTAAAAGATACAGCACATCTGTTGATTTGTGGTAATACGCATCTTTTAATTCACCATCGAACCAGGTAAGCGTTAAAGAGTTAACCGGATTGCCCGGATCGCCAACAGTCATATTTATCAAAACACCGTGAGACAACTGCGGATAATTTGATTCGATATGAATGATTTGTGAATATTCACCGGGAGCAAGTTCGCCACGATTCACCGTACAGTTAATTTCTTTTGTTTCGCCACCATATAATTTACCTGATGTAGCGGATAGTTCAAGCCATTGCGGAATATTCTCAATGTACCAGTCTTTATCTACTGATCCGTAGTTGGCAATCGTAAAAATTCGGCTGTCTTCCAGTCCAAAATTAAGTTCGGCAGTACTGCAATACATAGGTTCCTGTCCTTCAACCGGAGGCTGTTCAATAGTGTTTTTACCATAACTAACTGTAATACGAAAGATACCGGCATTACCGAGCTTAACGAACACATAGCCTTCGGCCCTTCCCTCTGTCACAAAATCATTTACGTTTTTAAATTCAAATGGTATTGAGCAAGTGCCATTTATCTGTTGGCCTTCAAACGTTTTTACATCAATCCATTGTGGGTAAACCACTACCTGGAAACTTCCATTATCCGAACCTGAAAGGTTAAACTCAATAACTCCGCTTGTTGTTCCGGTTTCAAAATGGTTTATAACATCAGTTGTGAACACCTGTTCCTGACTTTCTTCAGGAAAATTAAAATTACAGGCTGCCAATACAACAATAGCAGTTAACAAAACAATTGCCATACTGCTTTTTCTATTTCTGTTAAAAAGTACTACTATTCTTTCCATTATTTATAGTTTAGGGCATTACCAATAAAAAACCAATCCTATCGAAAAGTCAAAGCGGCTAAGGCTTTCGTAGTTTTCCTTATCAAGCTCCATTTCCTGCGATCCGCTCAAAGTTTCTACGGTTAGCTTTTTTACGTTTGCTAAAAATAATCCTGCTTCAGTCGTAAGGCTCAGATTGGATTTTAAATAATATTCGAATCCAAGGGTTGTGTGCATGCCCAAAGTAGTTCCTTTGATCAGTATTTGTTCGTTCAGCATTTCAACCTCATCGCGGTAAAATGCCGGACCAAGGGTAACAGAAGAGTTCAATCCTATTTTCTGTTGTTGGCCATAACGTCCTGCCGAGTAAAACGAAATGCCGGCAAAGTTTACAAAATAGTGTTCATTTAACTTACCATAGTACATGTTTACCTCATCCATCTGCATGGAAGTAACCGTTTCTGCCTTTGAGAAAAACCCATTATACATTCCCCCTAACCAATAGTCTTTGAACAGATAAAAATACAATGAAGCCTTTAGTTGCGCTCCCATTTTAAACTGTTGGTAATAATCATCGGCCACGTTCTTGTTTACGCCCATCGACTGCAAATTCTCCTTTGCCGGCTTGGTGTCGCCAAGCAAGTAGCCCATTCCTCCTGTAACCGATGCCCTAATTTTACTGAAAGACTGCTGTTCCGTGTCTTCGGATGTAACTTCATTCGACTCAATATCCGGATGCTGAATCTCTTCTTGAGAAAAGGAGTCGTCTTGCTGAAAGTAAGACCACTCACGAATATCTTTCTTCGGAATCTTGCCTGTAGTAGCAACACCTTTTACATTTTGTTCAATATGCAAATAGTTTTTAGTTTCCTTACTTATGGTACAGTTTATCGTATCACCACTATTCAAAACAATTCGATTTTGTGCTAAGGTAATATTGAAAAAAAGTACGCTAAAGAGTAAGGTCGTGGCAAAGAGTAATCGGTTCATAAAGTTTAAATTCACTTAAATGTTTAACATTATTATTTGGGTTAGCCAGACCTGCAATGGGTAACAAATCTAAAAGAATATTTGATATAATATTATGGGGGCATATTACATTTTATGATAATTCTGCAATTTTAAATGAATATAAATAACAGGGTAAAACAAAAACGAAGACCTTCCCATTTGTGGGAAAATGTTATTTATCTGTCGACTTAAAAAGATTGCTTGATCGTTTAGCTTAACAAGACCATCTAGTAGTATAAAACGCTTACAAAAAGCTAATTACACGCATAAAAACGATCAGATAACAATCTAAAATTTAGAGAAACCTATTCCTTTAACGAAGGAAATATCTCCTCCAGTGCCTGCTTCCGGAACTCAAAAATCTCTTCCAGCTTTTTACGGATAACAAACGTGTTTGCCAACTGCCCGAGAGGCCCCAATGGCGGACTGTAGCTAACAATATCTTTCATTAATACACCGCCTTCTACCGCCTCAATATGGTGTTCGTGATGCCATAGTTTATAAGGTCCCACGCGCTGCTCATCGACAAAATACTTTTGCGGCACTACATGTGTAATTTCGGTTACCCAAGTTGTAGGAATTCCCAAAAGTGGTCGCACGGTGTAAGCAATGATCATTCCTTCGTAAGCGGATTTGGGTAAATCGGGAGTACGAATATCAAACCCCATATAGGATGGTGTTATGCGCTTCAGATTCTGTGGCGTTGAAATAAAATCCCACACTTCGCTAATACTGCTTTTAATGAATTGCTCACGTCTGAACTGATAGAATGCCATATGCTAACTGTTTTCCTTTTGTTTCACTTTAATTAATTCTGAGGTATCGTAACCACGGTCTGCGATTCTGTTTAGCAAATCGTTGTACACTTCAGGTTCCATTTGTGGCGTCCGGCTTAAAATCCACAGGTACTTGTCGGAACTGCTGCCGATAACTGCCCACTGGTAGTCCTCATCCAGTTCCAGCACGTAATAATCGCCATAAAATATCCAGAAAAAGGAAACCTTTAATTTGGCCGGTTCATTTACCGGATCGGGTATTTTGGCTTTTCCAATGGCTTCTGAATATTCACCGTTCAGCGTATTTTGGTAGCCACTGTTCACTACCTTTATTTTACCGTCCGGGCGCATGGAGTAATCAGCTGTAACCCCCACCATTCCGCGTTCAAACCGGTGATCGTAACGGGCAATTTCATACCAGGTTCCCAGGTACTTCTGGAGGTCCAGTTCTTTTACTACACTGTTATCAATCATTTGTTTTTGCCCTGAGCAGCTGGTAAATAAACCACTTATTATAAAGCTAAGCAGAATAAGCGAAAAAGACGAGTTATGTTGAATTATGGTTTTATTATGCATTTCCTATTTGTTTAATATTAATATTAAAACACTGAACAAAGTATTTGGTTCGGTAAAAAGAGTAAAAGGACTGAAGAATATGTATCTTTTTGTAATGGCTCCAGTCGTTTGCAATAATTTAACACTTACCGGTCACCCTGAAGGGAGCACTCCTTGAAAGGAGTCTGGCTTTGGTATTAGGTATGTTCCTAATTTTCATTTTCGTTAGTGATTCCTGTAATACTAAATATTCTTGTATTAATCCTGTTAACTTCTTCCCAAAATAGAGAATGATAAGTATTAAAATGAGGCTGATCCTTTAAAGAGGACGGCTTTTTTTCACAATAATAAACAAGTAAGTGTGCATAAATGCATGGGCGAACACATGAATTCTCCATGTTCAAATGATAACTTCGCATAAACACAAAGGATAATTATGCCATACAGACGTTTACCCACGACGGATAAAGCCAGAATACGAGCACTAAATGCGGCGCTGGCAAAGGTGATTAAGAATGAACACAAGTTGGCCTTCTCGAATCATTCGGTTGAAGAGCTGCAAAATGTGAAGAACAATTTTGAGAATCACCTAACTCAATATGAATTAGATACACGCCTTCAGTCGGAAAATATAAAAGAGTACAAAGAAGCTTTTGACCGGGCTAAAATGTACGTCTCGCATTTTATGCAGGTTTTGCTATTTGCATCAGAGCGTGGCGAAATTAACGGAGGAATCAAATATTATGGGAACCTGGCTTCGTTTGAAGGAAAATTGCCGCCACTGAATACCGAAGAAGATATTCTGGAATGGGGCAAAATTATGGTGGAAGGCGAACAAAAGCGCAAGCAAAATGGCGGAAGTGCTATTTATAATCCGTCGAGCGCACTGGTACAATTTAAAGTGGAAGAGTTGCATGATGCTTCAGTTTTTCAACAAACATTAAAACGAAATACGCTGCGTTCGTTTGATAAAATGCAGAAACTTCGGAAAACAACGAACGATTTTATCAGCAAGTTGTGGACCGAAATAGAAGAAAGTCTTGAAGCTGAATCGCCAAAAGTAAAACGACAATTAGCACAGGAATACGGAATTGTTTATGTATTCCGTCGTAACGAAAAGAAGAAAATGTCGGCCGAAGAAATGCAAACCGATTTACTATTTGAGTTTGCATAAAATAATATTGATGTAATGATTGTTAAAATCTCGAATTGGCGAAAGCCGGTTTGGGATTTTTTTATACCGGAATTTCTTTCCCTGCATTGTGACGTTTCAACATCAGCAGAAAAACCAAGGTAAGACCAAGGCTAATTCCGGCCATGTAATAGCTGTCAGAAGTTGAGCCAATCTCTTCGTACTGTGGTTTTAGCATATCATTATTAATGAAGAAGATGGCAATTACAGCAATGGCATTGTTTAGAAAATGGGCGATGATAGGTAACCACATCGATCCACTCCAAACCAGCAGGTATCCAAACAAAGCGCCAAGCAAAACGCGCGGAACAAAACCGTAAAACTGCATGTGTAAAGCACTGAAAAGTATGGCCGATATCCATATTCCCCAGTGGTGACTGTGCGTCATTTTGCTAAATATTTTTTGAATAACTCCGCGGAATAAAAGCTCCTCGCCAAGTGCAGGGAGTAATGCTACCATAAATACATTAAACGCAAGTCCGCCAATGGTTTTTACATTTAAAAATGCATCTGTAATTTCTGCAGCATTTTCTTCTGCATTTCGCATCCAATCTTCCACGCCCGATAACCAGTTGGGGAAACTCATATTACTGTTCAGTTCTCCGATTAGGTTAATAAACGGAGCTGCAAAAAACATCATAACAACAACCAGAATAATACTTTGCGAATTGAATGATTTATTGAGAAAAAGGTATTCGTTTGATTTGCCGTGAAACAAGTAGCCCAAAATAAATGGGGGTACAATAAAAAAGCCGATTGCCTGAACAACCTGGATAAATTTGTAAAGGCTGATAATATTTTGCGAAGTTTCAGAATTTACCTCAGGCAGGTGTAAAACAGTATCGAATCCCCAGATCGGAATGGCCACAATAAGCGACAATACAAAGAATAGTAATATGCTGGCCACAACAACAAATGCAGTAAAAAACAATTGTGAAAAAGGTTTCAGATCGCGAAATGCAGTAATTTCCATTATTGAAAATGTTTTGGACAAAGATAATTTTTCTGCGCATTTTCGATAAATCGGATTTCGTGCAAAATAGAAAGTCCATGATTTCACTTAACTTTAAGCAAACAAAATGAATTGGTGTGGATATCAATAAATCGATAATCGGAATGGTGCACGTGGGAGCTTTGCCGGGTACACCAAAAAGCTGTCATTCGTTGGCAGAAATAATTGAGCAGGCAACAAGCGATGCGCAAAAACTCGAAAAAGGTGGTGTTGATGCCATAATGATTGAAAACATGCACGACCGACCGTATTTAAACCGCAAGGTAGGTCCCGAAATTGTGGCAGCAATGACTGCTGTTGCAACAAAAATCCGTCAAGTTGTTACCATTCCGCTCGGGATTCAGATTTTAGCCGGAGCAAATAAACAAGCACTGGCGGTTGGGCATTCGGCAGGTTTCGATTTTATCAGGGCCGAAGGATTTGTGTTTGGGCACATGGCCGACGAGGGAATGATGAACAGCGATGCTGCTGAGCTTTTGCGGTACAGAAAGAAAATAGGAGCTGACCGCATAAAAATATGGACCGATATTAAAAAGAAACACTCATCACATGCCATTTCTGCCGATGTTTCGATTGGCGAAATGGCCAAAGCTGCCGAGTTTTTTTTATCCGATGGAGTAATCGTTACCGGGAATGCCACTGGCGAGGAAGCGTCGTTAAACGATGTCGAAGCCGTTAAAGCCGTTACCGGTTTACCGCTGATTATTGGTTCCGGAATTAATGAGCAAAACATTGCGGGATTTTGGCCTTTTGCCGATGCATTTATTGTTGGTTCTTCTTTTAAAATTGCCGGAAACTGGGAAAACGAGGTGGAACTTGAACGTGTTCAGGATTTTATGAAGAGGGTAAGTGACTTGCGAAAAAATAGCTAACATTTGCTTGTTTAAAATCCTCTGTTTGTGCGGAATGTGTTAATTGAACACATTTATATGGTTACCAGGTTAGTGGTGAATATGTCTGATTTACAAATAGATATTAAAAAATTTTAATTTTACCAATCTGTTAAATATCAGAATAATTGTTTAATTATAAGACTGTTAATTAATGTTAAAGACATACTTTTGAATCACGAACTAATAAGCGTTCGCAACCAAACCAACAAGAACTAAAACGAATTTAAGAATTGAAAACAAGAACGATTCAGTAGAGTTTGCTGGAATAGTAATTAAAACATTTTGAGTTATCATTAGGCGCCGGATGTAAATTCATAAAGTGTTCTCTTCTAGTTGCATCTCCAGGAAACTGTTCTGTTTCACAAAAAACATTGAGTTATGAGTATTAAAAAACAATATTTAAAAAGTAAACCCGAGTGTAAAGTATCTTTCAGAGTTGCAAAAGCTGATGCTCCAAGTGCAGATACAATTAAAATTGTGGGTGAATTTAATGGCTGGAACAAAGACGTTGAGCCAATGAAAAAACTGAAAAGCGGTGATTTTACTCAAACGCTGAATCTTGAAACCGGTAAAGCCTACCAGTTTAAATATTTAATCGACAATTCGGTTTGGGAAAACGAAAGCGAAGCCGATAGCACCACTCCAAACGGTATTGTTGAGGGCGAATTTAATTCGGTACTCGACCTGAATTAATCAATTAATAATATAAAGTCTGTAGCTAAGCGATTAGAAAGTTTTCGCGAAACTAAGTTTGGTGCTTTGTTACGCCCGATTTCCAAAAGGGATGCAAATCGGCAAGATTAGCTTCACTACAGATTGAAAAATAGTAAGACCCGACTGTTGTTCGGGCCTCTTCAAAAGGTATTCCAACCAAGGCCGCTTTATCTTTACTGATAAGGCGGCTTTTTCTTTCTTCGATTTGAAGTCCGTTAAAGAAAGTTCTCAGTATAGAGTGTATTGAAACAGGACCACAAATTGTAGAAATCTTGTTTGGAAGGACCTTGTAGAATGTTGCTCCAGAAGTAAATAAGTCACAAATCGGGATCACAAGAATTTCTTGCTACCTTTAAGTAGCATGCGCATGATCAAACAAATAAAAGCCCTGTTTCATCCCGAACGATACCACGGCTGGAGACGTACCAAACGATATTTCGAAGGGTGGTACTTCAAAGTTATTTCGGCTGATGAGCAGGAGGCTTTTGCCTTTATTCCCGGTATTGCTATGGATGAGCTGGGCGAACAGCATGCTTTTATTCAGGTGCTGGATGGCAAAGCACAAACAGCGGAATATATTTACTTTCCGGCCGATAGCTTTTCTGCCGCATCCGGTTCATTTCATATCCACTTTGGCGATAGTGAATTTACGGGCAGCAGCATTAAGCTGGCACTAAACGACTATTCGGGAACACTGCAGTTTAAAAACACTGTTCCGTGGCCCAACAGGTGGTATTCGCCGGGTATTATGGGGCCTTATACTTTTGTGCCTTTTATGGAATGTTACCACGGTATCGTGAGTATGGATCATGCACTGGAGGGAACGCTAAATATCCAGGGCAGATCCATCGATTTTAGCGGCGGGCGCGGTTACATCGAAAAAGACTGGGGCCACTCTTTTCCATCGGCGTATTTCTGGATGCAGTCGAACCACTTTGCGCAACCCGGCATTTCCTTTAAAGCATCGGTGGCAAAAATTCCGTGGCTGCGAAGTTCATTTGTGGGCTTTATTGCCGGATTGTATGTCAACGGCAAGCTGTTCGAGTTTACCACTTACAACGGCACCCAACTGTTACGATCCTTTGCCAACAAACAGCAGGTGGAATTGCTGATGGAAAACAAAAAGTACCGCCTCGAGGTATTGGCACACCGCGACCATGCTACTGAACTGGCATCGCCGCTTTCCGGAATAATGGACGGTCGAATCAGCGAAAGTATGACTTCAGCACTCGAAATAACGCTCAGCGATAAAAAAAGCCACGATGTCCTTTTCCGCGATACCGGTCGTAATGCCGCCCTCGAAGTGGCCGGGAAGATCGAAGAAATCACGCTGGAAGGATGAAAAACTACATAAAGTAAAACCGGTAACAACACATAAAACAAAAACATTGGAAGCCGAAGTAAATGAAATAAATAACATTACTTACCAGTCAAAAAGGAAATTGGCTTTGACGGTCAGAAAACTGGTTCACCTGGTAACCGGACTGCTTCTTTTGCTTCTGACCTACTTTATTGAACGCGATGTTTTGCTGGTACTGATCATTGCCGGTTCCATCATCGCGTTTGTCACCTTTCGTTTCAAAAGCTGGCAGCTTATTCATAAAACGGAAAGTAAGAGCCTGGGCACCCTGTTTTATCCGCTTGGAATACTTTTGTCGTTTTTACTTTTGGTCGATTTACCCCTCTATTATTTTCAAACTGCACTTGTGGTGTTAACGCTTTCCGACCCGCTGGCCAACCTAAGCGGAAAAATCAATACCGGGAATATCACATTCCGGATAGGTAAGGATAAAAAAAGCCTGTTCGGACTCATCGCTTATTCCCTCTCTAATTTTTTGGTGTTGGCGGTTTTTCTGCCTCAGGCACTGTTTACCGATGTATATTTTGTTGTTGCTTTATTATTGCTTGCCGCCTGTTTTGAACTTGTTTCGTGGCGCGGCTCCGATAATTTATCGATACCCGTCGGTCTGGCGCTAATCTTCATTTTTCAGCACAGCCAGCAGCCCGATTTTCTTTTTGTAAGTGCAGTACTTATCGTTGTATTTGCGGGTACCTACCTGCTGAATAAATTAAAACTGCTCACCCGTAATGGAAGTTTGGCAGCGGGGACACTGGGATTTTATTTGCTGGTTATTGCCGGATGGAATTGGTTGTTGCCGGTGTTATTTTTCTTTGTGAGTTCGGTGTTTTTTACCCGAATAAATCCAATGCGCAAAAAGAAGAAAAAACCATCAGGCGGACGAAACTTTTGGCAGGTACTGGCCAACATTTTATGGGCACTGCTGAGCTCTTTATTGTACCTTGCTACAACCAATGAGCTGTTTGTTTTCTTTTTTATTGCCAGTGTTGCTGCAGTAACAGCCGACACATGGGCAAGCGAGGCCGGTCCGCTTTTTAATAAAAGAAGTTTCTCATTAGCCGACCGAAAAATGCATGAAGCAGGAACAACAGGCGGTATTTCTTTTGGCGGAACATTGGCGGCACTCGCAGGAGCTTTCCTGGTTGCAGCCGGTGCGTATTTTCTGTTTTACCAAACCTGGAACTTAAGCATCATCGGAATACTAACACTGGCAGCATTTCTGGCTTGTTTCGTCGACACCTTTCTGGGGGCTTTTGTCGAGGAAAAACTCCATCAATCAGCCTTCTTTAAAAAGCAAGTAAAACCTGAATCATTTACTCCCAACGATATGGTTAACCTTGCAGGATCATTTACTGCCTGGGTGTTTTACCTGCTAATGCATTTCCTGTTTTTGTAGATCGATTAGTGGGTGTTGCCTCAATTCAAAAAATTATAAACCACAAACCCAGCAATTAGCAACACCGAAAAAACAAGGTGGATCAGCACGGTAAGTTTTGCACCGGCTTTCAGTTGGTCGGGTTTATCATGCTGTTTCAGGATGATGCCTGCAGCTTTTGGAAAGATCAAGATATACGGAACCAGCGGAAGAAGCAGTGGCCATGTATTGCCCGGATATTGCGTAAACAGCAAAAGGATGTTTATTGCCAGCGCCAGCTGCACCAATACATACAAAACCGATGTAAAACGTGTTCCCATACGCGAGGCCACTCCGTGTTTTCCACCTTTCCGGTCGGCGTCGAGGTCAATCATTTGTCCCACCAGTAAAATCGACGAAGTGCTGAGACCGGTGGTGGGCAGTAACCATGGCAGTTGCGGATGAAAAACCATGTTCTGACTTACCGCGGCAATAAGAATCGCCATGGGGCCAAAAGCCAGCCACACCGACACCTCACCCCATCCGCGGTAAGCAAGTTTAGCAGGCGGAGCAGTATAATATTTGCTAAAAAAAGCCGAGACAAGAAACAGCACCCAAAGCAGCACACGCAAATCCTTAGCTATCAGAAAAGTTAATGCAATGGTTCCCAGCAAAGCAACAACCAGGCCTGTGCGTGCCAAAAAGTACATCTTCCCCATCAGTTCAGGATGGTCGAGCAACACACCCGAACCACCACTCGATTCGTTGCGGTGTTCATTCACTTTGTCGGTGCCCTGCAGTGTATCGTAAATATCGTTATACACATTGGTAGCCACGTGCAAGCCAATCCCGATAAGCAATACAACGATAAAATTCAGCACATCAAAACTTTCTTTTACACCGGCACTCCACAAGGTACCAATTACAATGGGGGCAATAATACTACTAAGGAATGGGGCGCGAATCATTTTTAAAATACCGGGATTCTCGTTCATGTTTTTTGTTTTAGGTCCGCTTTATTTACGTTCAATGTGCTGTAAATTACAAAGAAAATTGACAAATGCCGAAGATTCAATACCACTCTTATATGCCACCGGGATTTCAGTTTTGTAATAAAATCAGGGCGGGCAATACCTATTAAACAGATGTTTAGAGAGCCCGATAATTCTTTCGCCGGGCTTATTGTGGCTTTATTTAAGGATTATAGCAGCAGATTTAAAAACCAATACCATGAAAAAGAACCGTACACTAAGCCTGATCATTATTATTGTTACCACCCTTATTGTTGGATTGTTTAATACCGTTTTACTGCGACCGGAAGATGTTGGAACCTGGAAAAACTATGTGGGTTATGCCTTTCTTCTTATCTGCCTGGTAAACGTTGTTATCCTTTTGATAATCCTTCCCAGGAAACGCAAATAAAAAGCCAGCGCACGAAGTTTCCCCTCCATAAAATCGGATATTCCATATCGTTTCCCCCATTTGGGGGAAATGTCAGGGTAAGGCACTGGCGTTGGCCGACAAAGGGGGCACAGGAGGGGGGTACCGCGTTTACAGTGGTGGGGTGGTGAATTGGTACAATTGCCTCAAATCATTAACTTTAAACAAATAATGAAACTCCACAATCACAAGTTCTTCAAACCAATCAGAAAGCATTTGCGTAATCGTGCTACCGATTCTGAATCTACATTGTGGAAAATGCTACAGAAAAGTCAGGTGGGCGGATATAAATTCAGACGTCAGCACTCCATTGGAAGACACATTGTTGACTTCTTTTGCTATGAATTAATGTTGGCTATTGAGCTAGACGGAGAGGTTCATGCAGATTTGAATAGTATTGCCCGGGATACTGAACGAGATGAGGAGTTAAATGAATTGGGAATAACGGTACTGCGTTATGAAATCGATGGGTATATGAATATCCTGAGGTGATAAAACAGGATATTATTGAATTTGGTGATAAAAAAAGCTGATAAAGTTTCACCACCTCCCCACTGATTCCGTTGCACTACATCAGCGGTACTCCTTCTAAAAGGAGGAGAAATGAACGCATTTCAATTCAACCTTTGAACTGACAAACAAACCTGCAACACGAAAATTTAGCTATGCTGATTTTCAATTCCCCTCTTCTCAGAAGGGAGTATTCGTCGGTTGACGGATGGGATAGTTGTAATTCTCACAAACCAAGCTCCACCAAAAACCGTAAATTAGCCAAAACATTCACCGGTAGCCGACGAACAAAACAGGCTTTTGCAACCTTTTTAAATTATAGCGTCTACTTAATATAGAATGTACTACAATGGAAAATAAAGATTACACGCATATCGAAACGGTTTGGAATGAATATTACGATCAGCTCTTGCGGTTTATACGCAAAAGTGTTTCAGATAAGGCCACAGCAGAAGACCTGCTTCAGAATGTTTTTCTTAAAATGCTTACGAATATCGAGTCCTTAAAAGACAGCACCAAAATAAAAAGCTGGCTGTTTCAGATCACCCGAAATGCCATTGCCGATCATTTCCGGAGGGGTAAAAAGTCGGGAAATATGCCGGAATCGTTGCCGGAAGAAAATGAAGAGATAAGCGACGATGTGATGGAAGAAGTAGAAAGCTGGGTGGCACCGTTTATCAACCGGCTTCCTGAGAAATACCGCGAAGCACTGATCTTATCCGAAATAAAGGGAATGTCGCAAAAAGAACTGGCTGTTTACCTGGGCATTTCGTATTCGGCGGCAAAAACCAGGGTGCACCGTGGACGCCTGTTGCTCAAACAAAAACTCACCGAATGCTGTATTTTCTACACCGATAAATACGGCAACATCATGAATTACGAATCAAATCCGAATTACTGCCGGTCGTGCAATAATTAGTTTGCTTCTACCCCATGTTGCAAACTAGGAGTAGATCCGGTAAGCTGGTTTCTATGGATCAGAAGGAAATCCAGGTTCATAAGCAAAATCAAATCCGGAGGATTTAAATATTTATAGGAAATAGGGATGGAATGAAGGTACGACTCCAGCCGGAGTCGAATGTTTTACCGTTGTTAATGGCTATATACATTTGATGCCTCCGGCATCTCTTTTACCCCTCTTACACACGAGGGGTAGGGGCAAGTCGTGTGATAATTAGTTTGCAACCTTTTTTTCTTTCTCCGTCTACCGAATAGACAATTTAAATGAATAATTACCATGCAAAAGAATCACGACGAGATCAGAGAGGCTGTACGCGAAAATTACAGCCGGGTAGCAGAAAATAATGCAAACAATTGCGGATGTAGCACCAACGACGAAAACAGTTGTTGTGCACCGGCAGAGTCGTTTTACCAGGTATCGGCAAAACTGGGTTATTCCGACAGCGAGTTACAAACCATTCCCGAAGGTGCCAACCTGGGATTGGGATGTGGAAATCCTCAGGCCATTGCTGCCATAAAAAAGGGCGAAACGGTGTTAGACCTGGGAAGTGGTGCCGGCTTCGATGTGTTTTTGGCGGCCAACCAGTTACAAAATACCGGACAGGCCATTGGTGTCGACATGACACCGAAAATGATATCCGCAGCACGCGAAAATGCACGCAAAGGAGGGTATGCCAACGTGGAGTTTCGACTGGGAGAGATCGAACATCTGCCGGTGGCCGACAACAGTGTGGATGTGGTCATCTCCAATTGTGTGATCAACCTTTCGCCCGAAAAACAACAGGTTTTTGAAGAGGTGTTCCGCGTGTTAAAACCGGGTGGACGAATTGCCGTTTCCGATGTAATTGCCACCACCGTTTTACCCGAAAAGGTGCTGGAAGATATGGTCCTATATTCCAGTTGTATCTCGGGAGCGTCCACCATTGCCGAATTGACCGATATGCTTACCAGCGCCGGGTTTACGGCCATAAAGATCAGCCCCAAAGACGAAAGCCGCGAGTTTATCCGCGAATGGGCACCGGGCACCAGCATTCACGATTATATTGTTTCGGCTGCCATTGAAGCCCGTAAACCGTAAAGAGATTGCACGTCTATGGAGTACGAACGTTTCCCCTCATTAAATCAAATATGCTGCTTTGTTTCCCCCATTTGGGGGAAATGTCAGGGTAAGGCTCGCGCGTAGGCTGACAAAGGGGGTTCAGGAGGGGAGGACCGCGTTCACTGCGGTGGGGTGGTTAAAATACCACAGCATATTCATCACCACCTCGACCTTTTACTCCTGCGTCGCAAAAGCCCACTCCTCCTCCAAGGAGGAGAAATGTTCGAATTTCAGTTGAATTCCTGAAATACCAGGCAATCCTTCAGCAAGAACGTTTCCACCATTTGGGGGAAATGTCAGGGTAAGGCTCGCGCACAGGCTGACAAAGGGGGCACAGGAGGGGAGGACCGCGTTTACAGCGGTGGGGTGGTAATATAATGTAGCAATCTCACCGAAGCAACCCACCAATATCCCCCTTTCGTCGATCCTGTGCCCGTATAGGTCGTATTTATTTGTCGATCCGACTAAAAATGCCCTACCTTTTCAGGCAAAGAAGAAACGATGAACATTTTAATTGTTGGAGCAAGCGGGGCAACAGGGCGGCTGCTGGTAAAAGATTTGTTGGATCGCGGAGAAAAAGTAACAGCCGTTGTGCGGTCGACGGAAAAACTGAGCTCGGTACTGCACGATAAAAACCTGAAAGTAGTTGAAGCCCCTGTGCTGGAGCTAAACGATAAAACGATGGCCGAACTGGTTCGCGACTGCGATGCTGTAGTTTCATGTCTGGGGCACAACTTCACCTTTAAAGGTATGTACGGAAAGCCGCGACGCCTGATAACAGATGCTGTACGCCGGCTGTGTGCAGCCATTGAGGTGAATAAACCACAAAAGCCGGTGAAGTTTATATTGATGAATACCTCCGGCAACCAAAACCGCGATCTGAACGAGCCCCTTGCTTCGACTGAAAAAATCGCCATTTCATTGCTACGAACACTGGTGCCTCCTTTTACCGATAATATACAGGCCGCTGAACACCTCCGGACACAGATCGGGCAGCATCATCCGTTAATCGAATGGACAGCAGTACGCCCCGACAGCCTGATCGATGAGGACAGTGTGAGCCCTTACGAGATCCATCCTTCACCCATACGAAGTGCTGTTTTAAATCCCGGAAAAGTAAGCCGCATAAACGTAGCCCGTTTTATGGCCGAACTAATATGCGACAACCCAACCTGGAAGCGCTGGAAAGGACAAATGCCACTTATTTACAGCCGCGAAACAGCGGACAATTAGCCAGTTTGTCCTTTTGGCTTTTACTTTGATTTGTTTCTTTTAGTTTTATTGAACATATTTGTAATGCATCATGAGCCCGGAGCAATCCGGCGCCAACCGAGCAAGTAAAGCCACGGTGGTTTAGTATGCGGACAGTCTGTCAAAAACAATTACAAATCAGACAATTTTCCGACTATACATGGTGCACAAATATTAACCATTAAAAATTTGTGTAAAATGAAAGAAAATCAAAAGAAGTTTTCCGAAATGACCAGGGAAGAGCAAGACAAATGGCTGGAAGCCCATGGTATTAAATGGGTGCAAAAAACCGGGGGTATTATGATGCCCGTATCAAAAGAAATGCGGGAAGCTATGGAACGCAGGAGAAAAAGTAATGGGTAACAGTTGTGTTGGTGTTGCAAACGTTTCCCCTCCTGCCAGGAGAGCCTGTCCCGACTTTTCGTCGGGAGGGGTACCGCGTTTACAGCGGTGGGGTGGTAATATAATGTGGCAGATCAATCACCACCTCTCCACTGATTTCGTTGCACTACATCAGCGGTACTCCTCCTCGAGGAGGAGAAATTTGTAATCCAATTTTGGCTTTTAACTAACAAACAAACCTGCAGCACGAACGTTTCCCCTCCTCTCAGGAGGGGAGGACCGCGTTTACAGCGGTGGGGTGGTTAATTAGGAACCTTTTAATTCTTAAATACTATGAAACAACTTATTCTCCATATCCCCCACGCCTCAACACATATTCCCAACCGTTACGGCTACCTTGTAAGTAATAAGGGGCTGAATGCCGAACTGCAAAAACTCACCGACTGGTACACCGACGAGCTGTTTGCCAATAATCAGGATGAGGCAGTTATCGCTCCCTTCTCGCGCGTGTTTTGCGATGTGGAACGGTTTACTGACGACTCGCTTGAACCCATGGCGAAATACGGAATGGGCGTGTTGTATGAAAAAACCGATGAGGGAAAGCCATTGCGGCAAGTGAGTGCAGCTTTACGCTGCGAGCTGGTGGAAAAGTATTACAACGTACACCACCAACGTTTAACGGAGGCTGTTGAAAGGCAACTTACCCAACACAACAGTGCTTTGTTGATCGACTGCCATTCGTTTCCCGATGTACCGTTGCAACGTGATCTTGATAAAAGTACTCCACGCCCCGATTTTAACCTGGGTACCGATGCTTTTCATACATCGCCCGAACTGGCCAAACATGCTAAACAGTTTTTTGTTGAACGCGGATTTACCGTTGAAATTAACCGCCCCTATGCCGGAACGCTGGTGCCCATGCGCTGGTACAACAACGACAAACGCGTAAGCTCGCTGATGCTGGAAGTTAACCGCCGCCTCTACCTGGAAAACGGAACCAAGGAAAAAAGCAGCTACTTTAATCGGGTACAAATGACGGTACAACAATTTTTAGATACAATGCGACAAATCCGAGGGATTTGAACGGTAGTAGAAAACATGCTTTGGAATTGAGGTACGACTCCGGCCGGAGTCGGATATTTCTATTTAAGGGATATTTCTGTAAACATTTTGATGCCGCAGGCATCTGTCTTCCGGCTTTCTTCCTAACTTTAATCCTTAATCAATCATCCTTAATCTTTTAAAATGGATGTACACAATAAAGATACCCGCTCGTATAATATGAGATGTTTTAAATGAAAAAGAGATATTATGTTGCATTCGATATCAAAAAATTGAAAAAACAACTTTGCTTTACTACATTTGTTTTTATTAAAAAAATTATCTCTAAGTTGACTGCTAAATAATATGGATACAATTCTTACCAAAAATTTACACAAAAGTTCTGAACATATTGTTGAGAATTGTGCTGTGGTTGACTTGTTTTGTGGTATTGGAGGCCTCTCTCATGGCTTTGTACAACAGGAATTTAATGTTATTGCAGGTATTGATATTGACGAATCTTGTAAGTTTGTTTACGAAGCTAACAATAATGCAAGTTTTTTAAAAAAAGACGTTGCCGAATTAAAAGGAGAGGAGTTACAAAACTTATTCCCCAAAGGAAAAGTGAAGGTACTTGTGGGATGCGCTCCATGTCAACCATTTTCTTCATATAGTTTTAAAGTAAAGAAACCTGATGAATCAAAATGGAAACTACTATATTCCTATGCTCGATTAATTGAAGAAACATTACCAGAAATCATATCCATGGAAAATGTTCCTTCACTCATTAGTTTTAAGAAGGATAATGTATTTGAATCTTTTGTCAATGTTTTAACAAAAAATGGATATCACGTCTGGCATAAAATAGTATATGCTCCTGATTATGGTATTCCTCAAGTTCGAAAGAGATTAGTTTTGTTAGCATCAAGATTAGGCCCAATTAGATTAATTCCGCCTACGCATAAGCCAGAAAATTACTTAACTGTAAGAGATGTGATCAAAGATCTTCCTGCTCTTAGAGATGGTGAAACTGATAAAAATGACCTAGTACATTCAACCAGAGAATTGTCAATATTAAACAAAAAAAGAATTAGAGCAACCCCAGAAGGAGGCGGTTGGAAAGACTGGGATCAATCCTTATTATTGGATTGTCACAAGAAAAAAACCGGTCAGACTTATAGCTCCGTTTATGGAAGAATGAAATGGGATGAACCTGCACCAACTATGACAACACAGTGTATTGGTTTGGGAAATGGCCGTTTTGGGCATCCTGAGCAAAATAGAGCTATTTCGGCTCGTGAGGCCGCTATTTTTCAATCATTTCCTGTTGACTATAAGTTTATTGAAAATGAGGATGCAATATCATTGACTAATCTAGCAAAACATATTGGTAATGCTGTACCTGTTAAACTTGGAGAAGCAATTGCCATTTCAATAAAAAAACATCTTCAAGAATTTAATGAATAATAATTCTAAAAATATATTAAAATGGCGTTTTGATATCAGCACTTTTAGGTTGATAGGTAGAGAATTGATAACTGATAGGATAACTGCCCTTTTCGAATTGGTAAAGAATTGTTATGATGCAAATTCTACCCTTGTCGAAATTGAATTTTATAACGTTGAAACGAAAAATGGCCAGAGCAAGATAATTATCCGTGACAATGGGGTGGGCATGTCCTTTGAAGATATTAGAGATAAGTGGATGGTAATTGGTACTGCGAGTAAGAGAACTCAATTATATTCCCCAGAGCCTTTTAACCGCAGATATACTGGAGAAAAAGGAATAGGTCGTTTTGCTGTTGATAAACTTGGAGATTCAGTTTTAATTACTACAAAACAAAAGGAGTCAAATAAGGTATTAAAAGTTAGCATTAACTGGGCAAATATGGAGGTTTTAGAACCTTCGGATTCTCAATTAAAACTTTTTACAGATGTTGAGAATTATTATTCTTATGAAGAAGGTAACTTCAATGATCATGGAACTACATTGGAAATACGGGATATCAGAAACATCTGGACATCCAACGATATGGATCGCTTATATAAAGAACTGACAAAAATAGTTTCTCCATTTTATCCATTAAATCCTCCTTTTGAAATTAATATTAGCTCAAATGAACATTCAGATTATCAGCAAAGGAAAGTTGAATCAATTGCTGTGAATCTAGCATCGCACGAAGCTAATATTAAATATGATAAAGGGAAAGGTGTTCAGGAAACGCTCGCTTTTGATGAAAATAAGGGTAAAATTTATACCAAGGAAATACCTATTCAGCCCTTCGGAGGAATAAAAATGAAAATTTTCTTTTTTGACACCTCTGCGAAAAGAAGATATAATAAACATTTTAAAGATAAACAGGATAGGATTGATGGCATCAAAATATATAGAGATGGAATAATTACCACCCCATTTGCTGAGTATGAAACTGATAGATACAAACAAAGAGATATTCTTGGTATAGATAAAAGACTTTGGCAAGATATTTTCGATAAAATTAGTACAAGAGAGGTAATTGGGGTTGTTGATATTACAAAAGAAGAAAATCCTAAAATTATTGATGCTACAAATAGGCAAGATTTTACAGATAATGAGGAGTATCGGCAACTTAAATCATTTATTATTGAGCAGGTAGATATTTTTTCTAAGCTCAAAATTTATGCGAGAAAACAAAAGAAGTTGAGTGCTTCAGAAGATCTACAACAAGCAAGATCCGATGTTAATTCTTTAGTGGAAACTATTGAAATAATTGAAAAAAGTAATCCCAAACTAAAAGAAGAGTTAATTCCACTAAAAAGAAAAGTAAAAGAAGTTAATGCTTCTGTTAAAAAGGGTATTACTGAACAAAAAAAGGCAGAAAAAGAATATACAAGGAAAGAAAACATATACTTAAGCCTTATGTCATTGCAGGATTATGCGGCCAATATAGCCCATGCAGTGAGGACTTCTCTTGGCAAAGTAAAGGATATGGCTGAATTTTTTAGTTTACATTACCCGAATGAGGAGTTGGAAAACTTTTTCAAAGTTTATGCTTCAGAGATATACGAAGAGATGGAGACGTTAAATAAGGTAATTGATTACATGTTAAGCTATGCTGGGAGTAATCTTGATTTTGAGGATATTGAACTAAAAGTATTAATTAAGGATTTATTTAAACAATATGGTGTTCAGTTTGAAAAAGAGAATATTCAATCGATTGTTGAAGTTAGAGATAATTTTATTATTAATGCTAACCGTCAGTTTTTCGTAGATATATTTCAAAATCTCATACATAATTCAATTAAGGCATTATCAAACAATAAAGAAAAAATAATAAAATGTTCCAGCTACTCAGATAGTGATAAGTTTGTACTTCTATTTTCGGATAATGGGTGTGGCGTTGACGAAGAAATTAAGGATAAAATTTTTGACATTTATTTTACCTCTACTGAAAAGGAGGGGGGAGCAGGTCTTGGTTTATATATTGTAAAAACTAGAATAGAAGCACTAAATGGAAATATAGAACTTGTTGAAAATGAGTTTAAACCTACAGGAACAACCTTCAAAATAACATTCCCTTTTAAAAAATAAATTTTATGGATTTCCCCAAGAATCAAATTGTAATTATTGACGATAATAGGAAAGAAACAGATCCTTTATTAGTACAACTTAAATTACATTTTAAGGATTACGAGGTAGTCCTTAGGAATAAGGCTAAAGATGGCCTTGATTATATTCTTAAATCTTTAGATAAAAAAACGATAGTCTTATTGGATTATGATCTAGGGCGTAATGAACCTAACGGAACTGAGATTTTAAACGATATACGAAAAAGAACTTCACTGGTATATGTAATAATGGTTACAGCCAATAATTTGGATAATATTCCAAGGGAAGACTTAGTCGAATACATTAACAAAGATGCATTTGCATTCGTTTCTAGAACTGTCAGTTATAAAAGAGTAAAGCCATTGATTGAAAGAGCTATGCATTTCCTTGATGCTAGAGTAGATAGTATTCTTGAGCAATGGATTAATAGGCATAGTGAAGATGAATTAAATAAGCCTTACCTTCAAACGTCAGCTGGCGAGAAATATTCCCTAAAAGATATTTTATCCGAAATAAGGTTACAATCAGCTTTTGGTAAAGAAATGGAAAGAAGCATATTAATGCTTGCTATTGATTTATTAACAAGAAATAAGAGACAAATAGATGATTAATGTAATAATTGTCTCTGATGACACTGATACTCATTTAGGTAATTATTTTCTTAACTGCAAGGAAGATATATCGCAATTTTTTGATGGCCAAAATGAAGTCCTAGAAAATACAGTTATTTTAATTCCTCAAGATACATGTAATCAGGCTTTTGTTGATTTGACAGTTGAAGAAATTAATGACGGAAGTTTCGTATTTATTGCATATTCACATGGGAACGAACGTTATTTGAGAAGTAATGGGGGTAATTATATCCAAGCTGGAGTAAATACAAATAACTTTGCAAACTCACTTTTCTTTACAAATTCTTGTTTATCAGGGAAAGAATTGGGTAAAGATCTTATTGATAACGGATGTATTTCTTTTGTTGGATATGTGGAAGAGGTTTATGGATTTCTCAATGATGAGTATATGGCAGTATCAATTAATTGTGATAACGCTTGTATAAAATCTTTTTTTTCTGATACTATCTCCATCTCTTTGGCTTTTGAACGGATGAAGAAATACTACACAAGCCAAATTGATAAATATAAATCTTTAGATCCCATTTTCGCAGCTAGGTTGGTAAGTAATAGAGAAGCACTTGTTTTATATGGTAACATGGAGTTAGTAAAAGAAGATTTAACTGTTGAATTTTAAATATTAAAAAACTATTTTGCCATTAATCTGGTCAAATACTGAAGTTCAACTAATCGTTGCCGATTATTTTAATATGTTATCGGCAGAGCTTAAAGGTGAACCGTATTCAAAAGCTGCACACCGCAGAGCTTTAATGCCCCTGTTACAAAACCGCTCGGAGGGATCAGTGGAATTTAAGCATCAGAATATTAGTGCGGTTTTAATGGAGCTGGGGCAGCCTTATATTGTCGGGTATTTGCCACGTTCTAATTATCAGCATAGTTTAAGAAGTGCAGTAATAAAGTTCCTCGATTTGAATCCTGATCTGGAAAATCAGTTTGAGTATTTCGCAACAAAAGAGATTGTAACGCCGATAACACAAATTGATTTTGAGCGATTTGTTGCAGAGCCGCCTGCAAGCGAAAACGTTGTTTCAGAACCTGCCTTTTCTTATGGTAAAAAACCAATGAAGGTGAATTACATTAAGAAAGAACAGGAAAATCAAAGATTGGGGTATTTGGGGGAAGAGATGATAATGGAATATGAAAGGCACTACCTAAACAAAATGGGAAAATACCGTCTGGCGGGGCAAATTGAATGGATTTCGCAAAAAGAAGGAGATGGTGCCGGTTATGATATTCTTTCCCGTAACCCGGATGGTTCGCAAAAATATATCGAGGTAAAAACCACCAAACTTTCAAGAGAAACACCCATTTATTTCAGCAGAAACGAATTGGATTTTTCTGTCAATCACCGTAACAAGTTTTATTTGTACCGCGTGTTTAATTTTGAAAAGAATGCCCGTGTTTTTAAACGTAACGGCGCATTAAATGAAATTTGTAATCCGGTTCCGATTTCTTACCAAGGCTTTTTCTAAATAACTCATCATGCAATACTTCCAATCCGAAGAATTATTACTGGTACTGTCAATGGCAAGTATAGTGGTGTTGTTCTTGCTCTACCAATTCTATAACCGATATACGGGTATTAAAGCGCTGGAGCTTTTACTTCGTGATTACTATCGGGAACAAGATATTGAGCTGGTAAGTATTTCAAAGCTTAAAACGGCGGATAAATTAAAATACGGCGTTCCTTTAAATCCTATTATTAGCCTATATACAACTTCCTTTAAGATTTTCACTGCGTTGGATGAGACCTATTACCGTATGCTCGAGACTAAAGCTGCTTCGGGTAAAGAACACATTCGTTATGTTGAGATTACGTTTACGGGCAAAAAGGGAATGCATGTAAACGAGTTCGCTACCTACGAATTTTAATTACCTCCGTCCGCATGAAACTTTACTCAGGAGAGGGCTTTCAGAAGGCATACGTTTTTAAAGTCGCTTTGGGTAAATAATCCGGTTTTTTGTAACTTGATACCTATAATAAAAACCCAAAAATTATGAAACAATACACCCATGCATGGTTGGCTTTAATGGCTATTAAAAGACTCAATCAGGAAATCATCCCGGATAACTTAAAAGAGAGTTGTAATTCGCTGGTAAGCTGGTTTAAATCGTACCGCGACGATGTTGTGAAAGGGGCATGGTACCCTGATGCCGTAATAAAGGATATGGCCACGAGCCATGTATTAAAATTTAGTCCTAAGCCCAATGGCGATAAAAGATTTAAAAAGTTGCCGGGTAATTACTATTTCTCAAAACGGTGGAATAACTTCAGTGTTGATGCGAATGCTTACGAAATTGAAAGTGGCAATCTTCCCGATCGTTGTGAAGCGCTTGCACACAGTTTGATTGATAACCTTAAAATGCAGTATAAAGAGCATAAAGGATCGCCCATTGCACCTACGAGCAACCACGTAGCCAATTTGTTTTTCATGTTAAGCCATTATGTTGCCGATGCGCATGTGCCCCTGCACTGCGATGTGAGGCCATTTTCTGACGGGAAACATTTGCATGCCGATATAGAGAAATACTGGGACGATAAGGTTCGCAAATGCTATGAGATTGATTTTAAAAACAAACGTTTTTATTACGATAAAAATGGTTTCCCTTTACAAAAAGCAAATGCAAATGATTTGGTTATGTCGTTTATTGAAAATAAGATTGAATCCCGTAAATTTATTTTTGGTTGGGGAGCCGACAATAACAATACGTGGGATTTTATGTCAGCCATTTGCCAGCATTCATACCTTACGGCATATAAAATTATACCCGCAGATAAAGACAATTCACTCGACTGGGATGAATTTCTGACACTGAATGTAAATCCTGATTTTGATGTATACAGCAAGGAGCTTCTTGTAGATGCAATCGAATCAATAGCCAAAGTTTGGATACATGTCTGGAGAAGGTATCTTGATTGGCGTAACTAAAACATCAGTATTTATAGGCCTTTCAGCGGGTTTAAAGTCAGGGGCAAAGAGTAATCACCCGGGGGCACACGATAATCCCCTGTCTTGGCAAGCCTAGCCCCAGGGGGCACGGAACAATCCCCAAGGGGCGCAAAGCATGCCCCCATTTTCGCAAAACCATCCCCCGGGGGCCCGAAACGATCCCTAAGGGGCACAGGGCGCGCCCCTGTTTTCGGAAGTCAATCCCCTTGGGGCGCATTACAATCCCCAAGGGGCACAAAACAAAAAGATTGGGGCACAGGCTTTGCCCCTGGGGGCACGGTCTGAAAAAACGGTGGGAGATTAGTTTTTGTATGGGGAGAACAGCGGTAAGCCACTTTGGCGAATCAGCAACTAAAAAAGCCACCCTGAAAAACAAGATGGCTTCTTTAAAAATACGGTGTTTAAGCGTTGCCGGATGGTTTCTCCGGCTTGCCATTCGACTTGCGCAGTTTGCGGAGCTCCTGAACCAATGGATGGTCCTTGCCCAGAAAACCGGCAATGATCTCTACGGTAGCCGAACCATCGTCGTAAGCCGTTTTTAGCGTTTGCTGTGCTTCGCGCGTAGCAATTTTAGCAGCGGCTTTTGCATCGATTTGGCGACCTTCGGCATCGTCGGCAGCAGTCAACTCAGTATCGAGCTGAGTAATTTTTGCTGTTGGATCGAAACCGGCATCAGTAAGAAGCGTAGTATTCTGCTGCAGAATAGTAATCATCTGCGAAACAAAATCGCGCTTTCCCGATTCAGTCATTTTTGCCATATTGCAAAGTGTTTTAAATGATAAATTTAAACATCGGGCCATCTGCAAGCTTCTCACGGCGCAGGTGGCCTTTTTCGTATGCACGCCAGGCTTCTGTAATGGCGTGTACATGCTATCCCTGTAGCATGTGATCAGATCTTGTTAAAATTTTTACGGTAAATTCAGAGGGTTCTGGGTTAACCGTGCTTTTGGTTTTTAACCACTATAAAATTATGGAAAATACATTTGGCTATCAATATGTTATGTAGCAGGGGATACAGATTGCTTCGCTACACTCGCAATGACGACTAATTTGCAGGGTATGGCCGCGGACCATGAGTTATTGGATTCGGGCATGAATGTTTCCGGTCCGCGGTTGTTTTCCCCTGTGCGAAGGTGTCATTACCAGGGAGTAAAACGACCGAAGTAATCTTTTATCCTTTACCACTCGAATTCTTTTGGATGTCCAACGTCGTTACAAACGACAAAATAGTTAACCCCTCGTTTGCAACGAGGGGCAGGTGAACTTGTTTCCCCACAAAACAAGCTTGCCTAATGGTTGTTGTGTATACAATGACTTTATCGGAATACATTTTAAAAAGAAACGGAGTGCCTGTTGGCCACAGTAGTTCGTTAAAAAATATGCTGCTTCGCTCGTTTGGGGCCGGTAGCTTTGCCGGCTTTTGGAAGTACTGGAATCCCATTTGGGGTTTCTACCTGTGGAAATACATTTATAAACCATTAAAAAAGCGGATGCCCCGGGCTTTTGCATTGCTGCTTACCTTTGCCTTTTGTGGTTTTTTACACGATTTGGTAATTATGTTGCTTCGACGCGATTTCGCCTTGCTTTTTACCCCCTGGTTTAGTGTCATGGCTTTGTTCATTGTAATCAGCGAGGTGTTGAACATTCGCTATTTCTCTTATTCATTAGCTATGCGCACCATTATAAATCTTACAAGCATTGGTCTTTGTTTTGCGCTGTCCTACCCTGTTCAGCTGTAGATGCCCCTTTCCTACTATCTACCGCGCCCCCGAAGTCTCGGGGCTTTCGCGTGGATTAGCTTGCTTCTCCGCCGGCTGGCAGATCGCAATGACGGGTAATTTGCAGGGAATTGCCGCGGACGGGAGTAAATTGTGCCGGGATGAATAAGTTGATCGTCCGCGGCTGTTTTTCCCTGCACGAAGTTGTCATTACGAGGGAGGAACGACCGAAGTAATCTTTTATATTCTAACCCCAACCGTAACCTAAAATCGTCTCGGCCGTTAGTTTAGAAACAACAACAGACATTCATGTCTTAAATAGAAATAGTATGGCAAAGTACCTGGTTTGTGGAAATTACATTGGAGAAGGAGTGAAAGGATTAATGAGTGAGGGAGGATCGAGCAGGCGTTCGGTAATTCAAAAATTGGTGACTTCGCTGGGAGGAACAGTGGAATGTATCTATTACGCTTTTGGCGAATACGATATTTACGGCATCTTCGACATGCCCTGCAGTACAAGCATGGCGGCATTTTCGCTTCAGGCAGCAGCAAGTGGTATGGTTACGGTAAGCAGCGTGCCCCTGCTCACCCCCGAAGAGATTGATGAGGCGGCGAAAAAAACAGGCGAGTACCGTGCTCCGGGAGTGAACTGGCTGCCGTAAGAAAAGATTGTTTTTACTAACCCTCGTTTGTAACGAAGGGCAGGGCAGAGAGATTGCTTCTCCGCCGGCTGGCGGATCGCAATGACAGGTAATTTGCAGCTTATGCCGCGGACGGGAGTAAATTGTGCCGGGATGAATAAGTTGATCGTCCACGGCTATTTTCCCCTGCGCGAAGGTGTCATTACGTGGAAGGATCGACCGAAGTAATCTTTTCTCATTTACCACTCGAATTCTTTTGGATGTCCAAGGTCGTTACAAACGACAAAATAGTTAACCCCTCGTTGCAAACGAGGGGCAGGTGAGTTTTTCAGCGCGTTATTGCGATTCCGATGAGTAAAACGAATCGGGAGAAGCAATCTCATTTGCCCCTTAGCGAAGTAATCTTTAGCCTTCTGCCCAACAACTTTTCAATTCAAGCGACGTATAATCCGGCGTAACCAAAAATTAAAAGTCATGTTAGAAACCGCAGAATTTAAGCATTTACAAGAACAGGAACGTAGAGACAAAAAGCTTATCGAACACGTGTATGATGAATTGTGGAACAAGCGTAACATTGCTGTGCTTGATGAATATCTTGCTCCCAATGTGGTGTATAGTTCACCAAATATGACCTGTAACGGTATTGAAGAGTATAAAAATCTGTATAGGATGTATGCCGCGGCTTTTGAGAAATCACATTTGGAAATACTGGATATGGTTGTCAGCTATGATAAGGTAGTTAGCCGTGTTTTGTTTACTTGTGTGCATACCGGCGATCTGGAAGGAATTCCTGCAAGTGGAAAAGAGGTTAAAATGCAGGCTATTTCTATTTGCAAAATCGAGCACGGAAAAATTGCTGAAGAATTCGAACTGTTTGACGAACTGGGTATGATGCAGCAAATTGGTATGGAGTTGCATAGGAAAGCTGTTGATTAAGGTATTTGTTGTTAAGCGTTTAATACCACCTCACCAGCTTTGCTGGTCCCCTCCTCCTGTGAGTAGGAGAAATATCCGTATTCCAATTTAGCTTTTTGAATTAAAGAACATAGTTAGCAGCACGAAGTTTCCCCTCCTGCCAGGAGGGGAAGGACCGCGTTAACGGCGGTGGGGTGGTAATTTATTTATAATCATTAACTTTAAATAAAAAATGCGGCTCCACAATCACAAGTTCTACAAACCATTACGAAAGCATTCCCCCCTGCTGCCGCGCGAATCCTTTCGCGTGGTCTAATGGTAGCATAATTATCCCTCAAAAAGAATTAACTTTATTACCACATGTTCTTAAAACCAATCCACAATGAGCCGCAATTACAAATTTTATAATCCCGATGGTGTATACTTTGTTTCTTTTGCTGTTGTAAACTGGCTGGACGTATTTACAAGAGATGTCTACAAAAGAATTTTGCTCGACACTTTGCGATATTGTCAAACGGAGAAAGGAATGGAAATATTTGCATGGTGTATAATGACAAGTCATGTTCACTTAATTTTCAGAAGTTCGGGAAAGCAAAAGCCGGAATTGCTTCTTGGAGACTTTAAACGATTTACCAGCAACGCAGTGGTAAAAGCAATAAAAGACAACCCAAAAGAGAGTAGAAAAGAATTTCTTCTTAAACAATTTCGCAAGGCAGCGAGCGAATCATCAAATGTTAAACGATATCAGTTTTGGAGGCACGACAATAAACCAATCGAATTATGGAGCAACAAGGTAATCGATGAAAAAATAGACTATGTTCATCAAAATCCGGTTGAGGAAGGATTTGTTTTCAGAGCGGAAGATTATTTGTTTAGCAGTGCTGTTGATTATTCGGGAGAGAAAGGCTTGTTGGATGATGTAATTGTAGTAAAATAGCTATAAACCACGCGAAGGGATTCGCGCGGTAGCGCGGAAGTTTCCCCTCCTGGCAGGAGGGGGAGGACCGCGTTAACGGCGGTGGGGTGGTAATTTATTTATAATCATTAACTTTAAATAAAAAATGCGGCTCCACAATCACAAGTTCTATAAACCATTACGAAAGCATTTACGCAGACATTCAACAGCTGCCGAAGCCACTCTTTGGAAGGTGCTAAAGAAAAGTCAGGTTAAAGGGTGTAAATTCCGACGACAACACTCTATTGGAAGGTATATTGTTGACTTTTTCTGCTATGAGCTAATGCTGGCAATTGAACTGGATGGAGAAGTTCATGCCGATATGAATAGTATCGCCAGGGATACAGCGCGAGATGAGGAGTTAGAAAGACTGGGGATTACTGTATTCAGGTATGAAAACCGATGGGTGTATGAATATCCGGAGGTGATAAAACAGGATATTATTGATTTTGCAGAGAAGAGAAGAAGTTGAAATTATCTTACCACCTCACCAGCTTCGCTGGTCCCCTCCTCCTGTGAGGAGGAGAAATATTCGTATTCCAATTTAGCTTTTTGAAGTAAAGAACATAGTCAGCAGCACGAAGATTCCCCTCCTGCCAGGAGGGGGAGGACCGCGTTTACAGCGGTGGGGTGGTAATTTATTTATAATCATTAACTTTAAATAAAAAATGCGGCTCCACAATCACAAGTTCTACAAACCATTACGAAAGCATTTACGCAGACATTCAACAGCTGCCGAAGCCACTCTTTGGAAGGTGCTAAAGAAAAGTCAGGTTAAAGGGTGTAAATTCCGACGACAACACTCTATTGGAAGGTATATTGTTGACTTTTTCTGCTATGAGCTAATGCTGGCAATTGAACTGGATGGAGAAGTTCATGCCGATATGAATAGTATCGCCAGGGATACAGCGCGAGATGGGGAGTTAGAAAGACTGGGGATTACTGTATTCAGGTATGAAAACCGATGGGTGTATGAATATCCGGAGGTGATAAAACAGGATATTATTGATTTTGCAGAGAAGAGAAGAAGTTGAAATTATCTTACCACCTCACCAGCTTCGCTGGTCCCCTCCTCCTGTGAGGAGGAGAAATATTCGTATTCCAATTTAGCATTTTGAAGTAAAGAACATAGTCAGCAGCACGAAGTTTCCCCTCCTGCCAGGAGGGGGGAGGACCGCGTTAACGGCGGTGGGGTGGTAAATCGAAGGTGCAATTGTGTTTTTAGATCATAACTTCCCCCACAAGCGCCCCGCCTTACGAAATAGCTTTTTGGTTGCGTCCTCCAGTTTTTTATCGGCTTTTTGGTAGGCGTCGCTTTTGTGAATCTTTTCGGCGGTCTCGTCTATTTTGGCTTCTGCTTTGTCAATCCACGTTTCATCCTTTTTCTTTTCGGGCGTGTTTTCCGCTTCTGTTGGCTTTTTATTTTCCTCTTCCATAACTGTTCTTGCGCTGTTGATACTTCAAATTTATAAAATTAAAGTTGGTCTTTACTATTAGCTGTCGCGCCCCCGAAGTCTCGGGGCTTTCGCGTGGCTTAGCACTTATCTAATACTACCACCTCACCAGCTGCGCTGGTCTTCCCGACGCTCGCTGTGCTCAGTCGGTACAGGCTCTCCTCCCTGGCAACCGGCAGGCAGGGAGGGGAGGACCGCGTACAGCGGTTGGGTGGTTAAAGATTGGATTGCTTCTCCTCCTTCGTCGGATCGCAATAACAAGTGATTTACAGGGTTTGGCCGCGGACCAAGGGTTATATGGTTTGGGCTTGATTCTGCACGGTCCGCGGCTGTTTTCATTTAAATAGTCTGTCATTACGAGGGAGTGGAACGACCGAAGTAATCCGCGCCGTACCAGCGTGCATCACTTTCTGACAGCAGATCACAATCCTATTGTTTAAGAATAGAAGCAAAAGATTGAACAAAATGCCAAAATTGCTGTTTTTCGAGTATGGAAAACAAGAAAACATCAGCCGAAATTATGTCGGCATACATGAATTACCGGCTCGAAAAAGGATCGCGCCCGGCAAGTGTATATGCTTTTTGCCGCGATCTGGAACTGGAAGAAGCCGCTTTCTACAAATATTACGGATCATTTGAGGCACTGGAAAAAGCGGTGTTTAAAGCTTTCTTCAACCAGAGCATGGAGCTGCTTGCCCAAAACAAAGAATACCAGAGTTTTGATGCGAAGAACAAGCTGATTGCTTTTTACTATACCTTTTTTGAGGTACTGAAAGCCAACCGCAGTTATGTGTTGCTGGCGCTAAACGATGCCAAAGACAAGCTAAAAGTGCTGGCGTCGTTATCGGCACTAAAAAAAGCCTATGGAGAATATGTTGACGGGCTTGAGATTGAAACACCCAAGCTCCCTCACAAAAAAATTGAAAAAGTAAAAGCACGCAGCCTACGCGAATCGGCATGGGCACAGCTGCTTTTTACACTACGGTTTTGGCTGGAGGACACTTCGCCCGACTTTGAAAAGACCGATGTTTTTATCGAGAAATCGGTGAATACAGCTTTTGCCCTACTCGATGCTACCACGTTAAACTCAGTTTTCGACCTGGGGAAATTTTTGTACCAAGAAAAAATAATGAGCAACTAATGAAAACCATCGACCGCATACCGACATCGAAGATAGAGCGTGCCACCAAAATTGTGCAAACGGGTGCCAAGGTGGGAATGAACTACCTGAAATACTATGGCGATAAGTTAAGCTCGACCGAAGAATCAGCACGCGAGAAGCTCAACGAATCGAACGCCAGCGATATTTACGACGGCCTGAAAAACCTGAAAGGAAGTGCGCTAAAAGTGGCGCAGATGCTGAGCATGGAAAAGAACATCATGCCCGAGGCCTATATCGAAAAGTTTTCGTTGTCGCAGTTTTCGGTTCCGCCGTTATCGGCAGCGCTGGTGGTAAAAACCTTTCAGAAATATTTTGGCAAAGCACCGGGGGAAATTTACGATGAATTTAATCCCAATGCCGTGCATGGCGCCAGTATTGGGCAGGTGCACAAAGCCAGAAAAGACGGGAAAGACCTGGCTGTTAAGATTCAGTATCCGGGTGTTTCGGAAAGCATCAGCAGCGACCTGGCAATGGTAAAACCCATGGCCATGAAACTGTTTAATATTCGTGGAAAAGGTTCGGACGTGTATTTTAAGGAGGTGGAAGAAAAGCTGCTTGACGAGACCAACTACCTGCTGGAGGTGAAGCAAAGCCTGGAAACCATTAAGCAATGCAGCCATATTCCAAATTTACGTTTCCCGAATTATTACCGCAACCTGTCGACAGAGCGATTTATCACCATGGACTGGATTGACGGACAGCACCTTTCGGAATTTGCCGCCCGTAATACCGACAAAACCCTGGCGAATAAACTGGGGCAGGCACTGTGGGATTTTTATATGTTCCAGATTCACCACCTGCGAAAGTTTCATGCCGATCCGCACCCGGGGAATTTCCTGGTGTCGGAACAGAACGAGCTGATAGCCCTTGATTTTGGTTGTATGAAAAGTATCCCCGATTCGTTTTATATTCCGTATTTCGAGCTGGCGCTACCCGAAAACCGCAATAACCCGGAGATTTTTACCGCGAAATTATACGAACTGGAGATTTTGCGCAAGGATGACAGTGATGAGGAGCTGGCATTTTTCACCGAAATGTTCAGGCGCTTGCTGGGATTGTTTACGCGTCCGTTTGAATCGGAAACCTTTGATTTTTCGGATGCCGGATTTTTTAAACGCCTGAGTGAACTGGGAACGGAATATTCAAAAAATACAGAGCTGCGGAATATGAATGGGAATCGCGGATCGCGGCATTTTATTTATATGAACCGCACGTTTTTTGGCCTCTACAACCTGATGCATATGCTAAAGGCCGATAAGATTGTAATTGATAGCTACCTGCCTGAACGACAAACCGGAAAGGTAGCCTGATTTGAAAACCATGAAAACAGATAAATTATGTTAGGATTATTTAAAAAGGATCCTGTAAAGGCCTTAATCAAAAAACACGATAAGTTAACGGAAGAAGCTTTTTTGTTGTCGCGTACCAACCGGCGTTTGTCCGATCAGAAATATGCCGAGGCAGAAGCCGTTCAGCAGGAAATTGAGGCATTGCGGGCTGGGTAGTAAGACAAATGGAGTAGGCTGTATTCTAATTGGGAGATATGATAAATCATTTTCCGGTGATTTATAGTGTCTACTTTTTTCCAGCCTTTCCTATTCTCAAATTTTCATTACCTTGGTACGGATAGCAAATGGTTTACGGGCACCAAAAGTAGTTGATAATCCGTAACTGAAATTCCTGCAAAATGTTAGTATTCATCGTAATCGCTTTTCTACAAATGAACACCGCTGTATTGTACGATTTTAGCAAAACGGGCACACTCGATGGCTGGTATACCTTGAACGATGGTGTAATGGGGGGCCGTTCTTCCAGTACGTTTAAACTAAACGAAAAAGGCAGTGCCGTTTTTAAGGGGCAGGTTTCGCTTGAAAACAATGGTGGATTTTCGTCGGTGCACTACCGCTTTCCTCTGTTGGAAACTACGGGCTATCAATTTCTGGCGCTGCGTATAAAAGGTGACGGAAAACGTTACCAAGTGCGTATTAAAGACCAGGCAGGCGACAACTACTCTTACATTGCTTATTTCACCACATCGGGAGAGTGGCAGGATATCAAAATTCCTTTAAATGATATGTACCCATCATTTCGGGGGCGCACCCTCGATCTGCCTAATTTTGACGGAGGTAAAATTCAGGAGTTTGCCCTGCTAATCGGCAATAAAAAGGAAGAGGCCTTTAGCATCGAGATCGACAAAATTCAGTTACTAAAGGAATAAAACAACATACCTCAGAATATCTATTCGTCTGTTTTTATTACTCCCAACTTCTTTTCCAGCAAACATATTATTCATACTGACGGCCCCTAAACTTCGTGATTTATATTAGTGGAAAGAATTCATTTTTAGCTTTTTATCATTAGCGGAGGCTTTTTTGAATCCTTTTTCATTCCTCGAAGATTTGGAGAATAAGGATTTTCCGTATGATAAGACAATTATAAGTTGTTACTTCTGGGAGTACCGGTCATTCGAAGAATATAAGTAAGTCAATACGATAAAAATAAAACCGGTCTGTTTAAGGCCGGTTTTATTGCATTCAGATTTGTTGTCCGAATTACTTTTTCTTTTTCTTCATGAAAAAGAAAACAGCTGCCGCGATAACTACAACTGCAACAACAATAATGATTACAGTGGTATTTGATCCTGAAGCTTGTTCAGCTCCAGTCAGCGGAGCCTCTTCCAAATACGAACTGTCCTGAGCACCCAAATTATCAATGTATGTTCCCTGGTCTTGCGCCATAAGCAACATAGTTGGTAAACTCATAATGAACAATCCGATCATTGCAATTACTCTTTTCATCTCTCTAAATTTTAAAATTCGTATTACTTATTTAATTTCTCTTTCACTTTCTGCAATAGTGGTGCCGCATTTTTGTAGCGCGGATTCACCTCGATCAGCTTGTTTAAAACGGCATAACTCTCTTCAAACTTGGCTTGATCGAATAATTTTTGCGCCTCGAGCAAATACAACGGTTCGTAATAAGGATGTATTGTCCTTCCACTCTCTAACAATTCGTCAAGCTCGGCATACTTGCGCTGCGCCAATTTCAAATTCGCCAAATTTACAAACATCCAGACATTATTCGGTTCCGTTTTCAATTCCTTTTTTAATAAGATTTCGGCTTCATCCCATTTCCGGCGTTTCAGAAGGTTAATCCCTTTTAAATCATCCTTCTCTTTCCTTTCCAACACCACCACCAGCGGATTTCCTTTATGGTAAAAAGTTTTTACAATTCGAGTCGATTGCCAGGTGTCATTTTTGAGTAAATACGGATGAATATAATTCACTCCAAACAGTGCATAGTCCCAATCTGCAGAACTTCGCTCGAGGTAGCGTGTATATTGAAAATCAATGTTTGATATCTTTTCGAAATAATTTGGCAACTGGCAATTCATAGCCACTATCGCTTCTTCATCATCAATTTCGGAGATCAAATAATCCGTTGCCTTCTTCATTCCATGGAAATAGTAATCGTACTCGTAATTACTCCAGGCAGCTTTATTTCCGCCCGAAACAGCATTGAAATAAATATAATCTGCCGGAAAAGTTTTTGCCTGATGCTGAAAGGGCAAAATCATCAAAACAAAAAACAGTGCTACTGCCGGAATTTTTACCTTCTGTCTGAGCTCCAGATTTATTAACTGAAACAAACCAGTAACGGCCAAAACAACCATCACCGGAATTACAAACAACATTTGCCGCAATCCGCTGTAGAGGTTCGACCCGATAACAATTACATACACCACCGGGAAAAGCAGCGTAAAAAAGACGAACAACTCAATAATGAGTTGTTCGCTTAACGGTTTAGAAAATTTATAGGTTAAAAAGGCTACAAAGTATAGAGTCCCGAGTAAAATAAACTCGGGTGTTGCTATCAAAATCCATTTTATGAGGTAATGCCACGGCAGCGATGAACTCCAGATCACCTCGCCTTCGAACAACTGTTTAATACTGATTTTGTAATGCTCCATCACCGACAAACTTTCGATCGGATGACGCACCACGTCATGCAAGGCATAGGGCCAGAATAATAGTCCGAGGAAATACCCTGAAAGCACTATTACCAGCCACTGGCCCATTAACCTTACAAAACAAGATTTAGTTGAAACGATATATTTAAGTAAAAAAGGCTTCGAAAGAACGATTACGACAATTCCCAATCCCAGGTAGGCAAACAGAATTAATCCGCCAATGCGCACCGAACAGGTAAAAGCGATGGCCAATCCAAGACCGATCACTGTTTTCCAGGTCACTTTCGGAAATTGTTTTAAGTATTTTATGATGAAGTAAATGCCTGCAACATAACCGGCTGCAAACGGAATATCTTTTAAGTTGCCAAATGCCTGTCCGAATAATCGCGGCGTGAGCATTAGCGATAAAACTACAGTTGCTGCCACCCAATACGAGTTGCTTATTTCTTTTCCCAAAAGACCGGCAAAAAGTAGCAGCAAAAAGAAAAATACAGCACCTGTAAAATGCCTTGTCAGAAATTCATTTTCGATGGAAAAAGCACGATTGATCAATGCAGTGAGGTTATCAACCGATTGTCCGTAATATTTTAGATTGTGAACAGGAGTATTCAGACTTGATGCATCTTCGCCGCCGGTATAATACCAGTTTACTACTCGTTTTGCATGCGGATAATGTAACATTTCATCGACATTAACGGCCGCTTTTGGCGCTAACGACAGCAAAATCACAGCAGCCACAAACAGGCTGATGCGAAACACATTCTGTGCAGTTAATATGTCGGTTAATTTATTCATAAACCTCCTTTACCAGGTAAACCGGACGCTTTTGCACCTCTTTGTAAATGCGGTAAATGTATTCGCCAATGAGCCCCAAAAAAGTAAGCTGCACCGACCCAAAAAAACTGATAGCCAAGAATGTCGACGACCAACCAAATGGCGCCAGCCCTGTAAATTTTGAAACCAGCGTGTAAATAATTGCCAAAAGAAAAACGACAACGCCGAGTAATCCCAAATACAAACACAGTTTTATGGGCCATTTTGAGAACGAATAAATGGCATCGGCGGCCAGCGAGAACAATTTCTTGCTACTCATTTTCGCTATTCCTTCAGCGCGTTCAGGCCGATCGTAAATAATCGTATCGTGCTGAAATCCGATAAAATTGCGGATGCCAGGAAAATAACGACTGTGCTCTGTAAATTTCAAAATCGCTGAAACAGCTTTGCGGCTCATAATGCAAAAATTACCGGCTTGCTCCAGCTGTTTCTCATCCGAAATATTCCTGAAAATTTTATGAAAAATATTGATATAAAAGCGCTTACTTAGCTTTTCGCCACGTTCCGAACGAACTGCAGACACTACGTCTCCTTTTGTTTCCTGTACCTTTTGGTAAAGCTCTTTTATCAACTCCGGCGGATCCTGCATATCGCCATCCATTACCACCACAAACTCACCAATTGTATATTCCAAACCTGCGGCAATTGCAGCCTGCAGTCCAAAATTTCGTGATAAGGCCACTACTTTCAACTCTTTCTTCTCCGATTTTATTTGAAGAAGTTGATTAAGCGTATCATCAGTACTTCCGTCGTCAACACACACTATTTCGAAAGCCTCGCCCAAAGCCACCAGGTTCTGGTGCACCTCGGTTATCAACAGCGATAACACGGCGCTTTCGTTAAATAATGGTATGACAACAGATAGCTTCATATGCTATTTTTATGCTTTATGCTGCGTTCCTTGTTTTGGTATCGGGAATTCCATATCAACCGGGCCCATCTCGTATTTATCCGGACCTAATTTTTCGTTCGAGGTCATCATTTCCTCCCAGGTTACTTTTTGTCCGGTGTAAGCGGCAGTTCTTCCCATTACCGCGGTCAATGTAGACTCGGCAGTACGGTGCGCCTCAACAACCGGTTTGTTTGTACGGATAGAAGTTACCAGATGAATATGCTCCTGCACGTAAGGCGAAACAGCAACAACACCTGTAGAACGGCCATCTTTATTTTTCGGATATTCGTAAGTCCATTTTACAGATCCATCGTGATTGAAGACTGTATTTTTACAGTTGGTATAACCTTCTGTTCCCATAATCACCTCGCCAAGCTGGTTGGCACAACCATCAATCTGGCGCGAGAAACTGTGCGACGAAATACCATTTCCAAAATCGAAATCGATGCTGAAGAAATCGTACTGATCACCGGTTAATCTGCGGTGGCGTCCTCCAAAACCAATGGCTGATTCGGGAGTTTTTCCCATAAACCAGTTTACAATATCAATATTGTGTACGTGTGTATCCAGAATATGATCGCCACCCAACCAACAGAAACTGTTCCAGTTGCGCAACATGTATTCCATATCACTCCATCCCTCTTCGCGGGTGCGGAACCAAACGTGCGATTGTAGCCAGTATGCTTTTGCTGAAACCAATTCGCCGATTGCTCCGGAAGCCACCTGCCGATAAGTTTCATTATAATCACGGCTGTGGCGACGTTGTGTTCCGGTAATAACTGATAGTCCCAGGCTCTCAGCTTTTTTAGCAGTTGCCATAATCTGGCGCGCTCCAACCGGGTCAACGCAAACAGGTTTTTCAAGAAATACATGCTTTTTTGCCTGTATGGCAGCATCAAATTGCATAGGGCGGAAATGCGGCGGAGTAGCCAAAATAACAACATCCAAATCCACATCCAGCAAACTTTTATAAGCGTCAAAACCCCAGAAACAATTTTTTTCAGGTACTTCAACGCGTTGTTTCAACAGTTTATCGCGGCAATCCCAAACCTTATCTTCAAACACATCGGCAAGTGCAACCAACTGCAAACCATGACCAGCAGCTAAAAAGTTCAACGCTGCTCCGGTCCCCCGGTTTCCACAACCTACCAATCCTACTTTTAATTCTTTCCCGTCCGGTGCCTGATCAAGTAACGGCGGAAATTCGTAATCAACTTCTTTTGTCGTGTTTTTACAAGAACTCAGTGCATTTAAACCAATTACTCCGGCAGCACCAATTAATGCTGATTTCTCCAGAAAATTCCTGCGTGATAGTTGATCTTTACTCATCTTATTTCGTTTTAATTTTTTTCAGTTGTAAACATTTCTTCATTGTACTCGCAAACCACCCTGAAACCAACACTTTTCGTGTCAGAATACCACCAGATACTTTTTGGAATTTGCGGATCGGTAACCAACCAAGCTTCGGTTTTTGTAAAGTCGCGTGCAGCTACGCGTAAATCTTTTGGTGTATTGCGAAACGAACCTCCACGAACTACATGTTCCATTCCGTTTCGCGGTCCTCTCGGGTTTTTCACAACGCCTTTTGGATATTTACCGTATACCTGCGGGTCGTAATAATCGAGGCAGAATTCAGCCACATTACCCAACATATTTTTCAAGCCGTAAGGATTGGCCTCAACCGCATCGGGTTGCTGCGTTTTATTCGGACTGTTCAGTTGTGATATCACATATTGATTGATCACTTCTTTGTTGCTACCAAATAATTTTTTTAAGAAACCGTCGGCTTCAAAATCTTCTGGCGAACCTTCGAAGAAGTAAGGCATTTGTGTTCCTCCTCGTGCTGCATATTCCCACTCTGCCTCGGTTGGCAAACGGTATTTTCTTCCCGTTTCCTGCGTCAGCCAACGACAATAAGTTTGTGCCGCATGATGACTCATGGTAATAGCGGGGCGTGTTCCTTTTCCCCAGCCCTGATCAGGTGCTCCCCATGGAGGTGTTGCTCCCGAAACGCCATCGGTTTCTTCATCAACTTCAACAGCTTCTTTTCTTCCCTGAGAACCCGTTGCGGTAAAGAACGCCAGGTATTCATTCCACGAAACTTCAATTTCCGCCATCCAAAAATTACCTACTTCCACATCGCGCACCGGACCTTCGTCTCTCTCGCGATAAGGTTCATCAGCCGGACTACCCATTTTAAACTGTCCTCCCGGAATAGCAATCATTTTAAACGATACTGCCGTTCCCGGAATCTGTTCTTCAAAAGTTTCAAAAGCTTTAACTTCTGCTGGCTCGGTATAGATTTCAGTTGGATCAACCGTTTCCTCCAATCCAACCAGCAAGTTGGTTTCGCCACGATAATGGCCAACATCATGATGACATTGCATACATGAATTATTTTCCGGATCGCGGATATATTTTATATGTTGCAAACTTCCTTGTTCATTCAGGGTGGTAGGGAACATATTTGTGTGACATTTCAAACATCCGTCTTCGTAAACAAAACGTTTTGATGCTTCAACAGATCGTTTGGCTGCCCAATCAATTTCTTCGGGATCCATAGTGAGGTAAGCATAAAAATCATGAATTCCATGATAAGCTTTTCGGGTCAGAAAACGGGCGGTTTGATCCTCAGGAGGTAGATGGCAATCAACACATTTTGTAGATACGCCACTTGATGTATTGTGATGAACCGAAAGTTTCCAACTGGTTTCGGCATGTTCATGTACATGACACGAATTACAAAATTCGTTTGTTGAAGTATAGTCAACGGTTTTATTAAATAACAGCAAAAAGAGTATTACACTCAGCCCTCCCGCAATAAACAGCATATAATGCTTGCGTTTAATCGTCTTATCAGTCATTCGTAGTCAATTTGAACTGCAATTATACGCGCGCGCAATTAGCTGCTTCTTAATATCGATGCTAAATATGTCTTAACGACGTCTTAATTTCATCTTAATTTATTTTGTAACTATTTGATTAAAAAGTACTTTATTCCTAATTATTTTTTAGACAAAAAATATCATATTTCGTATATTTTAATATATTTGGACTGAAAATAATATCAAATTAAGGACATTATCATTCAACTGGAAAAAACATATAAGATGCTGCTGAAGATAAGATTGAAGCTATTCTTATTGCTTTTTTGCGGATTTTTCTTTTTTCTGCAAGGAAAGGCCAACGACTTTGCCGACAATTCATTTTTGATAGGACAATTAACGCCTGCCGAATATAGAAGCAACCGGCTTTTCGACTTTATAAAAGACAATAACTGGACCGGGATTGAATTAGCTATAAATTCCGATAACGCAGAAATCAATCTCACAAACAGTACTATTCCGTTTTCTGAAATTCTTGAAAAGATAGAACTTCTACTGCAAAATGAGGAGTCCAAAATAATTCCTGTTTTCATTAACTATTCTGGCAATGTACATGTATTGGATTCGGTGATAAATGCCTCACGTCTCTCTAATCAGATTTTTTATTTGCCACAGGGCGAACGCTGGCCATCCATTGAATACCTGGTGCAAGCCAACCGCAGAGTTATATTTTTTGTTGAGGGTGACATACAAAACGACAGTCGTATTTTACATGAAACGTCCAATTATGCTCTGGAAATCGGAGCCAGTCAAATCACCCCGAATTCTGCTATTCTGAAACGGGAATCAAATATCAACAAAGAACTATTCAAAATCAGTAATTTCGACCGTTTGCCAACAGGTGTTTCCACCTCGTTGGTTAACAGAAACCTGTTTCCTGAATATATTAACTTCTTGCTGGAGAGCTGGACCAAATATGGGAAGAAACCCAATTTCCTTTTTGTTGAAAGCAGCATTTACAATTTTGGTTTTATCATTGAACAACTGAATTCATTTGAGGCAGTAAAAGGCCAGGTTCGCACAGTTGGCAAAAACTTTGAACGTGTTTTCTGGAAAAATGCCGAAACACTGATAACCGGCGGGAAATTCAGCTTCCCTATTCGTGGTGGGGAGGAAATGATACTGACACCGTTCGTTCCCGGATTTAGCTTAACACCTTCGCAACTTACCATTACTGCAGAGATGGTGAAACCGGAACAATATTCCATTCTGGCAACCCCGCTATCGCTTAACCGTGGATTGATGGCCAGTTTTCATTTCGAAAATGAGTTATCTGACGTAGTAAATCCTGAACGCAATTTTGATGGAAACGGTTTCACTTTTAGCCAGGATATTGATCGTGGAAGTGTACTTCGTTTACCTGAAAATGCCAATGTTAATTTAGGTCATCCTGAACTGTACGACCTGCCAAACAGTAGTTTTACAATCAGCTGTTTTGTAAAATTTATCGATATTCTGGAATTCGGAGATAATGCAATTCTCGGCAATGACGAAACAGGATACCGAAGAGGACTTCACCTGGTTTTGCGATCCGGGCATCCATATTTTGGACTTTGGGCCAACGATTTTATGTCGGATGAGTTACTGGAAACCAACAGATGGTACCACCTTACGTGGCGCTATATTTTAGAAACTGGACAGCAAGCTATTTTTGTTAACGGCCAGTATGTTGGCGGCTCTGATGGGCACCCTCCGTATTCCGGCACTAACGACATTTTTATTGGCAGTGCTCTTTCTGGCGGCGCCAGCCTGAGGGGTTACATCGACAACCTGTATATTTGGAACCGCCCGTTGGGTAACGAAGAAATAAACCGGCTGGCACTGGATGAAGAAATTATTTACGAACCGGCAGAAACCCCGGCAACTTTGTTGTCAACCCGAAACATCGTCATTATTCTGGCTTCTATCGCATTTGTTTTCCTGATTTTCATTTTTATTCTACTTCGAAAAATGAACGCCCGAAAACAATCGATTTTAGTCAATAAACCTGAAACACCAACAAAAAATCAAATTCAGCTTTTTGGCGAGTTCAAAGCCATCAATAACAACAACGAAGACGTTTCTGATCTTTTCACTCCGAAAGTGAGAGAGCTGTTTATATACACTCTGATCTACAGTATGAAGAATGGAATCGGGGCACCTATTCCTGATGTGAACGAAACCTTGTGGTACGGAATTGAAGCCAAAAAAGTGGCGAACAACCGTGCGGTTACGCTCAATAAATTGCGCAAGATTCTGGCACTTTTCAACAAAGTAGAAATCACGTCGCAAAATGGCTATTTACATTTAAATCTGTCGGAAGACTTTTTCTGCGATTATGTGGAGGCATTTAATCTCTGTAAAATACCTGAAGGTATGTCGCGACAGCAGTTACAACTTTTTTTCCATTTGGTAAAAAAAGGGCGGCTATTAAAAGACGTCAACTGGCCATGGCTCGACGAAGTAAGAGGATTTACCGGCAACCAGGTAATTGACAACCTGTTAAAGCTGGCATCCGATTATAAAAAAGAAAACAAACCCAAAGAAGTTGAAAAGGTATCGCAACGAATTTTAGACTACGACGACCTGAACGAAGAAGCGCTTTACCTTCAAATTTGGGGATTGCAGAAAACAAACAACTCGCACTTAGCCAAATTCAATTTCGAGTCGTTCTGTTCAAAATATGAAAAAACAATGGGCGAATCCTATGCTTTAAGTTTTAAAGAATTCACCCATCATTACGCTGATCAGCTCTAGATTCTCCAATTATTTTTTATGTTCTTTTTCAGCATGTTCCAGTTCCACAGAAAAGTGACGCATTATTGGCGCTTCCTTTTTAATCCGGTAACCGTGATCGATCTCTTCCCTTCGATCAAAGATATTTTTTAACGCCACAGCCACCACATCCATGTGATTGTTAGTGTAAGTTCGGCGAGGAATTGCCAAACGAAGCATTTCAAGTTTTGGATAACGGTTTTCGCGCGTAAGCGGATCACGATCTGCCAGCAAGGTTCCTACTTCAACACCACGAACTCCTGCCTCGAGGTACAATTCAATAGCCAGTGTTTGTGCAATGTATTCTTCTTTCGGAACGTGCCCCAAAAATTTCTTGGCATCAACAAAAACAGCATGTCCGCCAATAGGTTTCTGCACCGGAATTCCCCATTCTATTAAACGGTTACCTAAATATGCAACTTGCTGAATACGGTTTTCAAGAAAATAACCTGTTGTTACTTCGTCCAGGCCAGCAGCCAGCGCGTTCATATCACGTCCTGCCATTCCGCCGTAAGTATTGAAACCTTCAAACATGATATTAAAAACCGAAGCCTGTTTCAGCAGTTCCTCCTCCTTCATGGCAAGAAATCCGCCAATATTAACAATGCCGTCCTTTTTGCTACTCATAGTCATGGCATCGGCATACGAAAACATCTCAGCTACAATTTCTTTAATCGAGCTATTACGATATTCATCTTCGCGTTGTTGAATAAACCAGGCATTTTCTGCAAAACGAGCCGAGTCGAATACCACTTTAATACCGTATTTTTTCGACAGTTCATGTACATCGCGAAGATTTTGCATGGATACCGGCTGTCCTCCCGACGTGTTACAGGTTAGCGTTACAATCACCATTGGAATTTGCTCCGCCGGATGTGTTGAATAAACGGCTTCCAGCTTCTCCAAATCGATGTTTCCCTTAAACGGGTGCAACGATTCAGTATCAAAAGCCTCATCAATTGTACAATCAACAGCCGACGCTTTCCGGTATTCAATATGCCCTTTTGTGGTGTCGAAATGACTATTGCCGGGAACCACGTTTCCTTCTTTTACCAACACCGAAAACAATACATTTTCGGCAGCACGGCCCTGGTGAGTAGGAAGAAAATAATCAAAACCAAGGATGTTTTTTATTGCATCTTTTAAGTGGTAATACGAAGATGATCCGGCATAACTTTCATCGCCGGTCATAATTGCGGCCCACTGATTCTGGCTCATTGCACCGGTTCCACTGTCGGTCAACAAATCAATAAAAACCTGCTCGCTTCTTAAATTAAAAAGATTGTAGTTAGCTTGTTTAATCCATTCTTCGCGTTGTTCACGCGTACTTTTATAGATGGGTTCCACCATCTTTATTTTATATGATTCTGCAAATGGTAATTCCATATAAATATGAATTATGAATGATGATCAACGAATGATGATTTGCGATGGAGCTAATAAAACTAACCATACAATTCAAAATCGTTGTTCGTCTTAGAAAATAAAATGATTTATGAAATGAAACTTACGATCGTAAACTTCAGAAGAAATCTGAAATCCTAAATCGTTAATCTGAAATCTACATTCTAAAAGCGTCCCTGTTTTTGATATTCAGGAAACTTCTGTTGTGGAGGTAGATAGCCATTAAAAATTTAATCATGACTTTTAGATTTAACTACACTACAAATTTAATGTGCTTAAACTGATTTGCAACACGATAAATATCAGTTTTAACCAATTTTAAATCCTTGTCTGTAATAAATGCCTAATTTTGCGGCAAATAAGAAAAAGAAATTGAAAATGGGAAACTTAGCATTTGAAGCAGTTATTTTCGACATGGACGGTGTAATTACCAAGACAGCCATAACGCACGCCGCGGCATGGAAGAAGATGTTCGACGAATACCTGCAAAAACACGCTGAAGAGAAAGGGGAAACTTTTAAGGAATTTACGCAAAGCGATTACCTGGCTTTTGTTGATGGAAAACCACGTTACAAGGGAGTTGCATCGTTTTTAGAATCGCGAGATATTAACATTGAATTTGGCGATCCATCGGATGCACCGGGCATGGAAACCATTTGTGGCCTTGGTAACCGAAAAAACGAAGCTTTTAACGAAGTAATTGCACGTGATGGTGTTGAGGTTTACGAATCCACAGCCCAAATGCTAACCGATTTGAAAGAAGCCGGTATAAAACTGGGCGTTGCATCGTCGAGCAAAAACTGTGCACCGGTTTTGGAAGCTGTTGACATGCTAAAAATGTTTGGAGCCCGCGTTGACGGTGTTGTTTCGGCAGAGCTGGGATTACATGGCAAACCTGAACCGGATATTTTTACCACTGCCTGCGATATGTTGGAATCTACTCCGGCAAAAGCCATTGTAGTTGAAGATGCTGTTTCGGGAGTTCAGGCCGGTGCCAAAGGCAAATTTGGCTTAACCCTTGGTATTGCCCGCGAAAACAACGAGAAGGAACTGGCTGAAGGTGGTGCCGATTTTGTAGTTACCGATCTTGAAGAAGTTGGAGGTATTTCAGGTTTAAACGAACTGTTTGTAAAGAACAACAAGTAATATAATAAGGTTAATCTATCACGTTAAATTGATAGTTTAACCTTACTTTTCTTTTATTCCACCCAATTCATCAACACTTTTACGAAGAAAATCGCGGGTGTAATAATCTTCATCCACAACCTCTCCATTCCAAACTGTAATATCCAAATCAATATTTCGTGGCCCGAATTTAGCCACTGACCGGTCACGCCCCATCTGATCTTCAATTTGTTTGAGACGCTTATTCAAATCATCTCTGTCCAGATTTGTGCTAATTTTAACTGCACCGTTTGTGAAATCGGCCTGGTTTTCAATTCCAATGGGCTTGGTTTTTGTCAGAGATGAAACCTGAATTACAGTTGCCTCTTTTTTCAGTATTTCTAGCATTTTGGCGATATTCTCGTCTGCATTTATGTTCGAACCTATGCCGATAATCACAAGATTGATGCTCTCACTCGAAGTGAGGGTATCAATAAGTCCATCCCGGCGAATCATTTCAATATCTATTAGTTTTCCTTTTCTCATTCCTAAATAATCTCTATAAGAAGAGTATTCCCAATCTTCTGCTTTATCCACCAATTTTGAATATACCGGATTATTATGTACATATTCAACACACGTCTCCAAATATGATTTCTTCTCGGAAAAATCGACTGTCGTTCCAAATGTAGTATTCCAATATGCTGGCTCAATGGCAACCTCATCGATCAATACTTTAGCTTTTGTATGTTTCTGAAATAAAGAGCCCGAAATACCTTCTTGTTTTTGAATGGCTCGCGTATAAGATCTCAATAAAATTCCAATAGACTGATTGATTGTTCGGTACCTAGTGATACCCTCACTCGGAGTGAGGGTATCACTATTGGGCAACTCTATTTTCTCTTTGTGAACATAAACAACCCAATGGAAATGATTCGGCATTAAACACCATGCAATAATAGATACATATGGAGTAAGATATTGCTTTATTTTTTGTAGAAAAAAGAAATAGTTTTTCTCGTTAAAGAAAATTGGCGCACAGTTATTTCCCTTGTTATAAATGTGGTAATAAAATCCGGATTCTATATCCATGTTAATCTATTTATATGCTAGTGATAACCTCACTCAGAGTGAGATTATCACTAAGAACGTGAAGCCTCCATTTCCATTGATACCGATTCGGCAAAACGCAAGGCATGTGGTTTATCCACCTCAACGCGGGCCCACTTTACTTTTTTGTCTTCCATTATTGTATCAAGAATTTTTTTGGTGAGCACTTCCAACAATTTAAACCGCCCCTCCTGAACTAAAGCGATTATTTTTTTGGTGATCACTTTATAGTTGAATATATCTTCGGGTTCGTCCGATTCCAGAGCCGATTCAGGAATATCTGTTTCAATTTCGAGGTTAATTAAAACATCCTGTTTATTCACCAATTCATCAGGATTAAATCCGATGTAGGTTCTGATTAGCAGATTTTTTACACGTATTCTAGCCATACTTAACGATTTTTTCCAAGGTTTTCACCACCGTCGGCAAATAATAATTGTCCGGTAAGGTGATCGTTTTCCAAAATATAATCCAAACTTTTCAAAATTGGCTCAACTCCACCGGGTTTTTTCATCGGAATTCCTTGCGCCAGCTTTTCCAGATAGTCCTCATCTTCGTCTTCGGGCGGAAGTGTAACACCGGGAGCAATGGCATTTACCCGAATATTCGGGGCAAATTCCAAAGCAGCCATTTTTGTGAGCTCCCACAATGCCTTTTTTGAGATGGAATATGCAGCAAAATTTGATGCATTTGCTGTTATTCGTGTATCAACAAAATTAATGATGTTACCTGTTTTATAATAGTTGGCAAAGTCACGGATAAGAAAAAAAGGAGCTTTTTGGTTAACATCTATCTGTGCATCAAATAGCTCAACCGACGTGTCTTTCAGGTAACCACGATCAAAAACCGAAGCATTATTTACCAGCAGATCAACTTTGATGTTTTGGGCGGCCAGTTTTGGGATTAATGCAACTACCTCATCTACTTCTGCAAGGTTGGCTTGCACTGCTATGAATTGCTGATCAGGATATTTTGTTTCAAGTTCTGCAACCAGTTCATTCGCTCCCTTTGCTGAAGAATTGTAGTGTACCACAACATTCCAACCCTGTTCTGCAAGGTGCTCTGTTAACGATCGACCAATACGTTTTGATGCCCCGGTTATTAATGCTGTTTGTTTCATTCTGAAAAGTTAGTTATTTTTTCTATTAACAACAGGATGACCAGACTTATGTTCACAAAATATAAACATGATTTCGGCTTAAGACCAACAGAAACGGAAGGATAAAAATAGTTTTTCACGCAAAGAAATGAAGAAGCGCGAAGCTCGCAAAGATGATATAAGTATTAAACATGACTTCGTGTGCTTTGCGACGAAATTAGGGTTCTCTGCGTGAACATTCTTTCTTTTATCCTGCTTATAAAATTTGATACAAAAAAGGCCCGCAATACGGACCTTCTTAAAACTCTATATGGTTTTTCTATTTGCTGTACGAATTCAATTTACTCAGGTATTTCCCGATAATATCAAACTCAAGATTGATAACCGATCCCACTTCAAAGGTGTGGAAATTGGTAACTTCCTGCGTGAAAGGAATAATGGCAACCTGGAAAGAATTGTCTTTAGAGTTTACCACGGTTAGGCTTACTCCATTAACCGTTACCGATCCTTTTTCAACGGTCATATAACCTTGTTTGGCTTTGTCCAGATCAAAGTCGTATTCAAAAGTGTAATACCAGCTTCCGTCGGCTTCTTCAATTTTCACACACTTTGCTGTTTGGTCAACGTGCCCCTGAACAATGTGGCCATCCAAACGGCCATTCATCATCATGCTGCGCTCCAAATTTACTTTCGAGCCCACTTCCAACAAGCCAAGATTCGACTTGATCAGCGTTTCTTTAATGGCAGTAACTTTGTATTTCTTTTCAGATTTATCCACCCATACAACGGTTAAACACACGCCGTTGTGCGATAAACTCTGGTCAACTTTCAGCTCGTCGGCAAACGAACAGGTCAGCGTAAAATGCACATTTTCCTGATCCTTTTCAACGGCTACAACAGTTCCGTATTCTTCTACAATTCCTGAAAACATATCTATTTGATTTGCGAATTTCGAGTAATGATTAATATCGGAAGATCTGAAATCAAAAATCCTTAATCGAAATTCTTCATTCTACATTCATCATTCATTTAAGGCTCCACTCCACACCGTCTTTGGTGTCTTTTAACTCCACGCCGATGGCATTTAACTCATCGCGAATTTTATCAGCAGTTCCCCAATCCTTATTAGCTTTTGCATCCTTCCGCAGGTTAATGAGCAGCTCAACTGCATTTGCCAATACTTCGTTGCTTCCACCGCCGGCTTCACCTTCCTCTTTTAATCCGAGTACATCAAAAACCACTGCGTTGTAAAAGGCTTTCAAATCTTCCAGGTCATCTGCTGAAATCTTCTCAGTGCCGGCTTTAACCGAGTTAATCATTCTTACGCCATCAAAAAGGTGCGCGATAGCTATCGGGCTGTTTAAATCATCACTTAAAGCGGCAAAGCATTTTTCTTTTAAAGAAGCAATATCCACTGTTGAAGCATCAGAAGCAGTAAGTTCTCCCAATGTTTTCATGGCCGCCATTAAACGTTCCAGCCCTTTTTCTGAGGCTTGTAACGCTTCATTCGAGAAGTCGATAGTACTACGGTAATGTGCCTGCAAAATAAAGAAGCGAATGGTCATTGGTGAATAGGCCTGCTCCAGAATTTCGTGTGTGCCGGTAAACAATTCATCTAAGGTGATGAAGTTACCCAGCGAGCGCGCCATTTTCTGTCCGTTAATGGTAATCATGTTATTATGCATCCAGTAACGTACCGATTCCTGTCCGCGACATGCTGTATTTTGTGCAATCTCACACTCGTGGTGCGGAAAAGTTAAATCCATTCCGCCACCGTGAATATCAAACTGCTCGCCCAAATATTTTGTACTCATTGCCGAACACTCGAGGTGCCAGCCAGGGAAACCATCACTCCAGCGCGAAGGCCAGCGCATAATGTGCTCGGGTGCCGCTTTTTTCCACAAGGCAAAATCAAACGAGTTTTTCTTTTCATCCTGCCCGTCTAATTTGCGGGTATTGGTTTTTATATCATCCAGATTACGACCGGAAAGTTTTCCGTAGCTGTAATCGTTGTTGTATTTCTCCACATCGAAATAAACCGAACCATTGGCCTCGTATGCGTATCCGTTTTTCAAAATCCCTTCAATCACCTGAATTTGCTCGATGATATGGCCTGAAGCTCGCGGCTCAATACTTGGCGGCGTAACATTCAGATCGTCCATGTTTCGATGGAAAGTGTTCATATATTTCTGAACCACTTCCATTGGCTCCAGCTGCTCCAAACGTGCTTTCTTCGAAATTTTATCTTCACCACGTTCTGCTTCTTCATCTTCAAGATGGCCAACATCGGTAATGTTGCGCACGTAACGCACCTTGTTTCCGAGGAAAGTAAGGTAGCGGTACAACAAATCGAAAGTGATAAACGGGCGGGCATGCCCCAGGTGCGAGTTGCTGTAAACGGTTGGTCCACATACGTATAAACCAACGCGACCTTCAACCAGCGGTTTAAACGCTTCCTTTTTTCGGCTCAGCGTATTATAGATATAAAGTTGACTCATAATTTTTCTGAAATCGTATGATTTTGCAAAGGTAAAACAAAATGAGTGATTTTGTGGCTGTTAGCAAATCCCTCTGCATAAAGGTAAATAGTGCTTAACCTGAACGTGAATTTATTGAACTGTTTGCTCCGCTTCAGCGTTTTCGTTTTCGCTTTTATTCTCCTCGATCTTGTTAAAATACTTGCGGTAGAACAATAAAATTGAAAAGATTCCAACGGTAATCGCCGAATCGGCGATATTAAATACCGGACGGAAAAAGATAAACGGATTGCCTCCAACTCTTGGGATCCACTCCGGATAGCGACCTTCAACCAGCGGGAAATAGAACATATCAACTACTCTTCCGTGCAGGAAGCTGGAGTAACCGCCTTCGGCAGGAAAAAGTGAAGCCACTTGTCCGTAACTATGATTGAATATTATTCCGTAGAAAAGACTGTCGATTATATTTCCGATGGCACCGGCAAAAATAAGTGCAATGCAGGCTACAAAGCCAAATGGTACTTCTTTTTGTTTGGACAATTTAAACAGATACCAACCAATGGCTATAACGGCAACAATACGAAAAACACTTAAAAACATTTTCCCGTATTCACCTGCAAACTCAAAGCCAAAGGCCATCCCGTTATTCTCAACAAAATGAAGAATAAACCAATCCTTAAAAACTACAATCTCATCCCCGATCATCAGGTTCGTTTTAATCCAAAACTTTAAAACCTGATCGACGATTAAAATGGAGAATATAATTATCAGTGACTTTACGGAACGCGACATATGCTAATCCTTTATAACAGAAATGCTCTTCGAAATCTCTGTTTAGTTTTTTCGAAGAGCAATTCCAATTCTTTTTCTTTTACTTATTATTTTCCTTGTTTCGCATCAATACTAAGTGTTGCATGAGGAACTGCACGCAATCTTTCTTTGGCAATTAATTTTCCGGTATCGCGACAAATACCGTAAGTTTTATTTTCGATACGAACAAGAGCAGCTTGTAGGTGCTGAATAAATTTTAACTGGCGCTGTGCTAATTTCCCGGCTTCCTCTTTAGAAAGGGTAGCGGCGCCCTCTTCCAATACTTTAAACGTGGGTGATGTATCTGAGATATCATTACCATCACTTTGAGTTATGGAATTTTTGTACATTTTATAATCTTCCTGGGCTTTTTCAAGTTTATCAAGAATGATTTTTTTGAATTCCATCAACTCCTCATCCGAATATCTGTTTTTGTCTCCCATAGTTTTTGGGTTTTTAAGTTCCTCTCTCGTTTTTCAACAAGGCCCTAAAGTAATAAAAAAGTCCATCTTTTTCAGTACCTGTTGACAATTATTTATACAACCTTTTCTATCTCAATTTTGGCTGTTACATCTTTGTCAATTTCCACTTCATTTGCCTTTTCCGAGTCAGTATTTTCAACCAATTCAAGACTATCGGCAAGTGTTTGCACACAAATGTAATCTTTGTAGTTTTCAACCGCTACATTGTACTCCTCGTGTTTTGCAATACGCAAGTTAATCCGGTCGGTTACTTCAAAATCACTTTCCTTTCGTAAGTTCTGTATTTTGTTGATAAACTCACGCGCAATTCCCTCTTGTTTCAACTCATCGGTCAGGTTAATATCCAAAGCGATTGTCATCTGTCCTTCGGTGGCTACCGTCCATCCCGGAATATCTTCGGTTTGAATTTCAACATCGTCCAACGACAGCATGATTTTCTCATCTCCAACTGTCAACTCATACTCGCCAGTGCCTTCAAAAGCTGAGATCGCATCCTGATCCAGTTGATTCACTGCCCCGGCAATTTGTTTCATCATTTTTCCGTACTTCGGACCAAGCGCTTTAAAATTCGGCTTGATTTTCTTTTTGATCACCCCGGCCGTGTCGGTTAAGAACTCTACTTCTTTAACGTTAACTTCTGCCAAAATGATATTTGAAACCGCTTCAAACTGCTCTTTAAAGTGCGGATTTAATACCGGAACCATAATTTTAGCAAGCGGCTGGCGTACTTTCAACTTCTCTTTACGGCGCAGTGCCAAAATCATAGAAGAAGCTTTTTGCGCAATGGCCATTTTTTCTTCGAGGTCTTTGTCGATCAATTCCTCGGTGTAAGCCGGGAAATCGACTAAGTGTACGCTCTGATTTTCAGCTTTACCTGTTGCTTTATTCAAGTCGTTGTAAAGCAGGTCGGCATAAAACGGCGCAATTGGCGACATTAATTTGGCCACAACCTCCAAACATGTGTACAGCGTTTGGTAAGCAGAAATCTTGTCGGCAGAATATTCGCCACCCCAGTAACGTTTGCGGCTTAAACGTACGAACCAGTTACTCAGGTTCTCGGTTACAAACTCCGAAATGGCACGACCAGCACGTGTTGGCTCGTAATTTTCGTAACTGTCGCCCACTTCTTTAATCAGCGAGTTCAGTAACGAAATGATCCAACGATCGATCTCCGGACGTTGTTCCATCGGAATTTCTTCTTCTGCATATTTAAAGCCATCAACATTGGCATACAATGCAAAGAAATTGTAGGTATTGTATAGTGTTCCGAAGAACTTACGTTTTACTTCTTCAACACCGTCGATATCAAATTTCAGGTTATCCCAGGGCTGTGCATTGGTAATCATGTACCAGCGCAGTGGATCGGAACCGTATTTATCGATAGTTTCGAACGGATCGACAGCATTACCCAGACGTTTCGACATTTTCACGCCGTTTTTATCCAGTACCAGTCCGTTTGAGATAATATTTTTGAATGCTACCGATTCATCGATCATTGTCGCGATTGCATGCAATGTGAAGAACCAACCACGTGTCTGGTCAACACCTTCGGCAATAAAATCAGCCGGGAACACATCTTTGAAATTCTCTTTCCACTCGAAAGGATAATGACGTTGCGCAAAAGGCATCGCACCTGAATCGAACCAAACATCAATCAGGTCAGCTTCGCGCTCCATTTTTTGTCCTGATGGTGAAACCAGAATAATATTATCGACATGCGATTTGTGCAGATCGATTTTTTCATAGTTAGCTTTATTGTAATCGCCAACCTTAAACTCGGCAAATGGATTTTCTGTCATAAATCCGGCTTCAACCGCTTTATCTATTTCTGTCATCAGTTCTTCCATCGAACCGATACAAATCTCTTCCGAACTATCTTCTGTTCTCCAAATTGGCAGCGGGGTTCCCCAGAAACGCGAACGGCTAAGGTTCCAATCCACCAGGTTTTCCAGCCAGTTTCCGAAGCGACCGGTTCCTGTTGATTTTGGTTTCCAGTTAATGGTATTGTTTAGCTCCACCATTTTGTCCTTCACCGCGGTTGATTTGATGAACCACGAATCAAGCGGATAATACAATACCGGTTTGTCGGTGCGCCAGCAGTGCGGATAACTGTGAACGTGTTTCTCAATTTTAAAAGCCTTGTTCTGCTGTTTCAGCATTACGGCAATGTCAACGTCAACGGTTGAAGCATCTTCTTCCAGTTTATCGTCGTATTCATTCTTCACCGAACGGCCGGCAAACTCGTGATAAGTTTCTGTATTTACATACTTTTCAACAAACTCCGGATCGAGATCGATAGTTGGGTAAAAACGTCCTTTTTTATCTACCAAAGCCTGACGTTTTCCTTCGGTATCTAAGACTACCAGCGGCGAAATTCCGTGTTGTTTGGCAACGCGGTCGTCATCGGCACCAAAAGTAGGCGCAATGTGTACGATTCCGGTACCGTCTTCAATGGTCACAAAATCACCGGTAATAACTTCAAAAGCTTTGCCTTCAGGTTTTACCCAATCAATCAACTGTTCGTACTGAATGCCTTTTAACTCCTCGCCGGTATATTCGGCAAGCACTTTATAAGGTATTTTTTTGTCGCCCGGTTTATAATCTTCCATTGCCAGCTCGGCATTTTTCGAATTGAAATAAACAGGGAACAAGTCTTTCGCCAGAATCAACGTAACCGGATCGCCGGTGTATGGATTAAAGGAACGAACTTTTACATATTTGATTTTTGGCCCCACACACAAAGCCGTGTTCGATGGCAATGTCCATGGAGTTGTTGTCCAGGCCAGGAAGTACAAATCGGTTTCTACTCCTTCGAAAAGGAACTCTGATTTTTCGTTTCGTGTGGCTTTAAACTGGGCAATTGCGGTTGTATCTTTTACATCGCGGTAACAACCCGGCTGGTTCAATTCGTGCGAGCTCAAACCTGTTCCGGCTGCCGGCGAATAAGGCTGAATGGTGTAGCCTTTGTACAACAAGCCTTTGTTATAAATTTGTTTCAGCAACCACCAAACCGACTCAATATATTGGTTTTCGTAAGTAATATACGGATCGTCCATATTTACCCAGTAACCCATTTTACGGGTCAGTTCCTCCCACTCGCGGGTGTATTTCATCACCTCTTTACGGCAGGCATTGCTATATTCTTCAACGGTAATTTTTTTACCTATATCGTCTTTTGTAATGTTCAGCGCTTTTTCAACGCTCAATTCCACCGGCAAACCATGTGTGTCCCAACCCGCTTTACGGTGAACACGAAAACCTTTCATGGTTTTGTAGCGACAAAAAATATCTTTTATGGCACGCGCCATCACGTGGTGAATACCCGGCATTCCGTTTGCCGATGGCGGTCCTTCGTAAAATACAAATGTTTCGTGCCCTTCGCGGGTTGAAATACTTTTATGAAAGGTATCGTCATTCTCCCAACGTGCAAGCACATCCTTGTTTATCTGTGCTAAATCTAACTGCTTATATTCCTGAAATTTATTACTCATAGTAATACCTTATAATCCACTGATTTTAAAAAACATGCAAATATAGAAAAATTTTGATGGGTGGCGAGGATGAAACAGGCCTTAATTAAAACCGACTAAAAAGCTTATTACAAATAATTTACATTGCAGCACAATGCCTTTTAACAGTCGTTTAAATAGCCCTGTAATTTACTGACTAATAGCGTCCTGTTACATCCCGAGCCGTCCTGTTAACTTTTATGGCGTCCTGTACCATTTTTATCGCGTCCTGATAACTTTTGGGCTTCCCTGTTGGTTTTTGCGACGTCCTGTTACCTTTTTTTCTCATCCTGTTAAGTTCTTACCCGTCCTGTTAAACAGGATTCGGCAATGTTGCAACAGGATGGGGGAAATGGTTACAGGGATGGGCATCCAATTATCAATGCACCTTTATCATATACTTCTAACTTTAGGTTCCTAAACCAGATTTAGAAAATGTCTTTTCAGACGGAAGATACTTTTTCTCTCCAAGCTTTGAGTACTAAAAAAGTATTGAAACTCCTCGCAGCAGAGCCTACGAGGAATCCGAATAGCTACCATGAAGATAAAACCGGGAGTTTCTTTTAATCGACTGGAAAAAAAGAGTCTGTTTTAGCATTAAGACAAACTCTACCTAAATTATACAATCTTTTAATTCATTTGCTTTATCTCTGTTTATTGGAAAATGAAAGTGGTAATTATCAAATTTAAATCCTTTCAATAGCTGTTTTTACGCGGGTAATGCTTTCGTCTTTGCCCAGTAGTTCACAAATAACAAACAAATCGGGTCCCATATTGCCACCAACAAGTGCAAGGCGCAGCGGATTCATAATGGCACCAAATCCCCATTCTTTTTCCGTCATAAAAGCCGAGAATACTTCTTTTATTGCATCACCTTTCCAGTTTTCAACGGTTTCAAAAACGTTTACGATTTCAGTCAACTGGGCCGGAGTATTTTCTTTCCAGCGTTTTTTTACGGTTTTAGCATCGTAATCAGTCGGAGCCACAAAAAAGTAACTGCTCTGATCCCACAGCTCAGAAACAAATTCGCAACGTTCTTTAATCTCGGCAACTACTACTTTTACTTTTTCATCTGAAGCTTCCACTCCTTTTTCAGCAAGTACAGGTTTGAATAATACAGCAAGTTCGTCTATAGATTTCTCCTGGAAATAATGTTTGTTGAACCATTTGGCTTTTTCCGGATCAAAACGTGATCCCGATTTCACTACGCGCTCAAGGCTGAAGATTTCTCCCAGTTCTTCCAGCGAGAAGAATTCCTGTTCTGTTCCCGGATTCCAACCCAATAACGCCAGCAGGTTAATAAAAGCCTCGGGGAAATAACCGTCTTCGCGGTATCCACGGGAAATGTTCCCGGTTTTTGGATCAGTCCACAACAGTGGAAACACCGGGAATCCCAATTTGTCGCCATCGCGTTTGCTGAGTTTACCCTTTCCAACGGGTTTTAAAATCAACGGAAGGTGGGCGAATCGTGGTTTGGTTTCTTCCCAGCCCAAAGCTTTGTATAATAAAACGTGCAGCGGCATCGATGGTAACCACTCTTCGCCACGAATAACGTGCGAGATCTCCATCAAATGATCGTCAACCACATTAGCCAGGTGGTAAGTTGGCATTCCGTCCGATTTAAATAGCACCTTGTCGTCGAGACTTTTTGTGGTGTTAAAAGTTACGTTACCACGAATCAGATCGTCTTCCGAAACGTCGGTATCAGCAGGCATTTTAAAACGAATTACATAAGCTTCGCCTGCTGCTATTTTTTGCTGAACCTCTTCTGCTGATAATTTGAGCGAGTTATTCAGGTTGTCGCGTGTTCCAATTCCGTACGAGAAAGTTTCCTTATTGGCTTCAGCCTCTTTGCGTAACGCATCAATTTCTTCCGGAGTGTCAAAAGCATAATACGCCCAGCCGCTTTCTACCAGCTGATCGGCATATTTTTTATACAACTCTTTCCGCTCACTCTGACGGTAAGGGCCAAAATCGCCACCAATTCCTGGGCCTTCAACCGGTGTTAATCCGCACCAGTTCAGGCTTTCAGTAATATAATTTTCGGCACCCGGAACAAAACGGGTTTGGTCGGTATCTTCAATTCGGAGTATAAATTCGCCACCGTGTTTCTTTGCAAACAGGTAATTAAATAAAGCTGTTCGCACGCCGCCCATATGCAATGGCCCGGTTGGACTTGGGGCAAATCGTACCCGTACTTTTTTGTCGCTCATTCTGTCGTTTTTTTATTCGGTGCAAAGATAGAAGATTTTAATGATTGTGTTTCCCTATGCCGATAGAAGTGCGATTCATAATAATCTGCCTTTTATCAATGTTTAATACTATTGCTTTCCATTACTTTGTGTATTGGTTTAACAAACAATTGAAATCATGTACGGAAAAATTAAGAACGACCTAAGAAACACGCTTGAAGAATTAAAAGAGCAGGGATTATATAAAAGTGAACGTATCATTACGACTTCGCAAAGTTCTGAAATTGCAGTGTCGACCGGCGAGTCGGTGCTGAATTTTTGTGCCAACAATTACCTCGGCCTGGCCAACAATCCGGAGGTGGTTAAAGCTGCGCAGGACATTATGAACGATTGGGGATTCGGACTTTCTTCGGTACGCTTTATTTGCGGAACACAATCTATTCACAAGCAGCTGGAAGAAAAGGTTTCTGAGTTTTTGGGAACTGAAGACACGATTTTATACTGTGCCTGTTTTGATGCCAACGGTGGAGTTTTTGAACCCCTTTTAGGTGCTGATTCGGCGATTATTTCTGATGAGTTAAACCATGCATCGATTATCGACGGAGTGCGTTTGTGTAAAGCGCAGCGTTTCCGTTACAAACACTCAGATATGGCTGAGTTGGAGCAGTGTTTGAAAGATGCATCGGGAGCGAAATACCGTTTAATTGTAACCGACGGAGTTTTCTCGATGGATGGAGATATTGCCAACTTGCCCGACATTGTTAAGCTGGCCAAAAAATACGATGCACTGGTAATGGTTGACGATTCGCACGCTACCGGTTACATCGGAAAAACCGGTCGTGGTACTGCGGAACATTACGATTTGTTGGGTGAAATTGATATTATAACCACCACATTCGGAAAAGCTATGGGGGGTGGAAATGGCGGTTGTACATCTGGTCGTCGCGAGATTATTGACATGTTACGTCAACGTTCGCGTCCGTATTTATTCTCGAATACTTTGGCGCCGGCAACAGTTGGGGCAACTATGAAAGTTATCGAAATGCTTTCGGGTGGAGCTGATCTGCCTGCCAAAACAATGGCAAATGCCGACCGTTTCAGAACAAAAATGGAAGCCGCCGGTTTCGACCTCGTAAAAGGCGATACTGCTATTGTTCCGGTGATGGTTTACGATGAGCCACTGGCCATTAAATTCGCCGACAAACTGTTAAAAGAAGGCGTTTATGTTATCGGATTCTGTTTCCCGGTAGTTCCCCGCGGAAAAGCACGGATTCGTGTTCAGCTTTCGGCAGCACACTCGTTCGAGGAAATCGACAGGGCTGTTGAAGCGTTCACTAAGGTTGGTAAAGAATTGGGTATTATTTAAATATTCTGTCATTTCGAAGGAAGTGAGAAATCTGTTGCTATCAATCTCTGAAGTGACAGATTTCTCAGTCGTACCTCCTTCGAAATGACAGTTCTATTTTATCCCCCGAATAGATTGAGTGGAAATATCCTGACCAATTTTATCTGCTGCTTTTTTGAATTGTGCGGCTGTAATGGCTTCTACTAAAACTCCTACAGATCCACCGGCATTGTGAATACCAAATTCTGCGATCGCATTAAATTTGTCCTCGCCATCTTGCTCTTCCCTGAATATCGCTGAAAAATTCTCGCTTTTTATTCTTGACAGGTTTCTGAATTTAATGGAGAAAAATCCTTCAATTCCCTGGTAATAGTATGTTTTATTTTTCGGATTGTAAGTGGTTTTGGTCATGGTTTCGTGCCTGGGCTTTTCTTTGATGTATTTGCCCTCTTGTTGCGGAAAAACCAAAAGCAACTTGTAGCTGCCTTCGTCGAGGTGTTTAAAGCTCACTTTTCCCTTTTCGCCGGTAGCTTGAAAAGCAATTAACTGTCCTCCTTTTTCCAGGTACACTTCGGTTTTTTCAGCAGGTTTACCAATGAAAATAGAGAGAATGCTAAAAAAGAGTACAATAAATAAGTTCATATTGAGCTTAAAGTTGGGGAAATTGGAGTTGAATAGGAATGTGAGATTGGATTTGTTTTAAACAGCGGGGTGTCAACAAAAGAAAAGGATGTTCAGAAAGATTTAAGTATTCTGAACATCCTTGAAATATCATATGCGTTTAGCGCGTATTAAATCAAAATATCATTACTTAAAAAGCATCATCCAAAGTACGGATGGTCAGTACTTCATTTAGCTTTTCTTCCGAAATATCGGTTTTTAAATTGATCGATACTTTTTCGTTTGGCAGCAGATCTAAGTAATTGTCAGAGAAGAAACCATCTTCGTCACCAATTTCCATGAACAGGTTTTTAGCCAGCTTGTCGGTTTTCAAAGCAATGTCAAAACCGTTATCGGCTTTGGTAATGGCATATTCAACCTGTGGAGCTTTAACACTCAGGTTTTTAAATGGCAGGAAGTAGTAATTGTTTTTCGAAAGTACTTCGCCATTTGCAACCAGCTCGGTGGTGAAAACAACATTTTTCAGATTTCTTCTGTATTTGTAACGCCACTCGTTTTTGTTTACATCGAAATAGTCGTCGCTCGAGTTGGCCGGAATATCAACCAGGTGAGCTTCTTCCCAAATCACTTGTCCGTCGAAATCAACCATTTGCATACGTAGCTCGGCTTGTATTGGCTCAAGGTTGTCGTTAACAATGCCCACTTTAAACTTAATTCCTTCTTCGTAGGGGCTCACCAAAACCTGGCTAAAACCTTTTTTCACGTAGTATTGCAGGGCTTTCCATTTTTGGTAGTAATCGGTTGAACTCCACGAAGCCACCGGCCAAACATCGTTAATTTGCCAGTATAAACTTCCCATGCAGAACGGCATTGCACGTCGGTGACCTTCCAGTCCGAATTTAATTCCATCGGCTTGTAACACGTGGTTTACATACAGGAACGACTCAAAATCTTTTGGCTTTTTGTATTCCTGAAGCATGTAATATTCGATGGTTCCGTTGCCGATCGATGAGCGCTGGTGCGACTCCATCACTTCCGAGTAAATATCGTAATCTTCCGGCTCGGTGTATTTACGCACGGTTGCCATATCAGGGAAACTCTGGAAACCGTATTCACTCATAAAACGCGCCAGATGTGTTGCGTAGGTGCTGAACGGTTCTTTGCCCCACCAAACACCCCAGTAGTGTTCGTCGCCATTTACAAGATCGGCCTGTACACCAAGACCCGACGATGGACTAGAGCCCCAGTAACTACGCGAAGGATCGTATTCGTTTACTACATCGGGCAGTGTTTTATGGAAAATATCAACATAAGCCTGCCAAACTTTCTCGGGTACATCTTCGCCCTCTTTTTCAGCCAGAGCTTTCCATCCCCAGGTGTTCCAGGCGGTAAGGATTTCGTTGTTTCCGCACCACAGTGCAATACTTGGGTGATTGCGCAAACGTTTTACATTGTCGATTGCTTCGTATTTGATGCTTTCAAGAAACTCCGGATTGTTGGGGAACATTGCACAGGCAAACATAAAATCCTGCCATACCAGAATCCCGTTTTCGTCACAGAGGTCGTAGAAAATATCGTTTTCGTAGATACCTCCACCCCAGATACGCAACATGTTGTTGTTGGCATCTTTGGCATTGGCAACCACTTTGCGGTAATTTTCGTCGGTAACACGCGGCAGGAACATATCGTTCGGAATGTAATTGGCACCTTTCATAAATACCGGGTGTCCGTTCAGTTTGAAATAGAACGAAGTGCCATCGTCGTCTTTTTCACGAACCAGTTCAAGGGTACGAATTCCGATGCGGGTATCCTCAGAGACTGTGCGGCCTTTAATGTCCAAAACGCCCGAAAGGTCGTATAAATGTGCTTCTCCTAAACCGTTGGTCCACCAAAGTTGCGGATTGGCAATTTCAAAATCAACCGAGTATTTATTTACGCCCGGAGTCAAACTAACTTCGCTTGATGCAAGAGCTTGTCCGTCGTTATTAATTGTAATTGTAGCGTTTGCTTTTTTTACGGCATCCACCTCGAAAACTGCTGTAAATGTTGCTTTTTCATCCGACACTTCGTGCTGAACAATTTGCAGGTTTTCGATGGTTGCAACGTCCCATGCTTTCAGATAAACCGGTTTCCAGATACCGCTGGTTACCAAACGTGGTCCCCAGTCCCAACCAAAATGATAACCGGCTTTGCGGGTGTAAATACTCACGCGTTTATTACCTTCAACCTCACCACGTTCGGCCTGGTCGTTTTCGCCGCCCGGGTAAACAAAGCCGTTGGCATCGTATTTTTTCAAGCCTTCAACAATTGGCGAGCGAAAAACAATGTGGATTTCGTTATCGCCTTCTTTTAACAGGTCTTTTACATCAACCTGCCACTCGCGAAACATGTTATCGGCCGAAAGTACTTTTTCACCGTTTACTGATACATCGGCATAAGTGTCGAGTCCTTCAAAATCGAGAACAACTTTATCGCGGTTTAGAATTGATTTGTCAACTGTGAACATGCTTTTGTATTCCCAGTCAACTTTGTCGATCCATTGCTGATCCAATTCATTCAAACGATAAAACGGATCTTCAATTTTTTCGTTGGCCAACAAATCGGTGTGAACTGTTCCCGGAACTGTTGCGGGTAACCATTCGTCTTCACCTACCTGGTTGAAAGTCCAGTTGGTATTTAATTCTTTTTGTATCATAAGGTTGGGGCCAGATTCATTAGTTGTACAAGCTACCGAAAAGAGCAGCGCAAAAATGGCCAAGAGCGGCCAGCGGTTAATTGCATTCATAGTATAATAGTTTATTAGTTTTCAAAATTGATAAAATCAGTAGGAATAACCTAACGATAAGCCCCCAAATATATTCAAAATTCTTGTTTTTGGAGTTTCAATATGTAAAAAGTACAATAAGAAAGGAAAGAGTTTAGAAATCGTACTATTATTCTCTTTAAATTTTATGAAGTTTTGGGGCTAATAAGTCTGGTAATAACAAAATGCTTCTGTTTTCAAAAAAAAATGATTTCTGAAAAAATCGGGGGAAATAAAGTGCTCAGACTATTCCTTTTCCGTTGTAGAAATTTTTAAAGGAACGTATAACGGGCAGAATTTGAAAAGTCCGGTTGCTAACGGAACAATACCAATTAATCCCCACCAGCTGTCGAAAATAACACCAACAATGGCAATAATTAATCCTGCAATAATTCGTAAAAGTCTGTCAACCGATCCAACATTACCTTTCATTTTTTACTGTTTTAAGTTTGTTTTGAAACAGTTGGGAGGGGAGGTATGTTCAAAAAACCGGACTTGAGTTAATTTTTATTATTCTCTAGAATCACTTTTGTAAATGAGAGTTTTGTGTTTTGGTGAATTACTTGGTTTATACCCCCTATAATCCCCCGAAGGGGGATATTTCCTCCCCTTTGGGGAGGTTAAGAGGGGTTTTTAATTCTCAAATAGCGAACATAAAAAAGCCCGGTCCGAAAAGAACTAGGCTTTTGAAAATATTGTAATCTTCTTATCAGTTCTTCCCTTTAGGGAAGTTAGAAGGGTGATTATTCGCCACGAACAGCAGCAACACCAGGAAGTGTTTTTCCTTCAAGGTATTCCAGCAATGCGCCACCTGCAGTAGAAATGTACGATACTCCCGGAGCAATACCGAACTGGTTAACAGCAGCTACCGAGTCGCCACCACCAACAAGCGAGAAAGCACCTTTTTTAGTTGCTTCAACAATAGCAGCACCAACTGCTTTTGTCCCTGCAGAGAAAGTTTCCATTTCGAAAACACCAACAGGGCCATTCCATAGAATTGTACCCGAGTTTTCAATTACTTCCTTCATTTTTGCAACACTTTTAGGGCCGGCATCCAAGCCTTGCCATCCGTCTTCAATTTCGTTTGCAGGACAAATTTTAGTGTTTGCGTCGTTGCTAAAGTCATCAGCAGCAACAACATCGGTTGCAATAACCAGGTTAACACCTTTTTCTTTGGCTAGTTTTTCAATATTTTTTGCAGTCTCGATGAAGTCGTCTTCGCAAATTGAGCTACCTACTTTTCCGCCGTTCGCTTTCACAAAAGTGTAAGTCATTCCACCACCAAGAATCAGGTTGTCTACTTTATCCAACATGTTTTCGATAATGGTAATTTTAGACGAAACTTTAGCACCACCCATAATTGCAGTTAACGGACGCTGTGGTTCTTTAACTACTTTGTCAAGGCTTTTAACTTCGCTCTCAATCAGGTAACCAAACATTTTGTCGTTCGGGAAAAACTTAGCAATAATAGCTGTTGAAGCGTGCGCACGGTGAGCTGTACCAAAAGCATCGTTCACCCAGCAGTCGCCGTTTTCAGCCAGTTTAGCAGCAAACTCCTCGTCGCCGGCAGTTTCTTCTTTGTAAAAACGCAGGTTTTCAAGAATAAGAACTTCACCTGGTTTTACATCCTCTGCCATTGCTTTTACTTCGTCGCCAATACAATCAGGAGCAATTTTTACAGTAGCACCACCAAGCAGCTCGCTCAAGTGATTTACCAACGGTTTCAGCGAGAATTTTTCCTCCGGACCATTTTTCGGACGGCCAAGGTGCGACATGATGATTGGTGAACCACCACCTTCAATAATTTTCTTAATTGTAGGAAGTGCTGCACGCATACGTGTATCGTCGGTAATCTCAAATTTGTCGTTTAAAGGCACGTTAAAATCAACGCGGATAAGAGCTCTCTTTCCTTTAAAGTCATAGCTGCTAATAGTTTGCATGATATTATAATTTTAATGTTTTTTGAAAAATTCAACCAAAGATAAAAATTAATAGCTCGAAAAAACAGTGGATTTTTAAGGCCTTCCATAATTTAATGTTGCGGTAAGATAGGTGAGGAGCGGAAGAATGGTTGAGAATTAGAATATTAGAAAGGGAATAATGTTATTCGGACTTTTGAGCATTTGAATTATGATTGCAGATTAACGATTTTAGATTTCAGAAGAGAAATGAGAGTTTGCAATTTTCAGTCGCAGTTAACAGGAAATACTAAGGATCTGATCCGTATAATTTTTATCAAACACGGCTCGGATCCTTTTTGTCCATAGAATTTAGTTTTGCTAATTCATGCGCTTAGCGCGTAAATCGAATCTACTGTGTCCTATGTGTCTATTGTGGTTCAAAAAAACTTCGTGTCTTAGCGTCTTGGTGTTAAAAGATTTTTACCACAAAGTTGCACAAAGAAGGCACCAAGCTACACTAAGTAGAAAAAGCTCGTGGCTAGCGGCTCATAGCTCGTAGCTTTGGCAACTGTATTTTGCATATTGCCAACTTTCAGAATTAAGTACTATTTTTGGCTTATGTTTTTCAAAGATGTAGTAGGACAAGAGAATATAAAAAGCCGCCTTATCCGGTCGGTTCAAGAGCAACGAATCAGTCATGCACAATTATTTTCCGGCCCGTCGGGAACCGGCAAACTAGCCATGGCTTTAGCTTATGCGCAATATGTTTCGTGCAAGAACCGCAGCGAAACCGATTCGTGCGGAACCTGCCCGTCGTGCCATAAATACCAAAAACTGGCACACCCCGATCTACATTTTGTGTTTCCTATTTTTAACGCCAAGCAGTTTAACAAACCGGTTAGCGATGATTTTCTTCCCATGTGGCGCGAGAAGGTTTTGACCAATCCGTATTTCGAACTGAGTGACTGGTTGAGCCACATTGAAGCCGGAAATGCACAAGGTGAAATTTACGAACGCGAAAGCGAGTCGATCTTACGAAAACTAAACCTCAAATCGTTTGAGTCGGAGTTTAAAGTGATGATTATCTGGTTGCCCGAAAAAATGAACGCTGCCTGCTCGAACAAACTATTGAAAATGATTGAGGAGCCGCCCAGCAAAACGCTTTTTATTCTGGTTACCGAAAACGAGGAAGGAGTGATCGGCACTATCCGCTCGCGGGCGCAACTGGTAAAGTTTCCGTTTGTTGATAATCCATCCATACAAAATGCTTTACTGAAAATAGAGGGTGTTGATCCGGAGATCATTCCTGATGCCGTTCATCTGGCTTCGGGAAGTTATCTGAAAGCAATCAGCTATTTATCGCCGTCGGATGATGAGCAGTTTTATTTCCAGAAATTTCAGGAAATGATGCGTTTTGCCTATGCCCGTCAAGTAAAAGATATGATTGACTGGGCCGATGAAATGGCAAAAATTGGCCGCGACAAACAAAAAGCCTTTTTTGCAGCTTCGTTGCGTTTGGTGCGCGAATATTTTGTGTCGAACATGAAACGCAGCGAAATTGTATATATGAACCGCGCCGAAAAAGACTGGGGTAAAAAATTCGCGCCGTTTATTAACGAGCGCAACATAGTGGCTTTTGCCGACGAATTTGAGCTGGCCATAAAGCATATCTCCATGAATGGAAATCCGCGTATTGTTTTTATGGATACGGGTTTGCGGATGGTGCGGTTGATAAAAAGGTGAATGAGGAGATTAAAATCCCAGCGATATTTTTGATTGGAAATACCCCGTTGAACGTTTCTCGTTCAGATCTGCACCCATTATATTTTTCATGCCTACATCGGCTTTTATGCTTTTGTACTTCGCTCGTAATCCGCCACCAAATTCGGTATGTTTGAACAGGGGATTCATATATTGCAAAGGATCGAAAAAGTTATTTTGAGTTAACGAAGGCGAAATGTATTGTCCGTAAATGTAGGCTGATAACCAGGAATTGAAAGAATATTCTATGGTTGAAGTAACACCAAGTTGATAATTGATATTCCAGGGAGATAAAATCGTATTCTGTTGGTACAGTCCCATGCCCAAATCAATTCTTACTTTATCGGAAAGTTGGTAGTTAAGGTTGCCTGAAAATTGATTGCTTTGCCCGAGGTTTGGAAAAATATTAACGGTGGTGCTTTGCTCAAGTTTAATTTGGGGATGTTTAACATCCGGTTTGGAAAGTTGCCAGTCGTTTACTGAAAACCGGCTTTGTTGATTGTTATCTGGTGAAAAAAGAAGCTCCCTGTTAAACTGAATGTTTTCCGTAACAGGTATTAATGGGGCAGGTACAATATTCGAAGAAGAACCGGTTTGTGGAATCCACATTTTGGTACTGTCCTCTGTCTGGCCGAAAGCGAACAACGTAAGGAAGTTTAATAAGATAGAACTTAATATTGTTATTCGGATAGAACTTGATTTAACTTTCATGTCGGGTAGTTAAATGGTGTTTGTTTTCTCTGATAAATATAGTCTAAATGTTGCAAAGAGTTCTATTTAAAAAACATAAAAATGTTAAATAGACTTGCTTGTTACATCAGGGCTTTATCATTCGAAATACAGAAATATCAAGTTCTAAAACCTCCAACTATAACTTATAGCGGGTAAAAAGGGTAGAAAACTACTCTTGTAAAGTTCGGTTGTATAATCGCCACGCCAGGGTTTTCGTTGTTTGTAGAAATAGTAATACGGATTTTTGCGGTTGTACACATTGTAAATGCCAATGGTTAACGTGCGCTCTACTCCGTAACTTTCCCGCGTTCTGGTAAATCCAATGTCGAGGCGGTGGTAATCCTGCATTTTAAACGAATTTTTCTTTCCGTAGTATTCGCCATATTCATCAAACTGATAGTAATTGTCTGAGCCATCCGGGATATCATTCATTTCAATGGTATTCATTTTTCCCAAAGCAAGTGTAATGGGGTAGCCCGAACCATAAACCCAGGTACTCGAAAAATTCCACTCTTCGTTTATCGGGACACTCAAAACTACACTTAAGTCATGGCGGCGATCGTATTTAAACGAGTAGGTTTCTCCGAAGTTAATTTCATCAAATTGCCGGTCTGATTTTGCCAAAGTATAACTCACCCAGCCCGATATTTTTCCGGTTTTCTTTCGGGCAAAAAATTCAATTCCTTTCGATGTTCCTGTTCCGTTAATGGCAACACGATCCTGCCAGTCGGTAGCATTCCCCTGGAAAACTTCGCCTTCTTTAAAAGTAACCAGGTTGTTCAGCTTTTTATAATACGCTTCAATTCCGGCCTCGAATTTTGAGGTATTTCTTTCAATTCCAACGGCAAATTGTCGTGAGCCGCTTGGAGGAACTTTTTCGGTAGCCGGCACCCAGAAATCGGTTTCGAAACCTGCTGTTGGATTCGAAAGCATATTAACATACTGGTGCATTTGAGTGTATGATGCTTTTACCAATGTTGATGAGGTGATGGGAATACCCAGTGACAGACGCGGTTCGGCATAAAAGTAATTTTTGCCATCAACCAAAAAATGACTGAGACGCGCACCAAGATTAAAATTCAGGTGTTTGAACGAGAATATGTTTTCAATATAAGCCTGGCTTTCAAAAGCATTTAACGAAGTACTTCCATAAGTGCTGTCGATGTAAGTTTCGCCTTCGTTAATGTTAATTGTGGTAGTTTTTCCCGGCATGAAAAAGTGAAAAGTGGCACCGGCACCAGCCAGCATTTTATAGGCATTTCCCGGCTGAAACTCAAAATCGCTGTTAACGGCCCAGTCGTAAATACGGCTTTTAAATGCCGAGTTGTACTTTGTATTGTCCGATTTGTTCTTGTACAAATCTTTGTCGATAAACCGGTACTTGGTAAACGACACTTTTGTGTTATTGGTGAGGCCCGGTTTAAACGTATGATTCAGACGTGCAACAGCAAGCAGGTTTCCCCATTTTACCTTTTGTTTTGCTTTTTCACCGCTTCCTAATATTTTCTCTCTATAGCTAAATACCAGCTTATCATCGCCCGAATAAAGGCTTAAAAACAGTTTGTCTTTATCTGATAATTGTAGTGTTGCTTTAGCGTTTACATCGTAAAAGCTATAACCGAACGAAGCCTTGTCGAAAGCAGCGAAAGAAAATGGGCGCGTTAACAAATCGAGCCACATGCGCCGAACGGAAATGAAATAAGAACCTTTGCCTTGTTGCAATGGCCCCTGCATATTAAATCGGCCCGAAATAGTCCCGATGCTTATAAATGTTTCACTATTGTTTTTATCGCCTTCCTTTATTTGTACATCGAGAACCGACGACAGGCGGCCACCGTAACGAGCAGGAAAACCACCTTTATACAATTTGAAATTATTAACGGCCTCGGGGTCGAAAATAGATGAGAAGCCGCCTAGGTGATTCACGTAATACAACGGCGATCCATCTAATAAAATAAGGTTTTGTCCCGGACCTCCACCCCGAACATGCAAGCCGGTTTTTCCTTCGCTGCCACCTTGCACACCCGGCAATAGCTGGTAGGTACGCAGCAGGTCTACCTCGCCACCAAGTGCAGGTAATTTTTTCAATTCCTGTACCGGAATTTCTGTAAGATTAGCCCCCATTCGTTTCTCTGAAAACAAGGGCGCTTTTACCGTTACTTCGTCAATTTCAACACCCGGTTCGAGATAAAAATACTGTGGTCCTGAATTCTTTGTATCGATTGTGAACTGTTCGGTTTTGTAGCCGATATAACGCATTGTTAACTTGTTTTTGGCGGCATCGGCAAGGCGCAACGAAAAATAACCGGTATTATTGGTTGACGTTCCGGTACTAGTTCCGCTTATTGAAACGGTTGCTCCAATGAGTGGCTCGTTGTTGGTTTTATCTTTTATATAACCGTGAACAATTACCTGCGGCTTAGCTACGATACATGAGCAAACAAATAATATGGTGAGTAGTGTTTTCAAGTGGCGTTATTCTGAAAAGTTTAAATAATAAATATCGCGCTGGTACCCGGCAAAAATGCCTTGCCCGCCGGAAACATTGGAATAGAGAGGAACAGGAGAATAGGGTTTGAAAGGATCTTCGTATGAGTAGGGCTCGTGTTTTAGAAGACGTTTGCGATATTGATAGTAATTTGCTGTGCCAGTTTCCAATAGTACCTTTAATTTGTCATTGGATTCATATTCAGAGCTGGCATTCACAGTTAATTTATAGTTCCTATTAAAAAAGAGTGCGTCGTTAAAAACAAAATAGGTACAATAGTCATTTTTTGTGATGCCTTCGGCTATGATAACTGGATCAAAACTTGTCTGCTCAATCGGATACCAAATTACTTCCGAACCGGCTGGATAACCATTTTGATCATAAAGAGGTTTCTCCCATCTGGAGTAAATTTGAATAGAATAGTATTTTACGTTTGGATGATCAGTAAATGAGGTAATAATTTCTCCATAAGGATCTCCTTCTTCGTCCACTCCTGCGTTTTGCCTGTAGTTACATTCCTGAATTGAAACCTTTTCTGGTATTGTATCGCTTGCTGTTGCCGTTGGATAACCGGGCACTTCTACTTTTATGGAATACATATTTCCGTATGTAGGGGAAATTGAATTTCTGGTGTAAATACCATTCTCGGTGTGTTTTAAAGTACCTTTTAAAATGTCGTTTTCATAAATTGATACAGTGGCATCTTCAAGGTTTCGGTCAGTTAAATCGGGGTAAGCAGCCAGGCGGCTAACATTTACTACAAAAGGCTGGCCTTCGGTAAAAAAACAATTTACCACAAGTTCTTGCGGAGTTTCTTCTACATCAAGGTCAACCACCTCAATGCATGCCGAAAATAATCCGATCAACAGTATAATAAAGTAGATTTTATGCATTAAAAGCGGTATTTAATTCCTAAGGCAAAAGTGGTTTTCATGGACTGCCCAAAAACAAATTCGGTGTTTAGTCCAAAGTTTTTGTAGATATAGCATTCCACGCCAGGGGCGTACAACAATTGAAAATCTGTATAATCATTTCGGAAATTAAGTGCATACCTCAGGCTGTTATAAACTTTCATATTATTAACCAACCATTCGTTTTTTGTAAACCAGGGTAAAATATTGAGTTTGTAGCCTAAACTAATTCGACCGTAGGATGGGTATGTTGTGTCGGTGAGTTTTATTTCTCCAACACGTTCTACCATAAATTCAGCTGATGAACACTTGGTAAAGCTGTATTCGGCACTTAAACGCGGGTAACTGTAGCCATCATAATATTTATAAGCATTCATTGATCGGTGCACAAAGTGGACTCCGGTGTTCCATTTCCTTGTGTTGTTGTTTTCGGTTTGAGCAAAAGCCAGAACTGGAAAAAGAAGTAAAAAAGTTAATATTGTTTTCATGGGTATAAAATAATTTATTTGTTGTTTTAAAAATAGCTTTTGGTATTTCATCTCCGGAGGAATCCGGAGATGAAATTTTTTTTAGTATTGGTGGCATTCAATCATATTTGTATCGTAAGAAACTGTTCCGTAATTTGAGAATTTCCACGAGTATTTCATGTCTAAACGAAATCCTGTTAATCTTCTTCGATTATCCCACAATGTCTTTTTTAGATTATCTGTGTAAGAAAATCCATAAGAATAAATAATGTTATTTTGTTTACTAACTCTTCGATAAAAACATCTGGAGGTAATTGTTTTATAATCTCCTCCACTCGGAGGGACAATTCCTAAAGGCGAATCTATTGTTTCATGTTTTAGGTAAAGTGGTTTTCCCGAGAATACGGTATAAATTTTAGAGACTAAAGAATTATATATACCATATTTATTGTAGTCAACCTTTGTTACTATGCCATCGCCTGGTTCATGAACAGAATTTTCTTGTCCACAAAAATCGGTAGTAACACTTTTTAAATTATCGCCTTTTAATATTGCAAATACATCATCATAGCTAAATTCTTTCATCGAATTTATATCTATACTTTTTAAGTCATAGTCGTTGCCAATAAACAGAGCTTCGACCTTTTCTTTATCATGGTTTAAAGTGAAAAGGTAATGTTCAATAATAATTTGCATTTGTGGATTTAATAATGTGGCAAATTTTTCATCCTCAATCGGACAGGTTTGCATCACGCTATTTGACAAAGCAGGAAGTGAACTAAAACCAACTTCTTTTTCAAAAAGCTGGTAGTCTTTGACTTCTAAAGTTCCTAAAAAGTCCAGACATTTTTGGTAGTCCTCTTCAGTTTCAAATACCATTATATTATTCTCAACCGAGAATGCAATGGTGTCAAGTCCTGCAAACATTAGCAATTCTTTTAAAATAAAACGTTGTAAAACACCTCTGTGCCTTATAAACTCCACCCTAAAATTATATTTCCCGTGTAAAAATTGTGTCGAAAAGCAGGGGTTATCCTGAATCAACTCTACTAATATATGACTTCTTGTTTTTCTTTCGCAAAAAGTATGTTAAAAAATTATGGGGGGGGGAGATTTTTATTCTGTCTAAATAAGTCGCCCTTTTTAGATTCATTTTAAAAACCAAGCCATTAGCTATCAAATTGCTATTAATCATTACTTTTGTGGGTTAAATGATTATCTTGGCATTGCCGGATAAAACGGGCTTTTGCAGAAAGTTTGAAAGCCGGGGGACTTAAGCCTAAAGAATGAAAGAAGTAAATACCACAGATAGAGGAATTTGTCAAACGAAAGTTGGAAACTGCGGGAAACTGCAGGTAACCGATTGGCTTGGCGATGTTCAGCCTGCATATAAAGGCGAAGACATTGTTGAGGTGCGCTTTAAAAATACCCGAAAAGACTACTATAAAAATGTAAACAACTTAAAACTTAAAGTTGGTGAACTGGTGGCCGTTGAAGGAAATCCGGGTCACGACATTGGTATAATATCGCTAAAAGGGGAGCTGGTGTTTGAGCAAATGAAACGCCACAAAGTAACCCTGAACAATGGTGAATACCGCAAAGTTTACCGCCACGCCAAACCAGTTGACATTGATAAGTGGAGAGAAGCGATTTCGCTGGAACATGAAACCATGATCAAGTCGCGCCAGATTGTAAAAGACCTGGGCCTCGATATGAAAATCGGTGATGTGGAATACCAGGGCGATAAAACAAAAGCCATATTCTATTACATTGCCGACGGGCGTGTTGATTTTCGGCAGTTGATAAAAGTACTGGCCGAAAATTTCCGTATCCGCATCGAAATGAAACAAATTGGTGCACGCCAGGAAGCCGGTCGCATCGGAGGAATTGGTCCTTGCGGACGAACACTATGCTGCTCAACGTGGATGAGCAATTTTGTGTCGGTAACCACCAATGCAGCGCGTCATCAGGAGATTTCGCTGAATCCGCAAAAACTGGCCGGGCAATGTGGTAAATTGAAATGCTGCCTTAATTTCGAGGTGGATGCTTACATCGATGCAACAAAAGATTTCCCGCCAAATCATATTCCACTCGAAACGGAACACATGACTTATTCATTCCTAAAAGCCGATATTTTTGGTGGAATTTACTGGTACGCACCACGTGGCGAAGGTCCTGGAACATTGGTGGCAGTTCCTGTAAAACGGGTGAAAGAAGTGTTGCGACTGAACCGTAACGGAAAAAAACCGGAAAAACTGGTGATTGAAAAATACGATGCGGGAGCGAAAAAGGATGATACTTTCCATAATGTGGTTGGGCAGGAAGATCTGGATCGTTTTGACCGGGCAAAGAAAAAAAGTCGCTCAAAAAAACGGAGTAATCGTCGTAATCCGAACCGGAACAGAAATCAAAATCAGCCAAATGCTCAGGGACAGCGGCAGGATAATAACCAGGAAGGTGGGCAAAACCGTGGTTCGAAACAAAACCGCGGGGGAGGCCAAAATCGGCGATCCAATCAAAACCGTAACCAAAACCGTAATTAGAGAAAACAACTTACGTTTTACAGCGTTTGGTTTAATGAACTTTTGAAGAATAATAGTTAAAGTAGAATGAGTCGTTTTTTTCAAGTTATACTTTTTGCGGGAATTTTGGTGGTGCTGGCAGCGTGCGATTCGCATGGCGTTTTCGATAAATACAAGCCAATAAACAAAGGCGTTTGGAACAAAGATTCGCTGGTGGTTTTTGAAGTGCCGGTTACCGATACCCTTCAAAATCATAATCTTTATATTAATGTTCGCAATAATGTAGATTACCGCTACAGCAACCTGTGGTTGTTTGTTACCATTGAGCAACCCGGTGGCGAAGCCGTTAAAGATACCTTTGAAATGGTTTTGGCCGATCCGTCGGGAAAATGGCTGGGCGAAGGTTTTGGCGGATTAAAAACCCGTGAGGCAATATACCGTCGAAATGTGTTTTTCCCCCGATCGGGTGATTACACCATACGACTGCAACAAGGCATGCGAAACGACGAGTTGAAAGGTATTTCAGACGTGGGAGTGCGTGTGGAAAAAGTCAAATAGATTATCAGAAAAATTTATAAATACCAACAGTTTATTTTTTAGAGGTGGGAAAAGGAAAGCTGAAGAAGTTTGATGAAATGATGAGCTTTGAACATGTTGTTCAGGCGCCGTTTCATAAGGTGGGCCACGATGATTTTCATTTAAAAGGAAAATGGTCGGCCGAATTTTTTAAAAACGATCAACCCCTGATTTTGGAGTTGGGTTGTGGAAAGGGCGAGTATACCGTTGAGTTGGCGGCAATGAACCCGAACATCAATTATATCGGTGTAGATATTAAAGGCGCACGGCTATGGAAAGGTGCAAAACTGGCCTTTCAGCGCGAAATGACAAACGTGGGATTTTTACGTACCAACATCGAACTGATTCCACAGTTTTTTGGCAAAGATGAGGTAGATGAGATCTGGCTGACTTTCCCCGATCCGCAAATGCGGAAAGCACGGAAACGCCTTACATCAACCACTTTTCTGAATAAATACCGGAATTTTCTGAAACCCGGTGGGGTGGTACATTTAAAAACCGACAGTAATTTTCAGTACAACTACACGCTGGAAATGGCCAAACTGAACAAGTTCGAAATTTTGGCTGAAACCGATAATTTGTACGAATGGGAAGGTTTGACTGATGTGTTGCAAATTCGTACGTTTTACGAAAAACAGTGGCTCGATCGAGGAATCCCAAGTAAATACCTCTCGTTTATTCCACACGACGGCGAACTCATCGAACCCGAAATTGATATTGAACGCGACGAGTACCGAAGCTTTGGGCGGAGTGCGCGAGACTTATAGAGAACCTGTCATTTCGAAGGAAGAATGACTGAGAATTGAAAATCAACGGAGTTAAATCTGTGACTTCTGTGAATAATTGTAACAGATTTCTCACTGCGTTCGAAATGACAATTAACTTTTGAGATGTCCGATTTTTTTAGCCAGGTTTACGAAGTTGTAAAACAGATTCCGCCGGGACGGGTAACATCGTACGGTGCAATTGCTGCTTGTCTCGGTTCGCCGGGAGCGGCACGAATGGTAGGTTGGGCAATGAATGCCAGTCACTCGCACGAGGAGTTTGTGCCGGCACATCGGGTGGTAAACCGCAATGGCGTGTTAACCGGCAAACATCATTTCGATAATCCCAATGCCATGCAGGAACTGCTGGAAGCAGAAGGTTTGAAACTGGATGGTGATAAAATTCTTGATTTTAAGGAGAAATTCTGGGATCCGAAAGCGGAACTTTGATTCAATATCAATCAAAAGTTCAAATTAATAATCAAAACATTTCTGTGATTAAACTGTTCATCTAATTGCAATTATTAAATTTGCAGTTTCAAAAGTTATTCAAAAAAGTCAAAATAAAGCATTTTAAAATGGCAGATATACCAAGAAAATTAATTGTCCCGAAAGATGTAACCGATGCCTTGCGCACCGTAAAATATCCGGGAAGTGATGAAGATGTTGTACAGCTGGAAATGCCACAGGAAATCCGCATTGCCGGACAGCGAATCAGTTTTTCGCTGGTTTTTCAGAAAAGCAACGACCCAAATATTGAAGCACTGGTTTTGGCATGCGAAGCAGCGATAAAAAAATACCTGGGCGAGCAGGTTGAAATTGAAGATAACATTGCCGTGAAATTCATTCACGACATGGAGCGCCCGGTTTTGCCCAATGTTAAAAATATCGTGGCAGTAGCATCGGGTAAAGGCGGTGTTGGTAAATCAACTGTTGCCGTAAACCTGGCTGTTGCCCTGGCTAAAAGTGGTGCAAAAGTTGGTTTGTTGGACGCTGATATTTTTGGCCCCTCAATTCCCAAAATGTTTGGTGTTGAAGGCGAGCGGCCGGCAGGAGTGAAGATCGACGACAGAGAAATGATCAATCCGCTGGAAAAATACGGTGTAAAGTTTCTTTCGGTAGGCTTTTTTGTTGATACTGACAGTGCCATTATCTGGCGCGGGCCAATGGCTTCAAATGCACTGAAACAATTGATCTCGGAAGGAAACTGGGGCGACCTGGATTATTTGCTTATCGATCTGCCTCCGGGCACCAGCGATATCCACCTTACTTTGGTACAAAGTGTTCCGGTAACCGGAGCCGTTATTGTAACCACTCCGCAAGATGTGGCGCTGGCCGATGTGGTTCGCGGAACCAGTATGTTCCAGAGTAAATCGGTTGATGTGCCGGTGTTGGGATTGGTAGAAAATATGGCCTGGTTTACACCCGAAGAATTGCCCGAAAACAAATACTACATTTTTGGTAAAGAAGGCGGTAAAAAATTGGCCGATAAACTGGGCTTGCCGCTGTTAGGGCAAATTCCAATTGTTCAGAGCATTCGCGAAGGTGGCGATGAAGGAACGCCGGTAGCATCAAATGGCGACACAATTACAGGGCAGGCTTTTGCTGAAGTTGCAGAGAAAGTGAAGCATCGTGTACACTTGCGTAACATCCAATTGGCACCAACGAAAAAGGTAAAAATTACCCGGAAATAAAGTGAAGAGGAGTCTGGCTAATAAGTTAATAACAATGTCATTCTGAACTAGTTTCAGAATCTTTTAGGATTCATTTACAAAAACTTAGAATACTGAAACTAGTTCAGGATGACGCAACAAGAACTTATTAGAAAGACGCCGTTTTTCTGGACGGCAATCCTTAAAAATTGTATTATTCCAGCCTCCGGATAATTAATTCTGTTGCACATTCATTTTTTCTTATTTTTGCAGCGTTTAGAAAATGCAACAATTCAGGATTTGCAGGCAATAATCTCGTAATTCCTGAGTTTATTCAATGAGTTAACAAAAAACTGTTTGAAGAAACGACTTTTACATACCATATTCCTATTCTTATTGGTTTCGATTTTTGCCGGCTGTTCCACCGAAAAAAACACCCGGGCATCACGAACTTTCCATAATGTTACTTCGCGTTACAACATTTATTTTAATGCCAACGAAGCAGTAAAAGAAGGTGTTTTAACCATTGACGAACGCATTGAAGACGACTTTACCCGTATTCTGCCCATCTATAAAGAAAGTGATCCGGCAGTGGTGCGAATGGTAAAATCGGATATGGATTATGCCGTTGTAAAATGTTCGAAGCTGGTTGAAATACACTCCATTACCAAAAAGCCAAAACGTAAAAAAGGAGGTGGCTCGCGCAAATACCAGGAATTTGCCAGTCAGGAAGAGTTTAACAAGTGGATTGACGACAGTTACCTGTTAATGGGAAAAGCCTATTTCTACCAGCATAACTTTTTTGCTGCCATCGATAATTTCTCGTATGTGGTGCGTAAATACCCCGACGAAGAAACCGCCGATGAAGCACAGGTTTGGTTGATTCGTGCTTATACCGAATTGGAACGTTACATTGAAGCAAATGAAGTAATACAGGCCATTCAGGCATACGATGATTTTCCGAAAAATCTGGAACGTGATTTTGCCGTCGCAACTGCGTACTATCACATGAGGCAGTTGGAGTACGACAATGCAATTCGTATGCTTGATATTGCAATTAAAAAGACATTCTGGAAGAAAGATAAAGCACGTTTACAATACATTGTAGCACAGTTGTATCAAGAGCTTGGTCAGAATGAAGCCGCAGCGGCAGCCTTTAAAAAGGTAGGAAAAATGAATCCCGATTACACGATGGCATTTAATGCTATGATAAATGCGGCAGGAGTATTCTCGGGAGAAGGAAATACCGAAGATCTGAAAAAGCAGCTGAATAAAATGTTGCGCGATAAAAAGAATGTTGATTTCCGCGACCAGATTTATTATGCACTGGGTAATATCTTTTTCCGCGAAGGAAACCGCGATGTTGCCAAAGAGAATTACAAAGAATCAGTAGCCGCCAGTTTTAAAAATCAATACCAACGGGCACTTTCGGCCATCACCCTGGCCGATATTTATTTTGAAGATCTGAACTACCGGGGTGCGCAATCGTACTACGATAGTGCAATGATAATTATAGACGAAACCTACCCCAATTACGATAACGTGTCGGCTCGGTATAAAAGTTTAACCAGCCTGGTTGATAATATATTGGCTGTTGAACGCGAAGATAGTTTGCAAAAAGTGGCCAATATGCCGGATGCTGAACGCGAGGCACTGATTGCCTCCCTGATGAAGGAAGAACAGGAGCGTCAGCGGAATATGGAGAATCTGGCCATGCAGGGCGCACAAGGTCAGGGATACTACCGTTCTAATCGTTATCGAATGGGAATGGGAAATTCCGGTGGCGGAGGCTGGTATTTCTACAATCCGCAAACGGTATCTTACGGGCGGGTGACTTTCCAGCAGCAGTGGGGAAGAAGAACACTGGAAGATGATTGGCGACGATCGAACAAAAATTCCGTTCTGATGGGAGAAGAAGAGGAACTGGCAGAGGCAGAACCGGAAGAACAGCGTGTGGAAGATCCGTTGAAGAAAGAATTTTATACACAGGATCTGCCGTTAACCGATTCGTTGATGACGCTGTCGCACGACAGAATCCGTGATGCATTGTATAATGCCGGGAAAATATTTAAATCGGAATTTGAAGATTACGAACGATCAGCAGAAGCTTTTGAAGAGCTGATTGAGCGTTATCCTAACAATATTTATTTGCTGTCGGCTTATTTCGATTTGTACGATTTGTATGAATTGATGGGCGATCAGTCAAAATCGAACTATTACCGCAATCTCATTATTTCTGATTATCCGAACAGTAAATTCGCACAGTTCCTGCAAAATCCAAATTTCTTTGTGGAAATGGCAGCTAAAACTGATAGCCTGAACCGCCTGTACCAAGAGACTTTCAGAAACTATAAACTGGGAAGATACCAAAATGTATTGTCGCTTACCGGACAAATGAAAAGCATGGAGCCGGACACTGTCATCCTTCCAAAAATTGATTTTATGGCAATGGTAGCCGACGGTGTATTAACCGATGTGCATAATTTTGAGGCCCTGTTAAAAGGTTATTTGGCCGAATATCCGGCAAAAGAACCATCGCCACTGGCACAGGAAATTCTTACGCTTATTCAGGACAGTACTTTAACCGATTACCAGAAACTGGTGGAAATGGGTTACATCAGCGAGGAAATTCAGAACGAAGAATTGTTGCCTGAAAACTTTTTTGCCGACGATGAGTTTGGTGGAAAATTCAGTTACGACGAAGATTTGCTGCACTATTTTGTAATTGCCTATCCGCGCGACGAAGAGGATAACATCGATCTGAATCGTTTGAAGTTTGACATTGCCAATTACAACATCGACCACTACACTAAAATCGATTACGATATTGAAACAGAATACCTCGATGATAAACTGGCCTTTTTATTGGTGCGTTCAATGACCAACAAAGAAAACGCACTGATTTATCATGGTGCAATTATTCGAAAAGCTTCTGTATTTAAAACCCTGCAGGGAATTGATTATATGAACTTTGTAATATCGTCGACCAACTACAGGGCCATAATGGAAGAGCGCTCAACGGCCGATTACATGAAGTTCTTCGTGAAAAATTATAGCCGATTTATCCGATCTAACTTCAGCGATGACGAAATGGATATCTCGCCTGAAGAGCTGATGGCGCGTGCTGAGGCAGAAGCCAATGCACTAAACGAGCGTGGTACTTTTGTTACGGTTAAAACAGGTTCGGCAGGATTGTACGACACACATGTTGATACGACTCAAAATTTTGTAATAGCCGTTAAAGACAAAGGCCTGTCGTTGCGTCCGTTAATGCGCGGATTTGCCGACTTTAACCGCGATGAATTCAGGTCGTGGAACCTGGCCCTGCAATTAAAAGAAGTGGGCGATTACCAGTTGTTGGTAGTTAAAGGAATACCGGCACTTAACGAGTCGATGTCGTATTTCCGCCGGGCAATTACAACACGTAGTTTGTTCGAGCCGCTTGGGCAATCAACTTACCGGAACTTCCTTATTACCGATGTAAACTTACAGACACTAATTGAGGAGAATAAAGTGGACGAATACATTACATTCTTCCGCAGCAATTATATCCAACGCAGGGCTTCAAGTTCATCAGACGCTGCTGAGAGTCAGAGTACAACACAAACGCAAACAATACAATCACAAACAACAACTACGCAAGCAGCCGAGCCTGCAACCGTAGCTCAACCCGACGCCACCTCGGTAGATGATTTGCCATACAATCAAACTATTGAAGGACCGCACCGCATTGTGTTTGTTATTCCAACAACGGGCGTGTTTAAAGATGATTTTGTTAGCGGAATTGCAGCGTATAACCAATCGAATTTTGCCAACTCGGGCTTCACCATCGAAGAACAGCAACTGGACCAGGTTCGTCAGTTGATTATTGTAAAAGGCATGGAGGATGAGGCAACGGCACGTCAATATTTCAGTGTGGTGGTGCGTAACCGCGATTTGTTTGCTCCGCTGGGAACAGCACAGTACCGTAACTTCCTGATTTCGGATGAGAACTTCGGTATCTTCCTTCAGGAGAAGAACATTACCGAGTACATGGATTTCTACAAACAAGTTTACCTCAATCAATAGAATAGCTTTTTTGTTTTCTTATGGAACAAAAGTGCTTGCAGAGAACTCTTAAAGTTTGTTAAGCACATACTTTAACGGCATCTTTTTTGTTCTTATCTTTAACTAGTTTGAATTAATGAGGACAGGAACAGAAAACAAAAAATTATGCGAAAGCGAAGCGGTTACATGAGTTTTAAATTTTTAATTAACTCATGGGCCGGTAATTATAAAATTTAAGACGAATGAACAAGCCACGAATACTTTGGACAGACGACGAAATAGATCTCTTACGAGCACACATCATATTTTTGCAGGAAAAAGGTTATGAAGTTGAAACCGCCACCAACGGCCTTGATGCCATTGAAAAAGTGGAGTCGGGCTACTTCGATATTATCTTTTTGGATGAGAACATGCCGGGCATGACCGGTTTGGAAACACTGACAAAAATTAAGGATATATCGCCTAACGTTCCGGTGGTAATGATTACCAAAAGCGAAGAGGAAAACATAATGGATGAGGCGGTTGGAGCCAAAATTGCCGACTACCTGATAAAGCCTGTAAATCCGAAACAGATTTTGTTGTCGCTGAAAAAGAACATCGATCAGAAGCGGCTGGTAACTGAGCAAACCACATCGAAATACCAAATGCAATTTGCACAAATTGGTATGAAACTAAACGACCGATTGACTTTTGATGAATGGAAAGATATATACCGGCAACTGGTTTATTGGGAGCTGGAGTTGAGTGAGTCGGAAGATTCGGCCATGGACCAGATTCTTACCATGCAAAAAGAGGAGGCCAACAAAGCGTTTTTCCGTTTTGTAAAAGAGAATTACCAGGATTGGTTTACCCGGGATTTTGAAGACCGTCCGATGTTGTCGCCCGATATTTTTAAGCACCGTGTTTTTCCACACCTTAACGATGGTAAGAAAACCTTTGTGCTGGTAGTGGACAATTTACGTTACGACCAGTGGCGGATATTCAGCCCCGAAATAAATAACTATTTCCGCACGGTAACGGAAGAGCTGTACTGCGGAATTTTGCCCACGGCAACCATGTATGCACGCAATGCTATGTTTGCCGGTTTAATGCCCTCAGAAATTGAAAAGGTGTACCCGCAATTGTGGCTCGACGATGATAACGAAGGCCACAAAAACCGTAATGAAGAGGAGTTGTTGCGTAAACAGCTGGAGCGTTTTGCCCGCAAAGAAAGCCTGTATTTTGAAAAAGGTTCCGGGGCCAAAAAAGAGCGTTGGGTAAACGACAATCTGAATAACATTTTGAAGCACGACCTTTCGGTGATGGTGGTGAATTTTGTGGATATGATTTCACATGCTCGTACCGAAATGGACATGATTCGCGAGTTGGCCAACAACGAAAAAGCGTATAGGTCTTTAACTTTAAGCTGGTTTAAAAACTCGTCGTTGCTGGAGTTGCTGAAGTCGCTTGCCGACGAGGATATACGTGTGGTAATTACTACCGACCACGGAGCTATTCGTGTTGATAATCCGGTGAAAATTATTGGCGACCGCGAAACCAATACCAACCTGCGTTACAAGCTGGGTAAGAATCTGAATTTTAAATCGAAAAATGTATTCGAGATCCGCGATCCAAGAAGCATTTATCTGCCATCGCGAAATGTAAGTACCAGCTATGTATTTGCTCAGGGAACCGACTTTTTCGCTTATCCGAATAACTACAATTATTACGCGAATTATTACAAAGATACGTTTCAGCACGGAGGTATTTCAATGGAAGAGATGATTATTCCGGTGGTTTCTTTAGATCCTAAAAAGTAAGCAAGCTGTCATTTCGAAGGAGGGACGACTGAGAAATCTCCATTATGATACAGATTCCTCGCTTCGTTCGGAATGACAGCTTAGTTTAAGGCACTTCGTTTAACCACAAAATCCCCTTTTTCGGCACCAACTTTTTGGCCGATAACTGGGCATTTTATCATTAACAGGTAAAACAGGCGCGGATCGCATTCGTCCATTAAACCTTCGAAATTGCCCATGCCTTTTGAGATAATCAGGTCGGCTGAGCGATAGATTGCCAGAAATTCCTTGCTTACCCGATGCAGCAAAGTTGAGGGCGTGTTATCACCGTTGGTCATTAACGTGGCAACTTGGTGTAGCCCAACTTCCTGTGCTTCTTTTATGGTGGCATCATTTAAAACCGGTTGATCGCGAACGGCAAAGATCACATTCGGGTGATCGATGGTTTCCAGAAAGAGTTTGTCCATTACAATTTCGCCGCAATTATCGCCCAAATATAAAATGGTTTTGGCTTTTTCTATTTCTGCTTTTAAAACCTTCGAATCATCAATGGCAAGCTGGGTTTGAAACACGCGCTCTATGGTTTCGTCCACGTCAAAACGGTGTGTTGGCCCAAAATCAATAATATTCCCGGCAATGGCATAACGCAGTGCAGTATCAAATTTATCATCCGACTCTTCCACCTTTGTTTTGAACTCATCGTAGCGACTTAACAATGCCTGGTTGCTTTCTTTTTTCTCCGTTGAATAAGGATCTTTTACTTCTGATTCCTTCTCTATTTCCTTTAAAATGTTGCTTGTAATCTCGGGCGAAAAACTGTTGTCGAGGTCAATTCCTGCAATGGTTGTTATGGCCTGACTAACAATCGAATTTCGTTTCTCTTCAGCAATTTCGTATTTATCCATACGTTTTTGCAGCGCTTTCACCTGGCAAATAAGGCATTCGTAGTTCATGCTAAAAAAAGTTTGAAGCAGGAAGTCAGTAGTCCACAGTACTGATTCCTGATTTTTGAGTAAAAGTAACAGAAGTTTTGTTATTGCTATTATTTGAACTAATGTTTGATGCATAGTTTGATAATGAATTGATTATGGCCTGGTTTTTGTTGAACAAAATTTTAATTTTACTAGGTGTTGCTGACTAAAATCCAAAAAAAATGAAAACAACCGTTACCCTTTTTACCCTAATTATTTTTCTTTTTATTTCTCAAAGTTTAACTGCTCAAAACGAATATCTTGATTATCAATTGCGGGATACGGTCTCGGATGAAAACTACACAATTTTTAATATGAATGATTTTCGGGATGCATTGGTTCAGTTAGGAATAAATGTGTACAAGTGGAATCTTCCAATTCCTAAAGACAAAGACTATAAATTGAATTTTTATATTCAGGAATATGAAAAAAGGAAATTGGTAAAGGATACGGTCATCGAATCTTTTAGTACCAAAATTTGGGGATTTAATGGAGATCACAGAGCAGAATATCAATATATCAGGAATTTGAGGATTATATCAGAGATGCCTGATTGGACAGATGAAACGGATAAGTTTCGGTTTAAGATTGCATTAAATTCAGGGAAAAGAGAGGTTTCAAAAAGTATATTCCCCAGACACGAATATGGACTCTATTATCTTCGTAAATTTGAAGAAACTGAATTTGAGATTGGGAAAAATATTCCTCTATTATTATTTACTGCAGGTTGGGAAACAAATGTACAAGGTGATAAAGTAAGAAGATTTTGCGCACCTAATTTTGCTCCCGCAGATTTGCAAGATGATTCATTTGATAACTCTGATCACTATTTTATTATTGGTTATCGCGTTGTTGATGAGGAGTTTTATGGACGCGATTAAAAAGTTTTTACTTCCCCTTCTTCATCTGTGCATACAATTTATTGGCAAAAATAAAATCCTCGAGTTTTTGATTACCCGAATCAAGGATTTCGTGTTTGGTACCTTCCCATTCCTTTTCTCCCTGCGAAATAAACAGCACCGACTCGCCAATTTCAATTACCGAGTTCATATCGTGGGTGTTAATAATGGTTGTCATTTCAAACTCCTTTGTAAGGTTCTGAATCAGCTTATCGATAACAGTAGCTGTTTCGGGGTCGAGTCCGGAGTTGGGTTCGTCGCAAAACAGGTATTTCGGGTTTAGTGCAATGGCGCGGGCAATGGCCACGCGTTTTTGCATTCCGCCACTAATTTCGCTTGGCGAAAGTTTAAACGCATGTTTTTCAATGTTCACATGATCGAGGCAAAAATCAACACGTTTTTGTTTCTCGGCCGAGCTCATTTCTGTAAACATCTCCAACGGAAAACGCACATTGTCTTCCACCGAAATACTATCGAACAAAGCACCACCCTGAAAAACCATTCCAACCTCGCGGCGCAGTATCTTGCGTTCCTTCTCGTTCATTTGGGTAAAATTGCGGTCGTTGTACCAAATTTCGCCGCTGTCAACCTCAAAAAGGCCCAGTGTCGATTTTAGCAAAACCGTTTTCCCCGATCCGCTTCGGCCAATAATCAGGTTGGTTTTTCCCTGCTCAAATACGGTTGAAATGTCTTTCAGAACCGTATTGCCGTCGAATGTCTTTATAATGTTCTTAAGTGTAATCATGTTAAAAGCAGACGGGTTAAAATTAAATCGAAAAACAGGATGAGGATATTGGTATTTACCACGGCTTTTGTACTTGCTTTACCTACTTCGAGCGCGCCGCCCTGCACGTAATAGCCAAAATAAGCCGGTACCGAGGCCACCAGAAATCCAAACACCAGCGATTTTATAATCGAGAAAGTGATGTAGTATGGGTAAAACAACCACTGAATTCCGTCAATATAATCCGGAATGGTGATTACTCCGGCAATGGGGCCGGTTACCAAACCGCCAAGCAGGCCAAAAAATACACTAATGATATACAGGAAGGGAAAGACAAAAACCACCGCAATTATTTTTGGCAGAATAAGAAAGCTGGCCGAATTCACACCCATAATTTCCAGCGAATCAATTTGCTCGGTAACCCGCATGGTACCAATCTCCGAGGTAATATTCGAACCCACTTTTCCGGCCATAATAAGTGCCAGCATGGTTGATGAGAATTCCAGCAGCAAAGTATCGCGGGTTCCCAAACCTACCAACTCCGAAGGGTAAATTGGGTTCGCCATACTATAGGCAAACTGAATGGTCATAATTCCGCCAATAAAAATTGAAATGATAATAACGATGCCCACCGAGTTTACGCCCAGGTTATCAATTTCGTGAAACAACTGCCTGATATACAGTTTATGTTTCTCGGGGCGTGCAAAAACGCGTTTCAGCATCGAAAAATATCGGCCTATGTGAAAGAAAAAACCCATTGTTTACAGTTTCTTTGCTTAATGTAGTCGGCTAAAATTACAACTTAATAACCGGAATCAAAATTTTTATGAATTTGAATCGACCTGAGACAACAATAACAAAATAATTCCGTATTTTCAAAGTTAAGAACTCAATATAAACCGATATTACGAACAAAACACAGACAGATGGCTAACAATTTTTGTGTGATTATGGCAGGTGGAGTAGGAAGTAGGTTTTGGCCACTTAGCCGTACAGCACGTCCAAAACAATTTTTAGATATTTTAGGAACCGGAAAAACATGTCTTCAACAAACATACGAGCGATTTCTTGGCATTGTTCCGCCCGAAAATTTTCTGGTGGTCACTAATGCGATATACAAAGACCTGGTGAAATCGCAATTACCCGATTTAAACGATCAGCAGATTTTACTCGAACCTTTGCGAAGGAATACAGCACCTTGTTTAGCTTATGCAGCAAATAAAATTGCAGCTACAAATGCTGATGCAAACCTTATTGTAACGCCTTCTGATCATTTAATTCTGAAGGAAGATGAACTTCATAAGCAGGTAAAAAACGGGCTCGACTTTGTGGCCGAGAAAGAGGCTTTGCTTACGCTTGGAATTAAACCAAACCGGCCGGAAACAGGCTACGGATATATCCAGGTAAAACGGAAAAAAGAATATCGCGACCTTGATAACCTGTTTAAGGTAAAAACCTTTACCGAGAAGCCAAACGAAGAAATGGCGAAGATATTTATTGAAAGCGGAGAGTTTTACTGGAACTCGGGTATTTTTATTTCTTCGCTTTCAACAATGCTGGAATCGTTACAGCAGCACCTTACTGAAATTGCATTGAAATTTGAGCATGGTCGCAAAAAAATGAATACGTCGAGCGAAGAACCATTTATTCGAAAAACCTACTCAGAGTGCCAGGCTATTTCTATCGATTACGGTATTATGGAGAAAGCAAAAAACGTGTATGTGCTTACTGCCGATTTTGGATGGAGCGATCTGGGAACATGGAGTTCGCTGTATGAGAATAAAGAAAAAGATGGCTTGGGTAATATTGTTCCGGGAGACAATGTTTTGCTGTACGATACCGAAAATTGTATTATTGAACTCTCGAAAGAAAAGGTGGCAGTAATTCATGGATTGGATGGTTTTATTATAGCCGAATCGAACGATACATTAATGATTTGCCGTCGCGAGGATGAAGACCAGATTAAGAAGTTTGTTACCGATGTAAGGATAAAAAAGGGAGATTCGCTGGTATAGCTTTATCCCAAAGCCCAAAAGATTGCTAGTATCTGTTTGGGAGTTGTCCCAAAGCATAAAAGGTTGCTAGTTTCTGTTTGGGAGTTGTCCCAAAGCCCAAAAGGTTGCTAGTTTCTGTTTGGGAGTTATCCCAAAGCCCAAAAGGTTGCTAGTTTCTGTTTGGGAGTTGTCCCAAAGCTTAAAAGGTCGCTAGTTTCTGTTTGGGAGTTGTCCCAAAGCTTAAAAGTTGGCCGGCAGGCTGTGGGAGTACTCCCACAACACGAAAAATGTTTTTACGCGGGGTGTTTAATGATGCCATATGAATAATCTGCGAGAACAATTCTAACAATAAAAAACGGGTAGCCTAAAAATGGCTACCCGTTTTCTTTTCTGAGAATAATCTTATTCCGAAACTTCCGGTTTAACCGGAATATTGTCGGCCGGTAAATTACCGGTCCATTTTTTCAGTGTATAGTTTATCCTGATAGTGATCATGTACATCACCGGCGATATAATCAGGGTTAATACCGTTGCAAAGGTAAGCCCGAAAATAACGGTCCACGACATTGGCCCCCAGAACGCTACACTTTCTCCACCAATTGTTATTTGCGGATCAAAACGCGAGTACAACGTAAAGAAGTTGAAGTTTAATCCAATAGCCAGAGGTAACAGGCCTAACACGGTTGTAATAGCTGTAAGCAATACCGGGCGTAAACGGGTTTTCCCGGCCTCAACAAGCGCATCAATCTGAACCTGTTTTGGTAAAAATGCTTTTTCAGAATAACCCAGTTCTTTGCGTTTGCGCAATCGAGTAAGGTCGATGTAGTCGATTAACACAATACCGTTGTTTACCACAATTCCGGCCAGCGATATAATACCGATTCCGGTCATAATCACTACAAATTCCATTTTAAAGATTCCCAAACCAAGGAAAACACCAATTGTACTGAAAATAACTGTGGCAATAATAATGGCCGGCCGTATAAACGAGTTAAACTGCGTAACCATAATAATCATGATCATGGCAATGGCAATAATAAGTGCATATATCAGGAATTCCATACTTTCGGCTTGTTCCTGCTGCTCGCCTGTAAATTCGTAGGTGTAACCTTCCGGCATTTCATAGTCTTCAAGAATCTGAGCAATCCGGTTATTGATCTCATTTGCATTTGACCCTTCAACAATTTCAGAAGAGATGGTAATCACACGTTTATTATCGATGCGGCTTATTTTATCGTACGAAGTTTGATATTTAAACGATGCTACCGATGAAATTGGAATTTTGCTTCCGTTAACCGGAATCTTCTGGTTCATCAGTGTTGATACATCGTTTCGGTATTTTTCATCAAGCCTTACAAAAATATCGTATTCATCCTCACCATCTTTAAACTGGCTGGCTTCGTATCCATAAATAGAACTACGGAATGCCATTGCAATTTGCTGAGTAGACAATTCGTACAAACGAGCCTGTTCGCGATCAACCTCGATAAGCATTTCGGGTTGGTTGGTATTAATGTTTAGTTGTAGCTCGTTGATTCCCGGAATGTTGTCTTCTTCAATCATTCGCATAAAATCGTCGGTAATCTGAATCAGCTGGTCAAATTCATCACCCGATACATCAATGTTAACCGGAGCTCCTGTTGGCGGCCCCTGGTCGTCTTTGTCAACAAATATTTTTGCACCTACAAAACCATCAAGGTTTTTGGCAATATCCTGCATTACAATCGAGGTGTTAATTCCATCGCGTAATTTGTATTCAACAAACGAAACAGAAGTGAGCGATTTGTTCGGGCTTTCCTCATTACTGGCAAACATTCCGCCACTCATTCCTACTCCAACATTTGTAGTTACCGATTTTACAATGTGATTAACCGGTTTAATGGTCTCTTTTATAATGTTTTCAACCTCGCGAGATACTTCATCGGTTTTTTCGATTGAAGTTCCCAGCGGCAGCTCCATTGTTACGTATACCGTTGTTGGATCGGTATCGGGAAAAAACACCATTTTAGGATTACTTCCAAAATAAAATCCCAGCGAAAACAAGAGCAAAAGGAATGTTCCGCCGAAGTATATATATGGCCATGGACCTGATAATGCATGGCGCAATTGTTTGGTATAAATATGCTCGAGCCAAACCAAAAACTTAGTCTGAAACCAGCGTGCAACCGGGCGTAAAACAAACAGGTTCGACACCATTAGCAATGCAATGGTTGCCAGCAGGTTTGCCAACAGGTAAATTTTAGCAGCATAAAATAAAGCTGAAACTCCTATAAATATGACCGCATACTTTAAAATCTTTTTTGCATTTGCTTTTTTATTAATGTCTTCAACCCGCATAAACGAAGAGATAAACGCCGGGTTAATTATAAGCGCTACAAAAAGCGACGAGGCCAGGACCACGATCAGCGTTTGAGGAAGTATTTTCATAAACTCGCCAATAATACCTTCCCATGCCAACAGCGGGAAGAATGCAGCAAGCGTTGTTAATGTTGAGGAGATAATTGGGAAAGCAATTTCGCTAACTCCTTGTTTTGTAGCTCTTAATAACGACTTTCCTTCACTGAGCAGGCGGTAAACATTCTCAACAACAACGATGGCATTGTCAACCAACATACCGAGAGCGAGTATTAATCCGTAAAGTACCATGGAGTTTAATGTAATTCCGCTTTGCCGCAGAATAACAAACGACAGGAACATCGACAGTGGAATAGCCAGACCTGCAAAAAGTGCGTTACGGAAACCCAGGAACAGGAATAATACAAATGTTACCAGGATCATACCCAGAATAATACTGTTTTCGAGGTTCGATATGGTATCTTCAATGTAGTGAGTCATATCGTCGGTAACCACCACATCAAGATCTTTCGGAATCATACCGCGTGCTTTCAGCTGGTCAATTCCATTGATAACATTTTCAGAAGCAGCAAGTATGTTTTCACCCGATTTTTTGGTAACCGACAGGGTAATTACCGGCTGATCGTTAAGGCGGGCAATGGTTGCCTGTTCTTTGTAGCCGTCAACAACGGTTGCAATGTCGCGAATGTAAACCGGTTTGCCACTATTCACTTTAATAATAGTATTCGCAATTTGGTCTATGCTTGTATAATTCGCGTCGGTACGAATGGTTCTTCGGGTTTGATCGGCAGTAAACTGACCGGCCCCCATACTTATATTTTCAAGCTGAATGGCAAAAGCAACATCTTCAAATGTAAGTCCTACCGCATCGAGTTTATATGGATCAATATTGATTTGGATCTCACGTTCTTCAATACCGCGAATGTTGGCTTCCGAAATTTCTCTGTAACCTTCAAACTCGTCCTGCATTATTTCAGCATACTTTTTCAGGTCGCGCATGTTGTATTCTCCCGAAACATTAACGTTCATAATCGGGTATTCCGAGAGATCAAAATCGGTTACATACGGGTCGCTGGGCAAGTCGCTGGGAAGTTCTGATTTGGCCTGATCAACACGGTCTTTTGTATCCTGAAGAGCTTGTTTAATCGTAACATTTGTGTTGAATTCAACAATAATGGTACTTACATCCTGGTACGATGCCGACGTTACTTCTTTCACGCCTTTCATCCCTTTCAGTTCTTTTTCAATGGGTCGTGTACACAGGTTCTCGATATCAACCGGAGAGTTACCCGGATACAGTGTTTGTATAAAAATATACGGAACAACAATTTCGGGCATGGCCTCGCGGGGCATTTGCTGATACGAGAATATTCCGAACAAAACCAGTAGCGCTGTAAATATGTATACAGTGGTTTTATTCTTTAGTGCAAGATAAGTTGGTTTAAACTTGCGGATTATATCGTTTTTTTTCTTTTCTGTTTCTTTCTCCATTTTGAAGAATTTTAGGTAGGTGTTTAATTGATTTTAACCGCTGTGCCGTTAACAACCTGGTTATATCCTTCTGAAATTACCTGCATACCGGCAGTAAGGCCATCAGTTATCTCGGTCATGTTATTATTGGTTACACCCGGTGTAACATAAACCTTTTTGGCTACATCTTTTCCGTCGGTCTTTTCAGAAATGTATGTGTAGTGGCCTTTAAAATCTTCTTTTATAAAAAGCGATGGTACCACAATAGCCGATTCGTTTACATAATCGCGCAGCGAAATTACCGATATAAGGTTCGGTTTAATCAGGTTCGAGTCGTTGTTCAGGTTAATACGCACACGAAAAGTTCGGTTGTTTGGATCGATGGTATTACCAATTTGGTTGATTTTTGCATCAACGGTTTTGTTTAAGGCCGGGAAACGAATTTCAACATCGTCGCCTTTTTTAACTTTTGTAATGTACGACTCTGAAATATCGCCGTAAATTTTAATATTGCTTGTATTAATGACTTTGGCAAATGGCGTTTGCGGACTACCGATATTTCCTTTTTTCTGGTAAATGATATCTACAACTCCGTTGATAGGCGATTGCACTTCAGCCATTTCAATTTGTGTGTTCAAACTTTGTATTCTTTTTTCGAGGCTCTCCTTATTGTTTTTAGCTTGCAGGTATTGCATTTCAGAACCAATGTTTTGGTCCCATAAATTTTTCTGACGTTCGAAATTAGTAATTGCCAAATCCAACTGAACCTGTAATTCTTCAACCGATCTTTCAAGCAAATCAGTATTCAGTCGGGCCAGAATCTGCCCTTTGCTTACTTTTTGCCCTTCCACAACCAATACCTCTTTGATAACACCTGCCGACTCGGGACTAACATCAACATCCTGTTCAGCCTCTACCGTACCGGTTACTTCAATATAATGTTCAAACTTTTGGTTCTCAAGAAGTGTGGTTTTTACATTTATCAGTTCTTCTGTTAAGTTCTCTGCCAAATCAGACTCCAACGCATGAATTTGTTGTTCCAGCGAATGAACCTGTTGTTTTAGTTCTTGTAATTGTTTCCTTTTTGCAGCATCGTCGGTTGGGGTTGTATTTCCGCAGGCCGATAAAATTAGTGCCGCTGTTGCTATAAATAGAATCTTTTTCATGGTATGTTTTTTTTTCTTTTTTACGTTATAAAGCTCCGGCAGCTTTTTTCAGGTTTATATCGGCTTGCAGCAACGACATTGTTGAGGAAACCAGCTGCTGCCAGGTACTAATGTACTGGGTTTCCTGCTGCGATAGTTCGGCACTGCTAACCATTCCGTTATTGAATTTAATTTGTGTTTTATCTAAAATGCTTTTGGCTAAATCGCGGTTTTCGCGTGTATTCAGAAACTGTTCTTTTGCAGTTTCCATTTGGGCCGAAGCGGTTAAATAGTCTTTCTGAAGTGTGATTTCGGTATAGCGTTTATCATTTTCAGCTTTTTCTAGTTCCAGGCGCGCCATCTGCACTTTTGCTTGTTTATTTCCCGAATTAAATATTGGGATAGTAGCCTGAAAACCAATTAGTGAAGAAGGAAACCATTCTTCTTTAAACAGATTGGCCTCATTGGCAAACGAAGTTCTGGTATAGCTGTAAAAACTGCTGAGTCGGGGCAGGTAAGCCACTTTTTCAAGTTTGTATAATTTCTCCGAAACTTCAAAGTTCGATTGAGCCAGCCTGTAATCAATATGGTTTATCAAATCAAGTCTTATGGTATTTTGCTCTTCAACCAAAGGCAAAACAAATACCTCAAGGTCGTCTGTCAGGGTTAGTTCCTGGTTAAGGTCGTAACCCATGGTATATTTCAACACCGTTTTTGCTACTGTCAATTCTCTGTCAGAACGTAATACTTCATTTTCGGCATTTTTCTGTAGTATCCGAAGTTGATCTACATCCTGCTGCTCGCGGAAACCATTTTCGTAATAAACCTTGGTTTCTTCGTATAAACGTGTGCTGTTTTCAAGGCTTTCGAGCATAACTTGTTTGTAACGTTCGCTAATTAGCACCATATAATAGGCCTGGGCTATTGCATCGCGAATATCAATCTCGGTTTTCTCATTTGCTTGTTTTGCAAGGTTTAAGTAGAGTTCCGCCGAGCTCACCCCAACAATCCACGATCCGTCGAAAATTTGCTGTGACACGCTGAATCCGAAATCGGCGCTGTAATCCTGACCAAATTTTACCGGAATATATGTGCCCGGTTCTCCGCCAAAAAATTCTCCGGGAATAAGTGAAACCGGTAGATTCAGAAACCAACTGTAATTAGCTGTTCCCGATACTTGCGGTAATCCGGTAGTGATTGTTTCCCAAACTTGTTTTTGGGCAATCGTTATGTCTTGTTTCGTGTTGAACAAAACATATGAGTTTTGCATGGCATATTCTGTGGCCTGATCGAGCGAAAAACTTGTGTTTTCTTCCTCCTGAGCTTTCAGCGACAGCCCCACAACCGACAAAACAAAAAACAAGAGTAGTTGATTAATTTGTTTCTTCATACTGAACTTTGTTTAGCTGTTTTTTATAATATTTTATTCCTTTTTCGTTACAAATGGCATTCATATGGTAATTCATTACGCTGTCGAAAAATGCGAGCGAATTTACTTCGTATTCTTCAAAAATTCCATAGTCGGGATTCATGGTAAATAACATTCGGCCCACCTGAAGTTTGGCGATAAAATATGGGTCGAGATCGGTACGGTACAGGCCTTGGGCCATTCCCATTTTAAGATTGTCGATGGTATTGGTAAATATTCGTTCACGTTTAACTTCGTTAATTCTTTTATAGAGTTCGGGGTAATATTTTTTTAAATCCTTTTCAATTCCGTTGTTATAGAATTTATAAATGAATGCCACATGTTTGCGAATTAAAAGCATACTGTCGATGGCATTTTTATCATCGAGCTGTTTGAATGTTTCGCCGCTTTCCTCCATAAAGAATTCGATAACCTGAGTAACCAGATCCTTTTTATCGGAGAAGTACTGGTACAGTGTTTTTTTAGAAATGCCAAATTCGGCAGCCACATCATCCATTGTTATGGCACGTATTCCGTGTTTGAAATAAAGCCGTCCTACGTTTTCAATGATATATTTTTTCTTTTCTTCCACGTGGCAAAAGTATTCTTTTTTTGTTAGGAAACTTTGTGTTTGTTAAAAGTTTACTTAAAGTTAAACTTACAATATTCCTAAATTTGAGCACTTTTATGTATAAATTAAGCAAATGTAAAACTATTTGGTTTCGAAAAGTTTCCTTGGGGAAAATCGGTAAATGGCGAATATTTACCAATTAATGGCGACTATTCTATTGTGGAAAAAGAAAGGATTTTGCAATTATAAGGTCTTGTGGCCAGGTAATTTTAATGTTTTCGCGGTTTCCTTCAACAAGATGAATCTTGTGCCCTGCATTTTCAAGAACCGAAGCATCGTCGGTAAAATTTTCGTGCTGAGCTTTTTGATACGCCTCTTTTATTAATTGAACATCAAAAGTTTGCGGCGTTTGTACTAAAAAATAGTTGTTTCTATCTACTGCTTTATTACCAACATCGTCGGAATAACGAACCGACTCTGAAGGAGGAACCACAGGCAAAGCGTTGCCCGAATTTTGGGTTTCTGTAAAACAGTGATGAATTGTTTCTTTTGAAACCAACGGACGAACGCCGTCGTGGATAAAAACAATGCCTTCTTCATCAATCTTCGCCAGTCCGTTTTTTACGGATTGAAAGCGATTTTTGCCACCAAAAGCAAGTTTGTAATTGGTGTTAAATGTATGTTTTTCGCAGAGTTTATGCCAGTGTTCAATTTGGTTTTTAGGTAAAACCAACACAAATTCAATATTTGGATCAAAACGCCGAAAGGCTTCAAAAGTGTAAATTAAAATGGGCTTTCCTTTGATTTCGAGAAACTGTTTCGGAACAGCAGATTCCATTCTGTTTCCGCTGCCACCCGCAACAATTAAAGCAAAAATTTTTGGCATCAGTTCTGTTTTTTGTCTACATTGAAAGCTAAAAATAGTGCAAAATATTCTAGTATGGAGAAAGTTCTTGGATTTTTAAAGCAACTGGCAAAAAACAACAATCGCGAGTGGTTTAACGACAACCGAAAATGGTACGAGGAAAGCAGGGACAAAATGCTTTTTCTTACCGATGTTTTAATCAACGAAATAGGTGAGATTGATCCCGCAGTGAGAGGATTATCGCCAAAAGACTGTGTCTTTAGGATTTTTCGCGATGTACGTTTTTCAAAAGATAAACGGCCTTACAAAACCAATTTTGGAAGCTTTATATGTAAAGGCGGCAGAAAAAGTATGAATCCCGGTTACTATTTTCATATTGAACCTGGAGGATGTTTCGCTGCCGGAGGAATCTATATGCCACCGGCACCGGTGCTAAAAACAATACGAGGTTACCTGGATCACCACGCTGAAGAATTTTTGAGAATTACAAATGAGCCTGCATTTAAAAAAGAATTCCCGGAAATGTATGAGGATAAACTGAAACTGGCTCCAAAGGGATTTCCCAAAGATCATGAATTTATAGAGCTACTAAAATACAAATCGTTCATTTTTTCAAAACCGTTGGAAGAGAAACTGGTTAGCAGTGAGAACTATATTAAAGAAATGGTGAGTTTATATGAACGACTCTATCCGGTGAATCAATTTTTGTACGAAGCATTGGCAGAGTAATTATTTTTATTGGCTCTTAATAATGATAAAGGGGGTTACTTTTTTTCGTCTGAAGGAATATTATAATATAAGACCCTTATTTTTTATCTTCCCGATTTCAATGAAATGCCCCGGTTATTCTGACCGGGGTTCTTTTATTTATAACCATTCAAAACTCTGGTGGTTAGCACAATATTTTGTTTCTCAGATTGGAAAGAATAACTACTTTTGCAGCCATTAAATATCAAATTCTTTTAATTTAACGACTATGAAAAAAGTATTACTTGCAATGGCTTTTGTTGCATTTATGTTTTCTGTTAATGCCCAAAATGTACAGTTACACTACGATTTCGGTGAAGGCCGAAAAATGCTGACATCAACAGTTGAAATGTTCCGTCCAGATGCTTACGGATCTACATTCTTTTTCATCGACATGGATTACGGTGCTGATGGAACAGGAATCGACAACGGAATCTCGTTAGCTTACTGGGAAATTGCTCGTGCTTTTAAATGGAATGAAAATCAGAAGTTCATGCCACGTGTTGAATACAACGGTGGAACAATGAAATTGGCTCCAGAAGATGCACCGTGGGTTCCGATCGAAAACTGCTGGTTGGCAGGTGTGGAACGTACTTGGGCCTCGGCTGATTTCTCAAAAATTCTGACTTTGCAGGCCAACTACAAATACATCAAAGATAAAGAAGATGCTGCTTTCCAGTTAACCGCTGTTTGGACCGTGCAAATGGCAGAAGGCAAATTTACTTTTACCGGTTTTGCAGATTTCTGGAAAGAAGAAATGTTTTGGGGAACTGACTACCGTTTCTTAACCGAACCACAATTGTGGTACAATCCATGTAAAAACTTCTCGCTTGGTACTGAAATAGAACTCAGTAATAATTTTGTTGGAGACGAATTTGCTGTGAAGCCAACACTTGCAGTTAAGTATACATTCTAAAACCTGAATTATGATCGATAAATATTTTAATATCAGCGGCCGTGGTTCTTCTTTCAAAAAGGAGATTATTGGTGGGGCAACCACCTTTTTAACCATGGCCTACATCATTTTTGTAAACCCATCGATTTTGGGCGATGCAGGAATGGACAGAAATGCACTGATCACAGTTACGATTGTAGCCTCTCTTATTGGTACGCTTTTGGCCGGTGTTTGGGCCAAAGTACCTTATGCAATGGCTCCCGGCATGGGATTGAATGCCTTTTTTACTTACACGCTTGTATTGGGTGCCGGTGTTGAGTGGCAAACTGCTCTTGGAGTGGTATTCATTTCGGGAGTGATATTTTTGGCGCTTACTGTTACCGGAATACGTACAAAGATTATTCATACTATTCCATTGGCACTGCGTTTAGCAACCGGAGCTGGTATTGGATTGTTTATCTCGTTCATCGGTTTTAAAAACATGGGCCTGGTTGTTTCTAATCCTGCAACCTATGTTGGGTTAGGCGAGTTTACTCCAACTCTGTTGATTGGTTTGGCCGGTTTGCTGATTACTGCCATTTTGGAAGTAAAAAAAGTGCGGGGTGGTATTTTCTACGGAATTATTATCACTACAATTATTGCAATTGTGGCCGGAGAAGTTCAGGCACCTGAATCGTTTGTTTCAATGCCTCCGTCGATGAGCCCTTTGATGCTGAAACTGGATATCCTTTCGGCACTTAGCCTGGGATTAATCGGTGCGATTTTCTCATTTATGTTTGTCGACCTTTTTGATTCGGTAGGAACAATTGTTGCCTGTTCGTACGAAGCTGGTTTTGTTGACAAAGATGGTAAAGTAGAGAATGTTGATCGTATTCTGGAAGCCGATGCGGTTGCAACTGTTGCCGGTACACTTTTGGGAACAAGTACAACTACCACCTATATCGAATCTGCTTCGGGAATTGCCAACGGAGCTAAAACAGGTTTTGCATCTATTATTACAGCTGGCCTATTCTTTTTGGCGCTGTTCTTTGCTCCCCTTATTGGTATTGTTCCGGGTTATGCAACGGCACCTGCACTGGTAATTGTTGGTGTGTATATGTTCAAGAATATCAAACAAATTGATTTTGCTGATTTTTCGGAAGCAATTCCTGCATTCCTGACCATTATTTTAATGCCCTTAACTTACAGTATTTCCATCGGGTTATCGTTTGGTTTTATCTCGTATGTGGTGTTAAAAGCAGTGGCTGGCAAGTACAAAGAAATTTCGTGGCTGATGTGGGTTATTGCCCTGTTATCAGTAATTAATCTTTGGTTTGGAGTATAATACTCAAGTAAAAAATATTAAAAAGGATTGTCGAATGGCAATCCTTTTTTTGTACTTTTATTTTGCTTTGAGGCATTAGCTCAGTTGGTTTAGAGCATTACCTTGACAGGGTAGGGGTCACTGGTTCGAATCCAGTATGCCTCACAAAAAAGGAAGCAATCGACAAAGTTGCTTCCTTGTTTTATGCAGTAAAAAATGCTTTAATCTTCAACATGGTTGGTGCTAAAATAAGCCATTTCCTGAATGATCTTTCCATCATCATTAAATGAATGAGAGAGCATTAGAGGCATGGTAACTTTTTTTCCGCTTTCTTCATCAGTGTACGAATAGTTCCACCACGAATAAACTACGTAACCACTATTCAATTCATAGAAAATACAATCCGGATATCCGATTTGCTCAAAGTGTATATCTTTTCGTGATGCAAAATGGTTTGCAACGTCTGCCGCTCTTTCTTCCAGGTTTTGGCTTTTATCCCAGCCGCCAGCTAAACTGCTGAATGTGGCATTCTCGGTAAAGAATGTTTTCAAACTTTCAACATCCTCTGCAGCATATGTATTTAGTAATTTTCTTACTGTTGCAATATGAGGGTGGTTAATGTAAACTTCTCCATTTTCTTTGGTCGTTTGTGCATCCCGAATGTTCTCAAAAACATTATTGTTATAGTACTGGATAAAGGCTGCAATTTTGCCATCTTCGTCAAAAGCATATAAGCAGTGCATGTGCAAATCAAGATTTATACCGGTTTTTTCATGTGTTCCGGTAAGCAATAACCAATCCTGAACCCACATATTTCCTTCTTTATATTCTATTGCATCAGGATAAGCGCCAGGCGAATCTTCAATATCGAAATCTACAAAGTTTTCGGTCCACCAACTCGTGTTTCCACTAAAGGTTTCAGCTGTGGTTTTCCAGTCATTTCCGTTTCTTACGATGGTTACAGAGTCGGCGAAAAAGGTCTTTACTTTATCCGTATCACCACTTTTTACGGCATCCCAAAACGCTCTTGTTTTGTCAATGGTTTCATGTTCGTTAAAAACAGTACCATTTTTCTTTTGAGCAAATAATGTGCTTGCAATGAGGGTTAAAATCAGCAAAACAGCAAAATTTTTCATAATGTAATATTTAGTTAAATAATTTAGTAAGAATCCGATTGTATCTCGATTTATTAGCGGACTCTCCATTACAATTTACGATATACCTAACAGAAATAAAAATTCTGAGAATATGTAAAAGGCAGAAAAACAGGCAGATAGAGCTGTTGTGTGGTGATTTGACTGGAGCTTTTACAGATTATAGCCTTGATTTTCAGTCACATAAGAGATAAAAAGGTCTTAAAGTGGTAAAAGCAATTTTTTCGCTTTTATTTTTAGTAATCTTTTTAATTAACTCGATCATGTTTTTTTAACGATGAAGCCTATCCTGATTTTGTTTTTAAATCCAACATTTTCACTTAATTTTAGAACGATATTAAATCAACTGAACTATGTTAAACAAATCACGAAGAAATTTTATTTTGACTACCGTTTTGGTCGTTCTGGGACTGTTCGTTTTATTGCCCGAATGCAATGCAAAAAAAACAGGGCAAAGCAATAATTCCCTGAGAGGCAAAAAGATACTTTTTATTTTTGGAGGATGGGAGGGGCACGAGCCCAAACAATCTGTTAATGTTTTTGTACCATGGTTAGAGGAAGAAGGTGCCGAGGTGATCGTTTCTGATAATCTTGATAGTTATCTGGATGAACCTTTAATGAGTTCAGTTGATTTGATTATTCAGATCTGGACAATGGGAACCATTACAAATGAACAGCAAAAGGGATTGTTGAACGCGATTAAAAATGGAGCTGGACTAGCGGGTTGGCATGGTGGAATTGGCGATTCATTCCGCAATAATACTGAATACCAGTTTATGGTTGGCGGGCAGTGGGTCGCTCATCCTGGTGGAGTTATTGATTATTCGGTGCAGATTACAGATAAAGCTGACCCTGTAACAAAAGGTTTAAACGATTTTAACATGCATTCGGAACAATATTACATGCATGTCGATCCGAATGTAAAAGTGTTAGCTACAACTCAATTTTCGGGAGAACATGCCTCATGGATTGATGATTGCGTGATGCCGGTAGTTTGGAAGAAATACTATGGAAAGGGGCGTGTGTTTTATTCATCGCTGGGCCATGTAATGAGTGATTTTGAAGGGTATGAAGTACTTGAAATTATGAAACGTGGAATTCACTGGGCAGCAGAAAGTAAATACGCTCCAAAAGAAAAGTGGGTGAGCCCGGTTTATAAATAAAAAAACCGCTCTTTTACTAAAGAACGGTTTCCCAATATTTTTATAAAATCGATTTATCCGTTTAATGCTTCGGCACCACTTACAATTTCCAGAATTTCGCCTGTAATTGAAGCCTGGCGTGCTTTGTTGTATTCCAAGGTAAGCGATCCGATAAGCTCAGTGGCATTATCTGTTGCTTGGTGCATCGCAGTCATGCGGGCGCCGTGCTCAGCTGCATTCGAATCAAGTAAAGCTTTGTAAAACTGAATTTTTAACGAACGAGGAATTAGCTCTTCAATAATGTGTTCTTTCGATGGTTCGTAAATAAAATTATAGTTACTATCCTCTTCTCCTTCTTCCATTTCAACCGGAAGAAATTGCTCGGCAGCCTGAACCTGTACCGCAGCGTTTTTAAACTGGTTATATACCAGTTCAATTCTGTCGTAGTGTTTGTCGGCAAACGATTTCATACATTCTTCAGCTACCCTTGATACATTCTCAAAAGATAGGTTGTCGAACAATTCATTTTCGTCGGCAACAACATTATAGCCGCGGTGTTTAAGCTGGCGTGCACCTTGTTTACCGATACACATAAAATCAAGGTTACCCAAGCTCAACTGTTGAGCATATTTACTGCGTGCTACCTCAACAGCTTTTTTGGAGATATTTGCATTAAAACCTCCACATAATCCACGGTTTGATGAAATAAGTATCAGTAATACTTTTTCAGGAAGGCGAGATTGTGTGTAAACCGAATCCTCAACGTTCTCGAGGCTGGCACTTAACGAGGTCAGAATCTGGTGCAGTTTATCCGCATACGGTCTGATCTGTAAAATAGCATCCTGTGCTTTTTTCAACTTGGCAGCCGAAACCATTTTCATGGCACTGGTTACCTGTCGGGTTGTTTTTACCGATGCTATGCGAGTGCGTATTTCCTTTAATCCAGCCATTTTTGTAGTGAATGTGTTATTGAGTAATTTAGTAAATGAGGAATAATCCTCAATTACTCAGTTACTCATTTGCTCAATTACTATTTATATTTTTCTGCTGTTTCGGCAGCTACTTTTCTAATGGTTTCTTCAATTTCAGGTGTCAGTTTACCGGCTTTCAGTTCATCAAGAACCGGACGGTGAGACATTTCCATTGTTTCCAGGAAGTCACTCTCAAATTCTTTCACCTTTTCAATTGGAACACTACGCAGCAGTTCGTTGGTACCACAATAGATAATAGCCGCCTGGTGCTCAACTTTTACCGGCGAGTACTGACCTTGTTTCAGAATTTCAACGTTTTTACGTCCCTTGTCGAGTACACGCATTGTTGCTGCATCCAAATCGGAACCAAATTTCGCAAACGCTTCCAGTTCGCGGAACTGGGCCTGGTCGAGTTTTAATGTTCCCGAGATCTTTTTCATCGACTTGATCTGTGCACTACCACCAACACGCGATACCGAAATACCCACATTAATTGCTGGGCGAATACCCGAGTTAAACAGGTTCGACTCCAGGAAAATCTGTCCGTCGGTAATTGAAATTACGTTGGTTGGAATATATGCAGAAACGTCACCAGCCTGAGTTTCAATAATAGGAAGTGCAGTTAACGAACCACCTCCTTTTACTTTGTCTTTCAAACATTCCGGTAAGTCGTTCATGTCTTTTGCAATTTCATCCGATTCGATGATTTTTGCAGCACGTTCCAATAAGCGCGAGTGCAAATAGAATACATCACCAGGGTACGCTTCACGGCCCGGTGGACGACGAAGTAACAGCGACACCTCACGGTACGAAACTGCCTGCTTCGAAAGATCATCGTAAATAATCAATGCGTGACGACCGGTATCGCGGAAATATTCGCCGATTGCAGCACCTGCATATGGAGCGTAAAACTGCAACGCTGCAGGATCGGATGCGGTTGCGGTAACAATTACCGAATAATCCATTGCTCCGGCTTTTTCAAGCGTTGAGGCAATGTTTGCAACCGTAGAACCTTTCTGTCCAACTGCTACATAAATACAGTAAACCGGATTTCCCTGTTCGTAGAATTCGCGTTGATTAATAATAGTGTCGATGGCTACTGCTGTTTTACCTGTCTGACGGTCGCCAATAATCAACTCACGCTGACCGCGACCGATCGGAATCATCGCATCAACAGCTTTCAAACCTGTTTGCAGTGGTTCTTTTACCGGCTGACGGAAAACCACACCCGGTGCTTTTCTTTCCAAAGGCATTTCGAAAAGTTCGCCGCTAATAGCGCCCTTTCCGTCAATTGCTTCGCCAATAGTGTTTACCACGCGACCAAGTAAGCCTTCACCTACATTAATCGACGCAATACGACGTGTACGTTTTACCGTATCGCCTTCTTTAATTTCTTCTGAAGGTCCTAAAAGTACCGCACCAACATTGTCTTCTTCAAGGTTCAATACAATGCCTTTCATTCCGCTCTCGAATTCGATCATCTCGTTCGATTCCACGTTCGAAAGTCCATAAATACGTGCAATGCCATCGCCGACTTGCAGAACGGTGCCAACTTCTTCCAGTTCGGCTACCGATTTAAATCCTTCTAATTGTTGCTTAAGAATTTCCGATACTTCAGCAGGTTTTATATTAGCCATCTTTTATTATTTTTTGCTTGTCGCTAACGTTTATAATTCGGTTTCTAACAAGGTTTGTTTTACTTTTCGTAATTGGGTTGCCACGCTGGCATCGTACTGTTTATCATCCAATCGCAATACCAGGCCACCAAGAATTTCGGGATTTACCTGAGCAGCTAACTCAATAGTAGCATTTAGTTCTTTGCCCAAAAGTTCTTTCACTTTTTTAAGTGTAGAAGTGTCAACCTCGGAAGCAGTTGTAAGAACGGCCGATTTTATATTGAGGTCTTTTCGGGTAAGATCCAGAAAATTACGGCAGATACCCGGAATGTGTACTTCGCGTTTGTTTTGAACGATCAGCAGTAAAAAGTTGAGGCTGATCTCTTCAATTTTGCCTGCGAAAATACTTTTTATCAAGGCTGCCTTTTTTGATGATTTTACGATGGGGCTTTCCAGCAATAGAATAAAATCTTCCGATGATGAGCAAACATCCAAAACCAACTGGATATCGGCTTTTAACTTATCGAGCAATTTTTTCTCTTTAGCTGTTGAAAAGAAAGCTTTGGCGTACCGTACAGTTATTGCGCTCTGGTCCATACTTAATTCAGCTTGATGTCGTCGATTAATCCGTCAACCATTTTTTCCTGTTCGCCTTTGTTGCTTAATTCCTTGCGAATTACTTTTTCAGCAATACTTACCGAAAGTTCAGCCACTTGCTTTTTAATGTCGTTAATGGCAGCTGTTTTTTCAGCTTCAATTTGCTGACGTGCCTGAGCAATGGTTTTTTGTGCTTCTTCGCCGGCTTTTTCTTTGGCTTCGGCAACAATTTTATCTTTTAACTCCTTGGCCTCTTTCAGGATCGCTTCTTTTTCGCGGCGTGCTTCAGCAATAACTTTTTCGTTATCTGCTTTTAGTCCGGCTACTTCTTTTTTAGCTTCTTCGGCCGAGTTTAAAGCAGTTGCAATAGAATCTTCACGCTCTTTTAAAGCAGTAAGAATTGGTTTCCACGCAAACTTCTTCAATATAAAAAGTACGACTCCAAAAATGATGAGCATCCAAAAAATGGTGCCCGGATTCGGCATTACTAATCCCATAATTTAAAAATTTAAAGTGGCAACAGCATCCCGGGCAATCCCCGGGATGGCTGCCAAAGTTTTTTGCTATACAAAAACGATTAGGATACAAACAATAACTGCGAAGAATGCAACACCCTCGATAAGTGCTGCCGACACAATCATGTTTGATCTGATGTCACCGCTAGCTTCTGGTTGACGGGCAATAGCTTCCATGGCACTGGCACCGATTTTACCGATACCCATACCAGCTCCAATTGCTGCTAAACCTGCACCAATTGCTGCTCCCATTTTACCAACCGATGCACCGGCGGCCGCTTGTAGCAATACTGTTAAAATAGCTGATAACATAGCTTTTAATTTTAATTATTAATGATGTTCTGAAGTCGCCATTCCGAAATAGAGTGCCGACAACAGAGTAAAAACATACGCTTGAATAAATGATACCAAAACATCGAGCAGCAGAATGAACACCGAGAACAGAATGGATATCGGACTTGCTCCTAATCCAACTGCCGGGCCAAAAAGGCTGCCGAATACAAATATCAAACTCACAAATACCATTACAATAAGGTGACCCGCCATCATGTTGGCAAAGAGTCGGACCATAAGTACAAATGGTTTTGTAATTACACCCGAAAGTTCAACAATAGGCATTAACGGAATCGGGAATTTTAACCACCACGGAACATCCGGGTTGTAAATTTCTTTCCAGTAATGTTTGTTACCGTTAATTGTGGTAACTGCAAAGGTAAATAAAGCCAATACCATGGTAACCCCAATATTTCCTGTAACGTTGGCTCCGAACGGCGGAATTGGTATCAATCCCATAAAGTTGTTAATCAGGATAAAAAAGAAAAGGGTTAGTAGGAACGGCATGAACTTTTCGTATTTGTGTTCGCCAATGGCAGGTTTTGCCACTTCGTCGCGAATAAAAAAGATAATCGGTTCCAATACATTCTGAACACCTGTTGGCGCTTTCCCTCTGTTCTTTTTAGCCAGTTTAGCTGTTGAAAATACCAGCCACAATAAAATAACTACCGATGCCAGAATACCGGCAATGGTTTTTGTTATCGATATATCGATGGGGGTACCAATTTCGTGTCCGTGTGCGTCTATTTCAACCACTTTGCCGGCAAATTCTTCACTTTCCGAGATTTGAAATCCTTTGTAATCGCTGTGCCCGTGATGAAATTTTGACGACATAAAAACATGGAAAGCTTTTCCTTCGTGTAATTCCGGTTTTTTGCTGTAAACAATTATCGGAAGCGGGATGCTAATGTGCTTGTCGCCAAACGAGGTAATGTGCCAGTCGTACGAATCGGAAACGTGGTCGATCACAAATTCACCGGCGTTAAATCCTTCTTCAGCATGTGCGTCTGAAGCATGCGCATCGCTTTCAGTCGAGTGACTTCCTGCAGCTTGTGTCTCTTCTTCCTCATGCCCGTGCTGAGCCTGAAGTTGGCCATAACTTAACAATGAAAAGGCGAAGAATATAAAAATGGCTTTAGTAAGCTTAAGCATGGTTAATTTTTTTTCTTGTTGTAACAAGTCTGAAACTATTATAAACAAACACAATTTGGCAAGAGGTTTACCAAGGTGTTAAAACGAATTTTCACAATCTAAGGTTCACAAATTTATAAGATTTTTTGAACCATGAATGGAATTTGGCAATTTTCAGCAGAGAATTAACAATGTTTAAAAACCTGTTTTTCTATGAGGAATGTACGAAGGGGGAATTATTTTTTGTTGGTGAACTTTGTAATCTTAGTAATTTCTGTTACTTCAAAAAATGTGTAAATAAGGTAAAGTAACATTAAACAAACTACAAACGGAATAGCATTTTCTTTATCGATAGCAATATAAACAACAGCAACTACCGAGTATAAAACGAGTTTGAAAAAAGTAACAAGCATGTTGCTTCGGGTGAATTTGCCAATATCTTTTTTGGCCATTTTGAGTTGATAGGCGTGGATGCCCATGGTGGCCAAATAAAAGAAAAGCAATAGAAACGGCAGTACCGGCAAATAATATTCGGGGAAAGCCAATGAAAATACTAACCAGCCAATTAGGGCAATGGCCAATGTTATTCTGGTAAGTTTTACGATGAAAGCTTTCATTTACTCTTTGGCTTTTTAGATTTTTCGTCTGATTTTAAAAGGTTTTTTACCCCGTAAACAATAGATGCAATTACTCCAAATATAACCAGGGCAAGTGTAAATCCTTTAAATTCGTTATCCATCCATTGGTCTATTTTGTAGCCAAGCAGAGTAAATCCTCCGATTATGGCCATCATTTCGAACCCCAGGCTGGAATAGCGAATAAACGAATTAGCTTTTTTGGTTGTATAAGGTTTTTTCTTTTGCATCTTCTTTCACAGGAGCACTGGCTCCTCCCATCGAGCAGGTTCCGGTAAAAGTTGCTCCGGGCTCAACGGCCAGTTTTCCGGCAATAATGTCGCCTTCAATTTTTGCCGATGCTTTCATATTCAACAGCTCGTCAACCGTAACTTTACCTTTTATAAAGCCGGCTATTTCAACATTATTGCATCTTACTTTGCCATCGATTTTTCCTTTCGGACCGATAACAACACGGCCTTTTGCTTCCAGGTTTCCAACAAGCTGACCATCAATGCGAATATCGCTGCTAGCAGAAATATCGCCTTTAATGAGTGTGCCTTCACCTAAAATATTGATAGCCTGGTCGGGAGTCTCGCCAAAAGTTCTTGCGTTTTGTTTTGCCATGGTTTCTAACTTCTTAACGTTCCTTTTAAATTGGGTGCCTGAAGATACAATAAAATGAATCTTAAGCAAAAAAATGATTTAATATCGCTAAATATAGAACGATGAAGTTTTGAAGCTATTGTCCGTATTTATTTCGGATCGTAGGCCCACTTTAAATAGGTGCTTCCCCAGGTGAATCCGGCACCAAAAGCAGCAAGAATAATGTTGTCGCCTTTTTTCAGTTGTTTTTCGTAATCCCACAAACACAGCGGAATTGTTGCAGCTGTGGTATTCCCGTATTTCCGGATATTTATCATTACCTGGTCTTTGCTAATTCCCATTCGGCGGGAGGTGGCTTCAATAATACGCATGTTGGCCTGATGAGGAACAAGCCATGCAACATCTTCAGAACTGATGTTGTGTTTTTCCATAATTTCAACTGCTACATCTGCCATACTCGAAACTGCTGCTTTAAAAACAGCCTGTCCTTCCTGGTATAAATAATGTTCTTTGTTTTTAACTGTTTCCGCCGAAGCCGGTTTTAACGATCCGCCTGCTTTTATGTGTAAATGGTGACGCCCCAAACCATCAACCCGATTAATGTAGTCGATAACACCAAGATCTTCAGTGGTTGGTTCAACCAAAACTGCTGCTGCACCATCGCCAAAAAGCGGGCAGGTAGTGCGGTCTTCGTAATTGATGATGGACGACATTTTTTCTGCCGCTACAATTACTATTTTTTTATAGCGGCCTGATTCGATAAATTGTGTTGCTGTTGACAGAGAAAAAATAAATCCTGAGCAAGCAGCATTCAAATCGAAACTCCAGGCGTTGTGAATATCTGTTTTGTGTGCAATAATATTAGCGGTGGCCGGAAGGTTCATGTCAGGTGTAATGGTTGCGCAAATCAACATGTCGACCTCGTCGGGCGAGGTGCCGGTTTTTTCCAGCAAGTTCTCCACTGCACGCGCTCCCATATCACTGGTTGCTTTTCCTTCTTCCTTTAAAATCCTGCGCTCCTTAATACCAATGCGTTGCATAATCCATTCGTCCGATGTGTCAACCATCTTACTGATTTCGTCGTTTGTTAACCGGTATTCCGGGAGGTAGGCTCCAACTCCTGTAATTGCTGCCCTGATGTTAGCCATTCTTCTAATACAAATTTGTGTTTACTGAAAATATAAATTCTGGTTTTTTAAACCGGGGTTAAATGTAGAGCGATTTGCAAGAGACTACAAAGAATTGCCAATAGATGTGGCTTGGAGAGGTAAAAAATATTTTTTGATGCAGAACAATTTATAACATTGTTCGAAAAATCAGAAAAAAGAATTGCAAGCAAGCGTTCACAAAAAATCCATCTTCGGAAGATACCAAAGATGGATTTTTGTTAGTTAACTCCGAAAAAAATTCCGGATGCTTATTTAACTACAATGCAATTTCTTTTTCAATTACTTGTTTTCCTCTGTAGTAACCACATTCAGGACATACTGTGTGGTATTTTACAGTTGTTCCGCAGTTTGAACAAGTCGCCAGAGTAGGGGCAACCGCTTTATAGTGCGTACGTCTTTTATCCCTTCTCGATTTCGATGTTTTATGCTTTGGATGTGCCATTGTTATGTATTTTTAATTATTATTTTTTAAATTTTTTAATGCAGCCCAGCGCGGGTCAATATCTTCTTCTTCATCTTCGTCCGCTTCGTGCTGCGTAATATTGTTTAATCTGTCAATCATTTCCTGGTTGCAACTGTTTTCTCCGCTTTCATCCGGATGAATTTGTCGCAACGGTATACTTAGTGTAACGTATTCGTAAATTGTTTGAGCCAGGTTGATGGCATGTTCTTCGGGTAAAACCCAAATTACATTGTCGCCTTCTTCAAACTCGTCTTCTTCGCCAAACTTTACAAATAATTCGGTTTCTAAAGACACGTCTTGTGCATAGTTGTCAAGGCAGCGGTCGCAAACCAGTTCTAACCATCCTTCTAGTGCGAAGCTTAATTTCAGAAATGCACTTCGCTTTTCAAGCTGAACGTTTACGCTTACCTCTCCTTTGTCAACCAGGCTCTCTTCAAAATGCTCAAAGAACTTATCGTTTACCTCAAATTGGTAATCGTGTAGGCCTTCTTTAAGGCCTTTGTATTCAATATTATATTTGCTTTTCCAGCTCACGATTCCAAAAAAGTGGATGCAAAAGTATAAATTTTTTATTAACAGATGAAGAAATCGTAGAAATATTTCAAATTTCTTTGCAAATCAAATCGGTTAAACCTGAGCCATTTGCATTAGTGTGTTGTATCGAATTTCTGTTTATCGCTTTCCGACTGTTTTGCAGTCTTTTCAATTTGCATGGCACTCACCGGAATTGGCTTAATCGATAACTCTGGCAAATTGAATGAAAACAGGAATGATTTATGAAATTCCGGGTCTTTTTGTGGCAGCAAAAATGGCTTGCTGAATTCTCCGTTTTCATCGATATGTGCAAAATATGTATTCATAAAAAGTCCATCCATCCGGCGGCTGCTAAACACCAGCCACCGTCCGTTCGATGACCACGAATGATAACTTTCCACCTGGCTGCTGTTAATGGCATTAAGGCGCGTAATCGAAGAGTCCTGAACATTATACATGTAAAGATCGGCTTCCTCGTTATATGCCGGGAAATTGCCGTAGTCGGAAAACGTGAGAACAATGTTTTTCCCGTCGGGCGAAATGCGTGGCATTGTCAGGCTTTTGCCAGTCATTTTTGGAGTGATGAGCGTATCAACTTTTTCGCCCAGTGTGGCTGTCTCCGGATCAAAATCAATACGGCACAAACTATATTGAATGTTGCGAAGATTACGTGGCATTGGCGCTGCCGGTGCAGTAATAAAATACAGGCTGCGTCCGTCGGGCGAAAAACAGGGGAACGATTCAAAAGCTTCGTCGGCATACAAAAGCGGCGAGGTAAAATACTCTTCTTTATCAACATCGTAAATCACCATGTCCGATCCCATATCAAAAGCATGTGCACGCTCTGTTCCTTCGGAAGGAAAAACCTGCCGCACTTTGTTAATTGAAAATGCGATGTATTTTGCCGAAGGATGCCAATACGGGAACGATACGCTTTTAAATGGCGTTTCTTTCTTCGAAACCAGTTTTTCAACTTTTCCATCTTTAATAATAAATGTTCCCGAGTTGTTTTCGCGGATATGAAAAACCATATTGTCGGGATTATTTGCTGCCAGTGTATGACAATTCATACAAGAGTGAGGCATTATCTTATTATCCAGAATAGTTGATTCTTCGAACGAACTCAGCTGACGCTGGTAAAGTCCCATTTTATTCCAGGTTTGGTAACCGGGTGTAATTAAGCGGTAAAAAAGGTAATCGTCAACCGGATCGGGCGAGACAAAATAACTGAAAGATTTGTATTTCTTCCATGTTTCGTTTTGCAAAGTATAAACGGAGAAACTGATGCTGTCGCCTTTATTTTCTGCCAGAAATTCCGACCAGTCTTTTATTGCCCAATCGGTTTTATTAGCAGTGAAAGTATCTTCAATTTTCCCCGATTTCCCTTTAATCGAAACAAAAATATTATCAGCTTCCTCGTTAACCTTAAAGTTGATCGGTGCAATATTATAGGGTATGGAAGTTTCGTAAGTTTCCGGAAAAATAGCGGGTAAAACTCCGGTTTTAATAGCATTTTCCGGAACCGGTTTTGAGCAGCTCCAAAATAGAACAGATAATATGGCGATTAGATATAGTTTACTCATCTTCAAACTCTGTAAAATGTACGTAATACCAATAAGTGTTTCCAAACAGCTTTTTCATTTCCTCAGGTTTTTGGCTTCCACCCTGTTGAAACGCCTGTGCATATTGGTTGAGATGCTGTTGAACTTCGGCCGAAACCGGAAATTGTTTCAGGTTTTCAGGTACTTCATCATAAAGTGTAAATATATAAGCCAGCGCTTCTTGGTATACCCGTGGAAACTCTTTGTAATCAAAAGTCGTTACCAACGGAAGGTATTTTAAAAACTCGTCAAAGTCTTTGCGCAACAAGTACCAGCCCATCAAATATTCATACGCCATTTTGTTTTGCTGATCGCTGCGCAGAAGTGAAATTAGTGCTAAATCGTTATGCTCGTATTGATAATAAAAATCGTCGTGCACACGCTGTTTCCTCAGTTTTCCCCATACAGGATGCGTAGTTACTTTTTCATCGTTGTACAGAAATTGTTGGGCATTTTGTGCCCATTCTCGGTAAAACAATGTGCGTTGTAAATACCATAAATAGCGTTCGGCGAGTTTGTATTGCCCGTCAATAATGTAGTCCTCAGCAAGTCGTTTTACAGCCCGAACCGGCATTTTTTCATCGGGTGTCGATTCAATTGTTTCGATGCAAAACATCTTCGAAAAATTGGTTAATCCCATGTAGTAATAAGGTTCGTTGGCAATTACGGGTGCCTGCCCACGAATGTTGAAAGGGATAAAAAAATCGTTTGGTTCCGGATTAAAATGGAAAAGTTTCGTGCTCATTTCACCGGTTTTTGCCAGAGCCAGTGAAAGTGCCAGTTTCGACTGTGAACCAATCGGCAGAGCATTTTCTGCCAACTGAATAATCCCGTCCCAATCTTGTTTTTGCACAAGATTATCGTAACTCATTTCCCTTTCTTCGCTAAGATCAGGGAGTTGATTTGATCCTAAAATCAGAACTGCCAGTAACAAAGTACCCCAAATTGCATAGAAAGTGTTAACCCTGATTTTAGGCAACCATCCATAAATCAAAATCAGCGCCGGAACAGAAACCAACATTATAATTATTGGTGTTGGTAATAGAAAACTAAACTGGTAAAAAGCTCTTGAAAAATAAGCGCTCAGTAAATGGTCGGTAACCAAAAATTGTCGGGTTAAATATGGAATTAACACTGTAATTATTACATATGCCGGAATAATTTTGAGCAGTGAATGATTGGCTTCAATTTCTTCGTTTGGTTTGAATTTAACCAGTACTTCAATTAGAATTACAGAAAGAGCAAAAAGAAAAAATGCACCTCCTAAAAACCAATAATTAAGTAACAGTAAAATAAATCCAAAAGTGGTTCGGAACTTTGCTTTTTTGAATTGCAGAAATAGCACTAACGACCAAACAGATAAAACAACGGCCCCAAGTCCCGCCAGTTTGTAATACGGATCGAAGAGTATAAAATGATAGCCGATTACAGGGAGAAATGAAAGCAGATAGATTCCATTACCTGAAACAGTTTTCAATACTTTTTGTATTCCAATTGCGAGAGAAATAAGCAGTGCCGAAACGACTATTGCAGCCACCCATTTATTCAGGAAAAACTGGGTAATAAATTCGCCAAGATAAATGGCCAGCCCACCTTGAACGGACAAATGCTCTTGCAAATAGCCAAATGTGAGCAGAAAAAGCTGCATCTGTTCTTTATGCAAAAGATGATTGGCATAAAAGAAACGCCAGAACACCAGCAATGCAATAAAAAACAGCCCGTTCCAGATCCGGATATTATATTTGTCTTTTATTCCTTTCATTGCTTATTCGCGTTGTTCAACGTTTGTTCCTTTTGTGTTGGCCAGATGTTCAACTGTGCGTACATCCAAATCAACTTTCTGGTTTATAAACTCTGGGATATTGTAAGAGAAAAGTAGGTTTTCGTAGTAATCCGGATTTTTCTGCGGTAATAAAAATGGTTTGCCAACTTTCCCGTTTTCGTCGATATGTGAAATGTAAGGCCGCGTGTACAAACCATTTATTCGTCGACTGCTAAACACAAACCAGCGTGAGTTCGACGACCATGAGTGGTAACTTTCGGTGTCGTTGCTGTTGGCGGCTTCCAATGGTTGGGTTTCTCCGCTTGCTACATCGTATAAATACAAATCGGCTTCGGGGTGCCAGATCGAGAAATTCCCATAATCAACCAAGGTAAACATGATGTATTTTCCATCGGGTGAAGGACGTGGGAAAGTGATACTTTTTTCGATAGCAGCTGCATTAAAAAGCGTATCAACTACATCGCCAAAAGTTCCGGTTGCCGGATCAAAATCAATGCTGCAAAGGTTGTAACGAACGTCTTTATATTGCATCGGCATTTGTTTGGCGTTGGCGGCACAGAAATACAGTTTCTTTCCATCAGGCGAAAACGACGGGAAAGTCTCGAAATGATCTTTGGTCATTATTTGATCGCAATACAGCGTTTCGTTTTTATTCACATCGTAAACAATAAGATCCGACTCCGAATCAATCACCTCAACACGCTTGTCTTTTGTTTCGTGAAAAACCTGACGAATATTATTTACCGAATAAGCAATATAATCGCCGCTCGGGTGCCAAAACGGATACACAAAATTTGAAATTGTTTTTGGCGTTTTTGTATTCAGTAGTTTTACATCTCCGTTGGTTTTTAATACTGTACCTCCTTTTTTTCCGCGAATGTGCAAACTCATATCGTCAGGGTCCGTCAGACGGAAAGAGTGACAATTCACACAACTACCTGTAATCAGCGTATTCTCTATAATTGCATCCTGGTCGTACGAAGCCAGTTCGCGCTGGTAAATGCCCATTTTGCTCCAAACTTCGTAACCGGGTGCAATCAGCCGGTAAGCCAAACCATGATCGATGGGGTCGGTGCTCACATATATTTTGAACGTGGCATATTCAATCCATTTGTCATTGGTTTTTGCCGCAAGTGTAACCGAAAGTTCTTTGCCAATATTATCGTTCAGAAGCTTTGTCCACTTTTTTGCCGAAAATTCAACATGCGTTTTCCCGGATACTTGGATTTCATCACCATTTGCACCTTTCAAAGTTGCCGCAATACCGTCCACATCTTCTTTCATACGAAAGTTAAGCGGAGCTATACTCGCCGGAACAGTTACATTGCAGTAATCGGGGAATATTTCGGGCAGTTCATCTATCACCGCATCCGGTTTTATTTCCGGATTGCAGGAGAAAAGAACAATTGCCAGTCCGAGAAGTAATAGTTGAATATATTTTGACATGGTCGTTTGTTTTAATTTCTAAAATGCAGGTAATACCAGAAGGTATCGCCAAATCCTTTTTCAATTACCCTGGCATCGCGCGTGTTGCCATACTGTTTTTTGTAAGCGCTTAATCTTGCTCGTATTCCGTCGTTTATCGGGTACGAAATTTCTTTCGTCTGATCTTCATTGGTTACTTCCCAAATGTACAACAGCGCCTCCTGAAAGTGCTTTGGAATAACTTTGTAATTCAACGAACTTGACAATGGAAAATAGCGAATAAAAAGTTGCAGGTCTTTCTCCAAAAGCGTAGCTGCCTGCAGGTATTCGAAAGCGATCATGTTTCGTTGGTTGTTCATAAAAAGCAAGCCGATCATGTTGAGTTTTTCCTGTTCGCTAAAAAGAAAATCGTCCTGAATACGTGCTTTTCGCAGCCATCCCCATTCGATGTGCTGTTCTACACCTTCTTCGGTTTTAATGGTCTCGAGCGACCGGGTAGCCCATTTTTTATAATACAAGGTTTTCTGCAGCAAATGAAGGTATTTTTTGGCCACCTCGTAATCGCCGTTTATGATATTGGTTTCCGCCAGACGTTTGATCGAACGTACACTTTTTTGATAATCGGGGAGTGCTTCCATCGCTTCGAAAGCAAAACGTCGCGCCGTGTTTATCAATCCTAAATGATAGTAAACCTCGCCGGTAATTACCGGGATAGTGAAATCGCGCGTAAAATCGGGTAACAAGCCACCCATTCCATTCTGATAATATTCAAACATTCTTTCGCCCAACTGACCGGTTTCAGCCAGTGCCAGATTTAAACAAGTTACCGATAGCGGACTCGTTGGCGACTTTTTATCAGCCATTGCAATGGCGCGGTCCCATCTTCGCATGCGAATGTGAAAATCGTATGCCATCACTTCTTCTTTCGAGAAATCGGCAGAATTTCGAATAAAGCCAAAAGTTACTGCACTGATTAAAATGGTAAGTGCTGCAAGGACTAGTCCCGCCTTTTTTATAGCTATTTTGGTAGCGAACCAAAGTATAAACGGAAGGGCAAAAATTAGCAGAGCCACTGTTGTTATGGTGGTTGGAATATTAACCGGGAAACGGAAATAGTTTACTCCGATCAAGAATTTCTGCATTGGGTATTGCAATACAATCAATTTCGCAAGGTAGGGCAGAACCAAGGTGATCAGCATTAAAATTACAGCAAAGAAAAAATCGTTCTTCCCAATTTTGCTCTTCCCTGTAAATTTCGAAGCCAACATAAAAAGTGCAAAGAATATAAAAACTCCTCCGGCTGCCCAGTATAAAACAATTAGCAGTATTATTCCTGATATTCGTTGAATGCCCGGTTTTATTCGAAGATAGATAAAGCAGGAGAGCGCCAGTAAGATCATTGCAATTAGTCCGCCAAGCATATAATTTTCATCGCAAAGCAGGTTCCAGTAAAGCATGGATGGAATAAAAGTTAACGGCATCCAATGTTTTGCTGCCCCTAATCTTAAGGAGGTGGCCAAAATTATTCGTTGTAAAACTATCAGTAAAGCTGCAAGAATGAGTGCGCCGTTTTTCGAGTAAAAGAAGAACTGGGTGAAAAAGTTCCCGAGATAATCGCTCAAGCCACCAGGATGATTTGCAAAATCGAGCAGGTATTGAGGCGTAAATAAAAACAGCTGGAACTGTTCCTGGTAGTTCAGGTGGTAGGAATAAAAAAAGCCAAAAAATACAAATACGGCAGCACCAAATACCAGCGAAAGCAGGGTATCGATGCTAATTATTTTTGAAAATATATTTTGCTTCATAAGTTTTTAAATACTTCGGTTGCCAGCTTGCTTACTGAACTTGTTCCGTTAATGTGTCTTTATATATTTTTTCAATGTCCATGGCATCAAAAGGAACCTGCCCTTTTGATAACTCGGGAATATTGAATGATTTTAACACGTAATCGTATTTCGCCGGATCTTTCTGCGGTAATACAAATGGTTTGTGCGTCGTCCCGTTTTCATCTACATACGAAAAGTACGGTTTGCCATAAATTCCGTTATCTCGTTTGCTGGCAAAAACAAACCAGCGGCTGTTCGACGACCAGCTATGATAAGTGTCGGAATTTGGGCCGTTTACTTTTTTCAGTTTGTCGATTTCACCCGTTTCCAGATTGATCATTTGCAGCTCTGCTTCGCGATGCCAGATCGGGAAAGTTCCGTAATCCGCAACCGTATAAAGCAGGTATTTCCCATCGGGGGAGGTTTTTATATGACTTACTGATCCCATGTGTTTTTCAGCGTTCCAAATGGTATCAGCTTTTGTCCCTAATTCGCCGGTTTCGGGATTAAAAGCTACTCGATGAATGCTGTAACGCAGTGTTCGGATACTATCGGGAACCGGCTTATAAGGTGCTGCGCAATAATAAATCGATTTTCCATCGGCAGAAAACACCGGAAAGGTTTCGAACACAGTTGTATCGCTTAAAAAAGGTTGGGTGCTTACTTTATTCTCGTCAAAATCAATCACGATCAGATCGGAAGCTTTGTCGTAAACTTCAAGCCGCTCGCTGCGGTAGGTATGAAATTCGGGAATAACCACATTCGATGAAAATACACCATAACGCCCCGATGGATGAATATTTCCGTAAGTGGCATTGGCAATCATTTTATTGTTCCGGGTGTTTATTTTGCGTAATTCTCCATTTCGATTTAGAATTGTTCCGCCATTGGCACCACGTAAATGGAACATCGACAAATTAGGATCCTGGTTGCCGAAAATATGACAATTCATACAACTGCCTTCAGTCATGTTGTTGTCGGCTAAAACACGCTCGTTAAACGTTTGTATATTCCGTTCAACCAGCTGAATTTTATTCCAAACTTCGTAGCCAGGCTCAATTAAGCGGTAGCTCAAAAATCCATCTATTTTATCCGGTTTTACCGACCATGAAAAACGTTTGTATTGCGTCCACTTCCCATTTGCAAGGCAGCTTATAGTAACCGAAATTGTTTGTTCACCGGGTGAAAGCAGATCGTGCCATTGGTTCTCCGGAATTTGAATTTTCTGCTTTCCTGAGACGGTTAAGCTTGACTCTTTACCTTCGAATGTCGCTACTGTTTTTTTAACTGAATCTCGCAGAAGAAAATTCAATGGAGCAATATTTTCAGGAATGGTTACATCGATGTAATCGGGGTAAATATTGGGATACTCGTTGCTTTGCTTTACATTCTCAGGCGTGTTGTTACAAGAACTCAGAAAAGCCAGTAATACGATGCAATATGTTACTATTTTTCGCTTCATTTTTCTTCTTCCTGCATGGTGGCAAAATGATAATAGAACCAGTAGCTCGTTCCGAAATTTTCCTTTAGAGCCTCACCTTTTCCGTTAACAGCCTCAAATCTACTTGTATATTTTGTAAAATCACGAATTTGCGATGGTTGAATTTTGTATTGTTGTAAGGTCTCTTCCGAAGCATTTTCTCTGAAAAGAATAATCAGCAAAGCTTCACCGTAAACTTTTGGTGCGTTGCTAAATTGCGGCAATGCAAAGCGGTCGTAAGCAATTTTAAATGCGTCCAGATCTTTATTCAGCAAATGGTAGCAGAGCAGGTATTCAAGTGCAATGTGATTTTGAGGATTCTGTTCAACTAGAAACTCCAACGATTTTAAATACTCCGATCCGTTGCGAATGATATCGGTTTTGGCAATTTGGCTTCGTTTTTCTATAAGCCATCGGCTGTTTGAAAAAGCATTATTTTCAGCCAATCGTTTTTCTGCCCATTTTTTATGGAACAAGGTTTTGTCGAGCATACGCAGAAACTTTTCAGCACCCGGATAATCCTCATTAACCATGTTAATTTCAGCAAGTCGTTTCATCATGCGCGAGCTACGGTTGTGTGGAGAGAATGTATTTCCGAGCATGGCCGAGTGTTGTGCCAGGTTCATGTCGCCGATGAGGTAAAAAAGTTCGTTGCTGAAAAGTATAGTTTGCCAGTGCTCGTTTTGCGAAACCGGTAAAATCAGCCCGTATAACGATGGTTGATAAAACTCGAGCAGACGATTGGAAAGTTGACCCGTTTTAGCCAGCGCCATATTGGTGTAGTAGGCGGAAAATCGATTTCCCAGCTTATTCTTTTTAGCCAGTTCTATAACTTTATTCTCGTGCCCAAAATACGTTTCACTGTCGAGTGCCAATATTTTTTCGAGGTTTTGGTTTGCGTTTATCCTGAATCCAAAAAATGCAATTAAAGCAGCAAATAATAGTGCTACTGACGCAAAGCCAAAATGTAAAGTTTTTATGTGGGAAGTTAATTTTGAAACGAGTACAGTAATTATAAAAACTACGGGAAGAAGTAATCCTTTTAACGAAGTTACCGGAAAAAGAAAGGTGGTGTTAAGCGGCAACAAATAATCTGCCCGGAAGGCAACCGGAGTGACAACAAGTAATAGAAGTGAAACGGCAGCTGTTATAGCTGGTTGATAAAAACGTTTGCTGAAAAGAATTAAGAATGGAATGGCAAAAGCAGTGCTTCCGAATAAGTAATGTCCCAAAAACGAGAGTGTTAGAACAAGGGTGCTTGACACTATTTTGTTGTTAATCCTTTCAATCAGTAAAAAGAAACTGATTGCGAAAATCATTCCCACTGAGTTTGCCAGTGGATAGGCGAGTGCCAGGTGTGACACAAAATCGGCAGCTACCGATAATAGAGCCCACCACCCTGCAGTTTTTAACGAGAATATGCGTTTCAATGTGTGTTGGATTAAGATCCATTCAAGTGCAAATACTACTGTTAAAACCAATGGACCTCCGCCCCGTAAATAAAAAAACTGTGTTAGAAAATCTCCGGTTAAATGCGCTAAGGCAGCCGGTTTGTGGAAATAAGATAAAAGATAGTCGGGAGTGTATAAAAAGAGTTGTAGTTGTTCTTTAAAAAATAGGTGGTAGGCATATTGAAACTGATAAAACAGAAAGGTTACGACCGCAATCACGAGTGGGGTAAAAATTTTCTGTAGCGTTTCAGTTCGTTTCATTTGTTATTCGATGCCCAATTCGTTTCGTTGTTCTGCAGTAAAAGCGCCTTTCATTATTCGGGCTACCATTTTGCCAACCACATTGTTTTGGTTGTTCTTTACAAATTGAAAGCTAAAGTTGGCACGCTCGGCACGGAGTTTATCCAACTCTGCATTAATTTTAGCTTGATTCTCAGCGTCAGCATTCTTCAGGTTTTGGTTTAAGTACAACATTTTGTTGTCGATAATTTCCTTTTGCACTTTCCAATTCTGAAGACTGTCGTTTAATGCTGTTCCGGCCACTTTACTATTTGCTCCTAAATAAACCTGAAGTGTGCCTGGCTCTTTAACTACCAGCAGTTCCTGGTGCGAAAGACGAAGGAAAGGACGAGTGCGGATAATATAAATTTCAGGTGCTTCAACCTTGCCTTTAAACGAAAAACTTCCGTTTTTTAACTGCGTTGAATCCACGCGTTCAACCGGGGCATTTTCCATTGGAACGAGGTAAACCCATTCTCCGTCCAGGTTTTTATCTGAAACGTGTCCGTTAATTTCAAATTTCTGATCGGTGTGGCAGGCGGTAAAAGCCAATGCAGCCAGTAAAAGTGGTAAAACGATCTTTCTCATAGGCGTTAATTTCTTTCCATTCAGTAGCGTTTGCATCCAATAAAAATAAAAAAGAGGGCGAAAAACAACGCCCTCTTTTCGCAATATTTAGAAATAAAGATTATTGCTTTTTAAACATCCAGAACCATGCAGTTCCCCATGAACCTGCTCCCGGCTCAGGCCAAGACAAGTACATTTTGTCGTTGTCCAGTTGCAGAATGTCGTATTCGTATACCGGAGCGCCACCACCATTTGGCTGGAAACCTGCCAAAACAGTAACGTTTTTAGTATTCAGTTTACCTTTTGCCCAGATTCCACCGTTTCCGTCGCCGGTTGTTTTGCTCATGTCGAATGAGAAAGTACCAACTTCCTGGTTTGAACCACTGGCATTTGATTTGGTAATAGTAGCACCGTTTAAAGAGAATACCATTTTACCATCGCCACCAAAATCAGGATCTTGTCCGTCCATGTCGGCTTTTGGTACTGTCCACCAGCAAGGTGCAGTACAGCCAAGGTAACCACCGTTACCCCAAACTGCCTGTCCGTCGGTATCGTCCCAAACCCAGGTTCTTTCTCCGCTTCCACACAGATAAGCCCATTCAGGAGCAACCTCGAAAGTCAACTCGTCAACATTAACAGGAATTTCCTTTGTCAGGTACGATCCATCAGGATTCAATCCGGTGAATTGAATATTGGTTGTACCGGTAACAACAAGCAGTACTGTATCTGCTGCTTTGTGCGACACGCCAATTCCGTAGTTCCACTCCGAAAGAACAGGGCTGTGATTTTCAAGAATCACTTTGTTTGAGTTTACGCCATTCACCTGCAAAGGCGTTGCCGTAACTTCAAGTTCATCAGCAGTAATAGGCATACTGTTGCTGTCCCTGTCTTCAATCGGGTCGCAAGCGTAAAACGCTGCCAATATTATTAGTAATGAATATATGATTGATTTTTTCATCTCAGTTCATTTTAATTTTAATTCACACAATTATTTCCAGCCGGTATATTCTGCTGCTGCAGTACCCCAGCCAGCATTTTGTTCAAGTACCCCATCCGAAAGCTCGATTTGTGCCTCCGGAATCGGGAAGAATCCTCCGTTGGTTGCCTCGTAACGTGCTGCATAACCACCGCCAAATCCTTTACTCATATCGTCGTTACCTTTTGTGTAAATTGGCTGACCGATTTGTTTTTCAAGCTCGGTAGCTGCAATTCCCCAACGACGAATATCGTTCCAGCGAACACCTTCGAAAGCCAGCTCCCAGCGACGTTCTTTCTGGATATTTTGAAGAGAGTATTCTTTTCCTTCTAGTCCAGCTCGTGCACGAACCTCGTTCATATATGTGTTGGTTTCAGTTAACTCAGAGTGCATTAACAATACGTCGGCATAACGGATGATGATAAGATCCATCGTATTGTCGAGCTGCATGTTGTCTTCGGTGCCATACATCAAAACACTGTATGATGAGGCTAATGTTCCGCTTTCGTTACGTGCTGTAACCGGAACCATTTTTTTGTTCCAGTAATCAGTTTCCTGGATAAAGTCGGCCCAACCGCCTTTTGCATAGTTTGGTAACTCTACAGGAATATTGATGATAGAACCCTCACGACGGATAGTGTCAGTTGGTTCAGCTTGTACCCACTCGTTCCAGATAGTTGGAACAACAGGACCTGCACCCCAACCTTGTCCGAATGGGAAAGTGTTCTCGTAGTCTTGTCCACCACGCAAACCAAAGTGCAATGCATATTGATTTGAGTATCCAATTGTAGTACCCCAGTCAGGGAAGTTAGAATATTTGATAGAGAACATGGTTTCCGGATTTACTCCGTTGTTGTTCTCAACCCATTCCAGCCCTTGATCTTTAGTGAATTCGTATTCATCAACTGTGTATGCGTTGGTGTAAGGCCACAATTCGCGGAAATCATCAACCAATTCGTGTCCACTGTTGTTGATACAATCTTCCAACCAGCCAGTAACTTCTGATTTTGAAACAGAACCTGAAATAGTTCCGTCTTCGCCAACCAATGGAAGTGCATCTTTGCTGTAAAAACCGGTATAGAATAGGAATACACGAGCCATTAAAGCTTCGGCAGTCCATTTTGTAGCATGACCAGCTAGTACGCTTGTATAAGGTTTTGAAGGCATTAATTCAATGGCCATTTTAAGGTCGCTGGCAATTTGTGCGTAAATTTCTTCCGGCGATGCTTTTGGCAGGTTAACAGCCTCGGTTGTTACAACCAGCGGCACTTGTCCGTAAAAAGAAGCCATTTCGAAATAGAAGAAAGCACGCATAAAATAAGCTTCACCTTTCATTTGGTTGCGTTGGTCTTCGCTTTCGTAACCTTCGCAGTTGTCCAGTGTTTCAATAGCCATATTGGCACGGAAAATACCTGTGTAACGTACTCTCCAGAACTCTTCAAGCATGCTCGATCCGTTGTTCATCATAAGGTCAAGAGCCTGCATTAATTTGTCGTTTTCTCCACCGCCACCAAAACGGTCGTCAGATGCTAACTCAGCTGCATAATAGTATGAAGTTTGAGGCGAAGCAGAACTGTAGCTCAGGTTTGAGTATATACCTGTGATCATCTGTTCAGCATCGGTGACAGTCTCCGGATAGTTTGAAGTATCCTTCTTTGTGTAGTTTGTTGTGTCGAGGAAATCTTCACAACTCATGAGTAAAAGCGAAGTCGCAAATACCAGTATATATAATAAATTCTTCATATCAATTCTCATTAAAATTTCAGATTAACACCAACCAGATAAGTTCTTGGACTTGGGTAGAAACCAACGTCGATACCACTTACCCAGCTTTGACTGTTGCCGTATCCAATTTCAGGATCCTGACCTGAATATTTTGTAAACGTATATAAGTTCTGAGCTGTTACATAAAATCTTGCCTGTCCAAATGGCAGGTTCTGGAACAACTTTTTGAAGTCGTAACCGAAAGTTACGTTTTGGATTTTTACAAAGTCTGCATCTTCAATGTAGATATCAGAAATTTCCTGCCAGTTTACGTGGCTACCGCTACTTAAACGAGGCAGTTTGTTCGAAGTTCCCTCGCCATGCCAGCGATCAAAAATATCGGTTGTATAGTTCTGTAGTTTTGAGTCGGCGAACGAACGGTACGATTTTGCAATCTGATGACCGAATGCACCATTTGTTGTTACAGAAAGGTCAAAACCCTTATATCCCATGTTGAAACTGAAACCAATTGTTACATCAGGATTTGGATTACCAATCTCAACTTTATCTTTGGTGGTAATGGCTCCGTCGCCGTTTGTATCAACAAATTTCAAATCGCCTGGTTGTGGGTTGGCTTGCATAAATGCATCAGTAGCAGCAATATCGTCGGCATTCTGGAATACTCCGTCAGTTTCATATCCCCAGAAATAACCAATAGGAAAGCCTTCTTGTGCACGGTACATTTCCGTTGTTCCCTGGCTAAGAACATTTGAAGCACCATGAATAATTCCTTCGGTGTTTGCAATTTTGGTAACTTCGTTTTTGTTGTGTGCCATATTGAAGTTTACACCGTAAGTGAAATCGCCAATATTGTCGTTCCAGTTCAATGCAAGCTCAATACCTTTGTTTTCCACATCGCCACCATTAATGAATGGAGCACCTGTTCCGTATGATGCCAGTGTTGGAGCAAGAACCAACCAGTCTTTAGTAGTTTTGTTGTACCAGTCGAAAGCTAAACCTAATCGAGAATCAAGGAAGCGTGCATCAACACCAATATTTAACTGTTCTGAAGTTTCCCAGGCGATATCAGGGTTAGGAAGAATATCAGCATAACCACCTGTTGATTGCGAGTCTTTTGCATTGCCGAATGAATAGGCATTTTTATCATCAAAAGCAACCGTTGCAAGGTATTGAAAGTTTGGTATTGAAGAGTTACCGTTTTGTCCCCAACTTGCACGCAATTTAAAGAAATCGAGCCAGTTAGATGTATTTTCCATGAATGATTCGTTGGTCATTACCCAACCAGCCGAAACTGAAGGGAAGTAACCGATACGGTTTCCGCTTGCAAAGTTTGATGAAGCATCAGCACGCATAATTAACGACAGCATGTAAGTTTCTTTGAAGTTGTAGTTTACACGACCGAAGAACGATGCAATACCACCTTCTCCCCAGGGAGAACCACTCCAACCTGTTACACCAGGAGTGTATACAGGAGTGTTATCTAACCAGGCATGATCGAAATCGCTGAAAAGCGAGTTTCCGTTGTTGGCACCAAGGCTTTCGCCCATTCCCCATTTTTCAAGTGACTGACCAACAAGTGCGCTTACATTGTGCTCGTTAAAGCGACGTGTGTAAGAAATGGTATTCTCCCACGACCAGTTATAACCAGAACCCATTGACTGGCTTACTTTATCGATTGTATTCAACGCAGTATTCGATAACTCGTAAGTTGGAGTATACGCACGGTACGAACTTGCACTCATTTTGTAACCAAAGCTACTTCTAAGAACCAAGTCTTTAATAGGTTGAATTTCAAGATAAGTATTGATATTCAAATTGTGATTTTTCGAAATATTCTGACCACGGTTGTAGTCCATCGAAGCAATTGGGTTAGCTACACCTGCATCTATTTGGTCAATTCCTGAAGCAGCGTTGTCGGCTTTGTTCCAATATCCACCATCGGCGTTGTAAACCGGCATTAGTGGGAATCCGATCAGCATGTTGTGAATATCGTTCCAGTAAATATTACCAATACCAATACCCATTTTTTCTGAGTAACTGTAGCTTAAGTTTTCACCAAACTTAATTACGTCCATGTTGCCTGATTTCAGAATAACATGGTCGGAGTTGATACGAGCTGTGTAACGATCGTAGTTTGGTTCAACAGGTGAACCATAAATACCTTCCTGGCTTGAGTAGGAGAAACCAATTGAGAACTGCGACATATCGCTTCCGCCCAAAACATTGATTGCATGGTTTTGAGTAGGAGCATTACTGTTTTCAATTTCTTTTAACCAGTTGGTTCCTTCCCATCCGTTTTGTACACTTTGGTACAATTCAGGTACTAGCGATGCCCAATCGTAAGGAGCCAAACCTTCGTTAAAGTTTACCTCGTTCAGAATAGTCATGTACTCTGATGCAGTAAGTGACGCAGGAACTTTGTATGGATTTTGAATTCCCAAATAGCCATCGTAAGTAACCTGGATTTTACCTTCTTTACCACGTTTTGTAGTAACAAGAATTACACCGTTTGCAGCACGTGCACCATAAATAGCTGATGATGCAGCATCTTTCAGTACGTCGATCGATTCAATGTCTGACGGGTTTAACGAGTTGATGTCGCCACCTGCAACACCGTCGATTACGTAAAGAGGACTTGAGTTACCAACGGTACCCAAACCACGGATTGTAACTTTAAAACCTTCACCCGGTTGACCTGAACTTTGTGTAATGTTTACACCCGGAGTCTGGCTTTGTAATGCACCAAGTGCACTTGATGTACTCATTTTCTGAAGGTTTTCTCCAGAAACCTGAACAGTTGCACCAGTAACCAGTTTTTTCTTCTGTACACCATAGCCTACAACAACTACCTCTTCAAGGTCGGTAACGTCTTGTTGTAAGGTAATGGTAAAGGAAGTTTGATCGCCAACCGGCACACGTTGTGTTGTGTAACCGATAAAAGAGAATACAAGAACATCAGTTGCATCAACACTGAGTGAGAATTCACCATCAATGTTTGTAACTGTACCATTCGTGGTACCTTCAACACTAACGGTAGCACCAATTACCGGTGCATTATCCTCAGCCGAAACAACTGTACCTGAAACTGTCTTTTTTTGCTGACCATCTACCTTCTCGGCATTGGCATACAAACTAGTCGACAGCATCAATGCCATGCTTAGCCCAAAAGCCAGCATGATTTTTAACTTAGAAAAATTCCAGAAGAACTTTCTGCTAACTTTCATTTTTCTCATAGATTAATTATTTGATTATTTATTGAGTAATTAAGTAAGTGTTAGGAATTTTCCTTTCATTTTGTAATTCGTCTTTCCTCTTAACCGCTTTGGTTTGCGCTTAAATGACTGTAGCTATTCGCTTCAAATCCACACATTTATATAAGAAAAGCTTCGTACTAAATCTGGAAAACAATTTCCTGACAGTTACTAAGACCTGAAAACATTTATTAATTGGAAACACACTGGGGTTCGGGTGGGGCATGCCACGTAGACACTATAAAATAGTCTAATCTTAATCTGTTCATATTTGATAGTTTTAGTTTAATAGTCTTATTGTAAATCATACAATAATGCGGCAATGATATATAAAATTTGTTAAAAATCCTAGATGTATAATGGAAAAGAATAGACTAGAACAGTTGCATATTGTTAAGCATACAATTAGGGGCTGTAATTAACTGTTTGAGCGACAATTGTATAAGATTAAAAAAATGGGGGTTTAAAAAATGTCGGAGTTTATTTGTTCAGAATAATTCTAAATGTAGTTCCTTTTCCCTGCTCCGACCATTTGATGAAAATTTTACCGTTATGATAAATTTCAACAATTCGTTTGGCCAATGACAGTCCTAAACCCCAACCACGTTTTTTGGTAGAGAAACCTGGATGGAAAATTGATTTCTGATGATTTTTAGAAATGCCGCAACCGGTGTCGGTGAGATCAATGTTTACCTGGTTACCTTTCTCTTTTACATGAATAGTAATGGTGCCATTGTTTCCCATTGCGTCAATTGCATTTTTGCACAGGTTTTCGATAACCCACGAAAACAGGGCGCCGTTTAGCGGAGTTTCAATATTGGCTGTTGTGTCGTAATTCAGTTCAAATTTTACTTTCTCCGATGAGCGCCGTTTCAGGTACGAAACAGCCGAGTCAAGCACTTCGATAAGGTTTACACGCAGTAATTCAGGTTTCGAGCCAATTTTTGAAAAACGTTCTGTTATTCGTTCCAGTCGGGCTGTGTCTTGCTCCAATTCTTTTATCAAATTCGGATCGACATCTTTTAGCTTTAGCAATTCTATCCAGGCCATTAACGACGAGATTGGTGTGCCCAGTTGGTGTGCTGTTTCTTTCGACATGCCCACCCAAACCTGGTTTTGTTCAGCCTGGTTGGTGGCATTAAATGCAAAATATGCTACAACTATAAAAATCAGGATAACAATTAGTTGGATTATCGGGTACAACCTCAGGTTGCGAAGTAATGTCGATTCGCGATAATACAACATTAATTTATAATCATCACCTAAATCAATTGTTATAGGGGCAGCGTAATCCTGCATTTTTTCCAGTTCGCGCCGCAGTACTTCCTCTTTCTTGTCCTCGCGATAGGTTATATTTCGGTCGGTGTTGAATGTTCCGTCCGGATTTAAAATCAAGATAGGGATAGTTGTATTTTTCTCACTAACCATTCCCAGAAACTGCAGGTACCGTGTTTGAAGCTGCGTCATTTCCGGCGTGGTAATTTCTATTGTTGCATTGTTGATACCTTTTATTGCTTCGGCCCAAATTTCAACTTTGTTTCGTTCTTCGGTAGCCATTTTTTTTGTGAGCCAGTTGGTGTACAACAACGATGCGACTCCAATTAGCACAGCGATAATAAGCAGCAAGATTTTTCCCCGTCGTCTTTTAAGATAGATGTCCAATGCAAATGGTTTTTAAGTACACTCTTCAGAACGACTTAAAGATAAAAATATTATACTGATAATTGGAATGCCGGATTTTTGAAAAATTTGTGTGTCCCGAAAGTTATATCCGTGTATTTTGCTTAACCAACTTTTGTAGCGCCGACTAATTTCCTGGCTGTTCGAACAATACCTTTTGTATCAATGCCACATTCTTTGTACAGTTCGTCGGGAGTTCCGTGTTCAATAAATTTATCGGGAATTCCCAGAATTTTAATTTTATTGGTGAAGCCGTTTTCTGCCATAAATTCAAGAACAGCACTTCCGAATCCTCCCTGAATAGCACCGTCTTCGATGGTGATAACCTGATCGAAATTTTGCATTATTTCGGTAAGCATTTCGGTATCGAGCGGTTTTACAAAGCGCATATCGAAATGGGCTGCCGAAATATCTTTTTTGGCCAGGCTTTTTACGGCGCGTTGTGCAAAAATTCCAGATTTACCAATGGACAACAGAGCAATGTCGGTGCCGTCGGATAATTTGCGACCTTTTCCAATTTCAATTTTTTCAAATTCTTTTTGCCAGTCAGCAATAATTCCACAACCACGTGGGTAACGTATTGAAAACGGTTGATTATTTTCGTCAAGTTGAGCGGTGTACATCAGGTTCCGCAGTTCAACTTCGTCCATTGGCGCCGATACAATCATATTCGGAACCGAGCGCATATAGGCAATGTCGAAAACACCATGATGAGTTGGTCCGTCTTCTCCAACCAGACCACCACGATCGAGACAGAAAATAACCGGTAGGTTTTGAATGGCTACGTCGTGTACTACCTGATCGTAAGCGCGCTGCATAAAGGTGGAGTAGATATTGCAAAACGGAACCATTCCCTGGGCAGCAAGTCCTGCCGAGAAAGTTACTGCGTGTTGCTCTGCAATACCAACATCAAATGCGCGGTCGGGCATTTTTTCAATCATTTTGTTCATCGAGCATCCGGTAGGCATTGCCGGAGTAATTCCAACAATTTTTTCATTCTGTTCGGCGAGTTCTACCAGGGTATCGCCAAATACATTTTGAAATTTGGGTGCTTTGTCTACCGAGCAATCGCATTTATATATTTCACCGGTTTCCTTATCGAAAATACCGGGGGCATGCCATTTGGTTTGATCCTGTTCGGCTAGTTTGAAACCCTTTCCTTTTTGGGTAATTACGTGAAGCAATTTCGGACCGGGTATGTCTTTCAGATCGTTAAACACCTTGGCAAGATAAACAACATCATGCCCGTCAATGGGGCCAAAATACCTGAAATTGAATGCCTCAAACAGATTATTCTCTTTTAAGATCATGTTTTTTAAGGCATGTTGATTCTTTTGAATAAAACGACGTGTTTTTTTACCAAACCCATCCAGCTTTCCAAGTCCTTCCCAAACATCTTGTTTCATCCGGTTGTAGGTGTCCGATTTGGCAATGTTTAAAAGGTATTTATTTAAGCTTCCAACACTCGGGTCAATGGCCATATTATTGTCGTTCAGTATTACCAAAATATCGGCATTTTCGCCACCGGCGTTATTTAAAGCTTCAAAAGCCATTCCTCCCGACATTGCTCCATCGCCAATAACGGCAACAACTTTACGTTCTTTTTCTCCTTTAATTTTCGATGCAATTGCCATTCCTAATGCTGCCGAGATGGAGGTTGAAGAGTGTCCAACACCAAAAGCATCATATTCGCTTTCAGCGCGTTTTGGGAATCCGCTTATTCCTTTGAATTTTCGGTTGGTGTCGAATTTATTTCTTCGGCCTGTGAGAATTTTGTGTCCATAGGCTTGGTGCCCAACATCCCAGATTAACTGGTCGTACGGAGTATTGTATACATAATGCAGGGCAACTGTTAATTCAACAACGCCTAAACTGGCTCCAAAGTGGCCGGGATTGGTTGACACGACATCAATTATGTAGTCGCGCAACTCCTTGCATACATCCTCTAGCTGTTCAGTCGGTAATTTTTTAAGATCGTCGGGATTATTTATCGACTCCAGCAGCTTCCCCTTCACATTATCCATATATCCGAAAATTATAGAAACATAACAACTGTTACGCTGCAGTTTGTTCACTGCAAAAGAAATAAATTTAGTTGTAATAATAAATGAGAAATTCGATGTTATATAAATGAATTGATTTGAACGAGGCCTTCAAGTGTAAGCATTGGCTCTACTATTGTTACTTTTTTTGCTAACGGAGCAATGACAGAACTAAGTCCTCCGGTGGCTGCAACGGTGAGCTTTTGATGAATTTCAGCTTCGGTTCGTTCAATTATCGAATCAACAAGTCCGGTGTATCCAAAAATGATTCCGGATTGTATGGCATGCGTCGTATTTTCTCCGAGTACTGAAGGTGGCGGAGCAATGTGTATTTGAGGTAACTGGGCTGTTTTACCGGCAAGAGCGCCAACTGCTGTTCGCAAACCCGGAGCAATTGCTACTCCCAAAATCTCAGCATTGCTGCCAATTGTAGTAAAAGTTAAAGCTGTACCAAAATCAATAACCATTGTATTGCTGCCAAATTTCTGAAATGCAGCCACGGCATTGGCAACGAGGTCGGTTCCAATCTGATATGGATTGAGCACCTTTATTGGTAGTCGCTTATAAATATCGGGATTTACCAGGTTGATAGTTGCATTTTCGAACAACCCTGATACCATTTCGCGAAAAGGATGAACAAGCGATGGTACAACGCTACTAAAAATAATTCCTGAAATATCAGTACGGCAAATTTTTCCTGCAGTAAGTAACGACCGGAAAATAACTTCGTATTCGTCGGCAGTTTTTAACTGGTCTGTCTGAATTCGCCAATGGTTAATCCATGTGTTGTTTTGGTTTATCCCAAAAACTATATTCGTGTTGCCTATGTCAATGGCTAATAACATAATTTTTTGTATTAAAATTTCAAAAGTACCTATTTTATATAAGCCGAAGCAAATGCTTAGGCTTTTTTGTTTTTAGAGGCGATATGGTTTTCTAAGAAATAAGTATTATTTTAGACCTGCTACTAACAACATTTCTAATACCATGCAAGAGACAAAAAATCCACTAATTTTCCTGATCGAAGACAGTGTCGTTTACAAAGATTTAATTGCCGGGCATTTGAAGGCAAAAAAGTTTTCGAACCTGAAAATATTCAAAAATGGAGAAGAATGTCTCAAATACATCAATGAAAAACCAGATATTATTATTTTGGATTACTCGTCAGAGGGGATAAGTGGTTTAGAGTTTATGCTTAAGATTGAACGAGAGCATGGTGATATTGATTTTATTTTTCTCAGTGCACAAAATAACGTTGAGGTTGCAGTGAAAATAATGAAACTTGGTGCGGCAGATTATATTATAAAAAACGATAAGGCACCAAAAAACCTTGTAGAATCTATCGAGCGTTTAAGAAGTGCCACAAAACGAGAAAAGCAAACCAAAGGATTTAAAGTTGGAGTTCTTGGGTTTTTCATTTTATTGTTCCTCATTATCATGATTATAACTTTTGTCTCTATCTTTTTCGATCTGCAGCTTTAAAAACTATCGTTCTGGTCTCAATACTTCATAAGTCCGCCTTGTTAAATGTCATAGTTAGCGTAGTATAAAAATTATTACCTTACGCACTTCAAAAAAATTAAGGATATGGCATTTGTTTCGGTATTGAAAAAATATAACCGCAGTTTCTGGATTGCTAATACAATTGAATTATTTGAACGTTGGGCATGGTACGGCTTTTTTATGCTGTTTGCCAATTATCTTACCGGATCAGCCGACATGGGTGGGCTGGAATTCACGCAGGAGCAAAAAGGTTTGATTATGGGTATTGGTACCGGTATACTATACTTTTTACCGGTTATAACGGGAGCAATTGCCGATAAATACGGTTATAAACGGGTGCTGTTTATTGCATTTGTTGTTTACACCTCGGCATTTATCCTACTGCCGCACTTCGATACTTTTGTTGGGGTGTTTGTAATGTACCTGTACCTGGCGCTGGGTGCCGCACTTTTTAAACCCATTATTTCTGCAACAATTGCCAAAACAACCGACGACGAAACAGCATCGATTGGCTTTGGAATTTTTTATATGATGGTAAATATTGGCGCCTTTTTCGGGCCACTTGTTACCTTAATTTTTAAAGGACAATCGGAACTGATTTTTTACATTTCGGCCGGAATTGTTGCCTTAAATTTTATCCTTTTGTTGTTTTATAAAGAACCCGACCGAACGGTTAATACCGATTCAATTTGGGTGTCGATAGGAAAAGTTTTTACCAATATTGCTTTGGTAATTAAAGATTTTAAGTTTGTACTTTTCCTTGTAATTGTGGCCGGTTTCTGGACAATGTATAACCAGCTTTTCTTTACGCTTCCGGTGTTTATTGCTCAGTGGGTTGACACAAGTGCGGTTTACAATTTCTTCCACCAGTACCTTCCGTTTTTTAGCGAAAACTATGGCATTGCCGAAACCGGACAAATGGAGGCCGAGTTTATTACCAATTTCGATGCAATGTTTATTATCATTTTCCAGATTATTGTATCAACTGTTGTAATGAAATGGCGTCCGTTACGTTCAATGATGACGGGATTCTTGGTGTGTGCGATTGGTATGGCGCTCACACTGGCAACGCAGAACGTACTTTTTACGTTGGTAGCCATTTACATTTTTGCCATTGGCGAAATGGCAGGATCGCCCAAAATTACCGAATACATTGGGCGAATTGCTCCGGTCGATAAAAAGGCATTGTACATGGGCTACTCGTTTATTCCGGTGTTTTTGGGTAATGTGTTTGCCGGAATTATTTCGGGTAATGTATACGGTGGAATGTCGGATAAAAACGTATTTGTGCGCCAGGAGGTAGCAGAGAAGGGTATCCAGCTTGCCGATGGTCTTACACAAAACGAATATTTTAATGCGGCTGCAGCAAAAATGGGAATGACTCCGGCCGAACTAACCAACCAGCTGTGGGATAAATATAACCCGTCGCAAATATGGATGGTCATCCTGATTATTGGACTGGCAGCTGTTGTTGCACTTTTCTTATATGATAAGTTTGTGATGAAAGGTAAGCGGCAGTAATTCTTGGTTGTTGTTAGTATTTTCAAATGTTGGAAATTGAACATTCAATATTGATTATTCTTTTACAATAAAACGCCATGGTTTACTAATCCATGGTTCACCGGCATAATTAATTCCAACACGTGGAGCTGTTGTAAATTGGGGCTTGACCGTTGCATTCTCAATCCATAATCTTTCCGATGTGGCCAGGTTTTCGCCATAAAACGATTTATCGAGTTGCAGTGCTTTGCCAACTCTTCCCGGCCCTGAAAGTCCCTCAATTCCTCTTATTAATACTGCAGATGAGTCTCCCGGTTTTCCGGTGACAAAATTCAGCATCCAATACATTCCGTATATCAGGTAAACGTAAATTAATCCGCCTTCATCAAACATTACTTTGGTGCGGGCAGTTAAACCTTTGTTGGCGTGGCAAGCTTTGTCGTCGCCTCCGCGATAGGCTTCTGTTTCAGTGATTCTGAATTTTTCAATCCGGCCATCTTCATAATGCCTGACCAGAATTTTTCCAAGTAAATCAGGAGCAACCTCGGTTACGTCGCGCTGAAAGAAAGAATTTGGTATTCGACCTGAATCAATTGTCATATTTTGTTTTTCGAATCGGAAATATGCAAAATAAAAATCGTTTGATTAATTCTGTGCACTAAATTTATACTTTTATAGTTTATTAGAAACAAGCTAAACGGTATGCAAACCATCCACATGTCGGACATTTACGGGCAATACCTCACTATGAAAGCTGAAATTGATGAGGCTATTCAGGAGGTAATAAAGTCAACGCGCTTTATAAAAAGTGGGAAGGTGCGTGATTTTGAGGCCAAATTGGCTGATTATCTCGATACCAATGTAATTGCGTGTGGAAATGGTACCGATGCACTTCAACTGGCTTTTATGGCTTTGGATTTAAAGCCCGGAGACGAGGTAATCACAACACCTTTTTCGTTTGTTTCAACTGTTGAGGTTTTAGTATTGATGAGGCTAAAACCTGTTTTTGTTGATGTTTGTCCGGATACTTTTAATCTGGATGTTGAGCAAATTGAAAAAGCCATTACCTCAAAAACGAAAGCGATTTTACCGGTGCATCTTTTCGGGCAATGTGCTAATATGGAAGCGATATTGAACATTGCTAAAAAGCATGAATTGTATGTGGTTGAAGATGCGTGTCAGGCACTGGGGACTGATTATATCTTTAGCGACGGTACAAAAAAGAAAGCCGGAACAATCGGTAATATTGGATGTAACTCTTTTTTTCCATCAAAAAATCTGGGAGCTTTTGGCGATGGCGGTGCAGTGTTTTCCGGAGATAAAAACTTGGCGGACACGATCCGTTCCATTGCGAATCATGGAATGAAGGCCAAATACGAATATGAACGTATTGGAATAAACTCGCGGCTTGATAGTATTCAGGCAGCGATTCTTGAGGTGAAACTCAACTATCTGGATCAGCACATAAAAGCAAGACAAGAAGCTGCCAGGTTTTACGATCAACAGCTGTATGATGTTCCGGGAATTATTATTCCCGAAAGAAAAGATTACAGTACACATACTTTTCATCAATACACGATTAAGGCTGAAGGCAGAAATGAATTGAAACAGTTTTTGGAAACAAAAGGAATTCCATCAATGGTTTATTATCCAAAGGCATTACACTTGCAGGAAGCTTATAAAAGTTTAGGGTATAAAGCCGGAGATTTCCCGATTGCTGAACGCATTTCTCAAACGGTTTTGTCATTGCCAATGCATACGGAACTTGATATAGAACAAATGGAATATATTGTTGAGGCAATAAAAAGTTTCTCTCAAAGGAGCTAAGAAAAGTACTATGAATAAAGAATATTTCTCACACGAAACAGCTATTGTTGATGTTGGAGCAGACATTGGTTCCGGATCAAAAATCTGGCATTTTTCGCATGTAATGGGTTCAGCTCAGATTGGTGCAAATTGTATCCTCGGGCAGAATGTTTTTATTGGCAATAAGGTAAAATTGGGCGACAATGTGAAAGTACAGAACAATGTTTCGGTGTACGAAGGTGTTACCTGCGAAGACGATGTTTTTCTGGGGCCTTCCATGGTTTTTACCAATGTTATAAATCCGCGAAGTGCTATCGAGCGTAAAGAAGAATTTAAACCAACACTTGTGAAACGTGGGGCAACAATTGGGGCCAATGCTACTATTATTTGCGGTGTTACTTTGGGGGAATATTGTATGGTTGGAGCAGGAGCTGTTGTAACAAAAGATATAAAACCATTTGCGTTGGTTACTGGAGTGCCTGCCACACAAACAGGCTGGGTAAGCCGTAGCGGAGAAATTATGGAAGACGATTTAATCTGTCCGATGACTGGAGAAAAATATTTTCTTGAAAACGGTGAATTGAAACTGAAAGAAGATGAGTAATAAAGAACAACTCTTGCAAAAGATAGAAAGTAAAGAACTTACAGTTGGAGTAATTGGTCTTGGTTATGTCGGGCTTCCGCTGGCTGTTTGTTTTGCCGCAAAAAAGGTTAAAGTACTGGGTTTCGATACATCTTATGAAAGAGTTAGTAAGATTAATTCGGGTGATAATTATATCTCAGATGTTGATGATAATAAGTTAGCTTCGCTTGTACAACAAGAAAGATTAATTGCGACGAATGATTTTACGACCTTAAGCGCTTGTAATGCAATTTTTATTTGCGTTCCAACACCGCTTGACAAGTTCAAAAAGCCTGAAATGTCGTTTATTGAAAACGCCTGTAGGCAAATTGGTAGGCATTTACAACCCGGAACTTTTATTAGTCTTGAAAGCACCACCTATCCAACTACTACCGAAGATTTTGTGCAGCCGATTATTGAAGAGGAGTCCGGTTTGAAAGAAGGGAAAGATTTTTGGCTGGCTTATTCTCCCGAGCGTGTTGACCCCGGGAACAAGGAATATTCAACAACGAATACGCCAAAAGTTCTGGGTGCGGTTAGTAATGATGGATTGGAAATTGGGAAAGCGATTTATTCCATTGCTGTTGATGAGATTCACACGGTAAGTTCGCCGCGAATTGCAGAAATGGTGAAGATCCTGGAGAACACGTATCGTTTGGTAAATATAAGCCTGATTAATGAACTTGCGCTTTTGGCCGGGAAAATGGATATTAATATTTGGGAAGTGATTGATGCTGCCGCTACCAAACCTTTCGGTTTTCAGGCTTTTTATCCGGGGCCGGGAGTTGGCGGTCACTGTATTCCACTCGATCCGTTTTACCTGGAGCACATTGCCAAAAAATTTAATTTCGATTTGTCGATGATTCACACTGCAGGGCACATCGATTTACTGATGGCACACCGGATGACAGTAAAAATTACCTCTGCACTTAATCGACAGAAAAAAGCAATTAACGGAAGCAGTATTTTGTTTTTGGGTGTGGCCTATAAACCGGATATCAACGATGAACGTGAATCACCGGCGCTGAAAATTATGGAAGAGGTGGAGAACAAAGGAGGCGAGGTGAGTTATCACGATCCATTTATTTCAACAGTAGAATTAGGAACCGGGGGGCGGTATGATTCAGTTGAATTATCAGAGTCAGTTTTGAAAGCTGCCGATTGTGTGGTAATAACGACTAATCATTCGGAATTTGACGCTGCATTTATTGAAAAGAATTCGGGTTTGATCGTTGATTTACGAAACGTGATAGAAGAGGCTTCGGATAAGGTTTATAAACTTTGAAAGAACAATAAAAACTCTGTGGTTCTTTGTGAAGGACTTTGTGTTCTCCGTGGTAAAAAAAATTAACCACAGAGTTCACGGAGAAATCACAGAGTTATATAGAGAAGAAAGAGTAGAATGAAACGATTTGCATTAATAGGCGCTGCAGGATTTGTAGCCGAACGACATATCAGAGCAATTAAAGAGACTGGTAACGAGCTGGTTTGTGCCATGGATACTTTTGATGTAATGGGGCGTATGGACAGCTATTTCCCGGAGGCTGAATTTGTTGCTTCTGAAAAAGAACTTGTTCAGTTTCTTCAATTAGCAAAAGAGAAAGGAGAATCGGTGGATTACATTAGCATCTGTTCTCCAAACTATCTTCACATAACACATATTGAGCTTGCGCTGAAAAATGGGTGTGATGTAATTTGTGAAAAACCACTTGTAATTCATTCTGAAGATCTGGATAAAATAAAAGAATGGGAAGTTGATAGCGGGAAAAGAGTTTATACCGTTTTGCAACTACGTTATCATCCAACCATACTAAAACTGAAAGAAGAAATAGAACAATCGGGCAAAGACTTTTTTAATATCGAGCTAAAATACATTACCTCGCGCGGTAAGTGGTATTTCAAAAGCTGGAAAGGCGATGTAAAGAAATCAGGTGGAATTGCAACAAATATTGGTATCCATTTTTTCGATATGCTCAACTGGATCTTTGGAGATGTTATGCAGAATAAGATTATGCATTCCGTGGATACAAAAGCATCCGGGGAATTGATGCTGAAAAAAGCAAAAGTCAACTGGTTTTTGAGTCTCGACTATAACGATTTGCCACGGGTGGCAACAAATTCCGGCAAACGAACTTTTCGTTCAATTATAATAGATGGTAAAGAAATCGAATTCAGCGATGGTTTTACTGATTTGCATACAGTTACCTATCAGCACATTCTTGGTGGAAATGGTTTTGGAGTTGAAGATGCGAGGGGGAGTATTGAATTAACGGAGAATAGTTAAAAGGTTAAGAATCACCAAAAATTGGCGAAAAGCTGTTTGTGAATTTGTAGTTTTGTTGCCTCAGGCCAAAAATTAATAATAATGGAAGATATTACCTTAGCACTAAACGCAGCCGTAAGGGCAGGAGAAAAAATTCTGGAAGTATACAACGACCCGAATTCCAATTTTTCCGTTGAACGTAAAGCAGATAATTCACCCTTAACGATCGCCGATAAAATGAGTCATGAAGTGATTGCAGGATTTCTGCAAAGTTCTTCTTATCCCGTTTTAAGCGAAGAGGGCAAAGAAATCTCGTACAACGAACGCAAAGAATGGCAAAAATTTTGGTTGGTTGATCCGCTCGACGGAACCAAAGAATTTATAAAACGCAATGGCGAATTTACCGTAAACATTGCTTTGGTTGAAAAAGGAAGTCCAGTGATGGGTGTCATCTATGTTCCGGTTACAAGAACGTTGTATTTTGGCGAGCTGGGAACGGGTGCCTGGAAAATGGAGCTTCAGGATATCGGAACTGAGTTAACAATAGATGAGTTAAAAGAGCAGGGTATAAAAATTCCTGTTACAGATTCAGAACGACAATTCACTGTGGTTGGAAGTCGTTCGCACAGTAACGAGGAGACAGCCGCGTTCATTAAAAGTCTTGAAGAGGAACATGGCGAAATAGAGATTATGTCGAAAGGCAGTTCGTTAAAAATATGCATGGTAGCCGAAGGTAGCGCAGATATTTATCCTCGTTTCGGACCAACTATGGAGTGGGACACAGGTGCCGGTCATGCCATAGCTGCGGCAGCCGGTAAAAATGTTACCTTAGCCGATCATAAAACACCATTAAAGTATAATAAAGAGAATTTGTTAAATCCTTTTTTTATTGTGCATTAAATAGAAATAACAAATAAAACCAGGAAGATCCAGCCATTGTAGATATTCCAATCTTCGGGCTCCGGACTTCCAACTACCAACTTTTTAATATGAAAAACATACATCCTGTATTTGATAAAATAGTATCACGCGAGGCGAAAGAAGAGCGGCTAAAACAAAAAGCGAAGGTAATCTGGTTTACCGGGCTGTCGGGATCAGGAAAAACAACCGTCTCCTCAGCTTTGGAGAAAAAGCTATTTGAGATGGGGTATTTTACGCAGCTTCTGGATGGTGATAATATTCGTACAGGGATTAACAATAACCTCGGTTTTTCGCAGGAAGATCGCCTGGAAAATATCCGGCGTATTGCCGAAGTGTCGAAATTGATTATGAATTGTGGGGTAATAGTTCTCTGTGCATTTATTAGTCCAACCGATAAAATACGCAACATGGCCAAAAGTATTATTGGCGAAGATGATTTTATTGAAGTTTTTGTTGATACACCTATTGAAGTGTGTGAGCAACGTGATGTGAAAGGCCTTTACGAAAAAGCCCGGAAAGGGATAATAAAAGACTTTACCGGGGTTAGTGCTCCCTTCGATAAGCCAGCTGATGCAAATGTGATTATTGATACATCTACAGTTTCACTTGAAGAATCGGTGGAAAAGATTTTTGGGGTCATAAAAGATGATATTACAGTTAGTATTAGCTAGAAATCCATGGTTAATAGCTCGTTAAGGTTAGAAAAAATCTTGAAGAATTTACGATTTAAAAAGGTTAAGCCGAATATACATGGAAATGTTTTGGATTTTGGAGAAACCAGGGGGAGTTAAAACCATTTGTTGAGGGCAGATATTACCTTGTTAATTCCAACTATTCGACACAAGGTGAGGTTAATGTTGATGCAATTGTGAGTTTGGCAGTAATTGAGCATTTGGCCGTTGGACATGTCGTTAGTAGTTTCCCGAAATTTAAAGGTAAGTTTTAAAAGGAATGCTATAGCTTTCCTGCAACACCAACGAAAGCTTCATAACCTGTGCTTGAGTTTTTAGCATTTATCGGACTTCTTAATAAAAATAATATTGATGAACATAAACAATATTGGGGTAAAAAGGAGTTATTTCAATTGGCTAGAAGAACAGTTTATGAAGTAAAAATATTTCGAAGATTTCAATTAGGATTTAATCAATTCGTGGAACTTCAACATAAAAGGTAAGAATTAGAGCGCGAATAAAAGTTTGATTCTTTTGAAAAACTACTCTAATTTGACCGCTTTATAAATAGATGATCCTTGGTATTTGTATTCTTCAACGATTTCAAAGTTATTCTTTTTAAACAATGCAAGAATGAATTTCTCTTCATCTCGATTCTTTTTGTTGTCATTATGAGAGAACAATATCCATACATTCGCATTAATTCCTTCAATATCACTGACGCTTATTATCTGTTTATTAGTGCAAGATTGGCAGACCATAATATCACTATTTTTAAAGAATCGAAATCTGGAATAGTTTGATGAGTAATATAAAAAAGCAGGAAATGCTCTACGGTGGATATAAATTAGCTCATCATCTTTCAGTGTCATTTTTAAATGTGTCATCGATTTTTTTATTTCTTCTTTTTCAAATGGGAAATTGTTCCCATGAAATAAATTAATGATATTGAGTATTAAAGGGATTAATAAAAGATAAAGAGCCAATTGCTGTATTTTAGGTTTTAAAAGTGAATATAAATGGTAAATGCAGCTTACTATCAATAAAATTAATATGGGATACTGATATAATATCAATCTTCCGTGAAAAGGATAGAGTTTGAAATACGATAAAACCAAATGTGTGATTAATGGTAACAACAGAAAAATGAAAGATGTACTTTTTTTTTTGATAAGAAAAAACAATCCTAATATCGAAATCAGAACAAAAACTATTTGTAGCTTGTAATGAAACAATTTATACACTTCCACTATTTTACTATAAAGGGCTTGTATAAATGCTTTACTTAAAATATTTTCAGGAAGAAAGGCATTAACATTGCTCCAAAAATCAATCATAAATTGTTTAGACGGATGATTATGGATAAATAGAACGTAATAGGTTGCAAATGAAAATACCCATAAACTTATTATTGCTATTATGGCAAGGTAATTTTCTTTTTTTCCCCTGTTGTTAAATAGTAAAAACAGACCAATCGAGAATAATAGGATAACCGAAATATTTGAGAACCAAACTGATATTATACCCACAAGTCCATATTGCCACCAGATGTTGTTAATGTTTTTTGTTGAAAATCTTAACGAAAAGAGTATAACAATTAAACAGATAAAAATATCGACCATGTATTGTTTAACCTCCGATGAGTAGTACATAGGATAATAAGATAAACAAAAAAAAGCAGCAGCAAACAGAGCAAAACTCTTCTCCTTGAATGTTCTGAAGGACACTTGATACATAAAATAAATGGAGGAGAAAAATAGAAGCATTGGAAATATTCTTAGCGACCAATCTGTGTTACTAAAAGCTGCAGAGAAAGCTTTCTCAATAACTAAAAAACCAATTGGTGCCACTTGGTTGTAATCAAGCGGAATCAATAGTTCTTTTAATGGTTTGTTTGCAATATTTAACGCTAAATATGCTTCATCTAACCAAAGACTTCTATCGTGAAAAAAATTTATTGCAGCCAATAAACTACCTAAAAGAATAAAAATGAAAAGTAGAATATTTATTGTTTTTGTCTTCGTTCTCACTTGTGTTAATGTTAGGTACTATCTGCTATTGAATTTGAATACATCATTATCGAAATCAACGTGGCTCGTCGATTATGTGTAAAAATTATGATAGCATTCGCAAAATGAAATATTTGTTTTACTTAGTAGTTTTTAATTCTATAATTTAAGAAATCCGTATTTTAAAATACAGAAGATTGCCCTGATGCCATCTTTCCAACCAATTTTTTTACCATCATCATAAGTTCTTCCATAATACGATATGCCTACTTCGTAAATCCGAATTTTAGGGATTCTTGAAATTTTTGCAGTAATTTCAGGTTCAAATCCAAATTTATTTTCTTTTAAATCAATACTTTGTATAATGTCAGTGCGAAACAGTTTATAGCATGTTTCCATATCTGTTAAATTCAGATTTGTAGAAACATTAGAAAGAAAAGTTAAAAAGCGGTTTCCGATTGTATGCCAAAAGAATAAGACTCTATGGGGGTTGCTGCCCATAAATCTCGAACCATAAACTACATCGGCAAATCCATTTATCACAGGATTTAGTAGATCGTTGTATTCGGCAGGGTCGTATTCCATATCAGCATCCTGAATGATTAAATACTCTCCTGTTGCATTTTTTATTCCGGTATGCAATGCCGCACCTTTTCCTTTGTTCAGTTCATGTTCTAGGTACAAGATATTAAGGTTCTCATTTTGACAAATATAATTTTGTATTACCTCTTTAGTTGTATCTTTCGAGCAGTCGTTTACTACTATGATTTCCTTATCAATATTATTGATAAGTTTTTGGGAGGCAATTTTGTTTAAAATCAGGTGAATTGTTTCCGATTCATTATAAGCCGGTATAATAATTGATAATTTGGATACTGGTAAGTTGCTTGACATTTTATGAATTCGCTTGAAGATGGTTTTATTACAGTAAACCAGCCTTAATTGGACTGTAATTATATTGTTTTTAGTTTTTGTAAATATAATTAATATTTGGAAACAGAGGATTAGAGATGTCGTAATAACATTTAATTGGTTTGGTAAAGGTCTAAGTAAAGCAAATTGTGTTCTATGTAGTTTAATAAAGAGGTAATCAAATTGCCCAATATATTGTACACTTGCACAATGGAATCTTTAGGTAAATATTTACTATGCAAGGTTTCGTGTTGTATGATGCAAGGGAAAATCTTATTAATGTAGATTAGATTTTCCTAATCCAGTTGTTATTAATTTATTTTATAAAATTTTTTACCTTATTTCGCATATGTAAAATGGCATAAACCAATTATAATGAAAGTAGGTGATTCAATTGCAACGACCAATTCAGGATGGAAGTTTGATAAAAATGTAGCTGAAAATTTTGAAAGTCATGCCAGACGTTCCATTCCAATGTACGAGATTGGTCATCAGTTGGTTTGTGATATTAGTGATTTCTTTCTACAGGATAATTCAACATGTTACGAACTTGGTACGTCAACCGGTGAATTGATTGAAAAAATTGCAGAGCATAACAAGCATAAGCAAGTTAATTACATTGCAATTGATAGCCAGTCTGCTATGATTGAAAAAGCCAAAGATAGGTGCAAGGCAAATGATAGAATAAAAATAGAAAATGAAGATATAAATTTATATAATTTTGAGTCATCTGATTTAATTGTTTCCTATTACTGTATTCAGTTTATTCCTCCAAAATTCAGACAGCAATTGTTTAATAAAATTTATCAATCTCTTAATTGGGGGGGCGCTCTCATTATTTTTGAAAAAGTGAGAGGTTCTGATGCAAGATTTCACGACATTTTAACCTCTTTGTATACTGAATTTAAATTAAGCCAGAATTATTCTCCGGCTGAAATAATATCCAAAAGTAGAAGTTTAAAAGGTGTGCTTGAACCTTTTTCGAGACAGGGGAATGTTGACTTAATGAAAAGAGCCGGATTCAAGGATATTGAGACGATAATGAAATTCACTTCATTCGAAGGTTTTTTAGCAATTAAATAAATTTTAAAATCTATGAGTAGCATATTTGGCAAGTTCAGAAACAATTTACTTTGGTTGATTCGAAGAGTGGGGCGGTTAAAAAATACTAATTTTTTAAAACCGGCATATTATATTTCAAAGAAATTAGGACTGGTTAAGCTATTCAATAAGCATTATTCCGGATTAAAAGAAATAACATTTAATATAAATATTCTTGGGGCAAAACTTAGAATGATTGACCGGACTCCAAATTTAATTTATTTTAAGTTTTACAAAAGGGTAAAAGCATACGAACCGGCCTTAACAAAGAGTCTTCATGATTTACTCAAGACTCAAGATAATCCAACGTTTGTTGATATTGGGGCTCATTTGGGATATTTTTCAATACTAACGGCTTCTTGGATTAAGGACGGCAACCCAGTTTATTCATTTGAGCCAAATCCGGACTTTTTTAAAACTCTATCAGAAAATATTGCTATGAATAATTTGCAGGATAAAATTAGACCTTACCAGTTGGCACTCTCAAATAAAAAGGGAAAGGCAAAGATGGGAGGTTTTGATGCCAGGGTTATGAATGAAGATGAAGCAGGAGATATAAATACAATTACGTTTGATCAGTTTTGTGAAAACGAAGGAATAGAACCTGAAATTATAAAAATTGACGTTCATGGAGCTGAGGGCAAGATCTTGGACGGAATGCCAAAGGTACTGAAAACAGTTTCTCATGTTTTTTGTGAGACGCATCATAAAATACATGGATTTACAGTTGAAGATATTGTACAAAAACTGAAAGATGCAGGCCTAAACGTTTTTCTGTTCACGGAACACAGAAAAATTGAAGGTGGTAATATTGTTCCAATAGAGAATGCAGATCTTTCAAATCATGATGATTTAATGCTCTATGGCAGAAGGGATTAGATGGGATTGGTTTGGAAGTAAACAGATTTACAAGTTGTCAAATTATTTATGGGAAAAATCATAAAACAATCAATTCAGGGGAGTATTTGGTCGTACCTCGGATTGGTTGTAGGATATATTAATGTTGGCATAATTATGCCCAACTTTTTCAGGGCCGATCAAATTGGCTTAGTGCAAATTTTTATTGCGATAACAACAATTTTTTCAAATTTCTCTTCTCTGGGATTTGGAAGTGTCATAAATCGGATGTTCCCTGAATTCAGAGATAAAGAAAAGAGTCATAATGGATTTATGTTTATTTTGGTTTTTACTGGGCTTGTAGGATTTATTTTGAGTTCAATGGCTTTTTTTATTCTTAAACCACATATAATAGATGCAAATGCCGAAAAGTCACCTTTATTGGTTGAATACATAGTTTTATTACTCCCACTTGTATTTTTTAGGATTTTCTTTCGTCTACTTGATCAGTATAACAGGGTGCTTCAGGATGCAGTAACAGGTGCATTTTGGAATGATTTTATACATAAAACCATAAACCTGGTTTTAGTTGTCTCATTTTCATTTGATCTTATTACCTTTAATCAGTTTTTTTACGGGTATTTAATTTCATTAAGTATTCCAATTATTCCAATTATAATTGTTCATGCCAGGCGAAGTGAGTTCGATCTTCGTCCAAATTTTAAGTTTTTGAAACCTCCAATGGTTCGTGAGATGTTCATTGTTTCGGCTTTTGGTATGGTAAACGGATTAAGTGGTGCATTAACTAATAATATTGACAAGTTGATGATTAATAGGTTTTTGTCGCTCGAACAAGTAGGTATATTTAGTGTTTGTGCATTATTTGCTACTATAATCTATATTCCTTCTCGCTCGACTGTAAAAATATCTACAGGTATTATTGCTCAGGCATGGAAAGATAATAAGCCAGAGAAAATTCAGGACATTTACAAAAAGGCCAGTTTAACACAAACTATTTTAGGAGTACTAATCTATTCAGGCATAGTTGTAAACCTTGGATCTGTTTTTACCATACTCCCAGAACAATATGCAACTGGGAAATGGGTCCTTCTTCTGTATTCCTTTGGAATGCTTTTTAGAGTTTCAAATACAACGGGAGGAAGTATTATTGCTACTTCAAAGCGGTATCGGGTTCTATCTTATTTCATAGTTTTACAAATATTATATACAGTCATTTTTCATTTTCTTTTTATTCCTAAATGGGGAATTACAGGTGCTGCTATTGCCGTTTTAATGACTTACTTTGTCCGTTCATTAATTGTTGTTAGTTATTTAAAATTGAAAATGGGATTTTTCTGTTATTCTTTCAAACATATTATTGTATTGATTTTTGCAGCAGTTGCCGTTTTTCTAGTTACATTAATTCCAGATACAGATATCCTTGTTTTAAATATTTTTATAAAAAGTAGCTTAGTTACACTATTATTCATGAGTATTATGGTGGGATTAAATATCTCTGATGAAATTACAGGACTCGTTAGAAAGGGATTTGATAGCATTATGTCAAAAATTAGATAGTATAAAAGATTATGGCAGTGAAAGTTGATTTTATAATTCTTGGAGCAGCAAAAGCGGGAACAACCACTATGGCAGATATTCTATCAAATCATCCTGCTGTAAACTTTTGTAAAGAAAAAGAACCCAACTTTTTTAGTACAACTGATAATTGGAAAGCGAATATAGAGAAGTACCATTGTTTATATGAAGAAGAAAAGGGAAAAATTTATGGCGAGGCCTCACATTCCTATACTGCTCTTCCTTTATACAACCTAAATATTTGGGAGGATATTTATGATTATAATTCCAATATGAAATTTGTATACATCGTTCGTAATCCGATAGATCGTTTTATTTCAGCTTACATGCAAAATTATCAACGAGGTAGATTTGACTATTCGATTGATGAGGCGATTCATAAATCAAAGAATATTCATCGTTCCAGGTATTATACACAGATTTTGCCTTTCATTGAGAAATTTGGGCGGGATAATGTTATGATAATTGACTTCGATGATTTTATAAAAGATCGAAAAGTGGTTTTAGAAAAACTTTCTGATTTTTTAAAGTTATCTTTGGATAAATTTGATTTAGATGAAAATAAGCATTCAAATGTATCGGTTAACAGCATAAAATTAAATGCGAAGTATGATTGGATTGTAAAACGTTTTTCAGTGTTGACCCACCTGATACCAAATAAAGTAAAAATGGCCGTTAAGCGCATGCTTGTAAATAAAAAGAGAGTGTTTAAGGAAAAACCCAGGCTTACAAAAGAGCAACAAGAAACAATAATAAGGCTAACAAGGATGGATACACTGGCTTTGAGTAAATTGATTAATAAAGATTTATCGGGATGGTTACAAACTGTAGATAATAATAATTAGTCTTTTGCTTTTTTCTTTGAATTTAAAATAATGTTGTAATAATACTTTTCGTTCTTCTGATGAGATATAAACCTGAGAAAAAGGAAGAGTATATTTTAATTAGCCATTATCAGTTATGCAAAGCCTTTTTTTTCAAAAAAAATGAATATAATGCATATTTCCAAAAAGAAATTGAAAACAAAAGTGTTCAGAAATTTATCAATTCCGTACTATAACGTAGTTACATCAAACGATTATAATTATACTTGGTTTAAGGTTGCAAAAAATGGAACTCGAAGCATCTTAAAAGTACTAAGAGAACAAGATGCTATTGATATGGAAAAGTATGATTATCCATATTTTAAGAAAAAGCATGTTGGTAAGTTTAAGTTTTGTGTTATTCGAAATCCATGGGATAGACTGACTTCATGTTATGCTGGGAAGGTCGTTAAGCAAAAGATGTTTCAAGAGTGTTGGGATAAGGATTTTGATTACTTTGTTGATTTTATAACAAGACAAGACCTAAATTTTTGCAATGCTCATTTTAGGAGACAAACGCGACTTTTTCCTGTTGGAGACATCGATTATATGGCAAGAATGGAGAATTATGGAACTGATATTGAAAAAATAATGACTAGATTGGGAATAGAAACAGAGATCGCTCACCTGAACAGATCCAACAAGTCACATTATACTGAATATTATAATGATAAGACCATAAAAGTGATTTCGGAATTGTATAAAGACGATATAGAACTTGGTAAATATAAATTTGGAGAATGATTTTTACCCTTTTTAGGTAAGCGATTGATCGTTAGAACTTTCTCCGACTAAATTATAATTAGGTAACAAAAGAATATTACTAGCCGTGTATGCCACAAGATAAATCAGACATCAGCAAATTATTCAATACGGTAGTTAATGGTGATTATTGCATTGGTTGTGGAGCTTGTGCAACACCAGAAAACTCTCCTATTACTATTGAGTTTGATAGTGATTTTAAACTAAAAGCGTCACTACCTAAACGAAATAAACAGAGTTATACTACAAGCTATTCAGTACTGAAAGTATGTCCATTTTCAAATGAAACTATCAATGAAGATGAAATTGGACAAAAGTTATTTGGAGCAGAAAACAAAAAAGTTGATAAACTGGGCTATATTACATCTACATTTGCAGGATATACCTTTAATCAAAAATTGAGGGAGAATGGAAGCTCTGGAGGAATGGTTAGTTGGATTCTTTTGGAATTACATAAACAGGGAATTATTGACTACGTAGCTCATGTTCAGAAATCGGATATTTCTGATAAGAATAATCGTCTTTTTCAATATAAAATTTCAAGCACCCAAGAAGAAATAAAAAATGGAGCAAAATCCCGATATTATCCGGTCGAATTATCAGAGGTAATTAAACACATAAAAGAAAAAGAAGGTAAATACGCGATCGTTGGTCTTCCGTGTTTTATTAAAGCGGTTCGATTACTAATGATACAAGATCAAATACTGGCCCAACGTATAAAGTTTTGTATAGGTTTGGTTTGCGGTCATTTAAAAAGTGCAAATTTCGCAAACATGTGGTCTTGGCAAGTTGGAATTCACCCTGAAAATTTACATTCAATAGATTTTCGAACCAAATTGGAAAACTATGGTGCAGATCAGTATGGAATTACGGCGATTGGAGCAATAGATTCGAAATTAGTTGAACGCACCAGTCCTCCTCTCAAAAATTTGTTTGGAGGGAATTGGGGGTGGGGGTTATTTAAATATAACGCTTGTGATTATTGCGATGATGTTGTTGCAGAGACTGCCGATATAACTATTGGAGATGCCTGGTTACCCCGATATGTTAAAGATAGCCAGGGAACCAATATTATTATTGTAAGAAATAAAAAGTTATTATCAGTTCTCGAACTTGGTCAAGAGACCAATCATATAAAACTTGATAGCATTTCTAAAGATGAAATTATAGAATCACAAAGTTCAGGCTTTTTTCATCGCAGAGAAGGATTAGCATATCGTCTTTATCTTAAAGAGAAACAGAATGAATGGTATCCTTTTAAAAGAATTGAGGCATCTGAAAATGCGGTTTCAAAAAAAATCCGCAAACGTCAACTACTAAGATTAGAAATATCTCAGGCCAGTCATGCAGCTTTTAAAAAGGCTTTAAAAGATAATTCATTTCAGAGCTTTGTAGAACATTTGCATCCCCTCATTGAAGAATATCAAAAATTATATAAGCCTTCGTTAATGAAACAATTAAAAAAGAAGTTGAAAAAAATTTTAATCAAATGAAGATTGGAATATATACTTTGCCACTTCATACAAACTATGGTGGAATTTTGCAAGCCTATGCACTGCAGAAGGTTTTAAAAAATCTTGGTCATGATGCATGGCTCATTAATAGGCCAAAAACTTTTAAGATTTTCTGGATAAAAGCACCTCTTATTTATTTAAAAAGGATGATCAAGAAATATATCCTATTAGAAAACGGGACAAAAATTTTTCTTGAGCAACATCGAAAAAGGGAATATGAAATAATTAGTGTAAATACCCAAAAGTTTATTAATGAGTATATTCAACCATCTTTAAATATTGTATCCTTAAAGAAAATACCAAATAATATTTTTGAGGTTATTGTGGTGGGAAGTGACCAGATTTGGAGACCAAAATACAATAAACCAAAGATTGAAAATTCATTTCTGGATTTTGCTAAAAAGCAGAAAAGATTAAAAAGAATAGCTTACGCTGCTTCTTTTGGTACGTCGATATGGGAATACAATCGAACACAAACAGAAAGGTGTAAAAGTTTGATTAGTAAATTCGATGCTGTTTCTGTGCGTGAGGATTCAGGTATTGAACTTTGTAAAACATACTTCAACATTGACGCAGATCTTGTTGCAGATCCAACCATGCTTTTGTCAAAATCAGATTATATTAAAATTGCCAATACTTATAAAAAGGATATAAATGGGGAGTTATTCGTTTATATTCTGGATACAGGAAAAGAAAAGGAAAAGGTTATTGAATATATGTCAAAAAATTGTAATATGATTCCTTTTACAACCAGTACAGATAATTCAAATGTAGAAATAGAAAAACGAATTACATCGCCTATAGAATACTGGTTGAAATCATTTTATTACTCAAAGTTTATAATAACCGACTCATTTCATGCATGTGTTTTTTCAATTATTTTTAATAAACCATTTTATACTATTGCAAATCAAGATCGAGGATCTGCACGATTTTTTTCACTTTTAAAGCTATTTCAGCTGGAGCACAGATTGATTAAAACAGTTGATGAAATTGATTTTGACAAAGCCTTTAGTATTAATTGGGATCGAACGAATGAAATTTTAAATCAACAAAAAGAGCTTTCGATTAGATTTTTAATCGATAGTCTGTCAGAAATATAATTTTCATTAGTGTTTTAAGCAGAAGCACGTGAATGTGATTTTGCTTCTCAAAACTTGCTAATTTGAGTTTTTATTCGGAATAAAAAATTATAAAAATCTGGTGAAACAAGGAAGATGAGTCTTCCAAGAAGGTGGATTTCAGTGGTTTGTAAAAATTTAATTCCAAGAAGGTGAAGCGATGTGTTTGTTTCTTTTCTTAATTCATGGTGTAAATTGCTGGTTTCAGACTCTGAGTTTCTAAGTAGTTTGTTAGCATGTACCATGCATTTAGCCAGCATTTTTGCAAATACCTTTCTTTGCTTTTTTGTTTGTGAGTTATTAAAAGAATTTCGAAAATATTCTGTTAGTTTTAGTAAACCACGTAGATGTTGATCTTTAACTACGGTTCTGCTTAAAGAATTCTCGCTTTGAAAATAATTATAGAAAGTAAAGTTAATCTTTCCAATACGATTAGCATTGTATATTCCATTAAAAGAGAAATACACATCTTCACCGTACGAAATATCTTCATAAAATGTAATTGAGAATTTTTTTAGATGGTCTCTTAACCAAAGCCTGTTCCATACGGCTCCAATAAACGGTTGTTTTTCGATATAATCGATGCCTGATAAGATTTGAATAGAGCCGGATTTATGAATGTGAATATCATGTAAAGGTTCCTCCTCATATACGGTTCGGTAATCCCCTTCTAAAACATCAAGTTTATTTAATTCTGCATTTTCGAATAATACCTCACAAGTTGTTGGGGCAATCCAATCATCACTATCGATAAATAGAATATATTTCCCCGTGGCTCTTTTTAGTGCCAGGTTTCTGGTTTTTCCAACACCATAGTTCTTTTGATTAATGGTAACCTTGAAGCGAGCATCATTTTTAATAATATCCTGTACCATTTCAAGCGTATTATCTGTGGATTTATCGTCAAATATGATTGCTTCAAAATCTATAAGGGTTTGATTCCGAATTGAAATTAAGCATCTTTTTATGTGCTGTTCAGAATTGTAGACTGGAATTACTATAGAAATCTTAGGTGTGTACATTCTTTATAATTTAGCTAACTTGTTTAAGGCTAGGTGATTTCATCATTTGCATTTATTTCATTTTTACTTATTTATCAAATGACTATTTTAAAGGATATCCATAATTACCCAGAGGAAGGCCTGTTAACTTTTTTAGCCTACTATTTGAAGAAGCAAAATGCTCACTAAAAAGTTTATTCTGTTCTTCAGTGAGTGTATTCTTAACTCTTCTATTTGATACTGGTAAAGATTGGATAAGTTTCAATATTCCTGTTGATTCGCAGCCTAATAGTTTCTTCAGTCTTTTAATAATGTTGCTTTGGCCATATTCCCGATTTATTTTTCTAATAAAAAGCTCCATAACTGTTGGTCTGGCATTTGAATGAATCGGTTGAAATGATTCAAGCACCTTTGTACTATCAATCCCTAAAAAATCCATCATTTTTCTAATAGATGCCTCTTGATCTCCAATGAAAGTCTCGAAAAGTTCAATATATACATTTTCTTTTCCGAATAAATCGCAATAATTAGTATAAATGATGTCATATTTTAAACTATTATATGTTGTATTACAACCAGTTTGGTATGCTTCAAGTAAATTGTCAGCAAAGGATGAGAATTGCCTATGATTTAAGAATCCTGCCTTACACCATTCGCTATATGCAGAAGGTAACCATTTAAGTTGGTTTCTAATAATGATAAGTATCTTTGCATTAGGAAATAGGTCATTAAGACGTTTGGCAATTTCCTGATAGGAGGAGTAAACTATGAATTTCTCTTTTTGCTCCGCTCTTCCATATAAAAACATTTCCTCAGTAATAATGGCTGGTTTCTTGCCACTAAATTGTTTCAAAATTTCCTGTTTAATATCTTCTTTTTGTTTCTCGAAATTATAACTCGTTAGAGTAGCTAATTTATATAAAGCATTACTTTTCTTTTTTTTAAAAGCTTCTATTTCTTTGGAGCTAAAGAACAAAGACTTTTGCAAAGAGGTTGATGCTGCTTTTGGCATTCCTACATGGATGAGGAGAATTTTAGGAATACTATGTGATGTCATTTGCAATATTTATCTTTGAGTGTCTATCTAGAAATTATAATGTTCTTTCGACGGTAAAGGTCTGAATTCGGGTTTTTTGCTGCTAGTGGGTAATATGTAATGCAATATTACACAATATATCCTTTTAAACGAATTATCGGTTTACCTAACTTTTTTTGCAATAATCCCTAGGTATGCAATTTGCGGTTCTTATTTGTAATTTAAACATTTTTTATCGCTCATTTCAGAATTATAAAATGGAACTACTTATGAGATCTTTTGGTTTGTCCATTTTTAAAATAACTTTATTTGATGATTTTAATAAGGAAATATTCTCATATATTGCGTCCAAAGCTTCCAAATTAACACTTTTTTTTAAATTTACAACATAATATTCCATACATCAACAAAACCTTACTAATATGGAATAGAAAAGTTGAATAGAATGTGCACCACAGCTTTAATATCCATCATTATGCCTGTCTATAATTCTGAAAAATATATAGATGAAGCTATTCAATCGATACTCAACCAGGCATATAAAAACTTTGAGCTAATTGTTGTTGAAGATGGATCTGAAGACAAAACATACGAAAAGCTCAAATTGTATGATGATGCACGTATTCGAATAATAAAAAATCAATATAATATTGGCCTGGCGGCTTCTTTGAATAGGGCCATGAAACTGGCAAAAGGTAAATATATTGCCAGAATGGATGCTGACGATTTATGTATAAAAAATCGATTTAGCATTCAGGTTAGATTTCTTGAAGAAAATCCAAATATTGATATTTGTGGAAGTTTTATTTCAAGGATCAATTATGTCGGGGAAGTATTTAGAAAAAAATCAGTTGTACCCATAAAAAATAGAAGGATAAAAGCTACAACTATGGTTAGTCCTGCTATTTATCATCCAACTGTTATTTTTAGAGCACAAACAATACAATCCTATAAGATAACCTATGATGAATCTTTTTTATTAGCCCAAGATTTTGATCTTTGGTCACGATTGGTTTTTAATGAGGATATCATTTTTCATAATATTCCAAAAGTTCTTTTAAAATATCGTGATATTCAATCCAAAGAAGAAAAATATAAAAGAAATTATAAGCAGGGGATATTAGCAAATAAAATTAGAATAAGAATGTTGCAAAACCTGGGGATTGAAAACGAGGGAAGACAAAACCAATTTAATAAACTTTTTCAATCAAATTCTTTATCCAAAAGAGAGATTCTACGAATAATAATCGTGGTTCGAAAAATTAATCAATCGACAAAACAATTATTTTCAGCTTATCCGCAAATTAATCAGTTAAAAGTAATCTATATTTTAGGATTTACAGGTTGTGTTTTGCTTATGTTTAGAGAAAAATTATATCGAAATCTAAATGCCGTTAAAGTGTTGGAGGTAATGGTGTTGTGTGTTAGGAATTATAAGCTTCGTCGTTCATCAATATTATGGTTAGACACGTTCAGAAAATAGTAAGAGTTAGAATAAAAAATGCCTGTAATTTCCTCCGTACAAAGGCAAAAAAAGACAAAACCAAAATATTTTGCATCGGAAGAAATAAAACGGGTACTACTTCAATGAAAGTAATGATGGAAAAACTTGGATTTGTAGTTGGCGATCAGAGGACGGCGGAGTTATTACTTGATGATTGGGCAGAGCACAGGTATGAGGATTTGATAAAATATTGTAAAACTGCCCAGTTTTTTCAGGATGTACCATTTAGCTTGCCAGAAACTTATATCGCTTTAGATAAAGCATTTCCGGGAAGTAAGTTTATTTTAACCATTCGAGATAATGCAGAACAATGGTATAATTCAGTTACAAGGTTTCATGCAAAACTTTGGGGGAAAAATGGACGAATTCCCACAAAAGAAGACCTGCAAAGTGCTACATACATAGTAAAAGGGCGCCCCTGGATTAATAACCAACTTATTTATAATACATCCGAAAGCGACCCATATAATAAAGAGGTTTTTATAAAGCATTACAATACATATAATGAGCGAGTAAAATTATACTTTAAAAACCGCCCGAATGACTTGTTGGTATTGAATGTTGCTGAAAAAGATGCCGCAAAAAGATTAACAGAATTTTTAGGACTTCCGTCCACAAAGAATGAATTTCCGTGGGTGAATAAAACATAGTATATTTATAACATGAATAAAATCTCCATAACTCAACCGATATTGCCTAGTTTAGATGAGTTTACAAAATTACTAACGGATATTTGGGATCGAAAATGGGTAACCAATAACGGGGAATTTCATAAGGAATTCGAAACAGCCCTGTCAGAGTATCTAGGTGTTCCATATATTTCTCTTTTCTCAAATGGAACGCTAGCTCTAATTTCGGCATTGCAGGCATTGAATATTACGGGCGAGGTAATTACAACTCCCTATAGTTTTGTGGCAACCACACACGCTATATGGTGGAATCATATTAAACCTGTATTTGTTGATATCGAACCAGAGTTTTGTACTATTGATCCTAAGAAAATTGAGTCAGCTATAACTCCGGCAACAACAGCAATTCTTCCGGTGCATATTTATGGTAATCCTTGTAGAGAGATGGAAATTCAGGCAATTGCAGATCGTTACGGATTAAAAGTAATTTATGATGCTGCCCATGCCTTCAGTGTAAGACAAAAAGGAGAAAGTATATTGAACTTTGGAGATCTGTCTGTACTAAGTTTTCATGCAACAAAAGTTTTTAATACTATTGAAGGAGGAGCAATTGTTTGTCATAACGAAAAAATAAAAAAGCAAATTGATTACCTTAAAAATTTTGGAATTACAGGAGAAACAGAAGTGGTTGCCCCAGGTATAAATGCCAAAATGAATGAAGTTCAGGCTGCCTATGGAATTTTACAGCTAAAATCAATCGATGAGCATATAAAAGAGAGAAAAAAACTATCAGAAATATATCGCAAATACCTAGATGGGGTTCGTGGAATTCGTTTAATGAAACAACCCGAGGATTTGAATTACAATTATGCGTATGTACCAATTTTTGTTGATGAACAGGAATATGGAATTTCTAGAGATGCTTTGTACAAGAAATTGGAAGATAACAACATCTACGGAAGGAGATATTTTTATCCGTTAATTTCTCAATTTCCTACATATCAGGGATTGGATTCTGCAAAACCGTCTAACCTGCCAGTTGCAATGAGGTTGTCGCAGGAAGTAATTTGTTTACCCATTTATCCGGAATTGCATGCAAGTGATGTGAGAATGATTTGTAGTTTAATAAAAAAATTAGCATGAAGAAATATAAGATAGGAATATCATGTATTGGTAGTGGTGTAGGTCAATCGGTAATTAATTCATTACGATTATCACGTCTTCCAGTTGAAACAATTGGTTTTGGTTCTAATCCCTTTGCATTTGGTGAATACGATTGTGATGCTTACGATTATACAAAAACTATTTATGAAGAAGGATACATTGATAATATCATTTTGAAATGTAAGCAACACAAAATTGACTTATTAATACCAGGATTGGATGATGAAGTACTTATCTTTGCTCAAAATGAAGAAAGGTTAAAAGATGCAGGAATTAATGCAATATATCCTGATGAAGAACTAATTGCTATCTGCCGCGATAAAGAAAGAATGAGCAACGAGTTAAACAAAATTGCAGACGTTTTTGTAAAAAGCTACAATAGACAAACGCTCGTTCAAGATATCGAATTAGGCAAGAGTAAATATCCATTTATAGCAAAACCAAGGGGAGGTTTTGCATCCAGAGGAATTCAAATTATTAATAATAAAGAAGATTTAGCAAAAATAACAGACAAACACATTCTGCAGGAACTGGCCATTCCCGTAAAAACCGATCCAAATTACGATTTTTACACAAAACAAATAAAAAACAACATTAATCCACAGGTTTCCGAGGTTTCTATACAAATTGTTTACAGTCAGGATGGAAAGTTGATGGGAAGAATGTTTTCTTATAATAAATTGAATAATGGAGTACCAATTGAAATTGTACCATATGATAATGAGTACGTATGGAATATTATTGATAAGCTAACACCAACTTTCTTAAAAATGGGATTGCGTGGTCCTTTAAATATTCAAGGTCGTATTACCGAAAATGGCTTAAAGTTGTTTGAAATGAATCCCCGTTTTACCGGGATTACCGGGCTTCGTGCACTTATGGGATTTAACGAAGTAGAAGCATGCGTGAAAGAATGGTTGGATATTGATAAAGGAAAGAACCAGCTTAGGTTTAATTATAACCGTTTCGGAGTACGACAAACTGCCGATAAATCAATACCATTAGAACGCGACCAGAAAGTTTTAAATCTCTTTCAAACAATTAATCAGGGAGAAATTAAGAAAAGAAAGACATTACTAATAACTGGCGCGGGAGGATACCTGGGAAGGAACTTGATAAGAAAACTCTCGGGAAATGACAAATTTGAAATTTGGGCATTTGATTTGGATAAGACAAAACTGAAAGAACATTTGGGAAATAAAGCAGATGTATTTTTAGATTCATATGATCTTGATCAAGGACGAGTTGGTCTTGGTAATGTTGATATATTAATACATATGGGTTTTACCCGGCCTCATGGATCAAATCAGAAGATCGCTAATAGTCTTGAATTTACAGGCGATTTATTTACCAGGTCGGTGTTAAATCATATCCCAGCTATTATTAATATTTCATCTCAAAGCGTTTACGGATTGCAATCCATACCACCATGGAATGAAGATACCCCTGTTGCTCCTGAAAGTACCTACGCACAGGCAAAATATGCAAGTGAGTTAATGCTTTCTAATGCTAAAAGACATTTAAATACTTTATGTTTTAGTTCAATTCGCCTGGCTTCATTGTCTGGAGGTGCCGATGGATTGGTTGAAGTAGATTTTCTGTCTAAGTTCGTAAAATTAGCATTAGCTGGTGAACCGATTAAATTGTTGGGAGGTATGCAATTGATGGAACGATTAGATGTAAGAGATGCGGTTGATGCTATTATAAAAATGCTGAATACAGAGCCTGTTAATTGGAAGCCAGTTTACAATTTGGGAACGAATAGAACATATACATTAAAAAAATTTGCTGAAAAATCCATTGAAATTTCAAGCAGTAAAAACGGAGGGATACGTTCGGAATTACTTATTGAAGATAAAGATATTCAAATGAAATTTGGAATGGATAGTAGTTCTTTCTATGAGGATATGAATTGGAATCCGACATATAGTATGAATGATACTATTTGCTCTTTAGTCTCCTATTTTCAAAGAGAGGAAAATATGCAATCGACCTTAATTTAACCTAAACAGATTTTAATTTTTAGTTAGAAAAGTACAAATCTCGTACAATTTTTAATTGCTCAATCAAAAAGTGATTGATGAAATATTTCAACTTCAATATGAAACTTGCGCTCCATCAACCTTATTTTTTTCCATATATTGGCTATTTCAGTCTAATGCATGCCGCTGATGTATTTATGTTTTTTGATAACGTTCAGTATGTTCGTAAGAGTTGGATGTCGCGTAATCGTATTTTAAAGCCAAATAGAGAACAATTTCAATACATTAATATTGGATTAAAAAAACCGGTTTATAAATCTAAACTTCCGGATTGCGAGCTAATCTCGAATAGTGAATGGAAAAATAAGATTTTGGTTCAGTTGGAGCACTATAAAAAGAGAGCACCATATTACAGAGAAACGATAGAACTTTTAGATGTCATTTTTGAAGAAGAAGAGAGATCTTTATTGCAATTTAATATTCGTAGCATAAAAACTATTGCATCACTCTTAAAAATTGATACTGCGATTGAATTGTTCTCTAATATTGAGGGCGAAGTAGAAATTGCGATCGAGCCTGGTTTATGGGGATTAAACACGTGTCTGGCATTTGGGGCGGATTCCTATATAAATGCTCCAGGAGGTGAAATATTTTATCCTAAGAAAAATTTTATTGAAGCAGGAGTTAAACTTGGTTTTATACAGCATCAACTAACTCCTTATAACCAGCATAATTCAGGTTTTATTGGAGGGTTATCAATAATTGATGTACTGATGTTCTGTGGTATTGAGAATTCTGCTAAATTGGTGCGTGATTATAGTGTAAAATGGATAAACTGATTTTAAAAAATGAGTTTATGGAAAAAATAATCGTGAATTTTTGCCCTACAGGAATGATTCCGAATAAGAAAGATACACCCTATATCCCGGTTTCAGCTTCTGAAATTATAGAGCAGGTGCATGAGGCCTACGAATTGGGTATTACCATTGCTCACTTGCATGCAAGGGATAAGAATGAGGTTCCTACATACCGAAAAGGAGTTTATCAAACCATATTTGAAGGAGTAAGAAAAAATTGTCCGGATTTGGTAATATGCGGGAGTACTTCGGGGCGTAATTTTCCCGAATTTGAAAAACGCTCCGAGGTAATTGAGTTGAAACCGGATATGTGTTCTTTGACACTGAGTTCGCTCAATTTTCCGAAACAGGCATCGCTAAACGCTCCTGAAATGATCGGGCGGCTAATAGCAAAAATGAAGGAATACGGAGTATCTCCTGAGTTGGAGTGTTTTGATTTAGGAATGATAAATTACGGGAAATATTTGCTAAAAAAGCAAATGATGGAAGGTAGGCAATACTGGAATCTTATTTTTGGGAATATAGCAGGGATGCAATCCGTCGAATCGCATTTTCAACTCGCTTTGGATGATCTTCCTGCAAACCATTATGTTGGTTTTGGTGGAATTGGAAAATTTCAACTTTCAACCATTGAATGGGCGATAGAAAATGGCGTAGGAGTTAGAGTAGGATTGGAAGATAATATTTGGTGGGACAGGAAAAATAACGAACTGGCCAGTAATATGCAGCTGATTAAATATGTTCACACAGTAATTGAAAAAACCGGGAAAAAATTAATGCCCGCAAAAGAGTTCGGAAATGACGGATTTTACAACAGTAAAAGAGATTAACATTCTAGGTTATAGTGGAATGTACCTGGCTTTGATTTTTGAAACATTACATTCATTGCAGTATCAAGGGAAAGTCAGTATTTATAAGAATGACGGAGAAAAAAGATCAGAAGCTCCTTTTGAGTCCGGGATTAATTATCAAGTATTTGATGTCCGGGATTTGAAAGCTTTTCCTGATAGCGGTTTTGCTTTTTGCAGCAATAAACCTTCTACGAAGACCTTTTTAATGGAATTTTTTGTTAAAAAGTGGAACCTTAAAAAAGATAATTTTACTTCAATTATACATCCATCAAGCGTTATTGCGTCAACTGCAATAATAAATCCAGGTTTTTATATGGAGCCGCTTTCTGTTATTTCTTCTTACTGTGAGATTGGTTTTGGTGTTACAGTAAACCGTAATTGTTCGATTGGTCATCATACGAAAATTCATGACTTTTGCTCTGTACATCCTGGAGCAAACTTAGCTGGAAACATCAGGCTTGGAGAGGGAGTAACAATCGGATCGGGAACAACCGTTTTTAATCATGTTAAGATTGGAAAGAATTCCATAATTGGAGGAGGGAGTGTAGTAACCAAAGATATTCCGGATAATGTTTTGGCTTTTGGTAATCCATGTAAAGTAATTAAGGAATTTTAAAATTTTTAATTGTAATCGAAACATGCCGACGAAGAATAATAATCCAATAGTGAGTATATGTTGTACCGTTTATAATCATGAAAAATTCTTGGAAGATACTTTTAATGGTTTTTTAAGTCAGGAGGTAGATTTTCCAATCGAAATAGTGATTAATGAGGATTGTTCTTCGGATAGTTCAGCCGAAATTATTCGAAAATATGAGCAATTATATCCTCATATTGTTAAGCCTGTTTATCAATCCGTAAACCAATATTCACTCGGGAAAAAGCCTTTAACGCAATTGGTGCTTCCTCGAGCCAAAGGTAAATACATTGCAATATGTGAAGGCGATGACTATTGGACTGATCCCAAGAAACTACAAATTCAGGTGGATGAAATGGAAAAAAGACCAGAGTGCCAAATGAGTTTTCACCCAGCTCAAAAACTGAATCAACAAACAGGAGAGCTTTTCACCATATCAAGACATCATAAAGAAAACAAAATAATAGATCCGAAGAATATTATAAAAGCTGATGGAGGCTATTGCCCTACTGCCTCACTTATGTTCAGAAAAAAGATAATTGATAATCTGCCAGACTTGGTATATGATGCACCTGTAGGGGATTATTTTTTACAGGTTTTGGGATCGATTGCGGATGGAGCTTTATATATTGATAGGGTCATGAGCGTTTACCGCACAGAAACAGGAATAGGTTGGAAGGACAGACTTGACAATTTGGACAGAAAGAAGATATTTGTAGATAATTATATAACCAGCATAGAAGAACTTAATGAATATTTGAAATTTGTCTTTTGCGATTCTTTTATGTACCTAAAGTCTAAGATATATTTGCGATATGCAATACAATTTTTGAAAGGAAGAAGGATTGATGATTTTCGTTCTCATATAGAAAAATCGTATGCATTATTTCAGCTTAAAACCATCGAACTATCTTTATTATATCATCTAAGATATTTCCCCAGATTCCTAATGTTAGTTTGTCGAATCAAAAACTACTTCATTAAAAATTAAGCCAATAGTTTTTCTTTAGCAGGGAAAGGAGAGAATGCACAGTATAACCTAAATTCGAAATGATCAAAAACATTCTGAATTTTTTCTTTTGTTTCCTCATCAAGTTTTTTAAAGTTCTTATACAATTGTTCTTCCGGAAGATTTTTGAGCTCGTTGTTAAAATCAGTACGACTAGCTTTAGTAAAATTTAAGTTCTTCAACGATTTGCTATCAACATTAATGTCATAACTATCCAATATCTTTTGTAATTCCAGTTTTGGATTTAAAACTAAGTCAGAATAAAAAATGATTTGAACATCAAGCTCGTGAATGCGATTTATTGTAGGGCAGTTGTTTAAACACCAAATTGCAATTTTCTGTTCCAGTTTACTTCTAAGTGATTTGATGTAGTCGTAATGTTCGTAAAACCGTTCATTGTTAATGCAATCCGGAATACCAAAAGGCTGAATGGAAAAGTCGCCATTATCAAAAGCTTTTATTTGAGATATACAAGTGTCAACGGGATGTCGAAGAAGAAAGATAGGTGAATATTTATAGCTAAAATTATTTAGTAAAAAAGGTACTAACAAATTAGCCCGAACATATTTTGTGATTACAAGATTACTCTCTGTTAATGTTCTGTATGTTAAAAGTTTCGTGGTCCATGTATTGGCGCGCTTTAATGTGTGAATTTCTTCAAATAGTGCCAGGTAATCAGTGTTTTTCTCATTGTCGGGTAAATATGGTCTCGATCCAAAACGGTATGACGCAGGTACAACTCCTCTTTTTAAATGCAAAGGTTCCCAATTAATGCAGGTTCTTGGAATAACCTTCAATAGTTCCATCAACCAGGTACTTCCACCTCTGGCTTCACTAAAAATCAGTATGCTTTTGTCGTGATTAAAATTTTTAAATTTTAGAATAAATGAGAATATCAAGTATCTGATGAAATGAATAAACTTCGTTAAAGTCATTATTTATTTTTAAATGAACTGTTCATAATATAAATGCGTTTGTTATTCGCAAAAGTAATGTTTTAAATATTTTTTTCCATTGATTTAAAGAAATGATGGTTGTCGTGTTAAGATATTTTGAGTTATAAAGCGATGTCTGCTGAAATAGTATAATTTTGAAGCTACAACAAACTCATAGATTTAAGATGAACATTGAATTTTTAATTTCGACTACAAACAGACTAGAAACACAATTCCTAAATAAGATTTTTGAGAATATTGCAATGAATAATTTTAACGCAATTGTCATTAATCAATGTTATCAAGTTGAGCCAAAACAACTTAAATCTGACAATACTCATATTGATATTCATTCAGTTAGAGATAAAGGTTTGTCTAAGAGTCGAAATCTGGCTTTGAAAAATGCTTCAAGAGATATTTGTGTTGTTGCCGATGATGACTTGGTTTATTTAAAAGACTGTATTGAACGAATTAATCAAGTATATGAAGAAGATAAAAATCTGGATGTAGCCGTTTTTCAAATAATCACTCCCGATGGAGAACCATATAAAAGGTATTCCCCTAATTCTTATCTTATTAAGAAGGGCAAGGATCAGTTAAAAATATCATCGGTTGAAATTTCCTTCAGATTAAAAAGTATAAAAGAAAATGGGATTGAGTTTAATGAGAATTTGGGATTGGGGGCAAAATATACGAAAGGTGAAGAAGCTGTATTTATTAATGAGTGTATCAGACATGGTTTGAAAGTAAAATATTTTCCCATTCCTATTGTTTATCACCCTAAAGAATCATCAGGCAAAACTTTTTCTAAACCAAATATTATTGCCAATGGAATAGTTTATTTTAAATTATTCCGATTTATATCTCCATTAGTAAGTCTTTATTTTTCAATAAAAAAATATAGCAGGTATAAAAGGAAATACAGTTTTGTAAATTACCTATACTTAACGCTCAGAGGTTGCTATATCGGTTTTCTCGGAATTTGAGAAAAACTGGCTGAATTTACCAAAGCAAAACTCCATTATTTTTTTGAGTGTCTTAAAATATAACTAGTATTTATTTATATGTAGATTTTTAGTTAAGACAGTAAAACTTGACTTTAGAAGTTTCATGAACAAGATGTAGGTGTTCCCCTTCTATATATTCTTTAATTTTTTTATCATTTTCAGAAGGTTTTATCAAATCAAACATAACAGTTGTTTTTCTCAAGTCTGAGAACATATCAGGACAAAATTCATTCGTTAAAACAGCAATTTTTTTAAAGTTTGAATGATAAACATATGGTTTTAAGTGTTCTCCCGAGCCGTCTCCAGTTACTATAATAATCGCATCATTTTGTGTTTCCTGGGGAAAAAGGGAATGATTATGCCATCTGTGAACAACATTTTCTGATAATATCTTATTGTTCTGTGCTCTATTTAAATAATAAAAACTGAATACTAATTGGCATGAAAGTATAAGAATTATGGTTGTTGAAACTATTCTCTTGAAATGATCCATAATAAAAGCAGCAAATAGAATAAAATAGGGTAGGTATATATATCCATAGCGTAAGCGTGAATTAGTTCCTCGACTGAATAATAGTAATATAGAATAACAGATTAAAGCCAATGAAACAAATAGATAAAAACCTTTATAATTTTGAATATGGGTAAAAATTTTATGTTTCTGAATACTCTTCTTTCCATTTAAAAGAAATGATATCGTAATTGTTAATAAAATTGACCACGTGGTTATATTAAAGAATATATGCCTTCCTATTTCAATAAATTTAGAGATGTTGGCCCCATTTGTTTTTTCAATTGTTTTATATCCATGAAGTAAGATGTCATAAGTTGAGAATGGAACCAGAATAAGTGCTACTAAAATTGCAACTGTTGTGGAGATGGCATATCTAAATACTTTTTCTTTTTGCTTTTTAAAAATGGTATTCATGATTAATATCCACAATCCCAACATTGAGACAAATATATATGAAAGGTAATGAGTCAGAAAAAGCATTAAGGAAGTTATTGAGTAAGAGAGGTAATCTGAGAACTCTAATTTCTTTTTTTTATTTTGTTTGATTAATAACCAAACAATGAAAAGAGATAGCATCAACTGGAGATCGTAGGCTTTTTGAAATAGTACAAAAGCAGAAAGGTTAAAACTTGTGCAGAACCAGAATAACCCAATTAAAATTGCAAAACGGTTTGATAATAATTCAGATAATATCATAAAGAAGAATACCATTGCGACCATTGAAAAAAGTAAGTTCATCCAATGCAATAAATTATAGGCAGGGTATCCATTCTCATTAAGAGATTGTAAAAAGTGGGCAATAATATAATATAATGGAGGATGATTACTTATTTCAAGTTCTTGATAAAGCTTTATGTAATCAAATCGTTTATTGTCAAGTTTGTAGAAATGATCAAATAGCTCTTTATTATCATACCATTCGCATGATTGTACTGGTAATACCTCTTCAATCCACTCATATTTAAGTGCTGTTTTTGCGTGAGTGGAATAAGAAGACTGGATACTATATTCTGAATTTAGTATTAAGAATATTCGCAACGAGGTTCCAAATAAGATAAATAGTAGAACATAAAAATAGAATTGTTTGTTGCCAATGGGTTTTATTTTATTCATGCTAAGAATTATGGATGTTTGAAATGGAGATATAGTACTAGTAAGAAGCTAATTTTTGTAAATGAATGATTTAGATTTTTGTTTTACTCGTTAAGAATAATGAGTCGCAATAAATTACAATCTCCCCAATTTTCTTAACGCCCTGAATTTAATAAAGTACATCCTAAAAGCATTAAACAAAGTATTTTGTTTATCGAACTTCAGCATGTAATCTTTAAAAATTTTTTCATCAGTTAATTGATGAAGCATTTTCAACTGAGTTACATGTAGCTTTTGATACGATATAGTAGCTGGATCGATTTTGGGATACCATGAAGCTTCGCATAAATTGTATCGCGACCAGAATCCCATGTCATAAGCAGGTAGACAGTTTTTAATAGTTTCAATTCCCTCGTCGTATAACTTGCGCGCAAGTTCATTTTCCGGGAATACACGTATAAAGTCGTAAAGACCGCAAAGCGCAAATATCTTTCCGTTAAGCACTAATGTTGGGACCGAAGAAGTATATTCTTCATAGAAAGGCCCCCATTGCGTAAAAGATGTTACTCCTCCCTCTGAGACAGGTTTTGTAAAGGAAATAAGTGCTTTCTCTGCCATCTTCGCATATTCTTCTTTGCCCGTTAGTTGATAAGCTCTGAGTAGTATGGAAATACCCCTGCTTTGCGAGAAGGCCGACTGCCAGTTTTCAGGTGTTCGATAAGCAGGAAGTTTAACTTCAGTTAGCCATCTTGCCCCCAGATTCTCAGATATTTCGGCATTGGTATAAAACCATTCAGCAAACTTTAAAAAACGGTTTTTGTCATTTTCTGATTTTGTATTTAAATAGGTGTTGAAGATTGCAAGCCCCATTTGTCCAATAGAAATAGGGAAGTAGACAAAGTCTTTGTCTTTTACATCAATGTATGTTTTGTTAATAGGTATCCCGTTTTCGTCAAATTTATTTATTAAGGCCTGATCTTTTCCTGCAGATACACGATTTTCGTTAAAAACAAAGTAATAATCTCCCAAGGTGGAAGAGTGCATGTCTTTTACAATCGGATAGCGTTGTTTTGGCGATTTAAAATCTGCTATCATTTTCTTCAACATAAATAAAACTTTCTTCATAGCTTTTCAAATAAAGTTGCCAGTTGTTCTGTAAGTTGTCTTCTTGAAAATTTATCGATGTTCGAGGAGTTGATTTCCGATTTCTTTCCGTTTTGCCAGTTGCAGAATTCAGATATAATGTACTTTTTTATTTCCTGTTCATTTCGAGGCTCAAATATTTTTCCTGCATTTGAATTTTCCAGTATTTGTGAAGATTCTCCTCCTGTATTGCCTAGTCCGAGTATTCGGTTGTATGTTGAAAGGTACTCAAATAGTTTTCCTGGAATGTGTCCTTCGTAACCTTCAACCTGTTCAAGGAAAAGTAAAAGTAAATCGGCCTTCTGCATCAGGGAAATAGCTTCGGAATGAGGAAGATAACCTTCTAGGTCAAGGATGTTAAGTTCACTAAACATCTCTTCAATTTCTCTTTTAATTGTGGGCTCAATACTCCCTGCTAATTTAATCCTTACCTTATTTCGATCCAAGTCACCATTATTGATTAATTCAATAAGCCAGATAAAGAAAGACTTATAATAGCGATTCCAGGTCAGGCCTCCGATATATAGAATTGTAAACTTTTCGTTTGGTTTGGTTGGTTTGGCAATGCCATCTGTTTCAATATCGTATCCGTTCGTAATAATTTCAAACTTATCTTTTCGATTTTCGGTAATAAGATTAATAAAATTAGCACTGACACAGGAGGCTTTGTTGCATTCGTTAACCACATTACGTTCGAGCCTTTCGTTTCGTCTTTTCGATACTGGGTTGACTTTTTGGTTTTGCAGGTAGTGTATTTTTGTCCATGGATCGCGAAAATCGGCTACCCATTTAATTTTGCTCCATTTGGCCAGCTTTTTTGCGATGAGGTGCACGGTAGGTGGAGGTGAAGACGAAAAGATGATATCCGGATTTTCTTTTTTTATGATTCTTTTTCCCTCACTTACTGCGTAAGGAATCCAGCCAATTTTTGCATCAGGAATAAAAAGGTTCAAACGTACCCAGTTTGCCAGTTTCTTTTTCCAGCTCACATTTTTTTGCGCCAGGTTGGCTACGGGTATTTTTTCCCCTGCCTTCATCCCCGTAAATTTTCGGTAGAAAAAGTTAGGTTCGAGTGCTTTGGTCTTATATACCTTACAATTATTGGGAATGTCCTTAGCCAGCGACTCATCAATGGCAGGGTATTCTCCATCGGATACGGTAAGAATAATAGGATCCCAGCCAAATTCAGGCAGGTACTTCGCAAATTTGAGTACCCGTTGTACACCCGGTCCTCCCGCCGGTGGCCAGTAATACGTAATTATGAGTACTTTTTTATTCATTTTATGAATTGCTGCGAGCCTCGAGTTTTTTGTTCTTGAAATTATATCTTTAATATTGATTCGCTGTACATTGTGTTTGTCATTAACTACTGTTTTAGCGACTTTCCAATTTCTTTTTCCCGTAGTACCCTTTTACAAATCCTTCCGCTTCTTTACGTCTCATCACTTTTGTTTGCCAAAGTGCTTTTAGTAAGCCAAACCCATAGGCAAATACTTGTATATTTAAGGTTATTGGTGAAAGTAAGGCAGCTTTTAGGTTTTTATATTGAAAGAAGGATTGAAAAAGAGCTGTCAGTATGATCAGCAAATAAACAATCCCGGTTATTATCCAGAGATATCCGCCTAAAGTTGGAAAGAAAAACGTAAAAATGCTTAATGCGATAAGGCCTAAAACTACCATGGCTGGAAGGAGATGTACTAATTTTAGCATCGAAGGATGTGCATTGGATAGGTTAATTCGTGCTACTCCCCAATTAAAGATTTGGCGGTAGAATTCGATAGGCTTGTACGTCGTTTGTGATAAACAAAAGCATCGTAAATCAAACCCACCTTATACCCGGCATCGTAGATTCGCTGCGAAAAATCCATGTCCTGGCCATGTCGTAACCTATTCATCCCGCCAATTTTCTCAAATACTTTTCGGTGAATACCCATGTTAAAGCTTCGTGGGTAAAATTTTCCTACACTTTTTTTCTGTCCTCGTGTACCTCCGGTGCCGAGTTTAGATGTCATTGAGTATGTAATGGCTTTTAAAAGTGGACTGAATGATTCGTGACAGGTGTCGGGGCCGCCAAACGCTTCGTATTTATAAGTTTTGAGATCGTTGTCGATAGTGCGTAGCCAATGTGGCGGGAACATACAGTCGGAATCAACAAAAATAAAATATTGACCTTTGGCATTTTGCATTCCATTATTACGCGCCTCTCCGGGGCCTTTGTTTTCCTGGTAGATAGCTCTTGTTTGCAAATTTGAAGATGACTTGTAACCTTCAATAAAATCCTGAAATCCGTCTTTCGATCCGTCATCGACAAAAAGAAACTCGAATTCTTTGCGTTCAAAATCAAGTTTCTCTGCACTTTCCAAAAGCTCTTTGACTTCTCCTGTTCGGTTATAAACTGCAATTATAATGGAGTACTTTAACATTTGCTAAGCCTTTTCTGTTTGTATGTTTGAATTCTTAACCTCCCTGAAAATAGAGTAGCCAATCAAAGCAACTACCATTACTATGATTATATAATAAAAAACCATTGACATCGTATTGGCCTGAGTGTAATATGCCGGTTGAAATACAAACTCAATTTTGTGCTGTCCCTCAGGAACGATCATCGCCCGAAGTGTGTAGTTAGCTTCTATATAGTTTGCCGGTTCACCGTCAATAGTAACTGTCCAATCAGGGTAGTAAATTTCAGAAAAAACAACTAATCGGTTTCCCGACGTATTTGTCTCGTAAGTCAAATGGTCTGGTTCGTACAGATGCAATAAAATGGAATCGTTTGGTGTTGATTTTTGGAAATTGCCAACATCAGTTTTAAACCTTTCGTTAATGACTGTTTCATTTGCAATACTAATATTATCGAGTGCACTAATCTCTTCATCCGGTGATTTTGCCCAAATTACAGAATCGACAAACCAGGCAGGTCCCATAACATTTGGATTTATTTGTAGTCCTTGTTGTGTTATGAAGTATTTAGCATTTAGCATGTTTAAAACCTGCATGTTTCCTTTCATGATATGATTTTCAATCAAATCCTGATAGCGGCGTAATTTGGCAGCACTATAACCTCCAATAGAACGATGTGAGCCTGAAACCCGGTTATCCTGAAAAGCCGAAGTTGTGAGGTCGTACACCCGGTAATAAGTATTCTTCTGAATAACATACTTTTGAATGTCTTCTTTTTCTACTTCTGTTTTTGGTTGAAATTGTTGATAAGCGGCTTCAATTTTTTGAACGAGTCCCGGATTATTCTGGATTTCGCGTGCAAAAATTTCCTTATCAACATCCGTTAAGAGATATTCCTGTTCGATTAGATTTTGGCGAGTAAAATCATCTTTGTTCACATAACGTTGTCCTATGGTCCACACATCTATCAATGCCAATACTCCAATGATGCCAATTAATGCTGTATTTTTAATTTTTTGCTTTTTAAATAGGTAGAATGAAAAAACAGTGACCGCGGCAAACAAGAGAGTTCTGAAAAATTCGGCACGGAAAACAGAAATCCTTAAACTTTCGAGCGCAGAAACAATCGCATTTATTTGCGATTCACCTGCTTGCCGGCGATAGTTATCGAACATGGCTAATTCCTGGTCGTTAATATATCGATTAAGAAGATGCGGGAAAGCAATATTTAGTAAAAGGAAAGCTATAAAACCAAGTCCTGCTGCCAAATATAACGGCAGCTTCTTTTTCCCGATTGTAATTTTAGATTCTCTGTTAAGTAGTTCTGGGTTTTTAATTATTTTAGAAACAGTGTGGAAGGCAAAAAATGAAATAAATACTACAGCAACCGCAAGTATCGATACGGGTGTTCGAAACTTATTGTATAAAGGTACATAATCGACAAATAAATCGGTAAAGCCAGAAAAATATTTTCCCCACGACAACATTATAAATAATATAACTGAAATGAGAATACCTTGTTTTATTGGTCCTTTTATCACAAATAGTCCTATAATAAACAAGGTAAAGATTACTGCACCTGCCGTATTGGGGCCTCCACTACCTCCTTGATCGCCCCAGTATTGGTTCATATTTCCAATGGTTTCGCGCATTCGGCGGTCAACCTTATTCAATAAACTGCGATCTTGTTTTACATAGGCACTTGCACCACCTTTTACTCTTGGCGCAAAAAGCATCATACTTTCAGCGCGACCGCTACTCCAGGCATTAATATAATCACGGTCAAGACCACTTTTGGTTTTTATGTGTTCTTTCCCTTCAGTTAATTCACTTTTCCCCCTAATTGATTGTTTGTTGTAGCGGTATAAATTTGATAGTTTTGAGTAGTTGGGGCCTATTGCTAAAAGTGCTGCCACTAAAAGCAGACCCACAGCCTTACTAAAGTCGAGCAATCTTTTCTCACGAATGTGATGATATAATTGTACAAAACCAATGCAGATTAAGCCAAGCAAAAGGTAGTAGCTCATTTGAACATGATCGTGGGAAATTTGATTGGCAAGAAAGAAAGATGTCAATATGAATCCCCACAGATATTTTCTCTTGAATGTAAGTAAAACACCAGCCAATGTTGGTGCAATAAATGCAATGGTCCTAACTTTCTTGAAGTGACCTGCTTCAATTATAATTAGATTATATGAGGTAAGCCCAAAAGCTAATGCTCCGGCAAGGGCAAGCCAGGGATTTACTCTAAAGGCCAGGAGTAAAATGTAAAAGCCAAGCATGTACCAAATCAAAAAACTTACTTCTGTTGGAAATCCTAAAACTTCAATTTTATAGAATATTTTTCTAAATTTATTTGAACTTTTATAATCTGCACCTAGAAAATCAGGCATTCCTGAAAACCTCGCATTCGTCCATAAGATTTCCTTATTTTCATATTTCTTATAATCCAGTTTGTCCCTGTTGCCACCTTTACTTTTAACAATATCATCTTGTCGTAACGTTTTACCTTCAAATGCCGGAGAAAAATAGACTGATGAAACAATCATAATTGCCATTACAGCAATAAGATGAGGTAAAAGGCTTTTCAAAATTGACTTAATATCCATTGTATTCGGAATTTTGGTTCGTTATGATAAAAAATATGTGATAAAATTGCATAAATTTTATCACATATTATAATTTGAGGTTATAGTATTGAGGTATAGTTTTTACAACTTCCCAAACAGCCCCTTATAACTTACCTGCTCGCCAATAATTTTGCCTAAGTCAGCAATGGCAACGCGCTCTTGCTCCATGGTGTCGCGGTAGCGGATGGTCACAGTGTTGTCTTCGTTGGTTTGGTGATCGACTGTTACGCAGAACGGCGTACCAATGGCATCCTGACGGCGGTAACGTTTACCAATCGAATCTTTTTCGTCGTACTGACAGTTGAAATCAAATTTCAGCTCGTCGATAATTTCACGGGCTTTTTCCGGCAGACCGTCTTTTTTTACCAGCGGCATAACAGCAAGCTTAACAGGAGCCAGTACCGGAGGTAGTTTCAATACTACGCGCGAATCTTTTTCCAGTTGCTCTTCGCAGTAACTTGCAGAAATTACCTGCAGGAACATGCGATCGACACCAATCGATGTTTCAACAACAAAAGGAACGTACGATTCTCCCAGTTCAGGATCGTAGTAGCGTATTTTTTTGCCCGAATATTCTTCGTGTTGTGATAAATCGAAATCGGTACGCGAGTGAATTCCTTCCACTTCTTTAAAACCGAATGGGAATTTATATTCTACGTCGACAGCAGCATTGGCATAGTGAGCCAGTTTTTCGTGCTCGTGAAAACGGTAGTTCTCGTCGCCAAAACCAAGTGCACGGTGCCATTTCATACGTGTTGTTTTCCACTTTTCGAACCAGTCGAGCTCGGTGCCAGGGCGAACAAAGAATTGCATTTCCATTTGTTCGAACTCGCGCATACGGAAAATAAACTGACGCGCTACAATCTCGTTACGGAAAGCTTTACCGATTTGGGCAATACCAAACGGAATTTTCATGCGTCCGGTTTTTTGCACGTTCAGATAGTTTACAAAAATACCCTGTGCAGTTTCCGGGCGTAGGAAAATTTTTGAAGCTCCTTCAGCAGTCGATCCCATTTCTGTTGAAAACATCAGGTTAAACTGACGTACATCAGTCCAGTTGCGTGAGCCTGAAATTGGGCAAACAATACCTTCGTCTTCAATTATCTTTTTTAATTCTGCCAGGTCGTTATCGTTCAGTGCATCTGAAAAACGCTTGTGCAGGTTATTCCATTTCTCCTGGTTGGCCAACACACGAGGATTGGTTTCGCGGAATTGTTTTTCATCAAAGGTATCGCCAAAACGTTTGGCAGCTTTTTTGACTTCCTTATTCATTTTTTCCTCGTACTTTGCCAGCTGGTCTTCAATAAGTACGTCGGCACGGTAGCGTTTTTTCGAATCTTTGTTGTCGATTAACGGATCGTTAAATGCATCAACGTGTCCCGATGCTTTCCATATTGTGGGGTGCATAAAAATTGCTGAGTCTAAACCAACCACATTTTCGTGCAAAAGCACCATGCTGTCCCACCAGTATTTTTTGATGTTGTTTTTCAGTTCAACACCCATTTGTCCGTAATCATACACTGCTCCGAGTCCGTCGTAAATCTCGCTCGATTGAAATACATATCCGTATTCTTTACAGTGTGCTACCAGTTTCTTGAAAATATCTTCTTGTGCCATCTAAATCTAATTTCTGAATTGTGAACGCAAAAATAGGATAAAATTCTAAAGTACAGGGAAGAGAGCGGGAAGATTAAGGATTAGTGATTAAAGATTAAAGATGATTCGTTTGTGAGAGATTGGATTAGATTGAATAGAGATTGAAATTTAGATTGAGGAAGATTGTTAAATTGAAGAATTGATAAATTGTAATTTCTGGCGGACTGCTTTCGTTGATACGCTTTGAAATGAGGTTCTGGTATCATTTATTCTATTTTGCCTACTGCTATTTGTCAACTGCCTATTCGGTAATTATCTCCGGCAGCTCAATCCTTCAATAAATCAGTCCTTCAGTCTGTGTTTCTATTCTACCTCCTCAAAATCGACATATTCACCATTGTCTTTCTGATTTTTGTTGTGCTGACCGGGTTTCCCTTCAATGGTAACTTCTCCTTCGGGGCGTTTGGGTTGTTGCTGTCGTTGTTGTTCACGCATTTTTTGTTGCATGTTCTTCATCCCTTTATCAACTATTTTCGGAAAGAGATATCGTACTATGAAACGAAATCCAAAATAGATAACAGCAATTATTACAAGGGTTCTGAGAAAACCAACGAGGTATAGCGTTATAAATAAAGTCATATCAAAAAAACTATTTTGGTTGTGTAGAAAACAAAAAGTTCACACCAAGGCACAAATTTATATTTTTTGCTTTACTCGGTTGCACCAGCTTGTAAATATTATTGGTAGCAAGATAAACTTGTGCTCCTTTTCCGGTGTAACTGCAGGCAAAACCCGGTAAAATTTGTTCAGTATTGTAAAGATTTACCCCACTGCTTAATTCAAAGCGTGTTCCCAGTAAAATGTTGAAATAGGCTGATAAATAATTTTTGGCTTCTCCCTTGTGGTAGGAAAGATTATCAGAAAAATTCAGTTTCATTCTATCGTTCAGGTGTTGTGTGGCCATCAGGTTTATTTTAACCGGTAGTAACTGATATTGTCGCTTTGTAAATGCTTCGGCCGATGTAACGTAGGGTAGCGAATCTGTTAAAGCCAGTAAAGCCTCTTTGGGTTCGAAATAATTTGGGGCATCCGGATTCGTTGACTGATACAGGTTTTCTTCTGCGTAATCTATGGTTCCGGTAAACGTGTTGTTGTACGATCGGTATTTTAACGTAGTAAAACCAAGGTCGACAACTGCCAGTGCAATGGTAGTGTTTTGGTTTGGGGTGTAAGAAAAACCAAAGTCAATGCCTGCCCCCAAATTTTTAAACTTGAAAAAATAGTCGCTGGCAGTAAGATCGGGTTTTATTATTGTCTTATTTTCAAGAGGATCAAACTGAACATCAATTGGTCCTGAGATTTGATATGATCCATTTGGAATGATTTGCATTAACTGCCGATCGTTTAGTGTTTGAACATTTAGGTACATGTTTTCAATGTCGTAAAAAAACTTACCAAACAATACTTTGGGACGAATTCCAACACTCCAGTTCTTGTCAATTTTTTGGGCATACGAAAAAGCAAGTTCGCGGTATATTTGGGCTTTCAGCGAAATAGGTCCATATTCTTCTTCCTTGCCGTAATACGGAATCAAACCCAAATCGATGAATTTCAGAATTTCATGATCGAAATTACCTGAGACCAGGATCTTTTCCGATATCGACAAACTATAAGTTTTGTTGTTTTTCAGTAAACTCAGGTAAATAAGCGGCAATGTTGCACTTGACGCTGCGTTGCCCGGCTCGCCCAACAACTGGTAAAAATTGTCGAAACTGTAACTGAAGTTTTCCGAGAAAATATAATTGGGCGAAAAGTTTGCATTCCATCCAAAGGTTGCTCCTGATAATACAGGAAGGCCAATTACAAGTTTTTCGGTTTGATTATGAAAGGCCGGATTTGCCAGAGAAGACTGACTTACCTTGCTTAAAAATTGCAAAGGACTCCCGTTTTGTGCATTTGCCGGCATACAGCAAACGATAAGAAATAGAAATGTAAGTGTTATTAATCTCACGGGTAAAACCTTTATGCTCAAAATATAAAACGCAAAATAAAGGTTTCTATTGAATTGATTAAAACCCGGGCATAAAAAAAGGCGGAATTAACCGCCTTATAAGAATCAACTTTGTTTTAACGTTGACGAACATCGCCGCCACTCGATTCATCAATATCTTTAATTTCAGGATTACCATAATATGTAACGTCGGCTCCACTGCTGGCATTGGCGTATAGTTCACTGCTTACGCTAACCGTAATATCAGAGCCGCTGCTGGCATCGGCATAACAAATGGCAGATTCAAGGTCTTTCGCTTTAATATCGGAACCACTACTGGCATCCGCTTTAAGTGTTTTTACTTTTCCCTGGAGTTTTGAATCGCTGCCACTGCTGGTATCTACCGATAGATTTTTATAGTACACATCCAGTTTTACATCGCTGCCGCTGCTGCAACTTACTTCAAGTGATTCGCCTTCCAGTGTATTTGTCGATTCAACATCGGAACCCGACGATGCCGATAATTCTTCAAGTTCTTTAACGGTTACATAAACTTTTCTGGTTTCGTTACCACTGCCCCAATTAAACCAGTTGCGTCGTTTCATGTAAATTTTAAGTGTTCCGTTTTCAACTTCGGTTTTTAAATCGTCAATAATGTCGTCATCAGCTACAACTTTTACCTCTTCTGCATCTCCCATAGTGAGGTACAGGTCGATTCCGGTTGAAACTTTAATGGCATTGAAACCGCTTAAATTGCGTATTTGTGTCTCGTCGCTGTTACCCGCAATAGCAGTGCTGTAGCTGGTAATGGCAATCATAAAAAGAAAGAGAAAAGTTTTAATAGTCTTCATGTGCTTTATTTTTTGTTTTTTAATTGAGTATGTTGAAAGGACGCTGCCCAAACAGGAAAGTTACAGTTGTGGCTAATTTTTTATCACATTTCCACCCGACGATTTATTAATATCAGTATCGGTTGGGTCTCCGCTGTAAAAAACATTTCCGCCACTATTTGCACTTGCCTGTAATTTGTTTTTTGTGCTGATCCATATGTTGGCGCCGGCGCTTACTTTGGCTTCGGTATTCGATGTTTTTAGTTCACCGGCTTTTATGTTCGATCCTGCAGATGCTTTGCCATAAAAATTTTCTGTCTGTCCTTCAAGATTGATATTCGATCCTGCAGAAGCGCTAACATTCGCTTCCTGAGTTTTAATTCTTAAGCGGATGTTACTTCCGGCCGATGCCGAAATTTCAATACTTTTTGAGCTGATTTCATTTTCAGAATAGACATTGCTTCCTGCCGACGCCTTAATTGATTCAACTTTTGGCAGTGTAACAAACACCTTTTTTTCTTTTGATCGACGAATATTGCTCGTTGCTTTTACTTCAAGCACATCGCCCACAACTTCAGTTTCAATTACTTCAAGTAGGTTTTCGTCAGCTTTTACTAATACTTTGGTTTCGTTTCCCTGAGTGATGTATACATTCATGCCGCGACTAACTTTAATTTCGTCGAAATCGCTCAAATGACGTTCTTGTTCAACAACATTTCCGTTGCCGTTTATGGATGGAGTAAATATGCAGGAAGAACTGCCAAAGGCTAACAAGATACCGGTAAGAATGTAAATAAATTGTTTCATGACTTTTTGTTTGGTTTAAAATTTCCATGCAAATTATTGAATACAAGTTGAAATGCGGGAATTATTTCGTTAAACCGGGGCTTTTTATCGGTAAGCAGGCACAAAAAAAGCCGGCAAACTAAATTGCCGGCTCCAAAACATTTATCTATTAACCGTTAAGCACCGTGTTTAAAACCATCACGGTAAGTTGGTTTCCTGCTGAAATCTCTGTTGCTTCTGTCTCTGCGGTTTTTCATTTGATCGAATTTAATGCGTTGTTCATCATCCAGCATCGAACGAATTTCTTGTTGTTGTTTGGCCCGAATCTTTTGAATTTTAGCCTGCACATCTGCCATCTGGTCGATGTTTTTGTTGATGGCGTTCATATCTGCTTTTTCAGCTGTTGTAAGTGTTTGCTGTTTTGCCCTAAGTTCGTTCATTTCATTACGCAGTGGCTGAATTTCTTTGGAGGACTCAAGGCGAAGTTCTTTGATCTTTTCTTGTTGCTCTTCGGTAAAAAACGCATCAAAATTGCCTCTGGCTCTGTCAGCCCGATCGGCCATCATTTCGCGTTTTTGTGGCGCTCTGTTTTTTCTGTCTTGTTGCTGTGCCATTGCTGTAAACGAAATGGCAAAAATTGCAATTAATGCTAAACTTAAAATCTTGGTTTTCATGTTCTTAAAAATCTTTAATTGTTCTGTTTTCAGGAACTTTGACCTAAAGCTTTCAGAATGGTTTAATGACTTTTTAATTTTAATAACTGTTAACTTTTTACGCTTTAAAATGTTAAACTAATAGCTTAAATAGCTGGTTTTAATATAAATTAACGTAATGTAATGCTACTATGCGTTACAGATATCAGGTAAGAATTGTTACTTTTGGCAGTTCGATGCAATTGTGCAGACAGTGAATTCAGAAAAGGAGAATTATGAAGAGAAGAATATTAATAGGAATAACGATAGTTGCAGTTGTTGGGATTAGCTTTTTTAGCTTTACCCGCGACCAGAAAAACTTTGAGATAGCGAAGAACCTGGATATTTACCATACGCTTTTTCGCGAGTTGAATATGTTTTATGTTGATGAGGTAAATCCGAACGACCTGGTAAAAACGAGTATCGATAAAATGTTATCCTCACTTGATCCTTACACCAATTATATTTCGGAAGACCAGATGGAAGATTTCCGTTTTATGACTACCGGCGAATATGCCGGTATCGGGGCTTTAATCAGCAAACAAAACGATAACATTGTTATTGCCGAGCCGTACGAAGGTTTCCCGGCACAAAAATTTGGCATAAAAGCTGGTGATATTATTCTTGAAGTATCGGGAAAAGATACCAAGGAAATGACTACCGAAGATGTAAGTGCACTGCTAAAAGGACCGGCCAACAAGCCAGTTACCATTAAGTTGCAGCGCTACGGCGAGAAAAAACCTTTTACTGTTGATGTAATTCGCGAGAAGATCAGTATCGATGCAGTTCCTTATTACGGAATGATCGATCCGAAAACAGCTTACATTCGTCTGTCGAGTTTTACGGCCAATTGCGGTAATGATGTTAAAAAAGCATTTTTGGAATTAAAAGAAAATAATCCTGATGGATTAATTCTTGATCTGCGTGGAAACCCGGGAGGTTTGCTTATTGAAGCTGTAAAAATCGTAAACCTTTTTGTGCCGCAGGGAGAAGAAATTGTAAGCACCCGAGGTAAAGTAACGCAGTGGGACAAAGTGTATAAAGCCACTGCAGCTCCAATCGATACCACCATAAAAATTGCTGTTTTGGTAAACAGCGGTTCTGCTTCTGCATCGGAAATTGTAGCCGGAGCTATTCAGGATCTCGACAGGGGAATTATTGTTGGTACCCGCACTTTTGGTAAAGGATTGGTGCAAACAACGCGCGATTTAAGCTACAATACCAAACTTAAAGTAACTACAGCTAAATATTATATTCCAAGTGGCCGCTGTATTCAGGCGCTGGATTATTCTCACCGAAACGATGACGGCAGCGTTGGGCATGTTCCTGATTCGTTAATTACTGAGTTTACCACCAAAAAAGGACGCAAAGTGTATGATGGTGGAGGTGTAGTTCCGGATGTGAAAATTGAAGGCGAACAATTAAGCAGCCTGGCAATTGAGTTGGTTACCCGCTTTAAAATCTTTGATTTTGCAACAAAATATTCAAACGAAAATGAAAGTATTCCGGAACCGGAACAATTTTCGATTACAGATGATATTTACCATCAATTCTCAGAATTTGTTCAACAAAGTGATTTTAAATACGAGTCGGAATCGCAGCTTGAATTAAACGAATTATTGAAAATAGCAAAACAAGAGAAATATTACGGATTGGCAGAAGAAGAGTTTGAAGCTTTAGCTGCAAAACTGGAACCGGATCTGGGCAAAGATTTAAAAGCTTTCAGACCAGAAATCAGCGAGTTGCTTGAAAGTGAACTGGTGTCGCGTTATTATTATCAGAAAGGCTCAATTCGGGCATCAATTAAAGATGATAAAGGTATTGAAGAAACCATAAACGCTTTAAATTCTGAAACAGCTTACGCTGCATATTTTCAATCCGGATTGGTAGTTGGAATGAATTAATTTTTAAGTACAACATACTTAAAAGGGAGGTTTTTAAATTTTAAAAACCTCCCTTTTTTTTCAACCATACAGCATTTGTGTTGTTGTATATAGTACTAATTAAACTCCTTCAATCCTTAAAACTTTTCAGTTCAGTTTGTTTTTATTACTTTACTAGCAGTTATTGTTATTAAAGGAATATGGAGAATTCTATAGAATGGAATTTGTAAGTTGGTTGCAATCGTTCACGCACTTATCACCAGTAAAAGTAATGTTTGAATAGGTATGAAATTTAAAGACATTTTAAATATTGAATTATATAGCAATGGAGATTTTGCAATAACCGTTTACAACATTTTTTTAATACTTGTTGTAGTAATAATCACTTTTGTGGTATTGAAAATAATTGGGCGGTTTTTTAAGCGCTTTATAAAAAAACAAGAAGCTGAACGTCGCTCGTATTGGTCGGTTTACCTTATTCTCCGCTATGTTGTCTGGGTAATTATTATTATTCTTTTGCTCGAATCTTCAGGGTTAAAAGTGTCAGTTTTGCTGGCAAGTGTTACCGCATTGTTGGTTGGTGTTGGATTTGGTATCCAGCAGTTGTTCAGCGATATTGCTTCGGGAATTGTTTTGCTGGTTGAGCGAAATTTGCAGATTAACGATGTAATTCAGCTGCAAGACGGAACAGTAGGCCGGGTAATTCATATTGGTTTACGGACATCAAAATTAAAAACCAGGGATGACATTATTCTGGTAGTTCCCAATTCAAAATTTGTAAACGAAAAAATTATCAACTGGAGCCAAATGGACTACAACACGCGCTTTTCGGTTGATGTGGGTGTTGCTTATGGTTCTGATACGAAGTTGGTAACTCAAATTCTGCTTGATTGTACCAAAAAAAACAAGCACATTTCAAATATTCCAAAACCATTTGTAAGGTTTAATAATTTCGGAGATTCAGCGCTGGAGTTTCAAATCTTCTTTTGGGTGCGCGAACCCTTTTGGGTGGAAAATATAAAAAGTGAACTCCGTTATGCAATTGATGAGGAATTCAGAAAAAATAAGGTGCAGATTCCTTTCCCTCAGCGCGATGTACATATAAAAACCACCGGAGAAAAATCAAAGTAACAGTTGCTGAAACACAAGTATTTTTATGAAGAAAATAGTAAAATTCATTATACCTTTTTTTATTCTGCTTCTTGCAATATTTTTTAAGGTTTTCATTGAAAAATATGAACTTGTTTCCGATGATTGGTACGATTTCTTTGATCGTACAGGTTCCATATTTTTGATTCTTAGTATTGCTTGGGCATCAATTGCGGTGCTTCGTACATCCAAAAAAGTCATTTTGTCGAAACTTGATGTGAACCAGGAAGATAACCTCAAACAACGAAAGTTTCTTACCCAGTTCAATATCATGGAGAGTATCATTTACTTTCTGATCGTGTTAATTGCCATCGGATCGGCACTGATGTTGTTTGAAGAAGTTAGGCAGCTGGGAATCAGTCTTTTCGCATCGGCCGGGGTGGCAGGTATTATTATTGGTTTTGCCGCCCAAAAACTTATTGCAACAGTGCTGGCCGGAATACAAATTGCCATTACGCAACCCATCCGGCTTGATGATGTGGTTATTGTTGAAAACGAATGGGGACGAATTGAAGAAATTACGCTTACTTATGTTGTGGTTAAAATATGGGATCAGCGCAGACTGGTAGTACCCTCAACCTATTTTTTCGAGAAACCATTTCAGAACTGGACGCGAACTTCTGCCGAAATTCTGGGCACCGTGTTTTTATACACCGACTACCACGTTTCGTTCGATGCACTTCGTGAAGAACTAACACGTTTACTCGAAAGTACACCTTTGTGGGACAAAAGGGTAAATGTATTGCAGGTTACCGATGCCAAAGAATATGGTGTTGAAATTCGGGCACTGGTAAGCGCAAAAGATTCTCCTACCGCCTGGGATCTCAGGGTTTTTATCCGCGAGAAATTAATCGAATTTATTCAGAAGAACTATCCTGAAAGTCTGCCGCGTACTCGCGTTGTATTTGAAAAAGGCGAGGGGAGCAGCACTCCTTTAAATGAAAAATAGAACCTAAAAACTAATTACTAAACAATGAAAATTTATTTTGCCGGATCGATTAGAGGTGGTAGACAAGATGCCGATCGATATGAAAAAATTATCGAATACCTGAAAACATTCGGGGAGGTGCTGACTGAGCATGTTGGCGATCCGAAATTAACAAGTGCCGGCGACGATGGTCCAAGCGATAAATTTATTCACGATCGTGATTTGGATTGGTTAAAGGCTTCTGATGCAGTGGTTGCCGAAGTAACAGCAGTTTCAATGGGTGTTGGTTACGAAATTGGAAGGGCTGTTGAAATGGGTACACCGGTGCTCTGTCTTTTCAGAAAAGGTACCAATGTTAATTTGTCAGCCATGATTGCGGGATGTGAACAGCTCAATTTAACTTACTATTCAGAATTTCAGGATGTTAAAAAAGCAATCAGAGAGTTTTTAGCTGTGATACAGTAATGAAAGCAATTTTAAGTTGTTGGTTACCTCATACATTTTTTTTCTTTCTCATTGCGTCTTTTTGACAAATTAAACTATCTTGTGTCGAATTTTTGAATAATATTTGATCACTAATAAAAATCTAAACCTATGGATTCAAAGAAATCGAATCAATTAGACCGAAGGAAATTTCTTGGTCTTTCGGCACTGGGCTTATCCAGTTTGACTATTCTTCCAAGTTGGACAATAAACGGAACAAGAATTGCTCCAAGTGACAGAGTAACAATGGGTTTTGTCGGTCTTGGACAGCAAGGTATGAACGACTTCCGCAGTTTCTCTGCAGTACCCGGAGTTGAAGTAGTGGCATGTTGCGATGTTGACAGTATGAAAACTGAACGCTTTAAACGTACAGTTGAAGAATGGCAAGGATCATTGGGATTGTCGCCACGAGTTGACAAATACGAACAATACGAAGAACTGCTCGAACGCAAAGACATTGATGCAGTTGAGGTTTGTACTCCTGACCACTGGCACGCTTTAATGACTATTCATGCATGTCAGGCAGGTAAAGACGTTTACGTACAAAAACCACTTTCTTTCACCATTACCGAAGCAGAAAAAATGGTTCGCGTGGCAAAAGATACCAAACGTGTTGTTCAGGTTGGTAGCCAGCAACGTTCAAGTGCTGAATTCCAAAAAGCAATTGCATTGGTTCAGAGTGGCGCTATTGGTCATATCGATAAAGTTTACGCAAAAGTGGGTGATCCACCAGCACCGCTTGATTTACCTGAAATGAAAGTTCCTGCTAACCTGAATTTCAACCTTTGGATGGGACCATTAAATGATCCTAAAATTCATTATCACTCAGATCTTTGTCCTCCTATTTCTCTTGATCCGCCGGAAAAAGAAAAACTATGGGGTGCATGGCGCTGGTATCTTGAGACCGGTAACGGATTTACTGCCGACTGGGGCGCGCACATGTTTGATATTGCACAAGCTGCTATTGGTATGGACGGTTCTGGTCCTGCAGAAATCATTCCTAAAGGAGTTGATGGTGCAGATTACCTGACTTTCAAATACCTTAACGGTGTTGTAATGACCGAGCAACCTTATCTGGAAGATATGCCAGCTGCACAAGGTATTAAATTTATTGGCGACGACGGTTGGATTGAAGTAGCTCGCGGTTACCTGGCTTGTTCAAAATCAGATTTGATTCCTGATGAATTAAGAGGTAGACGTCCTCAGAATCTTACTCCGGAAGAGCGTAGAAAAATGTTCGAAGAAATGCAGAAAGCCCAGGCAGAAGGTCGCGGTAGCTTCGAAATCAGTTCACCTCATATGGAAGATTTCATCGACTGTGTACGCTCAAGGAAGAAACCTATTGCTCCGGTTGAAGTGGGTGCAAGTACAGCTATCACTTGTTGTTTAGGAAACATGGCTACTGAATTGCAACGTTCGGTTAAATGGGATCCTGCAACTCATAGCTTCGGCGACGATAAAGAAGCATGGAACCACCGTTTGTATAATTACAAATATCGTGGTACATACAAACTATAAATCAACCAACTAAAAACCTTATGGATAAAAGAGAATTTCTAAAAAAGATGGGCCTGCTTACTGCCGGAGGCATGGTAGCTGGCTCGTTGAAGCCTGCCAGTGCCGCCTCGATGGTGGGCATGGGAAAAAAGGAAATTGGTTTGCAAATTTACTCTGTAGGACGTGAATTGAATGCCGATGTTCCTAATGGCTTGAAAAAAATAAAAGATATCGGTTACAGCACCATTGAGTTGGCAGGGTACCGCGATCGCAAAATGGGTGAGTATTCAGTTGAAGAATACCGCAAACTGGCAGATGATGCAGGTTTGAAAATTACCGGATCGCACGTGAATCCACCTACTCGCGATATTACCAAAGATAAATTGGGTGAAATTGCTGATTTCTGGAAACAAACTGTTGAAGACCATGTAAAATTTGGTGTAACAACCTTGGTTCAGCCAATGATGCCAAATGTACCAACGCACGACGCGGTAAAAGTTGTATGCGAATCGTTTAACCAAGCCGGTGAAATTGCAAAATCAGCCGGAATTAAGTTTGGTTATCACAACCACAGCATGGAATTTGGCCGTGTTGTAAAACCGGAAGACAAGGATAAACAAAGTAATCCGTGGATGCCTGTTGGCGATGTAATATACGATCTGTTCCTGAATGGTACCGACCCAAGTTTGGTATTCTTCGAAATGGACGTATACTGGACAGTAATGGGAGCAAACGATCCGTTGGAATACTTCGAAAAGTATGCCGGCAGATTCCCGGTTCTTCATATTAAAGACCGTTCTATTTTAGGGCAGTCGGGAATGATGAACTTTAAAAACATCTTTAACAAAGCTTACGAAAATGGTTTGGAAGGTTTCTTTGTGGAACTGGAAGGAATCAGAGACGGAAGTATGACACAATTTGAAGGTGTTGAAAAATGTTTCGATTATTTAAATGAAGCTTCGTTTGTGAAGTAATCCTAACCAGATTAAATATAGAAAACGGGTGTGTTTATCGCATCCGTTTTTTTGTGCCTAACTTGATGGTGCAAGTATGTTAAAAGGGTACCACGGCAGGTTCCGTGCAATCCAAAACAGAATAACAATGAGTAAAACAATCCAGGGTGTTTGTTTTTTGTAAAACAGGTTTGGAAGTTTCCAGTTAAAAGCTTTGTTCAGCAATGGATATGTATAATGATAAACAATAAAAAGTGCTGCCGGAAGAAATAGAAAATTATAACCCACTACACCTGCAAAATCTAAATGTAATAAACTGTGCATAGCTCGTTGCGAACCGCATCCTGGACAATAACCCCCGGTTAGTGAATGAAACAGGCACTGCGGGAAAATTTCGTTACGGGCAGGATCGAGTACAAAAAAAAGAACTGCTACCCCAATTATTAAGAGTAACAGTGTACTATTGATGGTTTGTTTCATCTATTATTAATTAAAAGCTCCCTGCATAATTCCTGCAAGTACGCCAAACATTGATAGTATTACAGCTAAAACTATCCAGGCCAAACCGGCAGCAAACGACACCCAGGCCCATATTTTTGCATTTCTGCTTGCTGATTTGGCTGCTTCGTAATTTCCGGCATTCCAGTGCGAATTCACCTGCGCGGCAAAAACAATGGCTACAATTCCAAAAATTTTTCCACAAAACAAGGTGGCAAGAATGGCAAATACCAGGTAATTGGGTGGTGGTAGTTGTGGCTGATTCACTTGTTCGTTCATAATAAGTAGTTTTAATTAGACTTGACAGCAAACAAAGTTAAGCGAACAAACAGGCATAACAAAGCAATGGCAAAAAATAGTGTACATGCCTGAAGCAGAAATTTTACTTTTACGTAACCTAAATCTTAAAATATATTAAAATATAGATCTACTAATCGCCCAACCTTGTAAAAAAATCGAATCGCATTATTTTTGCGCCTCTTATGGATTAAGGAGCAAGAGGCACTTTTTCCATAGATTTTAAGTTTTGGTAGAATGCCATCCGGGAGGGTGGCATTTTTTTTGTAAATTCAATACTCCTCCAATATTTCTTTATCCTGAGATTGTAATCAGCATACATTTAATGCTTTATCAGGCAAGTATATAGAACTTGCTGCTTACGTTAACATCAAATTAACAACGTTGAATTAAACCAAAAAAGGATATAACGGTCTTAATAGGTAGTTAAGAAAAAATGAAAACAGTTAAAACAGCAATGAATAACTTAAAAAGCCTACTAATATTTGCCCTTGTTTTTATGGGGCTGCAAACTTACGCAACTATCGAAAAATCGGTGAAAACGGATAATCCGGCTGATGACGGCAAAGGAAAGATAGTTGGTACTATTGTGGAAAAAAACACAGAAAATCCGATGGAGTTCGCCAATATAGCCGTATACAAAAGGACAGATTCAACTTTAGTAACTGGTGGTATAACCAATGAGAAAGGAGAGTTTGAAATTGCCGATATCAACTACGGCGATTATTATATTGAAGCAAATTTTATCGGATTCGACAAGACAAACGTTTTGGATATTACCTTAGACCGTGATAATCGTGTTCACGATGTTGGAGCAATAAATCTGAATGCTTCAAGTGTTGCTATCGGAGAAATTGATGTTGTGGCTGATAAGGCTGCAGTAGAATACAAGCTCGACAAGAAAGTAGTAAATGTAAGCCAGGTAATCAGCGCTATTGGTGGAACAGCTGTCGACGTTCTGGAAAATACCCCGTCTATTCAGGTTGATATTGAGGGAAATGTAGCCTTGCGCGGGTCGGGAAATTTTACCGTACTGATTGACGGCCGACCAAGTGTTTTAAGCGGCAGCGACGCACTGCGTCAAATTCCCTCTTCAGCAATCGAAAATATTGAAATCATTACCAATCCATCGGCAAAATACGAACCCGACGGTGCTGCAGGTATCATTAACCTGGTAATGAAAAAGAATTCGATGAACGGACTGAATGGTATTGTTAACGCAAGTGTTGGAACGGGCGAGAAATACCGTGGCGATTTTATGCTGAATTACCGTTTTGAAAAAGTGAACCTGTTTTTTGGAGCCGATTGGCGCGATGAGATCAACAACGGGAACATGGCCTCGGAGCGCGAAACGTATTACAACGATACCACAGAATATTTGAACATGGCTGGTGACCGTAAGTGGATTCGTGGCGGACACCGTTTTAAAGGAGGAGCCGATTTTTATTTAGGTACCAACACCACTTTAACACTTTCGGGAGAAACCGGATCATCGGAACGTGGTAACGAAGGTGGTGGCCGCACAGAGAATTTCACCATACCGGCATCTGAATCAATTTATTCTATAACTGAAGAAACATCGGACCGAAATAACGATTTCTACACGTTGAATATGAATTTTCAGCATAATTTCGATGACAAGGGACACCGCATTGAAGCAACTGCTTTCTACTCGGATGAGACAGGAACTGACAACGAAATAGAAGGAGAATTGCTGGCCGACGAGAATTGGAATCCTACTGACGAATATTTGTCGAATGTATCGACACTGGAAACAGAAGACGAACAGGATTTTCGTTTGAAAATAGATTATACTTATCCGTTTAGTGATGATGGTCGTTTTGAGGCAGGTTACCAGGGAAGACTGGAAAGCGAATATGAAACACTCGAATTTCGCGATTTCGACCAGGAAAGTAATTCGTGGATAATCAACGATGAATATTCAAGTTCCACCGATTTTCAGCGCGATATACACGCTGCTTATTCTACCTACAGCAACAAGATTGGTAAGTTTGCATACATGGCCGGATTGCGCGGAGAGCTGACGATTCGTGAGATAAAAAATACAAATGCCGAAAATGTTTCGTCGCTCAATCGTTTCGATCTGTTTCCAACAGCGCACTTTTCTTATCCGCTGGCACAAACTGCTGATGTTACGGCAAGTTACAGCCGGAGGATCAACCGCCCGAGTGGCCGCGATCTGGACCCTACACCAAATTATTACAACCGCTACACCATTCGTTATGGAAATCCCGATTTGGAGCCTGAATATACCAACTCGTACGAACTGGGTTTAATGAAACGTTTTGGCGAAACACGATCGTTTATGTCAGCCGATTTGTTCCGCAGGGTAACCAACAATAAAATCGACCGCACACAGGAACTCGGTGATGACGGAATTTTTTACCTGTATACCGATAATTTTGATAAAGATTACAGTACAGGCCTTGAAGTTACCGGAAACTGGAATTACAAGAAGTGGCTGATCCTTAATGCCAGTGTGAATGTTTACAACTATAAAATAACCGGCGAGTTGAATGGCGAATCCATCGACCGCGAAAGTACCAACTGGGGTGGCCGAATGAATTCGACTTTCAAAATTGCTGATAATTCACGATTCCAGCTAAATGCTTTCTTCCGGGGTAAATCAGTATCGGCGCAGGGCGAAAGTGGTGCCATGTTCTTTACCAATATTTCGTACCGCCAGGAGTTTATGAATAAAAAACTTTCGGCTACGGTTAGCGTTCGCGATCCACTGGGAACCGGTCGTTTTGAACGTACAAGCTACGGTGACGATTTTGAAAGTTGGTTCCGTTTTGAGCGTGAACCACGTGTAGTAATGCTTACGCTGAGCTATAAGATAAATAACTTTAAAGAAGATCGTGGCGGAAATCGCGGCGGCGGTGGCGACATGGACATGGGAGGAGGAGAATTTTAACGATAATACGCAAAGACAATACGATTTAATGCCGTTCTTTTAATAAGAATGGCATTTTTTTTATTTCTGCTAAAAAGCCTGTTATCAGTAGGATATGAATCTTTTGACAACTCTAAAAACTGAAAATATCGTTCAGTAACTGAAAAATCAGTTGCAAAACTGAAAAATCAGTTGTATGTTTGTCTCCATGTTGTGCAAAATGTCATTTCGACGACTGAGGAGGAGAAATCTCATTGCTTTGGAAAAAGATTTCTCGTTCGTTTCTCGCTCGAAATGACAATAAACCTGAAAAGAAGGAAAAATGAAGAAACTAACAAAAAAGGAAGAGGAGTTGATGAAGATCCTCTGGAAACTGGAAAAAGCATTTGTAAAAGATATTGTTGAGCTGTATCCCGAGCCGAAACCGCATTACAACACCATTTCGTCGCTGGTGCGTTTGTTGCAAGACAAAGGTGTGATCGGCTTTAAACAATACGGCAACACCTACCAGTATTTTCCCCTTATCTCGAAAGAAGAGTACCGCCGTTCGTTCATGAACCAGGTGGTAAGCGACTATTTCGATAACTCGTACAAAAGTGCTGTGGCCTTTTTTGTAAAGGAGAAAAACCTGTCGGAAGAAGAGATCGACGAGCTGGTTAACCTCATCAAAAATAAAAAGTAATGGAAGATTTTATCCTCTACATCGGAAAATCAGCTTTGGCGCTTGGTGCTTTTTACCTGGCATACCTGGCTCTTTTTCAGCACCAAAAACATTTTTTGTTCAACCGCATTTATTTGCCGGTGTCGTTTTTGGTCAGTTTCCTTATTCCGCTGATTACGTTTACCAAAGTGAATTATATACAGCCGATTCCGGCAGCTGCTTCAGATAGTTTTGCTTTTCTGCCTGAAACCGTAGCGTCTAATGAAGCGCAATTTGCCTTCGAATGGTATCATTACCTGTTGGCGATCTACGCCCTTGGAATAATTGTATTTCTCCTGAACCTGCTCATCGGGCACCTCAAAGCCATGAATATTATCCGTTTTAGCCGCCTGAAAGAATTGTTTGGAGCACAGGTTAACCTGACAAAAAAGGATGTTCATCCATTCTCTTTTTTCTCGCGGATTGTGCTGTCGGAAAAAATGTTGAAGAATCCCGATCTGAAAATGATCGTCGATCACGAAATGATTCACGTACGAGAACGACATACGCTCGATATTCTTTTTGCCGAGCTATTGTTTATATTTCAGTGGTTTAACCCCTTTGCCTGGTTAATCCGCGATGCGATGCGAAATAACCTGGAATACCTGACTGATCATCAGGTAGCCCGGAATCATAATGCCGAAGCTTATCAATTGGCCATGGTAGGATTAGCGCATAAAAAAGGAGTGGCTCCCTTTTTGACTGCGCTTAACGGCTCACAATTAAAAAACCGTATTATCATGATGAAAAAGAAAACAGAAAATCGGTACAGCCTGCTGAAACAGCTGGTTGTACTGCCCCTGCTGGCCATTTTGGTTATGGGTTTGTCGAACAAAGAAGTACGAACCGAAGTGCTTCACGATGCCGGACAACTAAAAATAGTTGTTGATGGTGTTGAGCTTCCGGCCGATCATCCCGATTTGATCAAAATTGATTTCTCCAATGGATTTGATGGAGGAGTTGTGATTAATGCACTCGGATTGGAAGACAAAGTGGTTGCCAACGCATTGTCGTTCGATGAAAATCCGAAAGAGGAAGGTGTGTACTACATTCAAACCAGCGACTATGTTCCAGGAACCAACACCGGATTTGAGCACGCTGTTAACGGAACGCCAACTTCGGAACTTACTGTGAAAGGAAAAATCACCAACGAAGATGGCGATGGTATTCCTGCTGTAGCTGTATTAGTGGAAGGAACTACAACAGGTACTATTTCCAATTTTGCAGGCAACTACGAGATCAGAACCGATGAAAACTCAACGCTGGTATTTTCGATGATTGGCTATGCTAAAAAGGAAGTTGCAGTCGATGGAAAAACCGAGATTAATGTAAAATTAGAAGCCGACGGTAGCGGAAAACCGGAAGTAAAAGTAGTGAAGACCAAAGCCAATATGGTAAAAGGAAAGGTTACCGATGAAAACGGGAAGCCACTTGCCGGAACTGCTGTTTTGATGAAAGGTACATCCATTGGAACCATTACGGATATAAATGGGAATTATGTATTACAATCAGACGACGAATTTGGCGAACTGGTATTTATGATGCTTGGTTTTGCTAAGAAAGAAACTGCAGTAGATGGAAAAACTCAGCTGAATGTAAAACTTAAAGCTGATGGTAGTGGAAATCCTGACGAGGTGAAAGTGATTGGTTACGGAAATCAAGACAAAGAGAGTTTTCCAAAAATCGAAATTAACAAGTTGGCTTTTGAGACTTCGCCGGAAGAAGCACCGTTATACATTGTAGACCAGAAAGAAGTGGGCAACGTGGCGAATCTTTCGGCAGAGGACATTGAATCTATCTCTGTTCTCAAAGATGAATCAGCTACCACTTTATATGGCGAAAAAGGTAAAAACGGCGTAATAATTATAACAACAAAAGCCGCAGCCAAAGCCAAAATGAATGATGCAGTGGTAATTGTTGAAGGTATTCCTTACGATGGCGATATTAATGATATCGATCCGGAAACAATACAATCAATGGAAGTGCTGAAGGACGAAAGTGCGACCAAGAGATTTGGACCAATAGCCCAAAACGGCGCCATATCGATTAAACTAAAGGGTTCAGCTGATTTTAATGGAAAATCGCCGCTAATTTTTCTCGACGGTGAAAAATTTACCGGAGATATGAGTAATATTGACCCGAATGACATTGAATCAATCACTGTTCTGAAAGATGAGTCAGCGATTGAAAGTTATGGCGAAGAAGGGAAAGATGGTGTGATGATTATTACCTCAAAATTGTCTGATATAACTTCGGATATGGACATGCGTAAATTTATTGCGAAGAAGATTAAATATCCATCAGAATTGCGCGAAGCAAATGCTACAGGCGTAAGCAAACTCTATGTTAAAGTGAATAGCAACGGGACTGTTGTATCGGTTGATGATAAGGTTGTTGAAGGAGCCATACCAGTTGATGAGGTTGTGGTTGTTGGATACAAAGCGGAAAAACCGGTTGACACAAATGTATTGGGTGTTCAGGGAAGATTCGATCGTGAAGCCAAGAGGGTTCTTCTTCAACTTCCAAAATTGAATATATCTGAGTTTAAAGGTGAAACCCTTGTTTTTACTGTAAAATTCATGCTGCAATAAAAGCAAATAGCTGGTATTTTATCTAACACAAAATAATTCAGCGGGCGACTAATATTTAATAGTCGCCCGCTGCTTTTGTATATAAATAATGTGGAGCAGATCATTTTCTTTAGTTTCCCAAAGGCTCCGGGCCTACTCCCGCAACAGCATACCCTTGGGTAGCACTTTCGTACCCCATACCCAAAGCCTTTGGGAATAAGCCCCAGGAATTATACCCCTTTCCCAAAGGCCCGGGGAACACTGCCCAGGCTTGCTACCCTTTGCCCGTAAGCCTTGGGAAGAGGGTACTGCCTTTTGGGAACAAGGTATTACTTTATGGGAATAGGCTATCACAAAAAAATGCCACCCTTTGAGAAACCTCAAACAAGGATGGCATTTTTTAGCTAGTAGCTAATGGCTTGCAGCTTGAAACTATTTCTTACTAATAATAGCTGCCCAGCCACCACCGGGAGCCATTTTAACTTTCACAGTTGATCCTGCAGTTACTTCTACAGTTTCCTGTGCAAAGTCGGCAGCATGTTTATCGGCGTTCAGTCCATCTTTCCACACTTTCATGGTGTAGGTTCCATCGCCAAGGAAATCGAGTTTTAATTCCATTTCGCGCGGATCCCAGTCAGTTAACGCACCCACATACCAGGTTTCGCCAGAGCGGCGTGCAACAGCAATATAGTCGCTAACTTTAGCTTCCAATACTTGCGTTTCGTCCCAAACCGATGGAACTGCAGAAAGGAATTCCATACATTCCGGTTCGCGTAAATAGTTCGATGGATTATCGGCCAGCATTTGCAGCGGGCTTTCGAAAACAGGGTACAAAGCCAACTGGTGGCAGCGTGTTCCCTGGCTCATTGGTTCGCTGAATACCGGCGAGAAATTCAATTTTGTTTTATTGATCATCGCACCTGGGGTGTAGTCCATCGGGCCGGCAACCATACGAATAAACGGTAAAGTTACATCGTGCTCCGGATCGGGTAAATTCGACCATTTCACATTCTCCAATCCTTTAACGCCCTCGTACGAAATTACGTTCGGGTACGCACGTCTCAAACCACTTGGCTTGTACGATCCGTGGAAATCAACCAGCAATTCGTGCTCGGCACATTTGCGGGCAATTTTTTCGTAGAAGTTTACCATCCACTGGTCGTCGCGTTGCATAAAGTCCATTTTAATCCCTTTAGCGCCCCACGCCTGAAACTGATCGAGTGCTTCTTCCAGTTTTTCATCCATGGTTTTCCAGACAACCCAAAGAATTACGTCAACATTTTTTTGTTTTCCGTAGTCGATGATCTCTTTTACGTCGATGTCTTTTTCCAGCTCCAGAATATCAGAAAGAACATACCAACCTTCATCCAGAATGATGTATTCCAATCCGTATTTCGAAGCAAAATCGATGTAATACTTGTAGGTTTCGGTATTTACACCGGCCACAAAATCAACACCGTAAATATTATTGGCATTCCACCAGTCCCATGCAACTTTACCCGGCTTTATCCAGTCAGTATTTTCCAGTCGGCACTCAGGAGCCAGTTTGTATATCATTTCTGTTTCAATCAACTGAACATCGTTTTCGGTAACTACCATGGCACGCCACGGAAACTCGCGAGGGCCGTTGCACTCAGCAATGTAATCGGCATATTTTATTGGCTTTACATCGCGATCGCGCATTTGTTCGGTTTCCAGAACTACTCCCGGATATTTACCAACCAAAGCATATTCGTTATCGTCGCAACCACGCAAATACATTCCGGGGTAATCCATCAGGTTCGATTCCGAAATGTAGGTTTTAACACCGTTTCCACAATCAACCAACAGTCCGGTTGAGGCAAAACGATCGCTGCCAATATTCGACAAAGTTTCGCGCAGGTACTCGCGTTCCTGGTGGGTCATCATACTTTCTTCTTCAGGAAACCAAAGCTTGTTGTCGGCCGGAAATGTAAATGTTGCCAGCTCGCTTTTCACTTTGTACTCGCCATCTTTATCCGACACCCAGCGGTAAGCAGCGCCATCGTCGTACGCTCTGAATTGCAGCGCATAACCTTTAAACGACAAGGTCAGCTCTTTGTATTCGTCTTTTATCGTTGCACTTTTTTGTTGAACAACCGGTGTAAGCACCTGCGAAACGCTGTTGGTTTTTGTTTTGCGTACTTTGGCATCCACTCCCCAAACTGTTCCATCGTACAATTCCATCGAAATCTGCGATGGAGCAACAATTGTACTTCCGTTTAGCAACACCGAGTAGGTAACAGTTTCGTCAACATTCACCTTTACCTGTATTTTCCCCGATGGAGATTCAACTGAATATTCCTTGGCTGATAGGGAGAAAACAAGGGCTATGAAGGTAATCAATAGAGATAATCTTTTCATATCAGATAGTTTTGAATTTTTGCTCCGAAAGTACGAATTAATTGGTGCCCGAAGCTTACACATATGTTCTGTTTTTTATTAAAGAAGATGCAATAAAATGATTTTATACCTATCTTACAGTAAATTTTAAAGCTTAGGTTATGAAGAATATACTTACACTAATAGTAATGTTGGTTTTTGTTGTTTTTGTGCAAGCGCAGGAATTTGAAAAGGATGTTTTCGCTACTTCGGAAGGCGATTTGGAAATAACTTTTATTGCACACGGAACACTGATGATGGAGTTTAACGGGAAAGTAATTCATATCGATCCGGTGTCATGGTATGCCGATTATGCAACCATGCCAAAAGCCGATCTTATCTTGATAACTCACGAGCATGGCGACCATTTGGATGCCAAAGCGCTGGATGCTGCAAAAAAGGAGGGAACCGAGCTGGTACTCACTAAAATCTGCAACGAACAATATGCCGGAACAAAAGTGCTCAGTAATGGAGAGTCGGGAACTTTTGCGGGAATTAAGGTTGATGCAGTGCCCGCTTATAATATTAAAAACGAACGTGAACCAGGAAAGCCTTTTCACCCAAAAGGTGTGGGAAATGGTTACGTACTGCACTTCGGCGATAAAAAAGTGTACGTTGCCGGCGATACTGAAAATATTCCTGAAATGGCCGAGTTAAAAGACATCGACGTGGCTTTCCTGCCAATGAACTTACCTTATACAATGACTCCGGAAATGGTGGCTGAAGCTACCAAAATGTTTCAACCCAAAGTTCTTTATCCGTATCATTTTGGAGAGACAAATACCGATGAATTGGTTGAGTTAATGAAAAACCAGGAAGAGACTGAAGTTAGAATAAGAAACCTTAAATAGTTATACAAAAAATTAAAAGCCGCATAATGCGACTTTTAACCCATATAAATATTTTAGTAGTTAAGGTTGAAATCAGGGCTTATTGTCCTTTTTTGCAACCGCGAGCAACACAAATCGTTGTGGCAATAATTCCTATTGCTGCAAATGAAATCAGGCTGATATAGAATACCTGAGCTGGTAAATTTGCACAACACGTTAGGAAGCCTAGAATAAGGGTGGCAAAGAATCCTAAAATTCCCCAAAGTCCTAAATTGTAGCAAAGTAATGTTAGTATTTTGTTCATCACAATGAATTTTTTACAATTATACGACTAATAAAGAGCATTGGTTCATTAAACATTGTGAAATAATTCTCGTATACTTGTGATATAAATTACATCATATAATTGAACAATGAACCTTATTACCAATACCTGTATTGATTGTACTTTAAAATCAGGAGCTGTATCTGTGTTGGACAATAGTGAGTTATGTACGCTTGAAGAAGGATGTTCTAAAATTCAGTATGAAAAAGGAGAACTTATATTTAAAGAAGGCGGTCCGGTTCAGCACATCATTTATATTCGAAAGGGATTTGTAAAACTGGTAAAAAAGGGAGTAGGAGGAAAAGATTTTATCTTAAGCATTTCAAAGAAGGGGTCGTATCTTGGAATCCAGAATCTGGATGAAAGCATAAAAACCAATTATTTCTCAGCCATAACACTTACAAAATCGGAAGTCTGTTTTATCGACAGGCACTGTTTTTCCAATCTGCTAAAACAAAACGGAGAGTTCGCGCTAAAGGTATTATCAACTGTATTTAGCGATGAAATGAATTATTTCGACAGGCTGGTGAAAAATGTACAGCAACAATTGCCGGGAAGGTTGGCAAATACCATAAGTTACTTCTCGAAAGAAGTATACGGTAAGAATTCTTTTGCATTAAACCTCACTCAAACAGAAATTGCCGCTCTTATTGGCACTTCGCGTGAGAGTGTTTCAAGGATATTAAAAGAATTTCAGGATATGGGAATAATCACTCTGAAAAACAATGTACTTACAATTCTAAATGAAAAAAGGCTGGAGGAAATAAAGCTGAAAGGTTAGCCAACCTGGCTAAGGTGGCGTATCCGATCAAAATCAAGAATTGTAAATTCTTTACCTTTTACGTCAATTATCTTTTCCGAAACAAAATCCTTGATCACCCGCGACAGACTTTCCTGCGACATGTTGGTAATGGCTGCCATATCTTTTTTACTGATCGGGATACTGAATTTTTTTCGTTTGAATAATCGCAGGCTGAAACACAAAAGCAAGTCGGCAAACCGGCCGTGTAATTGTTTTAAGGTAAGACAAGCCATTCGGTTGTATGAAAACAACGACTCGTCGTTTAAATGGTGCAGGATACTTGCACTGAACTTGGCATTCTCATGAATAAATGTATCAATTGCATTAATATCATGAAGGCAAACACTTGTATCGGTGTAAGCTTTTACAGAATAAGGATAGATATTCTTGGAATAGAGTGCCTGCAAGCCTAATAGTTTACCCCGGTTTTCAACCGAAAGAATTAATTCGTCATTGCCATGTTCGCGGTAAACTTTCACCAATCCACTTTTAATATAAACGATGTGTGCAGCCAAAGCTCCTTGCTTAGCAATAATCTCTCCTTTTTTAAAATTAACTTCAACCCGGTTTCGGTTTATTTGAATTAACTCTTCGTTTGAAAGTTTCTTAAATGGGGCCGACATACACTTACAACCAACACATTTATCGAATTTGTTTAATGGCATAGTTTACTCATTTCTAAAGGTTGCTAATATAGTTAAAAAGTTAATACTTAATTAGTAAGTCAATCATGTATTTGATTTAAATCAAGAATTCTACTGACTACAATATGAATCCACTTTGAGGAGGTGAGAGGTGCATTTTTCAATTCTTAAAAATAGCCCTGTTACTTTTGAGAAGTTGTTTGAACTAATCGAATCTAAATTTTAAAGGACATGGGAAAGGCATTCATTTTGTTGATGTTAGGGGCTGTTGTATGGTTCGGGAAGAGGGGTTTTAGCTCTCCTGATTTACCGGCACAAACTATTGACAGAATATTGGTTCTAATTCTCATAAGTAATTTCGTCCTCTATATGCTAAATGAGAGACTTGCCGCGTCTGGCAGGTTTCCAATTCATGTTTTAAAAAATAATCTAGTAAAAACCGGAAACGATTACTTGCTTCACAAGCAGAACAAACCGGTGGATGCTAATACTTGACAATAACCTAAAATTTTATTACGATGAAAAAGTACATTTTTTACACTTTATTACTTGCAATTTTTGCTTCAGTCACATTTACCGGATGTAAATATGAAGAAGAAGAATGTGATTGTTCAGGTTCAGAACCGGTAGCGTATGAAACGCTTACAACATACCTGAAATCAATTGATATGGATATTAACCATGTGTTATCTAATGCTGATGGTCAGAAGTTTGTTATGGCAGCTCCTGCCGATGGCGATCTTTCTTCAAAGTGGATCATGGATATTCGTGGAGCAGCCGATTTTGCATCAGCTCATATAGAGGGAGCCAACAATGTTGCTTTTGGCGATATTCTTACAGCTGCAGCTACCGCCGACAAACCAATTTTAGTGGTATGCTACACTGGCCAAACCGCTTGTTATGCAACATCATTACTTCGCCTTTACGGTTACGAAGATACACAGGCTTTAAAATGGGGTATGAGTGGATGGAATTCACAGTTCGACAAATGGACACCAAATTGTAAAACGCTTAATGATGCAAACAATTGGACAACAAGCGAAGCTACTGCCGGAAGTTTTGATGCTCCGGATTGGACAAGCACTTCTACAAATGGTGCTGATATTCTTGCCGAAAGAGTGGAAGAAGTTGTTGCAGCAGGATTTAAAACTGCATCGGGAGCTGATGTTTTGGCCAGCCCGGGCGATTACTATGTAAACAATTATTTCTCTGCCGACCATTATACTGGTTTCGGACACGTGAATGGCGCTGTACGCATTAACCCGTTGTTAATTGACGATTGCAGCAAACTTGATCCAGACGGGAAAGTAGTTACTTATTGCTACACCGGACAAACTTCAGCAGTTATTACCGCTTATTTGAATGTACTGGGTTTTGATGCATACAGCTTAACTTTCGGAATGAACGGCTTGAGCCATACAAACTCATTCTGGGATGCAGGTGGCGTAACAAATCACTGGGGACACGATTCAAATCCTAAGGATCTTCCTACAGTGCCATCTAACTAAAAGTGTGAGGGTGGCAAGCTGTTTTGGCGGTCCTCTCTGTTAATTATCAATTTAAAGATCAGATTATGTTACGCAAATTATTATTTATACTATCAGCAGCCTTTATTTTTGGGTACAATGCCCAGGCTCAGGGTTGTTCCGAGCCCACATCAGATGAAGGCGTAAATGTTTTTGGATACCTGCAGGCTCAATACGATTATGGGTTTGCCGAAGGTGACAATACCAACACTTTTGGTTTTAACCGTGCACGCATTGGCGTAATGGGAAATATTCCATACGACTTTTCTTACTATGTTTTGGTAGAAACAAGTCCGTTTAAAAAGGATGGACCAAAAGCATATTTACTTGATGCGTTTATTACCTACAAACGCTTTTCGTTTGCAAAGGTGAGTTTAGGTTCTTTCAAATCTCCTTTCGGACAAGAACTTGGTACTCCTTGTCATTCATTGTATACAATCAATCGATCGAAGTTTATAAACGAACTTACTGCACCTGACCGCGATATGGGATTGATGGTTCTTGGTGGATCAGATACCACTTTAATTCAATACTCTGTTGCATTGATGAACGGAACAGGCCTTTTGGTTAAAGATGCCGACAAATACAAAGACTTAGTGGGAAGAGTGTTAATTCAGCCAACCGACTGGATGCATGTTGGTGGTAGTTTCCGTTTTGGAAAAGCAACCAGCCAGGATGAAACGGTTACTGAACCCGACGAAAGAACCCGTTTGGGAGCTGAGTTTGAAGTGGAAAAATATGGATTTTTGGTACAGGGTGAATACATCTGGGCCGAGGACAAAGGTTCGTACCTTGTTGGTGGCGGATGTGGCGGCGATCCTGAATTGGTTCAGGGAAGTGTGAAACGCGAAGGTTTGTCAATTATGGCACTTTATAATCTTACCTATAATTTCCAGCCTGTTATCAAATACGAGAATTATAACAGCGACTTAAGTTTGGGAAATAATAACATGGAACATATTACAACTGTTGGTTTTAATTATTTCTTTAACGAATGGACGCGTTTACAGGTTAATTACGAATACAAAGCTGAATGGGCCGGAGAAATTCCAAACGATATGATCATGGTTCAGCTACAGGTTAGATTCTAATTTTAAAGATATATACAATGAAACGAGCATGTAAAATAGTACACCCCAGAGGTTATGAAAGAACGTGCGAGTTACATACTATATCACTAAAAACAATAAAATTTAATAGTATGAAAATCAATAGATTATTTCTTTTAGGATTGGTGTTGTTACTGGCTTCTGCTGTTTCAGCCCAGGATTTGATCTCTGCTAATGAGCTCAAACAGAATCTAAAAAATGCAGACTATGTTATTGTAAATGCAGCTGCAAATCAGAAAGTATTCATTCGTGGTGCAATTGATCTTCCGCATGGAACACTTTGTACAGACGAGCCTATTCGTAATGTTATCAAGTCGCCGGAAGCTATGGCTGCCGAACTTGGAAATCACGGTATTTCTTCCGATAAAACCATTATTGTATACGATGAAGGATCGACAAAATATGCCGGTCGTATGTATTGGATGCTTAAATATTTGGGAGCGCCAAATGTGAAAATGTTAGATGGAAACATTACCGGATGGAAAGCAATTCGCGGACCAATTGGAGGCGCAACAAAAGGGAAGAAGGCCACATTTACTGCTAATGTTGATGCCAGCCAGTTGGCAACAATGGACGAGGTAAAAAAAGCTGTTGATAATTCAGCATATGTAATTGTTGATGCCCGTACTCCGGAAGAATATGCCGGAACGGCAGAAACTGAGCTTGGAAGACCGGGGCACGTTCCAAGTGCGGTAAATGTTAATTACGAAACTTTGGCCGACGGTAAAGGTTTATTAAAATCAAACGACACGCTTTCGTCGATGTTTGAATCGAAAGGTATTACCAAAGATAAGACCGTAATTGTTTACTGTGAAACCAGCGTTCGTGCCGGAGTTATTTATTTGGCATTGAAAGGTTTGGGTTATCCAAACGTGAAAGTATATGATGGAGCATATTTGGAATGGCAATCTATCGATTCGAATAAGGTAGATTAGCCTTTCACATGTCCTGAGCGCCCCAGGTATTTACCGGGCGCTCTTTTTTTACCAGAATAAAATAAAAGCCGGAACTTTCCGGCTTTTATTTTTATTTCCCAAGTGGGATTATTTTATTTCTTCAATTGTATTCAATTCTACTTTATCAAGAATATTCAATTGTAGTTCAGGTGTTTGTAGCAATGAATTAAAATCGTTTATGTCAACTGATTTTTGTGCAACAAAGTCGATAGGTAAAACTGCAATACGAAAAATCTGATTATCGGTTTCGGCGGGCAATAATTCATCAACCGTGTATTCAAGGAATAAACGTGTATCGTACTGTGTGTAATCAAAATTGTATTGAATTACACCGTCAGGCAAAACCACTGTTTGCGGACAAAGACGCCAAATATCTGTGCCGTCATATTCCCAAAGAATATATACCAGTACTACATCCTCGGGGTATACTTCAATACTTGAAGGGTGGTCAACCACAACAGAATAATCGTTGTTGGCTGTAAAATCAACATCAACTTCATAAATGCTTCCGGCAAAGGAAATCCCATCTACTCCCGGAGGTCCCATCGGTCCTTCGCATGAGGCCAATACTGTTGCTACAATAATTAATAGAAATGCTGAAATTTTGGGGAAGGTAATTTTTTGTTTGTTTTCTGCTTTTTTCATGACTATAGATTTTTTTTGTTAAAACTTTATTGACGTATAAAACAAGTATAGTGCCAAAAAAACCTTCGGCCTTAGCCGAAGGTTTATATTGAATTGATTGATTAATTTTTAAGAGGGTATTATTCTATTAGCTTTCAAGAGTTCCCGGAACAGGTACACTTGCTGTTTCCATGAAACCAATATCGCCCATAATAAACGTGTCCGGGCCAAGTTTCATGTCCGAGTTCATCATTTCATCCCAGGTAACTTCTTTTCCGGTATATGCCGAAACGCGGCCCATAATTGCCACCATTACCGAGTTGGCAGTTTCTTCTGCCTCGTTAAACGGAATATTCTGGCGAATGCAGGTAATCAGGTCTTTGTGCTCCTGAACGTATGGGCTGGTTGCATGATCTTCGTCTGAGAATAGCGTATTTCCCTGCAGGTCAGTTATTGTTGCTGTACCTCCCTGCGATGTAAATGCTTTTCCTTTGGTACCATGCATCACTTCGTTTACGGCATTTGTACAGCCGTTAATCTGGCGGCAGGTACTTAAAACCTGGCGTCCGTCGTCCAACTCATATCGAACGGCAAAGTTATCATACTGATCACCGGTTGGGCGGCGCTGACGTGAGCCAAACCCTAATGCTTTAATCGGGTGTTTGCCAAAAAACCAGTTCGCAACGTCGATATTATGCACGTGTTGCTCAACAATATGATCGCCCGATAACCAGCACCAGTTTACCCAGTCGCGAATCATCCATTCCATTTCGCTCCATTCTGGCTTGCTGTTTCTGTACCACAATTGTCCTCCATTCCAATAAACTTCGGCCGTGGTAAGTTTGCCAATTGCGTTATTGCTGAGTTCTTTATATATATTTATGTATTTATGCTGGTGACGGCGTTGTGTACCTGTAACCACTTTTAAACCGGCAGCATCGGCCATTTTTGCGGCAGCCAAAACCTGGCGAATTCCAACAGGATCAACAGCAATCGGTTTTTCCATAAATACATGCTTACGTGCTTTTACAGCCGCTTCGAATTGCTCAGGACGGAATTTTGGCGGAGTGGCCAGTATTACAATGTCAACACCCGAATCGAGCACTTTTTCATAAGCATCAAAACCCAGGAAACAGTTTTCGGCAGGAACTTCCTGTCCGGTTTCTGTTTTAATTTTTTCTGCACAACTGTCCAATCTGTCCTGAAAAACATCGGCCAATGCAGTTACCTGAACGGTTGAACCGCCTGCTTCCAGAAAGTTAAGAGCTGCGCCAGTTCCACGTCCCCCGCAACCAACAACTCCGGCTTTTAAAACTGTTCCGGCAGGCACTTCATCAAGCAGAGGAGGATAGTTGTACTCTCGTTGTAGCCAATCGTATTCGCCACTTGCGGCAGAGCCTCCGCCAGAGCATGATGACAAAGTTCCGATTCCCATAGCCCCTGCTGCGCCTACTGTTGCAGCTCCGGCTAAAAATTTTCTTCTTGAAAAATTGTAGTCGCTCATGATATTAATGTTTTAGTTGAATTTAGGATTCAAGTTTATAAGTTATTTTCCTGTCTTTTCATCAAATTCGCACACCACCCTGAAACCAATATAATTACAATCTGACAGCCACCAGATACTTTTCGGCATTTGCGGATCGGTTTTCATCCATTCTTCGCTACGGGTGTAATCGCGCGCAGCACTTCTAACTTCGCCAACCGGGCTTTTAAAGGTTCCGCCGCGAATAACATGTTCCTCTCCCGAAGCCGGTCCTTTCGGATCGGTTACTCCATCGTTTAAGTTCGAATAGGCGTCTTTGGCGTACCAGTCGGCACAATATTCTGCAGCATTTCCAAGCATGTTTTTCAGCCCAAACGGATTGGTTTCAACGACTTCAGGTTCGGCAGTTTTCAGGCTGCTGTTTTTCTCGTAAACTACGTAGTTATTAATAATGTCGCTTCCTTTTCCGAATAGTTTTCCAATAAAGTTTTTGTCTTTAAAATCTTTTGGATCACCTTCAAAGAAGAACGGTGTTTCGGTGCCTCCGCGGGCTGCATATTCCCACTCTGCTTCTGTTGGCAGACGGTACGTTTTTCCGGTAACCTGCGATAACCATTTGCAATAGGTTTCGGCCGAATGGTAGCTCATTGTAATAGCCGGACGACTTCCCATTCCCCAGTTTTGGTCAGGTTGTCCGTAAGGCGGTGTTGGACCAGAGATCGCATCAACCTCGACATCTGATTTGGTGCGTGTGCCTTCGGTGTCGGTGGTTCTGCCTTCGGCGGCAGTGGCACTGTAAAATGCCAGGTATTCATCCCAGCTTACTTCTATTTCGGCCATAAAAAACGGACTTACATTAACCGTTTTCTGCGGGCCTTCATCACTTTTACGCATTTGTTCCGACTCCGGACTTCCGATTTTGAAACTTCCGCCCGGAATGGCTTTCATGTTAAATGCAATGGTTGTTCCCGGAATGGTTTCGGTATAATCTTCGTGAGCAGTTACATCAGCTGCAGTTGTAAATTGTTCTTTTGCCTCGGCACCGGCACTTCCAAACTCAACGTTTTTGGCGTGCAGTGCATTAGGGTCGTAGTGCCCAACATGTAGGTGGCAATTAATACAGCGAAGTTCTTCTTCGTTTTGCGAATAATAGAGGTGCGCTTGCTGACCTTCGGAGTTAAGTGTTAACGGAAATAAGTTATTATGGCAATTAATACACGATTCTTCAAATACGAAATGTTGCGCCTGCTCGAGCGAGGATTTGGCTTCCCAGTTAAAATCGGCACTATCTTTAAAAAAATAACCGTAAGCATCGCGTGCACCGGCTTTTGCTTTTTCTATTAAATAACCTTGTCCTTTTGGCGGAAGGTGGCATTCAACACAACCGATGTGCATTCCTGTTCTGTTTTCGTGATGAACAGAAAGTTTCCATGAATCAAAAACATGAGGATGTACATGACACGCTTCGCATGATTCGTTTGTTGAGGTAGCCTCAATGACTTTAAGAGAAGAAATGGTAACAGCAATACCAAGTATAAATCCGATAAAAATAATCAGTAATAGTTTCTTTCGAAGGTAGTTACCAAAACGTTTAAATATGACCATTGGCAATATAAGGTTTATTGGTTTTATAAAGCTTTCAAAAATACGAATTAATATGGCTAAAATCCTGACTTTTGCAGGTTTAAAATTTTCAGTAGTAATTTTATTCTTCTAAAGTCGTTGATCATTCAGCTATTTGCCTTTAATTAGGACGCAGGATTTGGATAAAATACCTAATTATTGTAAAATAAAAAAAGGTTGCCCTGAACGGTACAACCTTTGGAGATAACTTCTTGAGAGGAATACAAGAGAGATAAGGGAAATATTTTTGTTTCTTCTGCAATTTACTGATGTTCCGGCGGAAATTGATTATGTAAAAATTATCAGAGGGTTAAAGAATAGTTAATCAACCACTAGCAACTTTTAACTTAACATTAAGAGGTTAAGAACATAATTTTGTAACTTTCAGTTATGAACCTTCTCGAGCAAAGTATATCCGATATATTGGGCCTGTTTTTTCCCGAGCTTTGTGTAACCTGCGGGAATCGTTTAATATCGCAGGAAAAGTATGTTTGTTTCGATTGCTGGCAAGATATTCCGGCAACAAATTTTCATATAAAGCCCGATAACAAAGTGGCTCAGCTGTTTTGGGGACGGGTAAATATTTCAGCGGCAACTTCATTTTTTAGCTTCAAGAAAGGGAGCAAATACCAGCTGCTTATTCATTTTTTGAAATATAAAGGATTAAAAGAATTGGGGTACGAAACCGGTAAAAAATTCGGTTATCAATTATTGGAATCACCTGATTTTACAAAAGCTGATGTTTTAATGCCGGTACCGTTGCACCCGAAAAAGGAGAAAAAACGCGGGTATAATCAAAGTGAATGGATTACCCGTGGTATTGCCGAGGTTTTAAAAAAGCCGGTTGATACAAAAACGCTGCAGCGGAAGGTTTTCACTTCAACCCAAACAAAACGAAACCGTTACGAACGTTGGCAAAATGTTGAACAAGTTTTTGGTTTGAATGATCCCAAAGCGATGGAACACAAACATATTTTGCTTATTGACGATGTAGTAACCACCGGTGCAACGCTTGAAGCCTGTGCCATCCATCTGCTTAAACAGCCTGGAACAAAAGTCAGTATTGCCACACTGGCGTATGCCGATATTTAAGCGTTGATCTTATTTCCTCAAATGTTAGTAATACTTCCGGAAGTCCCATTAAACAATGTTTCCCCTCAATGTGTTAAAACAACAGAATAACAGATCTGAATATTATTAAAAATACAACAAAATGAAAATTACAAGATTGTTTTTGCTTGCCCTTGTGGTGATGGGCTTTATGGCGTGTAACCAGAAGCCTGCGACCAACGAAGATGCTAACGTAAAGTATTACCGACAGTTGTTATTTAGCGAGACGCCCTGGGATTTAGAGCGTGGTTCGCATGAAATTTCGGCCGAAGAAGCTGAAAAAGTGAATAACTACAAATTTACCTGGAACGATGACGGAACTCTGGCTTCGGTAGAATATAACCGCAATGGAGTGTTGTTGAATTACTCCGGCCTGCGCGCTGCAAAAATTACCTACACTTACGATGGTAATAAGCAGATTAAACATTTCTATAACGAGGCTGGTGAGGCCATTGAAAGCGGTGGTGCATTCACGCAGGAATATACGCTCGATGATTCGGGAATGCGTGTCGCAATGCGTTTTCTCGATAAGGATGGAAACCCAACTGAGAACCGCAATAATATTCATAATTATGTGTGGTCGAAACTTGAAGATGGAATGATACGCGAATTGCGTTACAACCTGGCAGAGGAAGAGACGATTATGAATCCGTTTTGCCCGTTTTATGAACTGCGTTTTTCGTATGATGCAAACGGCTACGTTACCCGAATGGCCAACTTTATTGAGGATACCATGTACAACTGTACGGCCGAAAATTGTGGCGATGTTGGTGTTTCATATTTCCTATTCAAAAATAACGATAAAGGCGATTTGCTGAGCTTTTCAGTACACAGTACAACAGGTCAGCTTTCCAACTTATACTGGGGCTGGGCCAAGCGCGAAAACACGGTGGATGAATACGGAAATGCAGTAAAAACAATTGTTTACGATCAGGACGATGAATTGCTTGGCGGAAAAGGAATTCCGGTAACCGAGAATGAATACAATGAATTGGGAGAGCTGGTAAAAAGTATTTCGAAAGATAGTGACGGCAATGTGGTGAACAACCCGAATAATGGGGTGGCTATTGTGGAGTACAAGTACGACGAGCAGGGACGTAGAGTTGAAACTTTGCGTTATGATAATGAAATGAATCCTGTTGAAAGTTAGAGCTAATACCTATTAATCTATGATCAAGATAAAACCGATTTTAAGTTTTCTTACACTGGCAGTTTTTGTCGTTTTAATTGCCTGCTCGGGAGGGCAGAAAAAGGCGGAACAAGCTGAAAGCAGTGTAAAAGAAACCACTCCAAAAGTAGAGGTAAATGCCGAGGCAAAATTACTGCTGAAAACATTGAATGAAATGGGCGATTACGCCAACAGCCGTAATTTCCCATCGTTGATAAAACCCTCGTCAGTTTACGATGAGCTGGATGGTAACATTCAGATTATTGATGTACGAAACGAAGAAGCGTTTAACGACGGACACATAAAAGGTGCTGTTCGTGTTGATTTTAGCGACGTGCCGGCGTATCTTGCCAACGATATCAAACCGTTCGAATACGACAAAATTGTTGTAGTGTGTTATTCCGGGCAGATTTCGAGTTATGCTGCCTCGTTGTTGCGATTGGCAGGCTACGGAAATGTTTATGCTATGCGTTGGGGAATGAGTGGCTGGAACAATCATTTTGCAGAGAGTGCATGGCTCGCCAATATTGGTTCCGATTTTCAGGATCAGTTGGTAACAGAGGATTTCGAAAAAGCACCGGAAACAGATTTTCCAAAACTAAACACCGGAAAAACCAGCGGTGACGAGCTATTGCAGCAACGAATTGAGGCGCTTTTTGCAGCCGGATACAGCGATGCATTAGTGAAAGCTGCTGATGTGTTTGCAGATCCGGAGCATTATTACACCATTAATTACGACCGAAAAGACAAGTATGAATCGGGACATATACCGGGCGCTGTTCGGTACAAACCCGGCGGAACACTTGGAATTGTTTCCGAGATGCAAACTATTCCGGTTGATGAGGAGGTTGTATTGTACTGCAATACCGGGCATAATTCTGGATTTGCAACGGCGTACCTGCGATTGTTTGGTTACGATGCCAAAACCTTGACTTTTGGTAACAACGCCTTTATGTACGATAAAATGAAAGAAGAAGAAAGCTCGCTTTCGTGGCTACCATTTACCGAAGCCGAAATTCACGATTATCCTTACGTGAAAAACTAAATAGTAGAATTTTTTTCTAAGATATTATTCCGGCCTGATCGTTGTATCGGGCTGGAATTTATATTTTAACTCCTCCGGATTCGCTTCATCAGAAAGGACGTAAACTTCTTCAAATTCTAACTGATTCAGAATTACCCACGCTTTTGAACTCATGGAAATGTCGTTGGAATAAAGCAGGATTTTACCATCCAGCGAAGCCAGTTTCTCTTTATTTTCCTTTTCAAGAAGTTGGTTAAAAGGTATCACTACTGAATTTTGGAAACGTTGGTTTTCAGTGTCTAGTTCAACAATGTGGTAGCTCTCTTTTAATTCACTTAAATCCTGCGAAGAAAAGGTTGTTTCAGTTGTAGTTTTCAATGCCTCGTTTACATTCTTCTTAAACAGGTTCGGATTAAAAGTGCGCACCAAAACAAGTACAACAAGCACCAGCAGAACACTTAAAATCCAGATTATATTTTTCTTCATTTTGTTTTGACTTTATTAGCAACCTCCGTCAAGCTGCGATTCTTCCAATCGTTTTGCTTCGAGGTATTGCATTTTTAAACTGTCGGGCAAACTGTTTATTTGATTAAATGTTTTTCGTGCTTTGTAACGGTTCTCGAATAGCGCATTTTCGCGTGGTGTAATCCGTTCACCTTCAAATTTGCTAAACAATATCGTTTTAAACCATTCATTCATTCCGCCTTTCATTACAAACGAATTCGGGTAGCCCAGTCCGCTCACAATGGTCCACGCCATGTTGGCAGTTTCATTACCGTTTGCGTAATAAACATTTCTTACTTTATCCTGATTCAGGTAGCCTTCCCAGTTCGGATTGAGCAAATCGTTAAACGGAATATTTATCGAGCCCGGAATGTTACTTTCCATAAATTCGGAAGTACTGCGCAAATCAATGAGTTGAATGGTGCTGTCTTCGTTATTTACAAAACGCGCCACCTCGTCAACCGAAAAATACATATCGGAACTCGACGAAATTTCCAATAATTCGGAGGGTTTCAATTGAAAAGATTTAGCCGCATTAAAAGGCAGAAAAGCAAGGATCAATCCAACTCCTGCCAGTAATAATGATATTTTTGTTCGTGCATTCATTGCTTATCAAATTTCGGATGTGATCTCATTTCGTGCATATTTCTTCTCGGCCAGTTCGGCTAGCCAAAACATTGCTATGGCAGCTGCTATCAGCAGAAAGGTAAAAACTCCGGGCGATACACCCAGCCATTCATCAATGCGTACCGGACCTTTGTAATTGGCACCGGCCAGTGTCTGAATCATTGGGAAAGTTTCGGCAAAAAGAAATGCACCGCTTAATCCGCCTACGAGAAAAAACAAAGCATCGATCTTCCCGATCGACAAAGCGCTGATTCCGGTTCCCGGACAAAAACCGCCCATAATAAATCCGGCCCCCATAATTACACCGCCCACCAGTGTGGCGGTTACATAATACGGATTCACATACACCAGGTTTAAATCGAGCAGGCCAAAATAGCTGAGTAATTGCGAACCTGCCAGTGCCACGATTGCGGCCGTAAAAAACACTTTTAAAACGGTAGTGTCGTAGCCGTAAAACATACCGGCAAGTTTGCGGCTCGATGAAAATCCGGCCTGCTCCAACGCAAAGCCAAAGCCAATTCCGATAAAAAATCCGATACCGAGGTTGATCCATTCCGGAAGGTCGTTAAGTATTGTAATTGGTCCCATATTTTTTGAATTACTGAATTACTGAAGGATTGAGTTTAAATCCAAAGTTTTCTGAAAAACCAGGCAAAGAGGAAGGCAGAGCCAAAAATGCCGATCATGGTCATAAATCCGGCTACAGAAAGCACCGCCATTCCCGAGAGCGCTGCACCGCTCGTACATCCGCGAGCCAGTTGTGCACCGTATACAAAAAACACACCTCCCAAAAAGGCAAACAATAAGCGTTTGCCATTCGATATTTTCGGTGATTTTTCGATTTTGAATTTCAAACGGCCCGAGATTGCTCCAGAGATAAGTCCGCCTAAAAACATACCGAGCACTTCAAGTGCCAGCCAGCTTTTTAATGGATTTTTACCCTCTTCGAAATATTTGCTGTAGTACGGCGATTGCATGGCGTGTTGGTGATCTACTGATTCAACTGCTGCAACAACCGCATATTTCAGTCCGCCACTTGCTCCCAGTCCGCGCCCCGAAAAAAACATGGCGCTTAAAAGTACCAGCCCAAGCAATACGCCCGCCAGGTATGGGTTCATGTATTTCTTTTTCATCGTAGTAAAAGGTTTTGGTTAAACATAACCACTAATTGTAAAGACAAATCAGAGGAGTTGATTGTTTTAAGATATGCGGAAATAATTGGCTAAAAAGTTTCTGTGGAGGTGTTTGCCTTTAAAATGGAGAGTTTATAATTTTAACATAAATAATTAGTATGAAAATCGAGCCTTTTATATCTTTCGGCACCAAATTTGATTATCCTCATTTCGAATGAAAAAAACAAAAGTCATGAAAACCTTAGCTACACTCTGTTTGGTATTAATTGTATCCTTTTCTGCTTTCGCGCAGGATAAAATTATTAAAAAATCAGGCGATGTTATAAACTGTAAAGTTACGGAACTGGGAGCCGAAGAAGTAAAATATTATTACGACGGAAATAACAAGCTTATTTTTGGAATTGATAATGCGCTGGTAACCCGTGTTGAGTTTGGCACCGGAGAAGTAGTTGACATACAAAGCAACACTTTTGATGATCCTGCGTATTATGCTGATCAGTCGAAAAATGCTTTAAAAGTTAATTTCCTGTCACCGCTTTTTGGTACCACCGAGTTTGTTTACGAGAAAAGTATAAAACCGGGTCGTTCGTGGGAAACCGCTTTCGGAATTGTTGGTCTTGGAAATGATATTGATGATGTTGATCCGCGCGGTGTTTATGGGAAATTTGCTTATAAATTTATGCGCAATCCTGATTTTTATATGCATAAAATGCACTATTCTCACATTTTAAAAGGTGGTTACATTGCTCCGGAAATTGCTTTGCGCTACATGTCGTACGATAATTATGGTTACAATTATTATTACGATTCCAGCGGTTACTATCATACAACTTCAACCTCAGACAGAAACAGTCAGGTAACATTAGCCATTATGTTGAAATTTGGAAAACAATGGGTTTTCGACGATGCATTTTTAGTCGATGTTTACTGGGGAGTTGGCTATGGTATTGGTGCTGATGATTATGATGGTTTGCCATACGGATTTATTGTTGCTCCGGATGATTTTCCTATTGCGCTTACAAGTGGTATAAGAATTGGCTGGGTTTTTGGCAAGTAGTTTAAAACAACTTTTGCATTTGGTTGTTTCATGTCAAAAAAGCAACCATGGAATTCGAGATCAGTAAATATTTCAAAGGAGTTCGGCCGGGCGTAACGCTTCCATCTCCGTTGATGTTCCAAATCCTGAAAGAGGAAGGAATGCGTAAAATGGTAAGCGATCATTATGATTTAATCGTGCAGAGCCCGATAAAAGATCTGTTCCCGAAAAATCCGATAGCACTGGAAAAAGCAAAAGAACACTCGGCTGATTTCTTTATTCAGATTTGTGGCGGCCCCGATTATTTTAACCAAAATCGCGGGAAACCACAATTAAACAGAAGACATTTACCTTTTAAAATTACGGCAGAGGCGCGTATCGAATGGCTGAATTGTTATCAGCAGGTTTTAAGCAAAATGGATTTACCTGACGAGGTGCTGAAGTCGTTTTGGAAATACCTGGATGATTTCTCGAAGTGGATGGTAAACAGCTAAAGAAAGGATAAATAATTAAGGATTAGCGATTAAGCGAAAAAGGGTTGTCGGTGGATTGGTTATTAGTGAATGAGTAATTGGGTGAATGAGTGGGTAGTAGACCAATTGTAGTAGGCGTTTCAAAACAGTTTTGCAATTTAACCATTTTTACAATCTCCATCAGTCTCACTATCTCAGCACTACCTTCCGGCGTCTTTGTGAGAGAAATAACTTAGCGGCCCAATCTGTAATACAATGCCAGTGAAATTACATTGTTAAATAATCCGTTGTGGAAATAATAATTGGTTTCTGATTTGTCGCTACATGGAATTACCGATATTGCCAAACGCAAATCAACCGATGCATATTCCAAAAAATCGAACTGAAATCCAACAAATGGTTGCAAATCAAAAGTATTAAAATCCTGGCGGTCGGGTTCCGGAATTTCACCATCGCTGTTCAATTCTTTCGAGTGGATTAAAACACCGGGGGCAATTCCTCCAATTATCATACTCCTGTCGTTGGTGCGAAACGCCATAAACAATGGTATGTCAATATATCCCAAACGCATTACATATTTATCAATATCGGGTTGTTTCGGATCGAATGATCTTCTCATTCCTTTTTGCGAATATTTTATTTCCATCCCGGCTACAATTGCCGGAGCAACATCGGTTTGAACAAAAATACCGGCCAGCACACCCGCTTTGTGGTATCCCTTCAGGTTAAGGCCTTCAACTCGTGATCCATTAAAACCTGCTATTAATCCGGCATCAAAACGCTGCGAGAAAGCAAAGTTTACAATAAAAAGAAATGCTATGGCTATAAAAATCCGCTTCATTTAATTCAGTTTTTCCAGTTCTTCTTTTAAAATCTTCACCCCAATTTCTGCTTTTTTTTCGATATACGTAACATTTTCGTTGTAAACTTCCGGGCGGTTTGGGTCGACAACAAAAATTGGCGTTCCTTTTTTCACATAATTTACCAGGCTTGCAGCCGGATAAACCGCCAGAGAAGTACCAATTACCACCAAAATATCGGCTTGCTGAACAATGCCAATGGCACGGGGAATTTCAGGTACTGCTTCGCCAAACCAAACAATATGAGGACGCAGCTGACTTCCCTTTTCACACAAATCGCCCAACTTGAGTTGCCAGTGTTCGAGTTCATAAATCAAATAGGAATCGATAGTGCTTCTGGCCTTCATCAATTCGCCATGTAAATGTGTAACTTTTGTGCTTCCTGCCCGTTCATGCAGATTATCAACATTTTGGGTTATTACATGCACATCAAACCACTGTTCAAGTTCTGCAATTCCGCGGTGCCCGCCATTGGGTTTTGCATCAAAAAGTTGTTTCCTTCGTTCGTTGTAAAAGCGTAAAACCAGTTCAGGATCACGTTCCCAGGCTTCAGGCGTGGCAACTTCAGTAACATCGTAATTTTCCCAAAGACCGCCCATGTCGCGAAATGTTTTTAGTCCGCTTTCCTGGCTAATACCCGATCCTGAAAGAATAACAAGCTTTTTCATTCTTGAAATGTGTTTCTAAAGCTAAATGTACAATTAATAATAATCGCATTCAAATCGGGGCTGATAATCTGGTGCTTATTTGAAAAGGCCTTTAATTGTGAATATTATTCAGCTTAAATGATGTTTGTTTCATGCTAATTCTGATATTTTTGTACTCATGATTGACCACGCAACTGTTGACAGGATTATTGATGCTGCTGAAATTTCGGATGTAATTTCGGATTTCGTTACTCTACGAAAACGTGGAGTTAACATGCTTGGTCTCTGTCCGTTTCATAACGAAAAAACACCGTCGTTTACCGTATCGCCGGCCAAGGGTATTTTTAAGTGTTTTGGATGCGGAAAAGGAGGAAACTCGGTAAACTTCATTATGGAGCACGAGAACCTTACTTATCCCGAAGCTTTAAAATGGCTGGCAAAAAAATACAATATTGAGGTAAAGGAAGAGGAGGAAACCGAAGAGCAAAAGCAGTTAAAAGATACGCGTGAGAGCTTGATGATTGTTTCCGGATTTGCACAGAAATATTTTACCCGTTATCTCTGGGAAGAAAATGAAGGAAGAACCATTGGGTTGGGCTATTTTCGCGAGCGCAGTTTTCGCGATGATATTCTGAAAAAATTTGAAGTTGGCTTTGCCCCCGACGGAAAAACACCATTTACCGAAGCCGCACAAAAGCAGGGTTACAAAATTGACTTTCTCGAAAAGACCGGTTTAACCATTAAACGCGATGATTGGTTACGCGATCGTTTTGCCGGACGTGTAATGTTCCCTATTCATAATCTGGCAGGGCGTGTAATCGCATTTGGAGGCCGCATTCTTAAAGACGATAAAAAAACAGCCAAATACCTTAACTCTCCGGAGTCTGACATTTACCACAAAAGCCGGGTGCTTTACGGAATTTTTCAGGCCAAACGCGAAATGACACGTACCGATAAGTGTTATTTGGTTGAAGGTTATACCGATGTAATGTCGTTGCATCAGGCGGGTATTGAAAATGTTGTAGCATCGTCGGGAACGGCATTAACACCTGACCAGATAAGAATGGTGCGCCGCTTTACGCCAAATATTACCATTATTTACGATGGCGATGCGGCCGGAATTAAAGCGTCGTTGCGTGGAATCGATCTCGTGCTTGAAGAGGGCATGAACGTAAAAGTTCTTCTATTACCTGATGGAGAAGACCCCGATTCGTTTGCAAAGAAAATGGGTGCGACCGGTTTTCAGGAGTATATCGATAAAAATGAAACCGATTTTATTCAGTTTAAAACTCGCTTGCTTTTAAAGAATACCGAAAATGATCCGGTTGCCAAAGCCCGATTGATTTCGGATGTTATACGGTCGGTTTCTGTTATTCCCGATTCTATTACACGCTCGGTGTATATTAAGGAATGCAGTCGCTTGCTGGGAGTTGATGAGGCTGTGCTTTATGCCGAAGTTCGTAAACAAAAACATAAGCAAACAGAGGAGCTCCAGAAAAAAGAATTCAGGGAAAGAAATCGTCAGTCAGCAGCACCTCCGGCACCAAAGCAAGAGGAGGCGGTCGTTCGTCCGGCAAAAATTTTGGTAGAAGAACTGGAGTTTCTACGTTTCCTGTTAAAATATTGCACAACTGATCTTTTTGAAGAGGAAGATGAAGAAACGCACGAAACCCGCATTTTATCGGTCGGAGAGTTTATGATCGACGAGTTGGAGGTTGATGACCTGGTTTCGGAAAATGAATTATTTCGAAAAGTGTTTTATGAAGTTCGGGAAAACCTGTATAAGGAAACATTCGATCCGTGGAAGCATTTTGTTTATCATTCAGATGCGACAATGAGCAGGTTTGCAACCGATTTGTTATCGGAAAAATATACTGAAAGTAAGCGTTGGACAAAAGCCGGTGCCTTTACCGAAAAAGAAGAAGATATTCTGAATATTCTGGTTCCCAGAATTGTAAATGAATATAAACTGCGAAAGATAAAACTAATGATGGCCGACATTGAGAAAGCCATTGACAAAGCAGCTGCGAGCAACGATTTTGAGAAGGTAATTGAAGAACAATCGATATATATGAACCTGAAACGAGCTGAAAAAGAATTAGCGAAAAGTCTTGGGAGCCGAACGATAAATTAACAATATGCGAACATATTTTATTGAAGACCGAAAAGAAATTGACGAAGTAATCCGTGCATGTAAAACTTGTTTTTTAGCCATGTCAGTTGATAACCAACCCTATGTTTTACCAATGAACTTTGCGTTGGATGGCGATTCAATTATTCTGCATTCGGCAATGGAAGGACGTATGTGGGAAACTATAAAAACAAATCCACAGGTTTGTATAAACTGGACATTGGGCGAAGAACTGGCCTGGCAGGATGAACGTGTTGGATGTAGTTACCGTGTGAAATCAAAATCGGTGAACGTTGAAGGCAAGGTTGAGTTTATCGACGACTTTGATGAGAAATACCGCTGTCTCAGTGTTTTGATGAAACAATACAGCGACAGAGAATTTAAATTTGGGACACCAGCTGTTAAAAATGTTGGTATTTTTAAAGTGCAAATAGAAAATATTACCGCAAAAGAGTTTGGCGCAAAAGCTATAACTCCTTGGAATTCATAATAGCTACTAATGATTTTTGTAACAGGAGGTACCGGTTTAGTTGGGGCACATTTACTGTTTGAATTATGCAGTAAAGAGAAAAAAGTTCGAGCTTTAAAGCGCCCGACGAGTAATTTAAATCAGGTGCTGCATACCTTTGCATACTACACCGATAAACCCCGGCTATTGTTTGATAAAATTGAATGGGTTGATGGCGATATTCTGGATTATTATTCGTTGGAGAATTTACTAAGTGGAATCTCCGAAATTTACCATTGCGTGGCTATTGTTTCGTTCGATAGCAAGGAACGGCAACGAATGATTTCAAACAATGTTGAGGGTACCGGAAACTTGGTAAATGCAGCTATCGAAAATGGTGTGAAAAAGATCTGTCATGTGAGTTCTATAGCAGCTTTGGGTAAAACGCAAAACGGACAATCGGTAACAGAAGAAACCAACTGGGTGCCATCAAAGAAAAATTCGGGTTACTCTGAAAGCAAATTTTTTTCGGAGGCAGAAATCTGGCGGGGAATAGAAGAAGGTCTGGATGCAATAATCGTTAATCCGTCTATTATTTTTGGTCCGGCAAATTGGGAAACCGGAAGTGCCAAAATCTTTAAAACCATATGGGACGGAATGAAATTCTACACAAAAGGGGTGACTGGATTTGTTGATGTTTTTGATGTTGTTCGTCCGATGATTGCATTGATGAATGATGAAAACTTTGAAATCTGCAAAAATCAGCGTTACCTGTTAAGCTCCGAAAACTTGAGTTACCAGGAAGTTTTTACCCAAATTGCGGATGTTCTGCAGAAACCAAAACCAACAATTTGGGCAACTGATTTTTTGATTGGATTTGTTTGGCGTGCTGCAACTTTTGCCAGCTGGTTTACGCGAAAACCATCGCTAATAACGCGTGAAGCCGCCACCGGAAGAAATGCTGTAAATAACTTTAATGGATCAAAAGTTACCCGCCAAATAGGTTACGAATACTTACCGGTTAGTGAATCGATAACAAGAACTGCTCTTCTTCTTAAAAAGGATATGTCTGTAAATTAAAGCAGATTCTTATCTATTTTTTAAATGTTTCGGGTTGCTACGAAAAAACGAATCAAAAATATAAAAGGCAGGTGATGCCTGCCTTTTTAAACCTCAGATTTTTTATCATTCCTAATGAATGCCCGTAAAAACAAAAGCCTTCCCAAACTTTTATTTTGATGAAATGGTATAGTTCATTACTACTCAACAAGTAGTATTCTGATTCATTTTTTCAGCCCATTTAACCTTAAAAAAAGGCACAAATGGGCAACTCTTCGTCCACAAAAAGCTGCCCATAATAAAAACAAAAAGATAAAAAATAAGGGTTTGTCCTGCCAAAGTATGCTCTTGTTTTTAAAATTCCAAATAATTCAATAAAAAAGTTATGGAAAATGGTAAAATAGAGCCAATCGAAAGCCTTTAATTAACATAAATATGAAATTGATATGTTTTGTTAATAATTATTTGCCGAGCGAAGATAGAAAAGAAAGAAATTAACAATGGATTATTCGCGCCATCTTTAATTTAGCATAATCCTTAATTTTTGACAGGCATTTTTTAGTCTAATTTTATAAGATATACAACGCAGAATTTAAAATAGAAGTTAGAGCTAAATTTGTATTTGTCTCGAGTGTTTTTTCTGGTATATTTTGAACCGAATCAGTAACTGTGGTTTGGTAAAGATTTTATAAATTTAAAGAACTTTCATTTATTCAAAGCTGTTCATTTCATATGTGTTACGACATTAAAACAAAAGTAGAGGCAGCATTAAAACGTGCCCGGCATTATGGTAACGAAGAAGCCATTCAAATGTTGATTGAACAGTTTCGTCCGTTTCTGGAGGAGGAGATTTTTCATGTTTCGGGTTTTCAGCATCCCAAAATTTTAATTTATACCAGCAAGCATTTTAAGCTACCGGCAATTGCTACCTGGGGGTTGGTACCTTTTTGGGTGAAGAATGAACAACAGCAACTCGATATTTGGAATAAAACAATTAATGCACGTGGCGAGAGCATTTTCGAAAAACCTTCGTTTCGCACATCTGCAAAATCAAAACGATGTCTGGTCTACATTGATGGTTTTTTTGAACACCACCATTTTGGAAGTAATAAGTATCCGTTTTACATTCAACGCATGGATGGCGAGCCAATTGTTTTGGGCGGATTATGGGATGAATGGACCAACAAGGAAACTGGTGAGGTTGTAAATTCGTTTACCATTGTTACCACCAAAGCCAATGCGTTAATGAAGAAAATTCATAATAACCCTAAATTGAAGGAAGCTCGGATGCCCTTAATCCTAAACGATGAAGAGGCTGACAAATGGCTCAATGGTTCTGCTGACGAAGCAAAAAAAATGATTACTCCCGCACCTGATGGATTTTTGAAAGCACACACAGTTCGGCGTATACGTGGTAAAGAAGCCGTTGGTAATTCGCCGAAAGCAATTGAAGAATTTATTTATCCCGAGCTAAAATTCAGAGCTTAACCGTTATCGGATCGGATAAATTACTTTCGTTACTCAAACGATCGAGCACCGAAATCCGAAGCTCATATTTTTTCTTCTTGCGGTTTATGCGTTCAAATTTTAATTCCTGATCTTTGGTAATGGTGTAAATATATTTAGCACTGTTTGGGGCAAATTCTTCTCCTTTCTGGTTAAGGTAAAGTACATAATTCCAGGCCTTGTCCAATTCATTTTGCGTCTCTGTCGGTGTCCATTTTAATTTTCTCCCCGACTTTTTAATTTTCACCAGTGGTTCAGGTGCCTCATTATCTATCCACGGCATGCCTGGTACTATCGCTTGTTTTCGATAATAGTTTGTTCGTAAACTGTCCTGAAAACCCAATAAATCATCCTTAAACCATTTGCTGCTGTAAAACGATGACCCCTGAATTTCCGGTATCGATCGCAGAATATTTATTTGTTTGGCCAGCTGATCTGGTTCTGTCCATTCCTTGGTAGTTGAGGTGCTGCTAATTTTGTAAGGTGCCTGTCCAATATACATAGCTCTGCCGTAAGCATGGTTTTTCCACCAGTTCGCAAGCAGGTTAAAATCAACGGCGGGATGACCGATTTGCCAGTAAAGCTGCGGCAAAGTGTAATCAATCCATCCTTCCTCTTGCCATTTTATAATATTGGCATACAAATGGTCGTAATTTGTCGATCCGGCTTTTGTATCGGAGCCAAGCGGATCGTCGGCTTTGTTTCGCCAAACACCAAACGGACTGATACCAAATTTTACCCAGGGTTTTATGGCTTTTATCGAATCGTTCAACATTTTTATGGTAATGTCAACATTTTCGCGTCGCCAGTCGGCTTTGTTTTCCGGTGCAAATCCTCTGTTGTATAATGCAAAGGAAGTAGTATCCGGAAATTCTTCTTTAAGCGGGTACGGATAGAAATAATCATCGAAATGTATAGCATCAACATCATAACGAGTTACAATATCCTCAACAACATCTGTTACAAATTCGCGCGTTTGTGGCAAACCGGGATCGAAATATAAACGATCACCATATTTTAATATCCATTCAGGGTGCTGAAATGCAATATGGGTGGTAGAAAGCGGATCATCGTACTTTTGTGCAACACGATAAGGATTTAGCCAGGCATGCAACTCCATTCCACGTTTATGACATTCTTCTATCCAAAATTTAAACGGATCGTAGTAAGGATTGGGTGCCTGTCCCTGAACGCCTGTAAGGTAACGCGACCACGGCTCAAGATCCGACTGGTAGAATGCGTCGGCAGCCGGTCGTATCTGCAGGATAATGGCATTCATACCTAAACTTTTATGCAAGTTTAAGATGTCAACGATTTCTCTTTTTTGAGCTTCTGTGGTCAGGCCCGGTTTCGATGGCCAGTCAATATTAACAACGGTTGCAACCCAAACAGCTCTGAATTCGTATTTCGGTTGTGCACTTAAAACAAGCGAAAAAAGAAAGATTAATGTTAAGGAAGGCAAAAGTTTTTTCATACTGCTGAATATTGTATGCACAAAAATAAGAGAATGTTATTATGTGGGAAATGAATTGGCCAGAATTTGCAGGCTGAGTTTATCAACTAAAAAAAATTGATATCTTTGTCGCAGATAACGAAGTAAAAAAGAATAACGATATTTAAGACAAACACCAGGCTTGTCGTTCTGGCAAGTTTGTGGTTTATTAGGTTTAGTTGGTTTAGGTTAAAAAGGCTGTCAGAAGGGCAGCCTTTTCTTTTTTATAAAAATTTATATTGGCAGGTTAGGAATGAAAATAAAAAAGGCTGCCGGATTACTCCAACAGCCTTTGTATAGTTGTTTTTTGATTGAGAACTACCTCTTCATTATTCCGTAACACATGATCTTCAGAATAATATCAACACTGCGTTCCAAATTTACGTCGCTGTAATTACCGGCTGCCAACGGCATTTCCAATCCTTTAATTGCGGTGGTTATACCAATTGCTGCCAGGTTAAAATCGTAAATTTCAAATTCATTTTTCCGAACACCTTCTATCAGAATTCGTTTGATCATTCTGATCTCATCTTGTTCGTATTTAATTTTTACTTCATCAATAAACCCAACTGCGGTAACATCATTTTCAATGGCATGATAAAAGTTGGCAAGGTTACGGAATGTTGCCATTTTGGTTAGAATGTAATCGCGTAACTTATCTACCGGATCAGTATTCCTGTTAATCACAATCTCAAGTTCGTGAGCCAATATCTCAACCTCTTTCATAATAACCGCCTGAAAAAGATCTTCTTTACTTTTAAAATAGTAATAAAGTGAGCTTTTTCCTTTACGCACTGCATTGGCAATGTCGTCGAGTGTGGTTTTTTTGTAGCCGTATTTGCTGAAAATTTCACGGGCAATTTTTAGGATATTTTCCCTGTTGACATCCTTCTTATTCGCAGTTTCCGTTGAATTTTGCATGAATTGAAACGTTTGTCTGAATTAAAAAACTATCGCCAAATATAACTATTTATTTAAGTCGTTATTATTTTTTAGAACATTTTACTTGAACAGACGACATTTGTTTTTGCAGTTTGAACACCTTACTGCTGGTAAAAACTAATCTGTAAATTATTCGAAAGACTATTTTACTTCTTGCTCTGCAAGTCTGAAATCAAGCTGTTTTCGCTCGAGATTTGTACGCCATACCCGTACATTTATTTCTTCGCCAAGCTGATAGCTTTTTTTGGAATGTCGGCCAACCAGTGCATAATTTTTTTCATCGAAAATGTAGAAATCGTCATCCAGCTCAGCAATTGGAATCATCCCCTCAATTTTGTTTTCAAGCTCCACATAAATACCCCAATCGGTTACACCTGAAATAGTTCCTTTATAGGTTTTGCCAATGTGGTCCTGCATAAATTCTACCTGTTTGTATTTTATCGATGCACGTTCAGCATTAGCTGCCTTAGACTCCATGTCAGAAGAGTGTTTGCATAAATCCTCGTATTTCTGCTCGTTGGCAGATCGTGCTCCGCTCAGATATTTTTCCAGTAACCGATGAACCATCATATCGGGATATCGCCTTATGGGAGAGGTGAAATGTGTGTAATAATCGAACGATAAACCGTAGTGACCAATATTTCGTGTTGAATACGCCGCTTTTGCCATGGTTCGAATGGCCAGTGTTTCAACAACATTTTGTTCGTTTTTGCCCTTTACCTCAGTAAGTAATTTATTTAACGAGGTTGAAATGGCCCGTGGTGTTGTAAGTTGAATTCCGTGTCCAAAACGCTTGATAAAAGTATTGAACGAAACCAGTTTATCGGGATCCGGTTTATCGTGAATCCGGTAAACAAAGGTTTTTGGCGTTTTCTTTTCGGGTACTTTGCCGATAAATTCGGCTACCTTTTTGTTGGCCAGCAACATAAATTCCTCAATCAGGTGATTTGATTCTTTTGATTCCTTAAATGCAACGGAAATTGGTTTCCCTTTTTCGTCGATATCGAATTTCATTTCTATTCGCTCAAAAGCAATCGATCCTTCTGAAAAACGATCATCGCGCAGTTTAATGGCCAGTTCGTTTAGTTTTAATATTTCTTCAGCGAAATCGCCTTCTCCGGTTTCAATAATTGTCTGTGCTTCTTCGTAAGTAAAGCGGCGATCGGAGTGGATGGCCGTTTTGCCAAACCACTGTTTTTTCACTTTTGCGTCTTCTGTAATTTCAAAAACAGCCGAAAAACACAACTTATCTTCATTAGGGCGAAGCGAACAAACACCGTTCGATAACCTTTCCGGGAGCATTGGCACAACCCGGTCGACCAGATAAACGGACGTTGCGCGATCTTGTGCCTCCGATTCAATAATAGTATTTGGTCGTACGTAATGTGTAACATCGGCAATGTGCACACCAACTTCCCAGTTTCCGTTGTTTAGTTTTTTTAGCGACAGTGCATCGTCGAAATCTTTTGCATCGGCAGGATCGATAGTGAAGGTTGTTGTTTTGCGCATATCGCGCCGCTTTTTTATTTCATCTTCAGGGATTTCAAGCGGAATTTTTTCAGCTGCTTTGTCAACGTTTTGCGGAAATTTGTGTGGAAGTTCAAACTCGGCAAGTATCGCGTGCATTTCGGCATCATTATCGCCGGTATCACCCAACACTTCAATTATTTCGCCAAACGGACTGCGTGCATTTGCTGGCCAGTCCTTAATTTCAGCAATTGCTTTTTGACCGTTTTTTGCTCCATTTAGCTTTTCCTTAGGAACAAAAATATCGAATCCAACTTTTCCGGCAGGAATAAGGAATGCAAAGTTTTTGGTGGTTTGAACTGTTCCCACAAAGATTGTTTTTGCACGTTCCAGTATTTCAGTTACTTCGCCTTCAATATCGTGTTTTTTGCGCCGTGCATACACGTGAATGCGAACTTTGTCGCCTTCCATGGCATGTTTAAGGTTACGCGAAGAAATTACAACCGGATGCTCCAACTCGTCGCTGTTAACATAGGCAAAACCCTGTGGTTGCATTTCTACAATACCTGTTACGGTTCCGGTGCGCGCTTTTAGTTTAAACTTACCTCGCGATATCTGATCGAGATAACCATCATCGGCAAGTTCCTGCAAAACAACGTTAATGAGTTTTCGTGTTTCAGGATCTTTTATGCTCAGTGTTCCTGATATTTGGCGGTAGTTAACTGTTTTCCCGGGGTTTTCGTAAAGGGTTGAAAGTATAGCGTTTTTAAGTTTTTTCTTGTTGTAAGTTCCTCCGCGTTTTTTCTTACGCAGTTTATTCTTTTTCTTTTTTCCCATATTGTATTTTATTTTCAGAAGCAAGTTAAAACAATTCCAACAGATGTTTCAATAATAGATGCGGAAGTTGCGAACAATTCATCTTTTGCAAATTGTTATTTGGCATAATTTAACAACTCGGCAGCTCCTATGTTTTCAGGAATTTGTATGTTTGTAGACCATTTTAAGGTGGCATTTAATTGCTGTTGTAAACCTTGAAAGACAGACATTTTTAAACTATGCAGTTAAAGGGAAAATTACCACTTATATTTATCGCTCTGCTGGCCTGGGTTGTAATCATTTCTTCATGTGCCAATATAGGTATGCCGGCAGGAGGGCCGCGCGACACGGTGCCACCGGTATTACTTGAAACTAGTCCTGAATACAAAGCGCTGAATTTCAATAAAGACAACGTTAGGTTTACATTTAACGAATACCTTCAGACGGATAAAATATCGGAGCAACTTGTTATTTCTCCGCCACTGGAAAAACGCCCGCTAATTAAAACCAAATCGAAAACATTGATTATTCAGTTTAATGAAGATTTGAAAGACAGTGTAACTTACTCAATGGATTTTAAAAATTCGGTAGTAGATAATAACGAGCAAAATCCATTAGAAAATTTACGTTTTTCGTTTAGTACCGGGCCTGAATATGATTCCTTACGAGTTGCTGGCCGGGTAATAAACAGTTTTAACCTGGAACCAAACGAAGACGGATCTTTGTTGGTGTTGCATTCAAATCTGCACGATTCGGCGGTGTACAGGGTGCGACCCGATTACATTGCTAAAACGGATGAAGAAGGATTGTTTATGATTGATAATATTGCAGCAGGAACCTACAACCTGTTTGCCATTAACGACCTGAATAACGATCTGATGTATAACGAGGGAGCTGAAGAAATAGCTTTCGTGGATTCGTTGGTGATACCAGAGGCACATTTTCATGCCGAAGCTGATACCTTGGTTAGCGGAGTGGATTCGATGTTGGTTTTGGGGCATACTCATTTTTCGCCTGAGCCTTTTTACATGCGGTATTTTATGGAGGATATTTTCGATCAGTACGTTGAATCAACTGAACGAGAGAGCCGGAATAAATGTTTATTTCTGTTCAATGAATCGGTTGCTGACACCTTTTCGATAAGACTTATTGATAGAGAGGCAAACAACTGGCAAAAATTCGAATATGGTCAGAAAATGGATTCAATACTGATGTGGATCACTGATACAATGGTTTCCAGGTACGATTCGCTTTTCATGGAATTATCTTATATGCAGTTGGATTCGGCCGGACAGCCTTATGTACAAAACGATACCGTTTTAATGCATTATGAAGATCCGAAAGAGGAACCTCAAAAGAAAGACAGGAGAAGAGTCAGGGAAGAGTCAGAGGAGGAAGTGGAACCGAAGCCGGAACCGATACCTCAGTTTAACTGGCAGGCTGATATTCCTTCAACAATGGAATTAAATGGTGTGGTAAGGTTTGTATCGCCCGAACCCGTTGATACGTTCAATACTTCAATGGTGAAGATGTATTTAACAGAGGACACATTAAAAACACCATTGCCAATAACCGTACAGAAAGACATTTCAAAATACCGGAGTTATTCAATTCGTTATAATTGGGAACCATTAACTGATTACAGTTTTGAGATTGATTCAGCTGCATGTGTTAATATTTTTGGCATTACCAGTAAAGCGTTTTCAAAGCGTTTTTCCACGCGTGAAGAAGATTATTATGGAAGTCTGGAATTTGTGTTCTCCAATGTTTCAATGCCCACCATCGTGCAGATTCTGAAAAATAATGACGAAGAAGAAGTATTGCGAAGTAAGACCATTACGGAAGATGGTTCGGTGATGTTTGAATACCTCGCTCCTGAAAAATACAAAGTAAAAGTAATATACGATTCCAATGGAAACGGAAAGTGGGACGAGGGAAGTTTTCAGGATAAAATACAGCCCGAACGTGTTGCTTACGTTCAGGAGGTAATAAAATTACGTTCGAACTGGAGCGAAAGTCACAGTTGGGATTTAACGCCCGACCCGCTGTTTAGTAAAAATATTCGCGACCGTGAAGAGGAAGAACGGAAACGAAAAGAAGAACTGGAAAAAAGACAAAAAGAAGAGGAAGAGGAACGAAATAACAGTATGTTCAGACCGGGTAGCAGTTCAGGTGGCGGTTTACAACGAATGTAAAACCTGCACTCGCATTTTCGGTTAAAATTTCTACCTTTAATAAACTTTATATGAAAAATTATGGCAAGTGTAAGAGACCTTAAAAAAGACATCGACCTAATCATGTCGTTGGCTTTAAGCGATTGTTTTTATGTGTTGGAATACAACAGCGACGTTGATGATAAAGCTGTTTACGAAATTGCCGGCGACATTGTTAAAAGTCACCGCGAATTGCGCTTGCGGGCCATCCATCCTGACGGGAAAGACAACCCGAAATTGGTAAAACAGTATTACAAAAAAATAGTTGAAGATATGTTAGCATCGGCTGATGCTGCTCTTGAAAGACTTTCTGCCGAAGTGAAAAAAGTAGCTAAATAGGTTCCTGATGCAAAAAGTTTGATGGTTGGAGATTCTCGATTTTAGAACTATTTAGCAATCATTATTCGGTGCTCAACATTCGGTATTTATCAAAATCCCTATTTCAGTATAAAAGTTTTATTAGCTACTACTTTGCCCTTATACCAGGTAGTTAATTCCCATTTTCCCAGTTTGTCTTCAAGCGGTTCCCATATACAATCGCCAAGATAAAACTCAAAATCGTTGGTGCGAATAAACTGTTCGCCGGTAAACGGAGGTCTGATTTTTCCTTCATCGTCTTTAAATGGAGGATGGTCAATCTGAAAATCAACTTTTTCTCCCTTTCCGTTTTTTATGTGTAGCACGTAGCCAAACTCTGTACCAATATCGGCATTAATTTCTGTTTTAAACTCCAGTATTTTTGGAATTTCCTTGCTCTCCCGGTCCCATTTCGCGTACTCTCCGAAACTGTATAATTTAAATGTTGGTCGTCGTTTTGCCATTGTTAAATTAAATGTAAAAGTAGCAATTGTTATGTATTTATTTAGAAAGGTTCTTAATTTTGCCTTCTCTAACCGATTTAGTGAGTTTAATAAGAAAACATACAAATTTACTGTTTGTATTGATTCTTCCGGTGTATTTGTACATCGTTCAAACATCAATTCAAAATAAGCACACTCACGTTTATGCAAATGGGATTGTTGTTACTCACTCGCATCCTTCTTCCGGCGACGATCCAATTACCGATCATAACCATTCCCAACGGGAAATTTGTCTTTATGCATCACTTCATTTTGATTTATATGAAATTCCTGAATTCCCGGAGTTTGATTTTGAAGTGCCTGCAGTTCATACCAACTATTTTGTTTACGATGAACAAGGGAAGACTGTTCCGGTAATATTCCACAATATTCCCCGGGCTCCTCCGGTATAGTTTTCAAATTTTTACATTGTAATTGTACATACTGTACAAAAACATCCGCGATTTGCTTAAGGATTATTTCCTTTTTTAAGGTAACAATTTAAACGCGGTTGGGCAATTCATTGAGAATTGCTCAGTAAACAATTCTAAAATCTGAAAACAAATTATTTTGAAAATTATGAAACCCATATATGCAATTTTATTGCTATTCATTTTTTGTATAAATGCACGGGCCGAAGGACCTGATGACGACAAAAAGAATAAAACTGATGCCATGCTTTTTGGCGATGTAAAATCGGGAGAAGAACACATACCGTTCGCAACAATAACCATAAAAGGAACAACAATTGGAACTGCTGCTGATGCCACTGGCCATTTTAAAATGAGTCATTTGCCAGTAGGAAAACAAGTGGTAGTTATCTCTGCTATTGGTTACAAAACGCTTGAAAAAGAAGTTGATTTAGAAGCGAAAAAAAGTATAACCATTCTGGCAGAATTAGATCCCGATAATATTGGTATAGAACAAGTCGTTATCTCTGCCGACCGGAATGCAAAAAGCAGAAAAGAAACACCAACCATTGTAAACAGTATTAACCCAAAATTATTTGATCGTGTACAAAGTGTAACATTAAGCGAAGGGCTGAATTTTACACCCGGATTACGAATGGAAAACAACTGCCAGAACTGTGGATTTTCGCAGGTGCGGATGAACGGACTGGAAGGACCGTATTCGCAGATTTTAATTAACTCGCGCCCTGTATTCAGTGGTTTGGCTGGAGTTTATGGCTTAGAACTTATACCTGCAAATATGATCGAGCGAGTGGAAGTAGTTCGTGGTGGTGGTTCGTCGATGTACGGCAGTAATGCCATTGCCGGAACTATTAACCTGATAACAAAAGATCCTATTTTGAACAGTTTTGAAGCTTCAGTAACTAATAGTTTTATTGGCGCCGGAAATGATTACGATGTTGCAAATGAATACAGTCTGAATATGAACGGGTCGTTTGTAACGGATGATTACAAGACCGGAATGAGCATTTTTGGCTTTCACCGCAAGCGTGATCCGTTTGATGCCAATGGTGATGGATATTCAGAATTGGCTAGTATAAACAATACTACGATTGGAGCCCGGTTTTACCAACGTGTTGCAAGTAGGGGAAAGATAACGGTCGATTATTTCAATATAAACGAAGATCGTCGTGGCGGAAATAAATTCGAACTTCCGTTGCATGAATCAGATATTTCCGAAAGTGTTCAGCACCAGATTAATTCGGGAGCTGTAAATTTCGATTTGCTACTTCGTGAAGACGATAAATTCTCGGCATTTGCAGCCATGCAGGGTGTTGATCGTGGTTCGTACTACGGAGCAGAGCAAGATCCGTCGGCGTATGGACACACCGAAGATTTTACCTATTCAACAGGCTTGCAGTACATCCGAACTATTAATTACCTGTTGTTTTCGCCGGCAACGCTTACTTCGGGAATTGAAACCACCGGGAGCTCACTTCAGGATGAAAAACTAGGTTACTACGATCCTGTAGAAGATATTCACTACGGAAATACGCAGGTTGCCGACCAGAAAATGACAACGTACGGTGTTTTCCTGCAGTCGGAATGGAAAACAGATAAAGTGGTTTTTAGTGCTGGACTGCGTTATGATCATTATAACATTGAGGAGAAAATTGAAAACAGTGATGACGTAACAGGTAACGTATTTAGTCCGAGAATTAGCTTGCTTTATAATATTGCAGAGCATTTGCAGTTTAGAGGAAGTTTTGGACGTGGGTTCAGGGCTCCGCAAATTTTCGATGAAGATCTGCATATCGAAACTTCCGGTTCAAGAAAAGTTATTCACGAGAATGATCCGGACCTGAAACAGGAATCATCAAATAGTTTTACGGCGTCGTTGGATTATTCAAACCATTTTGGAGAATGGCAATACCAGTTTTTGATTGAAGGTTTTTACACGAAGTTAACCGATCCGTTTGCCAATGAATACGGTACACCCGACGAAAACGGAACAGTAGTTTACACCCGCGTTAATGCCGAAGATGGTGCCCGCGTTCAGGGAATAAACATTGAGTTTAACATGTCGCCATCATATAAACTGCAGTTGCAGTCGGGCTTTACTTTTCAGAATAGTGAATTTGAAGCGCCTCAGGAATTTGGAGAGAAACATTTTTTCAGAACACCTGATACTTATGGTTACCTGAGTGCGACTATTAGCCCAACTCCGGTATTCGACATTTCATTAACCGGCAATTACACCGGTAAAATGTTGGTGCCCTATTTTGGACCGGAAATAGCAAATCCGGAAGTAGGAGAGCTCAGAGAGAGTGATTCATTTTTCGATAGCGGCATAAAGCTCAGTTATGATTTTCGTTTGTCCGATTATATGAAAGTGGAACTGAATGGCGGCGTAAAAAATATCTTTAACAGTTACCAGGATGACTTTGATACAGGTATCGATCGGGATCCTTCTTATGTTTACGGACCACTAACTCCGAGAACGATCTATTTCGGAATTAAGATTGGAACTTTATAGCAGATTATTGAACAATAAAGGTAGTAGGGCTGTCTGACAGGTTTGTCGGGCAGCCTTTTTTATTTCTTTTAATTGAACAGTTTTATGCCAAAGAATACCGAGCGCGGTTTGGCCGGACCATAAATGTATCCGCTATCGCGGTTTTTCCCTTGATCGAAATCATCCTGATAATCATCCAGTAAGTTCGACAGGCCTCCGAAAAATTCGATTGAAGAATCAATTCGTTTTAATTCTATTGTATATCCAAGTTTAACGGTCATGTCCATAAAAGTTGGCGATTCGAATAATTCATCCTGTTCAATGGTTCCCGGATCGCCGGCCAGACCGTAATGTGGTACCAGCATCGAACCGGTATAAACACCCGCCAACGAGGCGCTGAATTTTGAGATGGGAGTCCAGGTGATGGTGTAATAACCATAGGCTTCGGGAGTTCGTAAATAATCTTTGGTTCCCGGCAATTCTTCCGACCAGGCTACTTCATTTTCGTACTGACTTTTCTGAAGTGTTAAACCTGCTTCCAGTTGCAATGTGCGGTTAAAATTTGCACGAGCCTCAAAAGTTGCCCCGTAAACATCGCTATTTCCCCCGTTACGTTTTTCCATGATTGAATTTCCCGATTCATCGGTTCCAATTTCTTCCAGAATAAAGGCATCTTTTAGTTTTGTATAGAAACCTTCAAGCGTAAAACCAATGATGTGGTCTTCTGTTGGTTTATCCCAGTTTAACGATGCACTTAAGCTTTGCGAGCGTTCTTCCTCCAGGTCGTCGGCTAGCTGAACGGTTTGAATTCCTCCACCGGCAAAAGCAATGTGCATGTCGGCATCAAAAGCCTGTGGGGCACGGAAACCTGTTGACCACGACAAACGCAATTGTGTGTTTAAATCAGGTTTCAGCAACAGCGAAACACGTGGATTTAAAATTAAGTTGTCGACAAAATTATGCTTGTCGGCACGAATACCGGCAAGCAGCGTGGTTTTTCTGGTAATCGACCAGTCGCTTTGAACAAAGGCACCAAAGTTATTCGCCGTTTGATCGATCAGGTAATCGTAAGCTTCTATCTCGTCGAAAACATCGTCGCTAACAAACTCGGCACCAACGGTGAAAATGTTTGTTCCGACACCGGCAAAGTCGTTAACAGCGTGGTTCAGCTGTGTTCCAAACTGGTACGTATAATTTTTTGAATTTCCGTAAGGCGGTGCGTTGTTGTAGTCCTGGAGTTCATTGCCTCCATCAGGAGCTATTCCTGTAAAATGTTTGCGTTTGGTGTACTGTCCGGCACCGTATACCACAAAACTTGTTCGCATGGTAGGATTAAAAGTGTAATCGATACCTCCCATAATTACATTGTGTGTACGTTCTTCCGATTGTTTTGCCAGGTAGGCCGGGCCTTCTATCATTTCTCCACCGTAACGATACTCATTGGTGCTGGAAAAATTGGCTTCAATTTTTTGGTCTTCGTCCAATTGGAAAAATGAATTTATTCCAAAAGAATTATTTGTCACTTCAGGCAGTTCCGAAAAATTATCGTCGTTGGCGTCAAAAGCATCACGGTCGCGGTGAAAGGCGTACAACACCATTCCTGCATTTCGTTTTTGTGAGAGTGCAGTTAGCGTTGCATTTACATTGTAATCTAGGGCATCGCTTCCTATTATTGAATTGTTAGATGTGACTTCGTACGAGTTTCGTTGTGGCAATTTGGTAATAATATTCACGGTTCCACCAATGGCGCTCGAACCATACAGCGCGGATGCACCACCGCGTACAACTTCAATACGTTCAACCATTTCGGTTGGTAACTGCTCAAGTCCGTAAAGTCCTGTTAGTGGACTAAAAACCGAACGTCCGTTAATTAATATCTGGCTGTAGGCACCACCGAGACCATTCATTCTGAGCTGGGTGTAATTACAGGTCTGGCAATCGGTTTCCATACGCAATCCCGGTTGAAAACTCAACGATTCAGAAATGGTTTGTGCTGCAACTTTGTCGATGGTTTTTCCATCGAGTACGTTAACAATCACTGCGCTTTCAGTTTGTCGTTTAAATGTTTTGGTCCCGGTAATCACCACCTCGTCCATATGGATAACGTCTTCTTCCAGGTCGAATTTTATTTCAATGGTTTCGCCCGCCTTTAAAACCACCGGCTTTTTGCTCTCCTTGTAACCAACCATTTTTGCAACCAGTGTATATTCTCCAATTGGGAGATCAACCAACATATAGTGTCCGGTGACGTCAGTGGTAGTTCCATAGTTAGTACCTTCAAGATAGATATTTACAAAAGGAATGTGTTCGCCTTTTGAAACAACATGCCCGATAATAACTGCATCAGAATGTTGCTGGGCATATGTTGTTAGCGAGAAAAGAAGTACAATCAGACTTATCGGGAGAATTATTTTATTCATTTTTATTTTTTTAGTTTTTCTAACAAAAGAACAGTAATCGTGTTCAGACAAGTTGTACTTAAATTAATTTTCATCAATTTTTTAGAATTTGAATAAAAGAAACTGAATTGTTGATTGTATTTGCCGCCGCATAAAAGATTATTATTTTTGTTTTGTTTTAATGGCAAAACGAAAAATTAAAAGTTTATGAGCAGCCAGATTGATGCGATGCAAAAGGAGTGGAAAGACAAGAGAAACAATATAATTGTTATTGTTCTTGCTGTGGTATTAGCAGTTGTGTTAGTGTTGTTCTTTTTGCAACGACGCGATCATAAAGTGATAATGAACGAAATTACGGCTGAGAAAGATTCTATCCAATTTCAGTTAACTGAAATCGCTTCCAGTTACGATTCGTTAAAGACTGAAAACGATACGATAAGCGAGCAGTTATTTGTGGCTCAGGCCAAAGTAAAAGACCTGTTACTAGAGGTAGAACAGACAAAAAAAGTAAGCTTTTCAAAAATTTCAGATTACCAGAAACAGGTAACCACTTTGCGCGGTATCATGCGTGATTTTGTTGTGCAGATTGATTCGTTAAACCGTCGTAACGAAGAGTTGATGGCCGAAAACCTAGAGGTGAAACAACAATACAAAGAGGTTGAACAGCACAATCAACAGCTTAACCAGGAAAAAGAGCAGTTGCAACGAAACTTGAAAAGGGCTGCAATGCTTGAAACACGTCAGTTGGTGGCAGAGCCTTTAAATACCCGTAGTAAAGAGACGAAATTTGCCAAGCGTACGGCCAAAGTGCGTATTTATTTTGTGTTGGGTCAAAATGCTACAGCCAAGCGTGGTCCTAAAAAAATATACGCTCGTATTATGCGCCCCGATCAACTGTTAATGGTGAAATCGGAAAACGATGTTTTTCAGTTTGAAGACCTGAAAATTCAATATTCGGCAATGCGCGAGGTTGTTTATGAAGGCCAGGATTTGCCGGTGGCTATTTTCTGGGACAACACCAACGAGCCCGAAATGATGCCGGGTGTTTATACTATCAATTTGTTTGCCGACGGAAACGAAATTGGCGAAACAACATTTGAGATCAAATAAATGATATGATTTCATATCGCTTCTAATCAACAGAGGCCTGACTTCCTTTAAACATCAAACTTTTCAGTAATACGTTAGCTGCAAAGATTTATTCAATATTTGTTTATGGCAACATTTCTATTCGATAAAATAATATTTGGGCCGGTAAAAAGCCGCCGTTTAGGTGTTTCGCTGGGTATAAATTTACTGCCTACCGAAACCAAAGTTTGTTCGTTCGATTGCATTTATTGCGAGTGTGGTTTTACACCGGGTGAGTACACGAACAAAGTAACTTTCCCATCGCGTGCTGATGTAAAAATGCGATTGGAAGTAAAACTGCACGAAATGGTTTCTGAAAACGAGCTTCCTGATGTGATCACTTTTGCCGGAAACGGAGAACCAACATTACATCCCGATTTCGCCGGAATTATCGACGATACAATTGAATTACGAAATGAGATTACTCCGAACGCCAGAATTGCTGTGCTTTCGAATGCAACTATGATTCATCGAAAATCTGTTTTTGAAGCTTTGTTGAAAATTAAGGACAACATTCAGAAACTGGATTCGGCTTTTGAAGAAACGGTAAAATTGCTCGACTGCCCAAAAGGGAATTTTAACCTTGCCAATACCATCGAGCAGTTGATTGCTTTTAACGGAAAGGTGATTATTCAAACCATGTTTGTACGCGGAAGTTACCAAGGCAAAACCATTGATAATACTACTGAAAAGGAGATTTCAGCCTGGATTGAACTGCTGAAAAAAATAAAACCTTTACAGGTAATGATTTATACCATCGCCCGCGATACGCCAATTGAAACCTTGGAGAAAGTTTCGTTGGACGATCTGAATGTGATTGCTGAGCGTGTTCGCGAAGCCGGTTTTGATGTGCAGGTTTCGGGGTAACAATATGATTTCATTAAATGCTGTCATTTCGAAGGAGGTACGACCGAGAAATCTGTTTCAAAATGTAAGAGATTTCTCCTCATTCTTCGTCGAAATGACAGCACTGTTTTATTAAAGTGTAGTTCTGTACCACTCCGAACTGCGGCCCAACATTCGTATTCCGGCCACAAAACCTTTTAGTTTTAGCACATCGTCATTTTCCAACCAGCTGTAACAGTCATATGTTTTCCCCGATTTTGGGTCGTAAATAGTGCCGTTTTTCCACTCTTCTTTTTTGGCATCGTACTCAAAACCATCCAAAATTTGTATGCCTACTACCGAACGGTCGCGAAGTTCCGGGTCCGGATTTTCATCGTCCTTAGGAGGCGCACCGTTTTCGTATTTTTCCGGAATCATATATACAATGGTTCCAATGTATTTTCCATCTTGTTTTTCAACCTCAATTTTGGTCGTTTTTTCATCGTTCCACCAAACGCCAACAATTTTGTCTGATTCCTGGGCAAAACCTGCTAAAGCATAAACTCCAAGTAAAAAAAGAATTACAAGCTTTTTCATAATGTCTGATTTTGAATTAATTTTAAGGATTAAATATAGAAAATTCAGAGACTAATCCTTTTGTTCTTAAAAATCAATTTTATATGAAGACCTTAAAACGTGTTTTATGGGGAGTACTTGGCTTCCTTGTTCTTGCTGTAATTGTGGGCTTTCTTATTTTACAGAATATCAGAACTTCGGCAGTACCGGATTATAATGAAGAAACTACACTTAGCGGCCTTGATCAGTCGGTTACCATTTTGCGAGATGAGCATGCAATTCCTCATATATATGCTGAGACTGAAACTGATTTATATCGTGCAGTTGGTTTTGCAATGGCGCAAGACCGCCTGTGGCAAATGGATTTGTTACGCCGGGTAACACAAGGACGATTATCGGAGATTTTAGGGAAAGACCAGTTAAACACTGATTTGATGATGCGGGCACTTCGTATCCAGGAAAAATCGCAAAAAATACTGGCAACATCATCACCCGAAATTGTTGCGGCGCTCGAAGCTTACTCCGATGGGGTGAATCAGTACATCGAAAAATATCCGCTGCCACCCGAATTTAAGGTGTTGCAATATAAACCAGAGCCGTGGGAACCGGTGCATTCAATCAATTTAATTGGTTACATGTCGTGGGATCTGTCAATGGGTTGGGGAACCGAATATTTTCTGCATCAGCTGCGTGTCGAGGTGTCGGATGAAAAAATTGCCGAGTTGCTACCTGATTTAAAAAACCATAAAACAGCTATTTATCCTGAATTTGGCTCAATAAAACCGGAAGGCACAGAAACGCTTTTATCGGCAACGCAGAATTTAAAAGATCTGGGTGCCGAAATTTTTAACGGTAGTAACAATTGGGCGGTTGCCGGCAAAAAAAGTAAAACCGGAATGCCCTTGCTTGCCAATGATATGCACCTTGGGTTGTTTGCTCCCGGAATTTGGTATCAAATGCACCAGGTTGTTGAGGGGAAAATAAATGTAACCGGTGTTGTGGTCCCGGGGCAGCCATTTGTAATTTGCGGGCACAACGACAGCATTGCCTGGGGAATGACCAATGTAATGGTTGACGACCTTGATTTTTATGCCGAGAAATTAAACGAAGATTCTACAAAATATTGGTTTGATGGTGCATGGCGCAATCTCAAAATAGAAAAGGAAACCATTAAAACAAAAGAGGGTGAGGAGTTTGAAGAGGATCTAAAGTTTACCCACCGCGGACCAATGGTAAATCGTTTTAAAAAGGAAAAAGAAACGCCGTTGTCCATTCGTTGGTTGGGTAATGAAATGAGTAATGAGATCCGCACTGTTTTCTTGCTGAACCGCGCCGATAACTGGAGTGAATTTCGTGATGCGGTAAGTACATTTATATCGGTGAGCCAAAATGTGGTTTATGCCGATGTAAAAGGAAATATTGGGTTGCAATGCAGTGCCGGATTGCCTGTCCGCGAAGGCTCGGGCATTCAAATCTATCCGGGCGACAGCAGTAAATACGACTGGCAGGGATTGGTACCTTTCGAGGAGTTGCCCTACGAGTTTAATCCGGAAAGAGGTTATGTGTCGTCTGCAAATAATAAAACTGCACCTGATGATTATCCTCATTACATTAGTCACTGGTTTGCCACGCCAAGTCGTATCGATCGGATAAGGGAAATGCTGGAAACAAAAGAAAAGCTCGGCATCAATGATTTTAAAGCAATGCACAGCGATTGGAAATCGAAGACAGCAGAGCAAATGACAGCAATTTTTGTTGAATCGCTGCGAAAACAAACGAACTTAAATGAAACGGAACAAGCTGCTTTCAACAAATTAAAAAGCTGGGATTATAATCTCACACGCGAAAGTCAGGCAGCTTCTATTTTTGAAATTCTTTACCGGAGATCAATGGAAAACCTGGTAAAAGATGAACTTTCGCCTGAACTTTTTAGAGGAATGTCAGGCCAAAAAATGCTGCTCGAAAACCTGATGATTAACCTGTTGGCTGAAGGAAAATCGGAGTGGACTGATAATGTGATGACCGAAGAAGTTGAAAGCTTTGATGATGTTGTGGTGTTATCGTTTCAGGAAACGGTGGAAGAGTTAACAACTGCTCTCGGAAACAATGTTGACGAGTGGAACTGGGGGAAAATTCATTCATTTACGCTTTCTCATCCGTTGGGTGTAGTCGATATTCTTAATAAAGCCTTAAAACTAAATCGCGGACCTTTTGAAGTTCCCGGAAGTTACCATACTGTTTGCCCGTATTCGTATTCGTTTACCAACCTTTACGAAACTGTTCACGGCGCATCGCACAGGCATATTTACAGCACCCAAAACTGGGATGAGTCGGAAACTGTTATTCCAACCGGAACAAGTGGAATTCCGGCTAGTGATTTCTATCTCGATCAAACGGAACTATATTTGAATGACCATTATCATAGCGATCTGTTTACAAAACAAGACCTTGAAGAAAATGCCGCGTTCCGAATGCAATTGAATCCCAAATAATAGAACCGGTGATTTATTTTCAAGTTCATGGTTAATAACCTGCTCCCGAAACTTCGGGATTATTGCAGCTACTTTAGTTTCTATAAATTTTAGTTTTTGACCGAAGACGGAAGACCGAAGTTTTTAGAGAATTGGCAAATCTTTTTCTTCCGTCTTCTGACTTCTGACTTCCGTCCATTATATATATTCATCGAATTTCATTCGAGTTTTAAACCTATGTATTTTCAATGCATAGTGGTTTAGTTAAGATAATTTGCTTTTTGTGATAAACTTAATTCTTGTATTGCTTGTTTCTCCTAAAATAGAAGCAAAGTGTTATGAGCAAAAAATCACAGGCACCAATATACGTCGTATCAGGAGGAACAGGGATTGCAGGTAATAATCTGATTCAGGCCTTATTAATTCAGTACCCGGAAAACAAGGTTCCTGTGGAGATAATAGGGCGGGTAACAACCGAAGACGAGGTTTTCGATATTATTATGAAAGCCAAAGCCGATAGAGGATTGATTGCTCATACGATGGTTAATCCTGAACTGCGCCATAAAATTAATGAGTTGGGAAAGGAGTTTAATGTTCACGTTATTGATTTAATGGGGAAACTCGCCAACTATTTAGATCAAAGACTTGGTATAGAGCCGATGGTGCATCCTGGTTTGTACCGCGAAATTAATCACCAGTATTTTGACCGGATTGATTCTATTGAATTCACTTTATCGCACGACGATGGCATGAGCCCACAACGTTTGCGTAATGCTGAGATTATTTTAACCGGTGTTTCGCGTGCCGGAAAAACTCCTCTTAGTGTTTACCTTGCCATGTATGGTTGGAAAGTTGCAAATGTGCCACTTGTTCCCGGAGTGCAGCCTCCCGATGAACTTTTCGAGGTAGACCCAAACCGTGTGTTCGGACTGTATATTGGAGCCAGCCAGTTAATCGCACATCGCCAGAAAAGGATATCAAGCTGGGAAAATCACAGAAGCGACTCTTATGTCGATCAGCGTGCAGTGCGCGAAGAAATCAGAAAAGCCATGTTTGTTTTCGATCGCGGAGGTTTTACCGTTATCAATGTTTCAAATAAACCCATTGAAAGTACTGCCAACGAAATTCTCTCGTATATGTCGAAACGGTTTTCGTATCGCGGGCGGAAATTGGAATCGCCGTATCAGGGGCCGGAGGAAGCAAGTCAGTAAGAAATCCTGTCAGACCCGCAGGAAAGTGGGCGCAAGGTCTGACTTGTCAGACCGCTATAACCCTCTCCTGCCATATTACAATTTATTAACGCTAGTATTTTTATTTTTTACCATCTCATTGGTTTTTTTAGCATCTCTTTCACAATAGCAACCCAATCCCTCTTTTTCCATTTTGGCATATCAACATGTATTTCATTGCTGATAATTCTATTTCTTTCTTTTTCTTCTTCTTCCTCCCAATATTTTAGTTTTTCTCTAATCTCAATTTCAATGTCTGCGTTATTTGTCAATCTACGCAATGATTCAGCAGATTGTAGCGAAACGGGTTTTACTTTATCATTTAAACTTTTTCGAAGAACAGGTATTGCATTGCGGTCTTTCAGGTTACCTAAATATTTTGCAGCTAAAATTCTAATGTCATAAAGACCATTTTCAAGTGCAAAAATTAATTTGTCGATGTTTTGTATTCGATTCCACTTTTCAACCTTCTTTTTCGTAAGTCTTATAAAACCTATTTTATATAGATATGAAAAGGTGTTCATGGTCTTTTTAATATTAGCGTTAACGGCTCGGGTATGAAACGTAGGGCATTTCGAAGCACTTAACTGTCCGCTAAAACAAAGCTTTTTAAGTACCTAAAACTTGCGAAAACCACTGACCGCCCTATGTTTTATACCCATTGTTGTAAACCGTTTTTTATTTTTTCGATTCTATTTTCTTTATTAATTCTATGTTGTCCAATTCCACTTGGGTCAAGAAATCTGTAACATCAGCGTGTTGTGGTCGGTACCAATTTTGCTTATTGAAGTACTGTTCCAATTTTCCACCTTCTTTGAAACTATATCCGTATCTGGCGAAAACTTCATTTCTCATTATTTGCAACGTCTCTAAGTCGAGTTCGGATAATTCGTCTTCGGTCAAATGTCGAGTAGAGACTTGAGGAAAGTCGCCTTGATATAGACGAGCTAATACTTTCAGTCTAATCCCAATTTCATAGCGTCCATCTTCGAGCCATTCAGTCCAAGGATTGTTGATTTTTAAACCTTTGTATGTTCCTGTACTGTCGGTGTAAGTTACAAACTGTCCTGTGTGTTGGTCAGATTTGAAGTTTCCTTTTTTGTCAATTTCGATATTGGTCAAGGTTTTATAAGTCCATTTCCAAATTCCCGTTCCTTCTTCCCAATACCCTTGCATTACCTGTCCAACAATGACTGTGTCAACGAAAAATAGTTTTAGGTCAGATTCTGATTCGCTCTCTCCGAATTTATAAAATCCTTCATATTCCAATTCAAGTTTAGGAAGCCAAGGTTTTACATCATCGTCAGAAATTTCTAAGGCACCAATATTCTGTCCGAGCAGGTTCAATGTCGAAATTATCGAGAGTAATATGGTGAGTACGTGTTTCATTCAAATGGTTTACAACGGTTGTGTATATTACACTGTAACATACATCATATTATCTATCAGTATTGCAAGTTGCTGGCATAAAGCATTTTGTCTGTCGGATTTTTGCTGGTTTGGCCATTGTAATTTGCAAGAGATGTTTTCAATGTATCGGGCATTTTGTTGTTTAATGCACTAAATGTAATTAAAACTTATGTAAATAATTGTGGGTGTGGTAAAAAATCGTATCTGCTGTTGGCGATATACTTTCCGCGGCTAAAAAGCAGGCTTCCTCAACTCTAAAGTCGCCGTCCTACACTGAAAAAATGCTTTCCTACGCCGAAAAAACCGCTCCTACACCAATAATTGGTCGTCCTACATCGAAAAGCAGGTATCCTACACCGACAGAACCATCTCCTACATTACATTTGTCTCGCCCTGCATATGTAGGACAATCATTTTGTAGTGTAGGAACGACAAAAACAGTCGTTTTTCTGTCATTTTGCTATTTCCTCCCCTGTTTTCCTGCAAAAAAAACGAGACAACTAATCTGCTGCCTCGTTCCGTTTAAGTGCCCTACTTAACACTATTCCCCTTGTTCGGTATTGTTATCAGATTTACTCCTGTTATAGGTTTTGTTTCTATAAATATTGCGGTAACCTTTTAGCCGGTCTTCGTTTTTCCAGAACACATAGCGGCCGCAGTTTTTAATTTCGTTGGCAGCTTGTTGCATGTAGGTATAGGCGCGGTCGCGGGTAATTTTCACCTGGCTGTCTATCTCTTTTTCGCCATTGGCCTGAGCCAGTAATATAGCGAGCTCGTCGGCTTCGGTAGCGGCAGTAGCCAACAAAGCGGCATCAAAATTTATTTGTGCCAGCAACCTGCTGTTTTGTTCGCCCAGAGCCACCAGGTTGCTTAAATCCTGTATCATATCGGCATCGCCTGTTCCGTCGGTTATGTCGCTCACCTTTTTTAACAGGCGCTCGTCGTTACGGAAGGCATAGCGGAAGTCGTGCAGCAAGCGGCCGTGCAGTTCGTAAGCTGCCGGAGCACGCTCTTCCCATTCTTTTTGGGCATCTTGTGGTGTATGCTGTTCGCGTTTCCACATGGCCTCGGCTGTTCGGCATGCACCATTGCGCACTGTTAAATCGTCGATGGTGGTTTCGGGCAGGCCCGCGCCCATTAATTCAGCCTTGTCGTCGAGGCTCCATAAATAAAGGTTTTCATTTTCCTGTATTGCCGCATTAACGGGCATATCAGGTGCTTTTACTTCTTCGGCCGGAATGGCCATAAATGCATCGAAACATGCATCATAATCTTGTCTGTCTGACATAGTTTTTTTGATTTTTGTTCGTATCGGGGATACGAGGTTTAACATATAATTCCATACAATTTATGGCTTATAGTATACAAATGCACAATTTGGTTTTATGTTATGTAGCAGGGGCTTATTAGTGTAAACTTTTCTTAAGCTGCTGGCGCGGATTTGCAATCCGTGCCATTGCTGAAAGCAATACTATTTTATTACAATTACATCCAGTCAACCATTTTTTATTATCGATGAGTTACTTCGGGGTTATATCATTAAAAATACATTTCTGGTCTTATCGACCAGGGCACGGATTACAAATCCGCGCCAGCGGAGTTAGCATTCCTAATTTTTTTCTTTCCCAAACCGCAGGTTTTCCAAAATCCAGGTGTCATATAATTATTAGACCGGTTATAGTTGTCGACTATGGGTCATAAATAAATTTATGCAATAATGGTTAAACAAAGTGCCAAAGTCTTTGTAACTTAATGCAGAAGAACACGATAGTAAATTCAATAAAACCATGATAAGACTAACAAAATTCAGTTTCGTTATTCTATTATTTCTGGCTGGCAGCGTTTACGCACAAAACGAATTGTTAACCATTAAACAGGCCGTAGAACAAGCGATTGGTAACAATGCCGAACTTAACCAGATGCGGGCGCAACTCTTTCAGAAAGAAAATGAGTGGAGAACCAACACGGGTATTTCTGCTCCTGAAATCAGTTATTTTAAAGAAGGTATAAGTGATGATCCAACGGCACCGTTTGCCGAAAAACGCTGGGCAATTACGCAGGAAGTAGATTTCCCGTTAACATCGGTTTATCGTGTAAAAGCGCTGAAACAAGAGGTTGAAGCACAACAGAATGTGATTGTTGCCAAAGAAAAAGAGATCAGTTCGCAGGTAAAAAGCAAATACATTGAAGTGATTTATGCGCTTTATTTGCAGCGCTCGCGCGAGAACCAGTTAAATCTTGCACAAGACCTGTACAATGCCGTTTACACTAAATTTGAAACAGGATTGGGAAATGGCATCGATTTGGCAAATGCCGAAATTCAACTGGATGAAGCCCGAAATGACCTCGACCAGAGTGAGTGGATTTTGCACCAGGCACGCTACGGACTTTTTAATGTTATGGGTTTGCCCATTGAAGAGCAGAAGTACAGTATTCAGTTTGCCGACACCTTGTATGCCACCGACATTGATATTTCGCAAATACAGGCCCTGGCCGTTCAGGAAGAGCAACCTGCTTACCGGGCATCGATGAATTTGCTCAACGCATCAGATTATTTTTTGAAAGAAGCCAAAAGTAACATTCTGCCTGATGTTCGGTTTAGTTTATATACACAGGATTATGGAACCGGCTACGATTTTAACGGTTTCGAGATTGGCTTGAGCATACCCATTTGGTACCCGTTCGATCAGAAAGGAAAAATACAAATGGCCACCGCCCGAAAAGAAGAATTGCTCTGGAGTCAGAAGGAAATTCAGTTGAACATGAAAAAGGAAATTGAATATGCCTGGCACAATTACTCGGTGAGCCGGTCGATTGTGAATCGCTATCATGATTCGATGCAGGAGCGTTCATCCAATTTACAGAGCATGTCGTTACGAGCCTACCAGCTGGGCGAAATCAACCTTCTCGAATTATTAAACGCGCAACAAATTTATTTGAAAAGTGAGCAACGTTATCTAACCGCTCTTCGCGATTATTATATGCAACTGGCTGCTTTGGAGCAGTACTTTGATCAGGAATTAATCTATTAGACATACACAAGTTAAACAATATTAATCACATGAAAACCAAATTTATTCACCTCGGAATTGTATTCATCATTTTTTCATTTGCAGCCTGCAACAGTGGGAATGAGACAAAAGAGGAAGCAGTAACGGTTGAAACTGATGTTCCTCCTTCATTAAAAGATGACACGAAAGAAGTGTTATTGATAAAACTTACGGAGAAAGAGCAAGACGAACTTACGATAAAAACAGAGGCGATAAAAAGCGAATTTGTCGATCATCAGATTCTGGCGCCGGGAGTTGTTTTTCCGTCGCCGGGACACTCCAGTATAATTAGTACACCAATTAACGGGCAGGTAACTGCCATTAAAGTTTACGAAGGTAGCCGGGTGAATAAAGGTCAGGAATTGTTTCGTATTCAGAGCCTGGAATACGGGAATTTGATTTCGGAATATTTGCAGGCTCACGCGCAGGAATCGTTTCAAAAAAGCCGCCTGGCACGTTTAGAGCAATTGGTTGAGGAACGAATTAGTTCGGCCAGCGAATTAGAGCAAGCCACCGCAGAATACCAGCGTGCATCGGCATCGTTAAAATCGGCTTATGCCAAATTGCGGGCTGTGGGTGTTCCTGATTCTGAAATCGAACAGTTTTCTGATACGGGCAATTTTGAGCCAACACTAAAAATAGTAGCACCAATAAACGGCGTTATCGAGAAGAATTTTGTGGAGCTGGGACAGTCGGTAAATGCCCTCGAAAACCTTTCCCGTGTACTCGATACACACGAGGTACTAATTCGCGGTTACGTCTCGCCCGGCGATGCAGTGCTGGTAGAACCCGGCAACCTGGTTGATATCTCAAAACGCGAGCAGGAAGATAGGACTTTACAGGGGAAAATTACTTCGGTAAATCCCGGACTGGACGAAAACAGCCGCTCGGTGGTGGTAAATATTATCATTCCAACGGAAGATGGTTGGCCAAAACCGGGCGAAAACCTGAGGCTGGCAATTACTTCCGAATCGCAAAAGGAAACAGTAGCCATTCAGTTGCAGGCGCTTACATACGATGGCGATCAGGCAATTGTTTTTGTGAAAAAAAATGCCAATACTTTTGAACGCCGTGTCATTGAAATCGATCAAATAAAAGGCGATTTTGTTTTCGTTGCCTCGGGGCTTTCCGCCGGCGAGGAAGTTGCAGTTACAAAAGTCTTTAGCCTGAAGGCACTTTCGCGTTTCGATATTATTTCTGAAGAATAAAAACTAAAATCCTCAGCTGATGCTTCAAAGTATAATTTCATTTAGTGTTCGTCAAAAATATGTGGCCCTGTCGTTAGTGGTATTAATGGCCATCGGCGGTTATTTTTCGTTAATAAACCTACCCATCAACTCACAACCGGATGTTACGCCGGTTCAGGTTTTGGTCATCACAAAAGCCGGTCGCTATTCACCTTTCGATGTAGAAAAATTGGTTAGTTATCCGATTGAGACAGCCATGAACGGATTGCCCGATGTGGCAGAAGTGAGGTCTATATCGCAATTCGGACTTTCGGCAGTTACCGTTGAGTTTGATGAGGGAACAGATATCTATTTTGCCCGGCAAATTGTAAGTCAACGGCTGCAATCCATTGTCGACGAACTACCTCCGGGCGTGTCAAGTCCTTCACTGGGACCAATTTCAACAGCTCTTGGCGAAATCTACCAGTATGTTGTTAAAGGCGAAAATTATTCACTCTCGGAATTGCGCGAAATGCAGGATTGGTTAATTGCTCCTCAATTAAAAATTGTGCGGGGAGTTACCGAGATAAACTCTTTTGGTGGATTTGTAAAACAGTATAATGTTATTATCCAGCCCGGATTACTACGAACTTACAGCATTGGTATTTCGGATGTGATGGATGCCATTGCGCAGAATAACAGCGTTTCGGGAGGAAATTTTATTCAGCATAATGGCGAACAGTATATTATTCGGGGAGTTGGCCAGATTACCAGTATGGATGATGTACGGAATATTATTGTAAAGAACATAGATAATAAACCCATTTATATAAAAGACGTGGCGAGCGTCGTTGAAGGAAAACAGATCAGGCAAGGCGGAGTAACCAAAGACGGAAAAGGCGAAGTAATTACAGGTATTGTAATGATGTTGCGTGGCGGAAATGGCCGCGAAGTAATTGCCGAAATTGAAGATAAAATTGAAGAAATTAACCGGAGTTTGCCGGAAGGTGTGAGTGTCGAAAAATTTTACGACCAGTCGGACCTGATTAAACGAACTACATCAACAATTTCTACTAACCTGTTGGAAGGAGGTTTCCTGGTAATTGTTGTACTACTATTGTTGCTTGGCGAAATTTCCGGTGCACTGATTGTTGCCATGGTAATCCCGTTTTCAATGTTATTTGCCTTTATCGGCATGCGCGAATTCGGTCTGGCAGCCAACCTGATGAGTTTGGGTGCTATCGACTTCGGAATGGTGGTTGACGGTTCGGTGGTAATGGTAGAAAACATTGTTCACGATTTGCAGAAAAACAAAAAGGAGTCGAAAGACGAGGTGATACGAAAGGCAGCAAATCACGTAGTTCGCCCCATATTTTTTGGCGTGCTTATTATCCTTATGGTTTATGTTCCTATAATGACGTTTAAAGGAATGGAGGGAATCCTGTTCCGCCCTATGGCGATAACCGTTGCGGCAGCAGTATTTGGGTCGTTGTTACTGGCGCTCATTTTTGTTCCGGCCATGTCGGCTATTGTATTCCGGAAAAGGGTAAAAGTTCGACGAAATTATTTGATTGAATGGATGCGTCCGCGTTATCAGAGAGGATTGGAAAAAAACATGAACAAGCTTTGGTTTGTAGGATCTTCGGCGTTGGCTATTTTCCTGGTTTCCATCTTTTTAATGACACGTTTGGGGACTGAATTTTTGCCGGAGCTTGATGAGGGATCGATTCTGATTGAACAGGTTCGAATGCCGTCGGTAACATTGGAAGAATCGATGGAAAATGCCGATTGGCTGGCCGGAAAGATCATGGAAAATATTCCTGAGGTGGAAACGGTGGTGCCAAAAACCGGTCGTTCTGATTTGGCCAACGACTGGATGGGAGTGCACCAAACCGATGTGTGGGTGGTACTAAAACCCATCGAAGAATGGTCGAAAGGAGTTACAAAAGATGATATTATCAGACGGATAGAACCGTATTTACAAACTGAACCGGGATTGGCGTATAACTTTACCCAGCCAATTGCCATGCGCGTTGATGAGTTAACAAGTGGCGTGAAATCTGATTTGGCGGTAAAAATTTATGGCGAAGATTTGGATGTGCTTGATCAAGTTGGTGAGAATATTTCTGCATTGCTAACCAACCTGCCGGGAACCGACAATTACTATGTGGAGCAGTCGGCAGGGCAGCCTTACTTAACAGTTAATATCGATCGGGAGGCCGTGGCTTCCTTTGGCTTGAATGTGGATGATGTGCAGAAAGTGGTTGAAGCCGGTATAGGCGGACAGGAAGCCGGGCAGTTGTACGAAGGGCAACGACATTTTGGTATTGTAGTGCGTTATCCTGAAAATATTCGCGATCAGTTACCAAAAATAGCAGAAGTTCCGGTGCATCTTCCGGGTGGTGGCTATATTCCGCTAAAGCGGGTGGCAAATATTGAATTGCAGGAAGGCCCCCGTGAAATTCAGCGCGAAAATGGCTGGCGACGACTTATTGTTGGTATCAACATAAAAGATATCGACCTGGGAACCTATGTTTCGCAACTGCAGGCAGAGATCGATAAAAGTGCAAGCATCCCGTCAGGCTATTTTATCGATTACGGCGGAACGTTCGAAAATCAGCGCCGAGCTATGCGACACTTGATGCTGGTAGTGCCACTTTCAATCTTTATCATTATCGGTTTAATGTACCTGAACTTTGGTAAAATGCGATATGCGATTCTGATTTTGTTAAACCTGCCGTTTGCATTGTCGGGAGGAGTGTTTCTGCTTTGGCTTCGTGGAATGTATCTCTCGGTAACCGCAAGTATTGGCTTTGTGGCATTGTTTGGGGTTGCGGTGCTTAACGGTATTGTTTTGGTCGATCATATCAACGTTTTACGAAAAGAGAAAAAAGGTGATCTCAAAAAGCTGGTTATCGAAGGATCAGTCGATCGTTTGCGTCCTGTGTTAATGACAGCTTTGGTAGCGAGTTTGGGTTTTATTCCAATGGCGTTTAACACCGGCCCTGGTTCCGAGGTACAACGTCCGCTGGCAACAGTGGTAATCGGAGGTTTGGTAACATCTACATTTTTAACGCTAATGGTTTTACCCATTGCTTATTATTGGATAGAGCGAAAAAAGTCTCCAGTGAAAGAAGCTGTTTCGGAATCGAATTAAATGTTATTATTATTAATGCGCTAATCGGTTCGAAACTGCTTAGCGCATATTCCAATTAAATTTTCTGAAATACCAACGCAAGTTTTCCAAAGCTTCGGTGTCATACCTTTAAAATCATTCAAAAAAACAAAATTTTAAAGAAATGAAAACGAAGTTTAGCTGGCGTGCTTTTATTAGTTTTGGATTAACCTGGGCTATTTTAGTGATCCTGGTATCGGGTGTAATTTTGTATGTAGCTCCTCCGGGACGTTACGCCCATTGGGTAAACTGGGAATTGGCAGGTTTTTCAAAAGAAGGATGGCAAGCCATTCACACCCTGTTTTCGCTGGGTTTTATAGTGCTTTCAATTTTTCACCTTTTCTCGGTGAACTGGAAATCATTTGTTTCGTACATCAAATCAAAATCAACAAAAGGATTTAATAAAAAGAAAGAACTACTATTCTCGATCATAGCTATTTTGGTATTTTTCTTCGGGACTATTTTTGCTGTTCCTCCCTTTCAAACTGTAATGGATTTAGGCGAAGCAGCAACTGAATCGTGGGAGAAAACTGAAGAGCGGGCACCCGTTCCTCATGCTGAATTACTAACGCTTGCCGAATTGGCCCATCAACTTGATATCGAGTCGGTAGAAGAAATTACCCGCAAGTTAGACAGTCATAAAATTGCTTACAAGGATACGCACACCCAAACTTTGCAGGAAATAGGAGAAGCGAACGACTCAACTCCTTTGGAGATTTATGAGATTATTGAAAAGAAACCGGCAAATCAAGGTCAGGGAATGGGTGTTGGCAGAAAAACCATTGAAGACTTTTCAAAAGAACTCAATAAAAGTACCGATGAGTTGATGCAGATTCTCGAAAAGAACAACATTGAGGCAAAAGCTACAGAAACCTTGCGTACCATTGGTGAGAATAATGATCTTCCACCGCGCGATGTTTACAAATTGCTCTCTGAATAATAACCAATACCTTGAAAAAGTGGTATTTTTCTAATCCGAATGTCTGACACCGAAATTATAGAACAACTAAAACAGGGAAATGAACTGGCTTTTAAGAAGCTGGTTGATACCCACCAAAAACTGGTGGTGAATACCTGCTATGGCTTGGTGCAGAATCGTGAAGATGCCGAAGATGTAGCACAGGAAGTTTTTGTGGAGGTATACCGTAACATCGACAAATTCAGAGCAGATGCAAAATTATCAACGTGGTTGTATCGCATTGCCGTAAATCGTTCGCTCAATCACATTCGCGATAACAAAAAACACAAATGGTTTCAGGGATTTGAAGATGAAGTGGCAGAAAAAAGCAGGGAGCTGTTACAAGCCAGAACTGCAGATTCGGATGAACCGGAATACGATTTCGAGAACAAACAGCGGGCAATAATTTTAGGGGAGGCAATTAATAGTTTGCCAAAAAATCAGAAGGTAGCATTTACGCTTAGCAAATACGAAGACCTTTCGTACCAAGAAATTGCTGAGGTTATGGATCTATCGGTTTCGTCGGTTGAGTCGCTTTTGTTCCGGGCAAAAAAAGGCCTGCAGAAAAAATTATACAAGTGCTACAAAAAAAAGTGCATGTAAGCGCAAGTTTTTAAAAATGAACGTGTCATATAATTAGATACTGAAAAGATGAAATGTAATAAAGTACATAACAAATTAATTTTCTTCCTCGGGAAGGAGCTGCCGGTTTCAGAAATGGAACAGGTTCAGAAACACCTGGATGAGTGTTCTGAATGTGCTCTTTTTGCAGCGGAAATGAAAAATACACTCAGTATTTTGGATAGCGATAAAGTAACAGATGAAAATCCATTCTTTTACACAAGAGTAAAAGCAAGGCTTGAGAATCAGACGGAAGTGCAGCTTTCTGTACGACTCGTTTTGGCCAGGATTCTGCAGCCGGTGGCATTTTCAATAATTCTGTTACTTGGTATTTACGGTGGGTTTAAACTGGGGCAGGCACCTATAAACGATTTTGCCGATAATAGTTTGAGTGAACAGGAAATGGTTCCCTACTGGAACGAACTGGAAACTGAGCCAATTGAATCATTTTTAATGGAATAACAAATGGCACGAAAAAATACAAATCGCATATTAATTTGGGTGGTCGTAATTCTGGCAGCCACAAACCTGTCGATGGGATTTTCGTTTTGGTACCACAAACAACAGGATAAAAAAGCTGCAGAAGCACAACAGGTTGAGATGCCCTCGGAACAACGGACGCGTTTTTTCCGCGAGCAGTTAAACCTGCAACCCGAACAGGTAGAGTTATTTAGGGAATTGAATAGAACGTATAACCGGAGTGCCCGCCGGATATCCGATCAACTGACTCTTCTCAGAATTGAAATGGTAGAAGAAATGGGAAAAGCTGAGGCTGACACCACAAAACTTCATTCGATTTCAAGCGAAATAGGAGCGATGCACAAAACCTTAAAGGACGTAACTGCAGATTATTATCTCGATATGAAAGCAGTTTGCGACGAGAACCAACAGGAGAAACTAAAGGAAGTTTTCCTGTCGATGACAAAATCAAAAGAAGATGTTTCGTTGCCTCAACGTGGTGGCCGACGCTACGGATGGCAGAACAGAGAGTAAAAACAATTTAAATATTAATAAGATGAAACGAACATGAATTTTAACATTCTAAAATATGCAGGTAGGAATGATTAAAATTCATCGGGAGTTCCATTTTATACTTTAAAAACAATAAAACTTTAATAAAATGAAAACTAGCAAGTTAAAAAACATTGCCTGGGTGGTTTTTGCCCTGATGTTAACAACAACAACCGTATTTGCTCAACGTGGAAGAAGAGCAAACATGGTACAAAACAATCAGAATCTTCCTTGTTTGACTCAGATTTCGAACTTGAGTGAAGATCAGGAAAAAAGTATTCAAGAACTCGAAGCAAGTCACCAGAAAACGATGGATGAATTACGGGAAGAGCGACGTGCAACAGTAAATGCTGTTGAGAAAAGTGAGATTAGAACTGAAATGCTAAAAAATGTGGAGGCACACCACAATGAGGTGAAATCACTTTTAACTGAAGAGCAACAAGTTCAATATGATCAGCTTCAGGCTTATGGTGGTTACGGACGAAATCAAAATGTAGGAAGAGGAAATAGAAACTTTTCCGGTCAACTGGGAGGTCGTGGAAATTTTGCCCGGGGAAATGGCCGTGGAACCTGTTATTCGCAATCCGCTTATCAGGGACGCAGGTATAATAACAGACCAAATTACAGAAGTAATAGAAATACTTGGTAATTGCCCCGGAAACAACCAATACTAGCTCGCCGATTGATATACCCAAAAAGAGATTTGAAAGAATAGAAGAAAGTTTAAATAATAAAATATGTAATTATGAAAACATTAGAAAAATTCGGAATTTTAGTATTGGCAGCGGGAGCATTATTTTTTACTTCCTGCTCGGAAACAGAAAGTATTGATGAATCGTTGGCATTAGCCGATAAAAGTGTAGAGTTTGCAGCTATATGTCAGGACAGTTGTACTTTCGATGAAGAATTGACTGACGCCGATATTGAAGGATTGCTGTTGATGCGCGAGGAAGAAAAACTGGCGCATGATGTTTATATGCATTTCTACGGGGTTTATGGCCAACAGATATTTCTGAATATTGCCAACAGCGAGCAAAGTCATATGGATGCGGTGCTTGTACTTCTTGACGGATATGGAATTGACGATTCTGCACTGGGTGGCGAAGGCGAATTCTCGAACGAAACATTGGCCGAATTGTATGCCCAATTAATTGATAAGGGATCGGCAAGTTTGGCTGAGGCACTAAAAGTTGGCGCAACCGTTGAAGATTTGGATATTTATGATTTGAAAGGTCTGCTTTCCGAAACAGAAAACACCGATATAATTCGTGTGTACGAAAACTTGCTGCAAGGTTCGGAAAATCATATGCGTGGATTTGTGCGTAATTTGGAAGCGCTAGGTGAAAGCTACACACCTCAATTTATCTCTGTTGAAGAGTTTGAAGCAATCCTGGCTGGATCAAGCGGTCAGGCATATGGTGCCGGAGGAAACGGATATGGAAACGGAGGACAACGAAATGGACAGGGAGGCTCATCCGGATATAATACTGCAGATGGTGATTGTGATGGAACAGGAACGTCATCAACTAAAGGAAACCAGGGTGGTCGTCAGAATGGGAAACAGGGGAGTTAACACTTAAAAGTACTTGTTGGATCAAGGCTGTCTTTTTAAAGGCGGCCTTTTTTATTTATGAGCTTTTTTCCCTAAACAGTCCAGTTTTAAGGGGTGTTTTTCACGTAAGTATTAAAAATCTGCTCAAAATGTTTCTTACAGTTACATTATTGCTAATAAAGTATAAATTTGTAAGCTTAAAATTTGTAAAGTAAAAAAAGCCGTAAAAGGCTAAACAGACAATTTAAAGGCAGAAAAAATAAACATCATGGCACGTTTAAAAATCAAAGAGATTCTGAAGAATGGAGAAACTGGCAGCGAAGTGGTTGCCAAAGGTTGGGTAAGGACAAAGCGCGGAAGTAAAAATGTAAATTTTATTGCGCTGAACGATGGATCTACAATTCATAATCTTCAGGTGGTTGTTGATGTTGAAAATTTTGATGAGGAGTTATTGCACAAGATAACAACCGGAGCAGCAATTGCTGTTACCGGCGAATTGGTAGAATCGGCCGGAAGCGGGCAAAGCGTTGAGCTTAATGCAAAATCCATTGATTTGCTGGGCGCCGCCGATCCTGAAAAGTATCCGATTCAGCCCAAAAAACATTCGCTCGAGTTTTTGCGTGAAAATGCTCACCTGCGTTTTCGTACCAATACATTTAGCGCCGTTTTCCGTATCCGTCACGCAATGGCTTTTGCCATTCATAAATATTTTAACGAAAAAGGATTTAATTACCTGCACACGCCAATTGTAACGGCCAGCGATGCTGAGGGGGCAGGTCAGATGTTTCGTGTGTCAACACTCGATCCTAAAAATCCGCCGTTGACTGAAGAAGGCGAGGTAGATTACTCTCAGGACTTTTTCGGAAAAGCCACCAATTTAACAGTGTCTGGTCAGTTGGAAGGCGAATTGGGTGCATTGGCATTGGGCGAGATTTATACGTTTGGTCCAACATTCCGTGCCGAGAATTCGAATACCACACGTCACCTGGCTGAGTTCTGGATGATCGAACCAGAAATGGCTTTTTACGATCTGAAAGACAACATGGATTTGGCAGAAGAATTTCTGAAATATTGTATAAAATATGCACTTGATAATTGTATGGACGACCTGCAGTTTCTGGCGCAAAGACTAAAACAGGAAGAAAAAAGTAAACCGCAGGATCAGCGTTCGATGGATTTAATTGAAAAGTTGGAGTTTGTTCTTAAGAACGAATTTGTGCGCCTGCCATACACCGATGCAATTGATGTATTGAAAAACTCAAAACCATATAAAAAGAAAAAATTTCAGTTCCCGGTCGACTGGGGAGTTGATTTGCAAAGTGAGCACGAACGTTATCTTGTGGAAAAACATTTTAAATGTCCGGTAATTCTTACCGATTATCCGAAAGATATTAAAGCGTTCTATATGAAGCAGAACGATGATGGTAAAACTGTTGGAGCAATGGATGTTCTGTTTCCGGGAATTGGCGAAATTATTGGAGGTTCGCAGCGAGAAGAGGATCTTGAGAAACTAACTACCCGCATGGAAGAAATGGATATCCCGGCTGAAGAAATGTGGTGGTATCTGGATACACGCCGATTTGGTTCGGTGGTTCACAGCGGCTTTGGTCTTGGTTTCGAGCGCCTTATGCTTTTTGTTACCGGAATGGGTAATATCAGAGACGTGATCGCATTCCCACGTGCACCAAAAAATGCCGAATTTTGATGGCGTAATTTAGAGAAGCTACTCCGAAAAAAATGTTATTTTTACGAGGTTAACAATTGGGATTATGGAGCAAAAACTAACATTACAACAGAAGCTGCTCCAAAAGTTATCACCTCAGCAAATTCAGGTGATCAAGCTTTTGGAAATCCCAACTATGCAACTCGAGCAGCGAATCAAAAAGGAATTGGAAGAGAATCCGGTTTTGGAATTAGAATCGGATAATCCCGCGTCGGTTGATGATCAGGTGGATGATAATAGCGATAATAACTCGGACGTTGATAACGAAGAGTTTTCGATGGATGATTATTATGAGGACGATGAAATTCCAACTTACAAGTTAAACGTAAACAATTACTCCAAAGACGATAAATACATTGATGTTCCTTTTTCGGTAGGTACAAGTTTTCATGAATTTTTAAATGAACAGCTGGGACTTGCCGATTTAAATGATGAGGAGCAGCAACTGGCCGAATATATTATCGGAAATATTGATGATGATGGTTATTTAAGAAGAGATTTAATGGCCATTAGCGACGATTTGGCCTTTAACATGAATCTTGATGTTCCGGAGGAAAAACTGGAGAAAATCTTATTGGCCATTCAGGAGTTTGATCCTCCGGGAATTGCAGCACGCGATTTGCGCGAGTGTTTGCTGCTTCAATTAAACCGAAAGGATGAACACGAATATAAGCTCGCCAAAACGATTGTAAAAGATTATTTTGCAGAGTTTACAAAAAAGCATTACGATAAAATTCGTACAAAGCTTGAATTGACCGAAGAAGAGTTGAAAAAGGGAATCGATGAAGTATTGAAGTTGAATCCGAAACCGGGAAGTTCTTACAGTAATCCTTTAAATAAATCGAACCAGCATATTGTTCCTGATTTTATTCTTGAACTGGTTGACGGAGAATTAAGTTTATCGTTGAATCAGCGAAATGTTCCGGAACTAAAAATCAACGATACCTATTCGGAAATGCTGAGAACCATGAGCCAAAACCAAAAGTCGCAAAAAACCGATAAAGAGGCAATGATTTTTGTGAAACAAAAAATGGATTCGGCAAAATGGTTTATCGATGCAATTCACCAACGGCAAACAACATTGTTGCTTACCATGTCAGAGATCATTAGCTTTCAGAAAGAATATTTTCAGGAAGGAGACGAGACCAAACTTCGGCCAATGATTTTAAAAGACATTGCAGAAAGAACAGGACTCGATATTTCTACTATATCAAGGGTTTCGAACAGTAAGTATATTCAAACACATTTTGGTATTTATCCGCTCAAATATTTCTTTTCAGAAGGTTTGGCAAAAGATGACGGCGAGGAAGTATCTACCCGCGAGATAAAAAAGATTTTGCAGGAGTGTATTGCCGGAGAAGATAAGCACCGGCCTTTAACCGATGAAAAGCTGGCCCAGATTTTAAAGGAAAAATCATATAACATTGCCCGACGAACAGTTGCAAAATACCGCGAACAACTGGGAATTCCGGTAGCACGTTTGCGCAAAGAATTGTAATATGGGCAAACAACTCGCAAAAATAATATCAATAATTTTTCACCCGGTACTGGTACCAACAATTGGAATGTTTCTGTTGCTTCATTCCGGGTTTTATTTTGAATTGCTTTTATGGGAGGCCAAACGTTTTATATTGCTTGTGGTATTTTTTACTACCTGTATTCTTCCGATGCTCTCTGTTGCAGTGTTGTCATTAAATCCGAACTTTAACGTAAGTATGCCCACTAGCAGAGATCGTTTGATCCCTTTGTTGAGTGCCTCTGTTTTTTATTACCTCGGATTTATATTGCTAAAAAAAGTACAGGCAGTTCCTGAATTTAAGTTATTCATGCTGGCTTCGGTTCTGGTAATAATTGCTTTGTTGGTAATTTCGCTAAAATGGAAGATCAGCAATCATATGGCGGCCATTGGTAGTTTATCAGGAGCATTGTTTGCCCTGGCTTTCAGAAATGGGGTGAACCCGGTTTATTCCATACTAATTGTAGTGCTGCTGGCTGGTTTAATTGGTACTGCAAGATTAATTTTGGGAAAACACAACCTGTTGCAAC